>NZ_JBQHCX010000014.1:0-282512 GCF_052068475.1 Streptomyces sp. SD31 | reverse complement strand
CCCGGCTCCAGCGGCTCGATCACGAACCGGGAGCGGAACTCGTCGACGACCTCTTCGGTCAACGAGGGACGCTGAGCAATCAGCACGGGGTATTGCCTCCAGTGTTTGGCGCCCGCTATGTGACGCCGTAGATACCAAGAAGGGTACGGGCGGTTCGGCCTCCTACAAGACGAACCGCCCGACCCGCCCAGACACCGCCTCCAGCCCGGCGCATGAGCAATTGCCGCAGCAGGCCGCCTGCGGCAAGGAGGCCGTACGCAGTGGCCATCAGGGTGGTGCCGCTCGTACGGGGCGGGTTGACCGGGGATAACGTCCCTCACTCCGGACGAGTGAGAGGGACATCGTGCAGGTACAGGTGCGTGGGTGGGGTGCCCGTCGGTGGTTCGCGTTCGGGGCGATCGCGTTCGGGGCGGTGTTCCTGGTCGTCGGGTTGATCCTGGCGGGGATGTCGGTGTCGTTCCTGGTGGAGGCGGAGCGTGCCCGGGGGACGGTGGTCGCGCTGGAGTGGCGGAAGGACGACACCGGCACGTCCCGCAAGAAGAGGCAGAGCGACGAGCCCGTGGCGTACCCGGTCGTCGAGTTCACGTCGGCGGACGGCACGTCGCGGACGTTCCGGAGCTCTACCGGTTCCAATCCACCGTCGTACGACGAGGGTGAGCGGGTCGACGTGCTCTACCGCGCCGATTCCCCCGAGGACGCGCGGATCAACGGGTTCGCCTCGCTGTGGCTGCTGCCGCTGATCTTCGGTGGGATCGGGCTGGCGATCGCGGGGGTCGGGACCGCCGTTGCCACGGCTGGGCGGTGGCGTTCCCAGGCCGTGGCTACACGAGGACGTTGGTGAGGAAGATGTTCCAGTCGTCCCGGCCCATTTCCCCCGGGGCGCCCTGGGCCGCGGCCGGTACGGCGGACAGCACCAGCCCGGCGATGGCGACGGCCAAGGCGGCGACGAGACGACGCTTCACGATTCCTCCTCGACGGCGGCAGTACCGACCACCCTGCTCCAAACCGGCCGCCCCGCCCGCTAGACACGCTGCCCGGCCTGCGGATTCAGTCGCTCGGTGGTCAGGTGAGGCGCTCGACGTCCGCGGCAGCGGCCTCTGCCCGACGCCGGGCCTCCCGGACCTGGCGATCGGCCGTACGCACCTGGTCGCGTGCCGCCTGCTCGGCAGAGCGTGCCTGTCGTTGCTCGTCCTTGGCCCGTTGCAGTTCGGCGGCCAGTTCACTGATGCGGCGCTGCACCTCGTCCAGGTGTTTCCTGGCCGCGTCGGCCTCACGGCTCGCGCTCGCCGCCTCGTCCTCCCGCGCCCGTAGTTCCCGCACCGTCTTGTCGGCGTCCTGGCGGGCCTGGGCGAGACGTCTGCGCCGGTCGGCGTCGGCCTTACGGTCGCGACGCGGCGGCGGCGAGGGCTCGGGGGCCGGGGGTTCGGTCGGTGGGGGTGCCGCGGGGGTTCGGCGGCGGGCTGCGGTCTCGGTGACGGCGGGGAAGTCGGCGGTGGCGCTGAAGGGCTTGGTGAGTCTGCCGCTCGCCCATTCCTGGGCGGCCTCCGGTTGGGCGAGGGCGGCGCGCAGGGTGTCTTCGACCTCGTGTTGGGCGGCGTCGCTGATCGGGTGGCCCGCCTGCGCGGCCAGTTGTCCGGCTTGGCGGGACAGGGCGTTGATCAGGGTGCGTTGCCGGCGGCTGAGCTCACGCAGTTGGACGCCGTCCAGGTCACGATGTGCCTGTCGCAGGCCCTCTCCGAGGCGGAGCAGCGGTTCGACCTCGCTGCGGTGTTCGCGAACGAGGAGGTTGCTGGCCCAGGCCGACAGGCTCGGGCGCCGTAGCTTGGTGATCCGGTCGGCGAGGGCGCGGTCGCCGGCTGTGCGGGCCGCGGCCGCGTGTGCGGCGCGGGCGGCGACGAATTCCTCCGGCCGCAGGCCGTACAGCTCGTCGGCGACAGTGTCCAGATCCATCGGCGTCCCTCTCCGCGCCCAGCCCACAGAGGTACGTACCGATTTTCGCACCTTCGGCGCAGACGTCGCCTTGGTGGGACGGTGAGCGGCCACCGGCGGCGGGGACGCGACGGTCTCCGCCTTGCCCGGCGCCCGGCTCCCCGTCCCTGGAACCGCTAGAGCAGCTGGCCCACGATGCGCGGGAGGATTCCCTGCTGGAGGTCGGGCTCCGCACTCTCGTCGACGTTGATCCTCATGGGGATGTTGTTCTCGGGCGTGGCCGCGGTGCCGGGCGAGCTCTTCTCGGTGACCTTGCTCTGGTTGACCTGGCGGTTTCCGTGGTCCCCGTCCGCCGAAGCTGGGACGGCGGCGGTCAGGACGAGGGTCGCGGCGGCAAGCGCGGCGGTAGCGATGATCTTCATGACGCACCTAACGACGCGCCTGGCGTCAGGGTGCGCCGAGCTGCGGCGATGGGGGGAACGGGGGCCGGAGGGCCGGGCCCGGGAAGCACACCGGGCGCACACTGGAAGCAGCAGGCAATGCTTTGTGAGCCGGACGTGGAGGTGAGCCATGAGCACCCTCGAAGAACACGTCGATGTGGGAGTCCCGATCGACACGGCTTGGGAGAGCCTTCACCGGGTGGACGACTATCCGCGCTTCCTGGCGGGAGTGCGCGACGCCCGTACGGAGGCCGGCGGCCGGGCGCACCTGGACGTGGAGGCCGGCGGCCGGACCCGGGAGTTCGATGCCGAGGTGTCCGATCGGGCGGGGGAGCGTGTGCTGGAGTGGCGTACGACGGGCGCTCCCGACCTCGCGGGGTCCTTCTCGCTGCTGCCGATCGACCGGAACCGCACCCGTGTGCAGGCACGGCTCGAGTACGACCCCGGCACCGTCAGGGAGACCTTCGGCGGACCGAAGGGGTTCGCCCAGGCCAACGCCATCGAGCGGCTCGTCCGTAGCGATCTCGAACAGTTCAAGGAGTACGTGGAGCAGGGACGGTGAGCGTGGCGCGGGGGCGGTGAGCGGTACGGCGCCCCCGCGCCGCCGCTGATCGCGCCGGGCCTCACAGCTTGCGGCCCACCCCGCAGTACGCGTCGACCGCGGCCGTCGCGATGTCCGCCGGGCCGTGGACGTCGGGGCGCCACTCGGGTACCTGGACGATGCCCGGGTCCACCAGGTCGAGGCCGTCGAAGAAGCCGGCGATCTCGCCGATGCTGCGGACGTGGTACGGCACCGCGCCGCTCGCGTTGTACGCCTCCGACGCGGCGATCATCCCCTCGCTCGTCGCCGTACTGTCGCCGATCACCAGGTGGCTGCCCGCGGGGAGACCGGCCATGAGGCGGCGTACCAGGTCGCGGGCCTGGTCGTGGTCGGGGACGTGGCCCAGGGTGTTGAGGATCATCAGGGCGACCGGGCGGGAGAGGTCGAGGGTGCCCGCGGCGGCCTCCAGGAGGGCCTCGGGGGCGTACAGGTCGGCGTCCAGGAACGCCGTCCTGCCCTCGGGGGTGCTCGTGAGCAGGGCGCTCGCGTGTGCCAGCACGACGGGGTCGTTGTCGACGTACACGATCCGGGCGTCCGGCGCCACGCGCTGGGCCACCTGGTGGGTGTTGTCGGCGGTCGGCAGGCCCGTGCCGACGTCCAGGAACTGCCGTATGCCCGCCTCGCCGGCCAGGTGGCGTACGGCGCGGCCCAGGAACCGGCGACTCGACACGGCCACGTCGACCAGGCCCGGGAAGATCTCCTTGATCTCGTCCCCGATCCGCCGGTCGACCTCGTAGTTGTCCTTGCCGCCGACGAAGTAGTTCCAGAGGCGTGCCGAGTGCGGTGTCGAGGTGTCGATGCGGGTGTGGGGGTCGGGCACGGTGGGCTCCTGCGGTCGGGTGGGTGGCTGGGTGGTTGGGTGGCTGGGTGGCGCGGTGATCAAAAACAGCAACCAACCTAGGCCCAACTGACCATGGCCGAAGGTGAGTTGACGCGATTCACCTCACACCCCGTGAGGTTTTGGCCACCTGTCGGAGCCCGCTCTCCTCCGCGTTGCGCAGGCTCGCCACCGTCAGTGACAGGGTCACCGCGAGGGACGCCACGGCCATCACCGTCATCGCCGTGGCGGGGGAGGTCAGTTGGGCCACGGATCCCGCGAGCGCCGCGCTCACTCCCTGCATCGTGAGCATGCCGGAGCCGTGCAACCCCAGGGCGTGGCCGCTGAGTTCGTCGGGAGTCAGGGCGACCAGGCGCTCCTGCTGGACGAGACTCGCGCCGAAGCCGATCGAGGCCACGGCCACGGCGACGGCCGCCCACGGCACCGCCGGGCGCAGCGCGAAGAACAGGTACGGCACGGCCAGCAGCACCAGCAGCGGAATGCCGAGGCGCGGGCGCAGCCGGGGCGGCACCAGGCGGCCCACCGTCACATCGCCGACGAACATCCCCAGCGCCGCGCAGGCGAACAACGTGCCCGCGGTGTCGGGGGCGTAGGCGACGTAGAGGGACTCGCAGCCGACGACGAGGCCATTGGGGATCCACAGGGCGAGGTAGACGTGGCGGCGGGGACGGGAGGACCACAGCAGGGCGTTGCTGCGCCAGGTCGCCGTGACCGACGGGCGGCCCTGGGCGCGGGGCGGGCGCGAGGTCAGGCCGAGCCGGAGGACGGCCGCCGCCGCGACGTACAGCGCCGCCGACAACAGCAGCGACAGGCGCGGCGACAGCACCGCCACCAGCAGACCGCCCGTCGCGTATCCGACGATCTGGGCGATCCCGGCCATCATGTTGAAGACCGAACGCCCCAGCATGAAGCCGTCCTTGGAGAGGATCTCGTTCACCAGCCCCCAGCGCACTCCCCCGCCGAGCGACGCGACCAGGCCCTGGCCGAGGATCACCGCGAAGAGCACCCAGAGGGGAAGTACGGGCAGCGCGAGGACGGCCGTGGTGGCGGCGAAGGCGAGGGAGATACCGGTCAGCGCGGAGCGCGGGCGCAGCCGGTCGGCACCGGACAGCAGGAAGGTCGCCCCGAGCATCTGCGCCAGCGACGGGCCGAACATGCTCACCGCGGACAGCAGCGGTGACTCGGTCGCCCGGAACACGAGGGTGCCGAGGGCCAGACCGCTGATCGTCTGGGCCAGGACGTTGGCGGAGGAGGCGAGGAAGAGAGGCGTGAACTCCGGGGTACGGAAGAGCTGTCGGTAGCTGCGCATGGGCGGAGTCTGAGGGGGCCGGCGGCCGGTCGTTATTGTTTCGCGCGGGAGCGAAAGGTCGGCGTGGACCGGGGAGCGGGGCGGCATGGGCTGGTGGCAGATCAACGCCGACACCCTCGCCGGCAGCCGTTTCGTCCTCTCCCCGCTCGCCGAGACCTTCGCCGCGCTGAAGCTGCTGCACCTGGGGAGCGCCGCCCACCCCGGCGAACGCGCCTGGCTGGACACACACCGCCCCGCCTACCGGGCCCGCCTGGCCGCCGACCCGGTCACCGCGCATCTCGTCCGCGCCGCACTCGGCAAGGACTGGATCGCCGACTTCCTCACCCCGACCCCGAGGAACCGCGAGCCCTTCGAGCAGGGCGTGGCACGGGTGCGCGCGGCCGACCCCGGTCAGGCCCGCGCCCACCTCACCGTCTCCCTCGCCGGCCCCCTCCCCGCCGTACTGGACCGGGACGACCTGCCCGAACGCGCCGCCGCGCTCCTCGAGTACGTCTGGACCGAGGCCGTACGTCCGGACTGGGACCGGCGTCGGCGCGTCCTGGAGGCCGACGTGGTCGCGCGGACCGCGCAGGTGAGCCGGGGCGGCTGGGCGGCCGTACTGGACTCCCTGCGGCCCGGGCGGACCCGCTGGCTCGGCGACAACCGGCTTCAGGTGAATCTGCACGAGTACCCGCCCCGGGAGATCTCCGGCGCCGAACTCGTCTTCGTGCCGGTCACTCCGAAGGGCGGCTGGGTGGCGTGGGAGGCCCCCGACCGGTACGCGATCGTCTACTCGTGCGCGGGCGCCCTCGCCGACCCCGGCGCCCGGGCCGTGCCCGCGAGCCTGGGCGCGCTGCTCGGCCACGCGCGGGCCTTGGTGCTCGTCCTCCTCGGTTCCCCCATGAGCACGACGCAACTGACCGCCGTGACCGGCCAAGGGCTTGGCTCGGTCGGCCGCCACCTGAAGGTCCTTCTGGACGCAGGCCTGGTGGAACGACGTCGATCCGGGCGGTCGGTGCTGTACTCACGGTCGGTGGCAGGAGACACGGTGGTGGCCGCGCCCCGAAGGGGGGCGGGGCTGAGTTGAACATGCGGCTCCGCCGCGTGGGCGCGACCAGCCCCCACGCACCCGCAGTTACCAACCACCTCACCCACCGGAAGTAGCATCCGCCTCATGACGACTGCAGACAGCAACGACCTCTCCCCCCTCGACGTCGACATCAACACCCTCACCGGCGGCCCCGCCAACCTCGCCCAGTACGCCGGCCAGGCGGTCCTCGTCGTGAACGTGGCCTCCAAGTGCGGCCTGACCCCGCAGTACACGGGCCTGGAGAAGCTCCAGGAGCAGTACGCGGAGCGCGGCTTCACCGTGCTCGGCGTGCCCTGCAACCAGTTCCTCGGCCAGGAGCCGGGCAGCGCCGAGGAGATCGCCGAGTTCTGCTCGGCGACGTACGGCGTGACCTTCCCGATGACCGAGAAGGTCGAGGTGAACGGGGAGGGCCGGCACCCGCTCTACGACCGCCTGGTCGGCTTCGCGGACGCCGAGGGGCACAGCGGGGACATCCGCTGGAACTTCGAGAAGTTCCTGATCGGCCGGGACGGCAAGGTCATCGCCCGCTTCTCGCCGCAGACCGAGCCGGAGGCGGCGGAGCTCGTGGCGGCCGTGGAGGGCGCGCTCGCCTAGCCGGTGTTGACCTTGCCCCTGGGGCAGGGCGGAACGTCCTTCGCACCGGGCGCAAGAGCCGCCCGGTGACGGAGGATGAGGCCGTGGACGACGAACTGCTCACCATCGGCGCGTTCGCCGCGCGGGCCAGGCTGTCGGCCAAGGCACTGCGCCTGTACGACCGCCTCGGGCTGCTGCCGCCCGCGCACGTCGACGAGGTCAGCGGCTACCGCTACTACCGCACCGGCCAGATCGAACGCGCCCGCCTGGTGGCGCTCCTGCGCCAGCTCGACATGCCGCTCGCACGGGTCGCGGAGGTCGTCGAGGCACCGGACGGGGCCGCGGCCGCCGACCGGCTCGACGCGTACTGGGCGGACGTGGAGGCCCGGATGGCCGGGCAGCGAACCCTCGCCGCATACCTCCGTGGACGACTGTCGGGGAGGAGCTCCGAGATGTACGGGAAGTTCGTGGTCGAGACGGTGGATGTGCCCGAGCAGGTGCTGATCACGGAGACACGGCATGTGCTGGCGGGCGAGTTGCCCACGTGGATCGGCGCGTCGCTGGGGCGCCTTGAGGAAGGCGCCCGGGAGTGCGGCGGCATCACCGCGGCGCCGTTCGTCGTGTACCACTCCGACGTGTCGATGGAGAGCGACGGTCCGGCCGAGTCGTGCGTGCCGGTGGCCGACGAGGCGGCGGCGCGGGTGTGGGTCGAGCGGCAGGGCCGTGGGCGGGAGATGAAGGTACGGGTCGAGCCGGCCCAGCGGCTCGCCTACACCCGGATCACCAAGGCGCAGGTGGCTCATCCGCAGATCCTGGCCGCCTTCGAGGCGGTGGAGGAGTGGATCCCGAAGCAGGGGCTGTGGCAGGCGGGCCCGTGCCGGGAGGTGTACTTCGCGGACTGGGACGCGGCGGGGGCCGAGGACCCGGTGTGCGATGTGGCGTTCCCGGTGAGGTGATCCGGGACACGGCCGAGCCCTCTCGGCAAGGACGGCGGGCTGGTCGAGAGGGCTCTTCCTGTGGTGCTTGTGCAGTTGTTGACCGTGCGGTCGGTCGAGGGTGAGGATCAGACAGCCTCGCCCCTCACGCCTTGACCGACGCCACGAAGGTGTTCCACGCGTTCGCGGGGAACGCCAGGACCGGGCCCTCGGGAACTTTGGAGTCCCGTACCGCCATGGCCGCTGTGACCGGCGACTTGACCTCGACGCACGCGCCGTTCCCGGTGGAGTACGAGGACTTGGTCCACGTGTCCGTGGCACCCTGACGAATTGCCATGTTTGCTCCGAATTGCCAGATGTTGAGTTGCTGTCATCGCGCCGCACGTCCGGACTGAACCGGACTCCGCAAGGCGATTCACGCCAACCTTGTTGCTCGGTGGCGTGATCGACGCTACTAGCCAACATCGGCCTACGAAGCGACTATTCACTCGACTGGATGGCATATTCCAGTGGAGCCTTCCATCCCGGCCTGGGGAAGGTGTACGGTACCGCGCCCCTCCGGTCGGGATGGTCCCCCGAAAGGGTGATCAGCACAGTGATCAGCGCGGCGATCAGTCCAGATGATCAGCGCGCGTAGTCCTTCGCGATGTCCGCGATGAACTGCCGCGACTGGTCCACGTTCAGGGCCTGCGCCCGCAGGTGTTCGTACATCACGCTGTACTTCTGGACGTCGTTCGCCTTCTCCAGGTACAGATCGCTGGTGACGCCCTCGATGTAGACGACGCTGGAGTCGGCCGCGTCCGGGAACTCGAGGATCGCGTACTGCCCGTTGAGGCCCGGGTGCGCGCCCATGTCGAAGGGGATCACCTGCACGGTGACGTGCGGCAGCTGGGACTGCTCGACGAGTTGTTCCAACTGGTCGCGCATGAGGGAGCGGTTGCCGACGACCCGGCGCAGGGCGGCCTCGTCCAGGACGGTCCACAGGCGCAGCGGGTTCTCCTCGGTGGAGATTCGTTCCTGTCGGCGCATGCGCACCTGGACCCGTTTCTCGACCTCGGCCGGTGGTGTCTCCGGCAACGCCCCGGCGATCAGGGCCTCCGCGTACTGCTTGGTCTGCAACAGCCCCGGGACGACCTGCGGGTCGTACACCCGCAGACTCGCCGCATCGGTCTCCAGCCCGATGTAGACGCTGTACGGAATGTCGCCGAAGGAATGCCACCAGCCTTGCTGCCGCGAGTCCTTGGCCATCTGCATCAGGGAATCGACGATCCGGTGGTCCTCCACCTCATACACCCCGCACAGATCGCGGACGTCGCGCTGGCTGATGCTGCGCCGCCCGTTCTCCAGCCGGCTGATCTTCGACTGCGACACCAGCAGCCGCTCGGCCACCTCTTCGGCCGTCATGCCCTTGAGCTCACGGAGCCGGCGCAACTCCTGGCCCAGCCGGCGTCGCCTGACGGTGGGATTGACATTGGACGCCACGGGACGTGCACCTCCGGCTGCGTGACTGCTGATTGCCACTTTGCGTATCTGCTGCTGAGCAGACTGCCACCAAGGTGCTTACTACCGCTGGGAAACGGTGGATATGCGCTGGATACACGCCAGTTCGGGGAGACCCCCGGCAAATACGGGCGCACATACGGCCGCACATACGGCCGCGCGGGGCGGCGGGACCGGTGTCGTCGTCCGGACGTACGGTCCCGTCGCCCCGCGCGGACCAGCGGCTCCCGTACCGGGTCTTGGGGACTGCGGTGCGGCGCTGCACGTGGCGTGCGTTGAGTGCGTGTGAAGCTTGTGGAACGGGTGGATCAGGTGGTGCATGCGGTGGACCTGTTGGTGCGGGTCGTGGGCCTGCGACTCAGTGGGCCACGACGCGCGCCATGGATCCGCGGCGCGGTTGCACCGGAACGCCACGGGCGGGTTCCGCTGCGACCCTGCCTCCGGGGGCGGCCTGACGGCCGGCCGGGGCCGGGCTGCGGCGCGGCTGGGCCGCCACGCCGTTCTGGACGTCCATCACGGCGTGCGCGACGAGACCGCCCATGGGGTCGTGCCTGATCAGATCCCGCAACCGAGAACGAGAGGACCGCCCCTCGTTCCCCGGATACAGGTGCTTGCCGAGGCCGACCGCGTGTGCCAGGGCGGCGAGCGCCGCGGTCCGCGGGTCCGGCGGTACACCGGTGCGGATCGCGGAATCCAGCCGGGCCCTGATCTCCCGGCTGATCTCGTTGTCCGTCGCCTGATAGCGAGTCGTCGGCAACACCCCGCACATCTGACCCGCCACGGCATGCACCATGCCGCACCGTTCCAGATGCGAGAGGTAGGTCTGGCGCAGCCCCAGCCGGGGCCCGCCAATCCAGTTCACCGCACGCACGGGAGCGCCACGCCTTCGCAGCAACTCCAACGCGCAGTCCAATGTTGGATCTCCAGTCGGCCGTGGTACGACCACGGCGATACGATCCCCGTCTGGGGCTATCCGTCCGGCCAGCGCCAGCTCCACTAGCTGTGCTCCGGCCAGACCGAGGTCGAGCGACTGCGGCTGTGCGGTGGTACCCGTGGTCGGGTCCAACGCCAGCAGCAGAAGCTCCTCCGGAATTGTTCTGCGGCTCCTGCCCATCCATGCCTCCCCGCGTGGATGAATGACAGGGTGACCCCTCTCACATTCATCTGTCGAGGGTGCGTGACCGGTTCGTGAGGGAACCAGTAGGTATGTCGTTCTCGTCTACCGCCTGAGTAGAGGGCCGCGCACAGGACACTGGTACATGTTCGGACAGCGGCACGGGGGGTCGTACGGGCACGGAGTCCGGGCGACGGCTCACGGTTCGGCAGACGCACGCAGGGCGTGCGGCGGCACATGGAGGAGGCATCGGTGGCGGGCGAGTCCCCCGACAGGTCGAAGCAGCGCGAGTCGTCGGCAGAACCGACGTCGGGGAGCGCGGGTACGGTTCCCGAGTCCCGCCCCGAAGCGGACGGCACGCGCGCAGCCGACACCGGTGAGAAGCGCGACCCTCGACTGGCGGTGGCCCGCGAGAGCAGCGCACCGCAGGAGTCCGCTGCCGCGCGGCGCGGCGGCGTGGACACGGCAACCAGGGTTCTGTCGCGACGGGAACTGGAAGCGGTGAGGGCGGAGCTGGAGAAGGCCGAGGGGACCGAGGACGGCGACGCGCAGGCTGGGGCCGGGCCCGGCGAGGCTGGGAGCCCTGACGCGGGGGCCGACGATGCCGAGGGCACGAGCGCCGAGGGCTCGCGGAGTGCCGAGGGCTCTGACGCCGGGAGCGCGGAAGGCGACGACGCCGGGAGCGCGGAAGGCGGCGACGCCGGGAACCGTGACGCCGAGACCGACGACGCCGACGCCGCGCAGGACGAGAGCGCGAGCGCCGAAGGCTCCGACGCCGGGAGCGCGGAAGGCGGCGACGCCGGGGACCGTGACGCCGAGACCGACGACGCCGACGGCGCGCAGGACGAGGGCAAGGGTGCCGCGAGCGGGACCTCGTCCGAGGTGCCGGGTGACGGTGATGGTGATGGGGCTTCCGTGCCGGGGGACGAGCGGCTGAGGGCGGCTGTGGCGGCCTGGGTGGCTTCCTCGGACGCCGCCGACGATGCCGACGCGCGCGATGAGGCCGACGCTGCCGAGGACGTGAAGGACGCCGAGGGTGCTGCGCAGGACGGGACTGCGCGCGACGCCGGGGACGCTGCGGCTCAGGGTGCCGAGAAGGCCGAGGGCGCCGACGCCGAGGCCGGGACAGGCACTGCGGCGGCTTCCGACGACGACGCACCGGCAGCCGCCAAGGAGGCTGAGGACGGCTCGGGCGAGGGCGCCCCGCAGGGGCCACCCGCACCCGGCGACGAGGGCCGCACGGGTGGTGCCGGTGGTCCGGGTGGGAAGACCGAGGCCGACGGCGATGCCGAGGCCGGGCCGGCCGTCGATCAGCCGACCGCCGTCTTCAAGGCCGTACGCCCTCCCAAGCCCCCCGTCGACCAGCCGACCACCACACTCAAGGCCCCCAAGCAGCCCGAGACCCCCGCCGAGCGCACCAGCAAGTTCGTCGCGCTCAAGCCGGACCTCCCCCAGGAAACGCCGAAGGCCCCGGCCCCGGCCGCCGAGGCCACCGCCGCCATCCCCCAGGTCGGCCCCGAGCGCACCACCCAGCAGCCGCTGCCCCCCAAGCCCCCGCTCGACCTGCTCGCCGAGCTGACGAACACGCCTCCGCCCCCGGAGACCCCCGTCCGCACGATCATCCGGCGGGTCAAGATCTGGACCCCGCTGGTCCTGCTGCTCGTGATCGTGCTCGGGGTCGTCCAGTCCGTACGCCCGCTCCCGGCCCCCACCCTCGACCTCACCGCCGAGGACACCTACACCTTCGACGGCAGCAAGGTCGACATCCCGTGGCCCGCCGAGGGCCAGGCCGCGCTCGACGTGGACGGCCTCGGCACGTTCGGCTCCTCCGGCGACCAGAAGCCCGTGCCGATCGCCAGCGTCGCCAAGGTGATGACCGCGTACCTCATCCTGCGCGAGCACCCCCTCGAGAGCGGCGCCGAGGGACCGGACATCGAGATCGACCAAGCCGCCGAGGACCAGTCGGACGCGGGCCAGGAGTCGACCGTCGACGTGACCGCGGGCGACAAGATCTCCCAGCGCGAGGCCCTGGAGAGCGTACTGATCGCATCTGCGAACAACATCGCCCGTCGCCTCGCCCGCTGGGACGCCGGCTCCGAGAAGGCGTTCGTGGCGAAGATGAACGCCACCGCCAAGGACCTCGGCATGACGAACACGACGTACACCGACCCGTCCGGCCTGAACAACACCACCGTGAGCACGGCCGTGGACCAGGTGAAGCTGGCCAAGGCGGCGATGAAGCAGCCCGCCTTCCGCGAGGTCGCCGCGATGATGTCGTACGACGACTACAAGGGGAAGAACCACCCCAACTGGAACCAGCTGGTCGGCCACAACAACGTCGTCGGCATCAAGACCGGCACCACCACCTCCGCCCTCGGCAACCTCGTGTTCGCCGCGAAGAAGGAGGTCGGCGGCGAGACCCGCACCATCATCGGCGCCGTGGTGCGCCAGCCGGACTCGGGCGACGGCATCCTCGCCGCCGCTCTCGACTCGGGCGACCAGCTGATCCGCGCCGCCCAGGACGCCCTGAAGTCGGCGACGCTACTGAAGAAGGGCGACGTCGTCGGCTACGTCGACGACGGCCTCGGCGGCCGCACCCCGGTCGTCGCCACCAAGGACGTCACGGCGGTCGGCTGGTCCGGGCTGAAGGTCGAGCTGACCTTCGCCTCCGACGCCGTACCGCACACCGCCAAGGCCGGCACCAAGGTGGGCACGCTCACTGTGGGTGACGGCACGAGCGGTGCGGTCAAGATCCCGGTCGCCCTGCAGAGGGACCTCACCGAACCGGGCTTCATGGACAAATTGATCCGTCTCGGCTGACCCACGGGACGGGCCGACGGCATCGCACCGCAGCCCGCCGACGGCGCTCGTCGGCGGGCTGCGTGCTAGCGTCACGAAACGGGCAGGTCGCCGCTGACTACGCGCGGCCGGAGAATCTTCAGCGACAGGGCCGACAACACAGGGAAACGGGAAGCGGCCGGAACAGAAGACGGGACAGTACGGGGAGTGCCTCAAAGGTGGCCACTGCGGAGCCGACACGCGCAGACGACGCCGATCCGGGACGGGGAGCCGGGCCGCGAATACGCGTGCCCGCGCCACGCCGGGGAGACCGTCAAGACCTTCCGGAGGACAGACCGCCGTCGCGTCTGAACGCCGCCGTCCTCACCCTGCGTGAGCGCCTCCTGCGCCATCCGGTGCTGTCGATCACGACGCTGGCCGGACTCCTCCACGTCATCTGGTTCTTCACGTTCGCAAGCAGCGGCGGCGATCTCGCGGCCCAGGACGCCTGGGCCGAGTTCGTCGGCCGGCATCCGGACTCGGCGTACAACCTGGCCTGGTACGGCGGTATGCACCCGGTGTCGTACAGCGTGGTGTCGCCGTATCTGATGTCGGTCCTCGGTGTCCGTACGACGATGATGATCGCGGGGACGGTCTCGGCGGGCCTGCTGATGCTGGTGCTGCTGCGCAGCCGGTCGGTGAGGAACCCTCTGTGGGCGGCGCTGGCCGGGGTCTTCGGGCTGGTGTGCAACGCGATCTCGGGGCGCGTGACCTTCGGGCTCGGCACGATGTTCGCGCTGGGCGCGGTCGCCGTCGTGTTCTGCTGGCCGCACCGCTGGCGTTACAAGCGCTGGGCGAAGGCGTTGTGCGCGGCCCCGCTGGCCGCGCTGGCCACCATGTCGTCGCCGGTGGCGGGGCTGTTCGTGGGCTTCGTGGCGGTGGCGCTGTTCCTGCAGAAGCGGCGGCCGGGAGCGTGGGCGCTGGGCCTGGCGCCGACCGCGGTCGTGGCCGTGTCGGCCTGGCTGTTCCCCTTCTCCGGCACGCAACCGATGGTGATCGGCTCGGTGCTGCTGCCGCTGCTGGTCGCCGTCGCCACCTTCGTGCTGGTGCCCAAGGAGTGGAAGACGGTCCGGCTGGTGTCCGCCGTCTACGGCCTCTCGGTCGTGCTGGTCTGGGTGATCAGCTCGCAGATCGGTTCCAACATCACCCGCCTGGCGATGCTCTTCGGCGGGACGGCCCTGGTGGCCGCGCTGCCCTTCACGGTGCCGCGTTCCCGCAAGTGGTACACGGGTGTGCTGGCACTGCTCACCTTCGTCGGCTGGATCGGCTACAAGACGGTCGACGACATCATCCACGCCGCCCCGGAGGCGTCCTGGGCGCGCGAGCTGGCCCCGCTGGTCAACGAGCTCCAGGAGGTCGGCGCCGAGAAGGGCCGAGTGGAGGTCGTGCCCGCCCGCTCGCACCGCGAGGCCGCCGCCCTCGCGCCGTACTTCAATCTGGCCCGCGGCTGGAACCGCCAGGCCGACATGGAGCGCAACCCGCTCTTCTACGACGGCACCCTGAACTCCGCGAACTACCACGAGTGGCTCCAGCGCTGGGCCGTGCACTTCGTCGTGCTGCCCAAGGACGAGCCGGACCCCTCGGCGGCGCTGCGTGAGCGGCAGTTGGTGCGGCGCGGGATGCCGTATCTGAAGCAGGTGTGGGGCGACGCCAACTGGCAGCTGTTCAAGATGACCGACCCGACGCCGCTCGCCGAGCCGAACGCCGTGGTCGAGCGGGCCGAGCAGGGCGAGATGACGATGCGGGTGAGCAAGCCGGGCCGCATCCTCATCCGCATCCCCTACTCGCCCTGGCTGAGCATCGTCGACGCCGACGGCAAGAAGCTGGACCCGCCGCAGGAGACGGAGGCGTCCAAGGACCGCCCCGAAGACGAGCCGAAGTCGTACGACAACGTCAACGGCTGTCTGATGGAGACGGAGGAGGACGCGCTCGGCGACCGGTGGACGATGCTGGTCGCTCCGCGGGCGGGCGAGTATCGGCTGGCGGCGCCGTACGGGGTGCCGCGGGGGACGCCTTGTCCGGAGGAGTTGCGGTGACCGGCGTTCCTGGGGGCTGCCGCCCCCAGACCCCCGCTTCGCCCTGAACGGGCCTCGTCCTCAAGCTCCCCCAGAGAGGGCACCCCCAGACGGGCCGAAATGCCTGGGCCGGTGCTGATGGGTGACCGTCAGCGCAGCTGATCCACGTACGTGTCCGTCCCCGGGATCGTCGGGACGAACGGCGCCACCAGCTCCACCCGTCCCAGCCCCGACTCCTCGACCACGGTGTCCAGGCCTGCGAAGCACCCCTCCCAGCACTCCCTCGGATCCGCCTCCACGAACCACAGGAGCGTCAGGCGGGTGTCGACCCCCTCGACCTGCTTGACGTACGACATGCGGTCCAGCGGCAGTGGCGTGGGCCGGAAGATCGTCACCATCGCGGTCGGGGAGCCGGCCAGGCGCTTCGGGAGGTGGCGTGCGCGCAGCCACTCCAGCAGTTCGGTGCGCCGCTGCGGTGAGTCCGTGTCGATGACCTGCACCACCAGGCCCGCGTAGGGGTGGTCCAGGGCGTGGAAGTCGCGGGGGCCCGCCGCGCCGTCGCGGTACACCGTGGCCTCGTGGTCCTGGAACGCCGTGAAGACGTGGGTGCGCTCCTGGTGGACGCGGGCGTCGCGGCCCAGGCGTTTGTTGATGGCGACCGTCCAGCGCATGTGGTCGTCGTAGCGGCCCTCGGTGATCCAGTAGGTCGAGATGTAGCAGCCGGCGGTGACCGGCTGGGCGATCGCCGACTTCTCCGGGTAGCGCAGGAGCTGGAGGTCCCTGGTCGCCACCCAGCGGCGGCCCGCGTACATCCAGGGCATCGCCATCGCGCCGGCGTAGTAGTGGTCGTCCTCGTACCAGCGGTTGTAGGCGTACTCATGGCCCGGGTGCGGTTCGACCATCGTGATCAGGGCGTGGCCCGGGTGGACTCCGTACGGGCCGACGGCGGCCAGTTCGGCGTACGTCGCGCTGCGGGTGTCCTCACTGCGGGTGTCCTCGCTCATGCGGTTCCCCTTTCCTGCGGTCACCCATACTCTGACGGGCCGTCAGATAGTGCGTCCAGAGTCGGGAGGCAGCGGAATGTCACTGCTCGCGGGCAAGACCGTCGTCGTGTCGGGAGTGGGCACCGGGCTCGGTCATCAGGTCGCCGCCACGGTGGTGCGCGACGGCGGGAACGCGGTCCTCGGGGCGCGCACGGAGGCCAACCTCGCCAAGAGCGCCGCCGAGATCGATCCCGACGGGGCGCACACGGCGTACCGGGCGACCGACATCACCGACGAGCGGCAGTGCGAGGCGCTGGCGGCGCTCGCGCGGGAGCGGTTCGGGGGGATCGACGCGGTCGTCCATGTGGCCGCCCTGGACGGCTACTTCGGGGGCCTGGAGGACGCGGACTTCACCACGTGGCAGTCGGTGATCGACGTGAACCTGCTGGGGTCGCTGCGGATGACACGGGCCTGTCTGCCGGCCCTCAAGGAGCGCGGGGGCTCGGTCGTCTTCATCGGGACCCAGTCCTCGGTCGCCGCCCCCTCACAGGTACGGCAGGCGGCGTACGCGGCGTCGAAGGGGGCACTGACGAGCGCGATGTACTCGCTGGCCCGGGAGTTGGGGCCGTACCGGATCCGGGTGAACACCGTACTGCCGGGCTGGATGTGGGGGCCGCCGGTGCAGGCGTACGTCCGGTTCACGGCGCGGACGGAGGGCGTGCCCGAGGGCGACGTCCTGAAACGGCTGACCGGACGGATGGCGCTGCCCGATCTCGCCACGGACGGGGATGTCGCGGACGCGGTGGTGTTCCTGACGTCGGACAGGGCACGCTCCCTCACGGGACAGTCGTTGCTGGTCAACGCGGGGGAGCTGATGCGCTGAGTTCACATGGATGAACCAAGGACCTCATGACGAACACTTTTACCTCCCTTTGACCTTACGCTCACTTGTCGTGTTCACGCGACAGCGCCCAGGATGAGCGCCGGGCTGAACCCTGGGAGGGCGCACATGAACGGTCTCGACTGGGCCGTGCTCATCGGCTACTTCGGCGTGATGGTGGCGATCGGCGTCTGGTCGCACAAGCGGGTGGACAACGTCAGCGACTTCTTCACCGCGGGCGGCAAGATGCCGTGGTGGCTGTCCGGGATCTCGCATCACATGTCCGGATACAGCGCGGTGATGTTCACCGGGTACGCGGGCATCGCCTACACCTACGGCGTCACCTCCTTCGTCACCTGGTCCTTCCCCATCGCGCTCGGTATCGCCATCGGCTCGAAGCTGTTCGCGCCGCGCATCAACCGGCTGCGCTCCCGCCTCCATGTGGCCTCTCCGCTGGAGTACCTGAAGAACCGTTACGACCTGAAGACCCAGCAGGCGCTGGCCTGGTCCGGGATGCTGCTGAAGATCGTGGACGTGGGCGCGAAGTGGGCGGCGATCGCGACGCTGCTGTCGGTGTTCACCGGGGTGTCGCTGAACCAGGGCATCCTCATCACCGGCACCATCACGGCCGTCTACTGCACCATCGGCGGCCTGTGGGCGGACGCGCTGACCGAACTCGGGCAGTTCGTCATCCAGTTGCTGGCCGGCGTCGCAATGTTCGTCGCCGTGGTCATGGAGCTGAACGACAAGGGCATCGGCTTCCTCGACGCCTGGGACCGGCCGGAGCTGCAGGGCCACGGTGAGCCGCTGGTCGGCCCCTACGGCACGGTCTTCCTCCTCGCCTTCCTCTTCATCAAGCTCTTCGAGTACAACGGCGGCATGCTCAACCAGGCCCAGCGCTACATGGCCACGGCCAGCGCGTACGAGGCCGAGCGCTCGGCACGCCTGTCGGCGATCCTCTGGCTGGTCTGGCCGGTGGTCCTCTTCTTCCCCATGTGGATGTCGCCGCTGCTGGTCACCTCGCAGAAGCCGGACGGCTCCGACTCGTACGGCCTGATGACCGAACAGCTGCTCCCGCACGGCCTGTTGGGCCTGGTCATCGTCGGCTTCTTCTCGCACACCATGGCCATGTGCTCCTCCGACGCCAACGCGATCGCGGCCGTCTTCACCCGGGACTGCGCGCCGGTGGTGTGGCGCAGGGCGCGGGCCTGGAGCGAGGGTCAGGGCCTGCGGGTCGCCCGGATCACGACCGTCGTCTTCCTCGGCCTGTCCATGGCGGCGGCGACGCAGGTCAACTCCCCCGCCTTCAAGGACATCATCACCGTCGTCATCAAGTGGGTCGCCGGCCTCATGGGCCCCATGGCCATCCCGATGATGCTGGGCCTGCTGCGCCCGTTCCGCCGCTCCGGCCCCACCGCCGCGCTCACCAGCTGGTCGATGGGCCTGCTCGCCTTCTGGCTGGTCAACTACCCGATCAGCTGGCAGATCGAGGGCGGCGTCCCGCTCCAGTACCAGGTCTCGATCCCGCTGGCGGTGTCGCTGGTCCTGTACATCCTCATCGGCTTCATCAAGCCGGAGGACACGCCGGAGCGGCTTGCGATCATCGAGAAGATCAACACGGATGGGGACGGGGCGGCGGCGGCCGCGGTGCCGGCTCACGCGGACGGCGTTCAGGACGCGGTGGGCACACGCACGAAGGACTGACCTGCCGTGCCGCCTGTGGGCGTCGGCCAGGGACGACGCCCACAGGCGGCGAACGGGTTCAGGGCTGGGCCGCGAGCGGCTCGGACGGCGTGTCGTCATCCAGGTCGCCGCGCAGGGCGGCGATGACGAAAGCCGTCATGCACGCCAGGAGGAGCAACGCGAGCGGCACCCAGATCGCCGGGATCGCCCACATCGGCCAGTCGTTGGCCGACTGCGCCCAGAGCGCCACGATGGCTGCCGCCCCGATCCCGACGCCGTGCCACCGCACCACGGTCGCCGCTTTCGCGCGCCGCCGGTTGCCCCGGGCGAAGAACGGCCACACCGATCCGACCAGCGCGATCAGGCCGAACGAGATACAGGCGAGCGCGCCGCCAAGGCGGTCCTCGGGCCACCCCACGGGCCCGGACGAGGTCTGCTGCCGCCGTCCGTCGGCGTCCCGGACCTCGACGACCCGCCCGTGCCAGATCAGACCGACGACCTTCTCGCCCGGCGCCATCTCCGACACCACCGGATCCGTGTCCCGGAACATCACCGGCCCCCACGGTTTGCCGGTCGGCAGCAGCAGCTCCGCCTCCGGCCCCCCGTTCCTCCTACCGCGGTTCAGATCCGCCGTCCGCACGGTGAAGTCCTGCTCCCACAGACACCCCGACGCCTTCACCGGGACGGAGGCGCACGTCGGCGCGGCACGGAACTCCCGCTCCCGCTCCAGCGCTCCGCGGACCTCGAGGGCCATCACCACCCCCACGACGAGAGCCATGGCAGACAGCACCAGCCAAATGACGGTCCGTACGACCTTGTTCTGCGACGTCCCCACCGTGCCCCGTGTCCCCTAAGCCCGCGGATATCTGGCCAGCCACCCCGGGGACGAACCCCCCGGCCCGTGCAGCGCAGGCCCCTGGGTCATCTCCATGGCGAAGTCGTCGGCGAGTTCGAGGATCGTCGGGCGGCCCTCCAGTTCGGCCAGCCAGGCCGGGGGGAGGGCCGTCTCGCCGTGCAGGGCGCCCAGCAGGCCGCCGGTGAGGGCGGCCGCGGCGGCGGAGGGGCCGTCGTGGTTCACGGCGAGGCACAGCCCGTGGCGGACGTCCTCCCCCACCAGGGCGCAGTACACGGCAGCCGCGAGCAGTCCGTCCGCCGAGCCGTCGGCCGCGAGCTCCTCCACCCGCGCCGGAGTGGGCATGCCCTGCCGTACGGCGCCCAGCGCGTGCTGCAACGCGTCCGACACGGGCTCGTGCCCCGGCCGCAGGGCGAGCAGCGCCAACGCCCGCTGTACGGCCCCGTCGAGGCTCTCCCCGCAGGCCAGACCGTGCACGATGACGGCGTACGCGCCCGCCGACAGGTAGGCGATCGGATGACCGTGGGTCTGCGTCGCGCACTCCACGGCGAGCTGGACGACGAGCTGCGGCTCCCAGCCGACGAGCAGTCCGAAGGGCGCGGAACGGGCGACGGCCTCGGGCCCGAGCTCGGCGGCGTTCTTGGGCGACTCCAGCGTGCCCATGGTCTCGTCACCGAGACCGAGCAGGAGCGCGCGGGTGGGATCCCGGCGGGCGTACAACCACTCCTCCCGCGCCAGCCACCCGTCGTCCTTACGGCGCTCGTCGGGACCCCAGTCCCGCTGTGTGGCGGCCCAGCGCAGATACGCCCGGTGCACATCGGTGGGCGGATGCCAGGCGCCGGTGTCCCGCCGGACCTGCGCTCTTATCAACCCGTCCACGCTGAACAGCGTGAGCTGCGTGAGGTGAGTCACGGCACCGCGTCGCCCGTACCCGAACCCGAGATCGACAAGGCCCTCGGCCCCGTACTGCTCCCGGATCTCGTCCAGCCCGAGCCCGTCCACCGGCGCACCGAAGGCGTCCCCCACGGCCGCCCCGAGAAGCGTGCCGCGCACCCGGCTGCGGAAGTCCTGCTGTTCGGTACGGCCCCAGACGGCGCCGAGTGTCGCACCCACCAAGACCTCCCCGTTACAGCGTCCGTCCGTACGACGATTCGCCACTGTAATCGAATGGGGACGGTCGGTTCAGGGGGCAGATCGGTATGCGAGGTGTGACCGAAGTGGTCCTGAGTGGTCAGTTATCACCCGTACCAGGTGACATTGCAACGTAGACGCACTCATGACGGGGTACGGCGAGAAAGCTGATGAAGCCACGTCCGCCGAGGAGGTCGAACTCACGCAGCCCACCCTCCCGGTCGAGTGGCCTGCCGACCTTCACGGAGTCATGGCCAAGCGCCGCCAACTCGGTGGCCAGCCGCTCGACCTCTGCCACCACTCCGGGTGGCAGCCCTCCAGTCACGTACTCGGCACTCGGGTTGTAGTCCCATGCCCAGTCCGTCACAGCCCCGCCTCTGCCTCAGCGGCCTCTCGGATCGCCCGGATCTCAGCAATGGCCTCCGCCGGGTCCTGCTCCCCCGCGTCCACGATCTGCTCCAGCTCACGCAGCCGTGCGGCGCGCTCCGGATGCCGTTCGATCGCCACGAACACGGCCCAGGAGTGCACGAAGGCTCGCAGCGGGGCGAGGCTCTGTGTCTGCTGAGCGTTCGTCGTGGCCTCGAAGAGGTGTTGCGTGAGGGCCGGGATCCGGCTCGGCGCGATGCGCGCGACCGCGGCCCGCAATGCGTCGGTCCTCGTACGGTACCGGCGGTGTCGGTGGCGCGGTGCGTGCGCGGCGCTTGTCACGGGACTCGCTTCCGGGCCTCTACGCCGCCGCGAGGGACGTACGGCAGTCGCGGCACCGGCCCGGCGCAGGCGCGCGGAAGGCTCGGTCACAGCCGTCGCAGGTCTGAAGTGGGTCCGGGCGGACAGGGGACGCGTGGTGTGACGGGGCGGGGAGAGGTGGCGGCAGAAGTGCCTCAAGGCGGTGGGCGAGGAATCCCGCCGGGTGGAGGATCGGGTTCTCGGGCAGGGCGTTCGTCAGCGTCCGCTGCACGGCGGTGGGGGTGACACCCCGCTCCAGCCAAGCGGAGACAGCCGGCGCCAAGCGACGTACGTCGCGCTCGCTCAGCAGCAGGCGGGAGTCGTGGGCGCGCAGACCGCAGAGGAGGTCGGCGGCGGCGTTGGGCGCGGGCGGTGCCTCGGAGACCGGGGCCGGTGCCGGGCGGGACTCGGGCTGCGCAACCGCTCGCGCAACCGCGAGCCGGGGCTTGTTGTACGAGATCGTCCGGGTCACGACTCGGCCCGATTGAAGACGCTCCTTGGTGCGAGCCAGGTATCCGTGCGCCTCCAGCTCCCGCAGGGCGGCGGCGATCCGGATCTCCCCCTCGGGGAACTTCGCGGCGAGGGCCTTGATCCCGATCGGGGTCCTGGCGGGCAGCGACTGAATGTGGACGGCCAGACCGATCGCCGTCAGGGACAGCTCCGGGTGCTGGGCGAGGTGGTTTCCGACCACGACGAACTGGTCGTGGTGGGGTTCGGTGACGTGCTCGACGCCTCCGGCGGAAGGGCCGGACTTGGTGCGCGCGGGCGCGCTAGGCTGCTGCTCAGTCATCGGGAAGCTCTTCTCTTCCTCGGTGTTAGGCCCTCGCACTGGGATGCCAGTCCCGGCGAGGGCCGATTCATGTGTGCGGTTGTCTGCGGCTGACGCTGCACCACCGAAACCCCTCCGCGCCAGCCGAGTTGGCGATGTTCACCCCTGCGGGTGATCGACGGGGGCGGTGGGGGTGGGTTGGTTCTTTTCCCGGTTCTTTGGTTTTTGGCGTCGGGAACCGCCGGGTCACGACTCCCCGCGATCCGGCGCCAGTTCCGCCCACACCGTCTTGCAGTTGGCCGCCCCGACTCGGCCTCGCCGCCCACCGCGTCCCTGACCTGCGGGATCCGGTCGGAGAGGGCACACAACTGCCCGAACAGCCCGGCTTCATGGGGTGTCGTCACCGGTCAGGAGGGCCGCGCGTGCCTCGTCGGCCGCAGCCTCGTCGTGGGCGCCGAGGTGCCGGTGGACGGCCGCCCGCCGCAGCAGCGCCCAGGTGTACGCCGGCCTCCCTTCCAGGACCCGGTCCAGGTCGGCGAGAGCCTCCGCGTGGCGGCCGAGGTTGGCCAGCGAGGCGCCCCGGCTCGCGCGGGCGGAGTCGTAGTCGGGCTCCAGGGCGAGCGCGTGGTCGTAGTCGGCGAGAGCCTCCTCGTCGCGGCCGGCGGCGCGCAGGGCGTCACCGCGTTCGCAGCGGACCCAGGCCCAGTCGGGGTCCACGGCCACCGCCCCGTCGAGGTCGGCCAGTTGGCGGTCGGGGTTGCCGAGGGCGCGGTGTACGCGGGCCCTGCGGACCAGTGCCCAGGGGTAGTCCGGCTTGAGCTCCACCGCCCGGTCGAGGTCGGCGAGCGCCTCGTCGAGTTCGTGGCGGCTCAGGCGGGTGGCGCCTCGGGAGGCCAGCGCGAAGGCGTCGGCGGGGTTCAGTTCGAGCGCCCGGCCCAGGTCGCGGATCGCCTCGTCGTGACGTTCCAGTACGCGGTGGTACTCGCCGCGCAGTGCGAGGCTGCCGGGGTCGTCGGGGGCCAGTTCGAGGGCCCGGTTCAGGCGGACGACGGCCGCGTGCCGGTCACCGGCGAGGTCGTGGGCGATGGCTCGGGCGCGGTAGGCGCGGGCGGCGGCCGTGGGGGCGAGGGCGACATGCCAGCCGTCTTCGACCGGCGGCACTTCGGCCTGCGGGATCCGGCGCGGTCCCTCGGTTGCGCCGGGTGCCCCCGACGACGCCTCACGCTGCTGCGCCCCGGCCGGTGCGCCCTGCCCGACGACGGCCCCGTCGGGGTACGACGTGCCGCCGGGCGGGACGCCCACCGCGCCGTACCCCGCCGCGTCCCTTACCGGCCCGGCGGCCACCGGCGCTCTCTCGAACCCGGCCCCCCGCAGCACCAGTTCCAGGGCCGCCGCGGTCCCGCCGCTGCGAAGCGCCCGCCCCAGCTGCTGCCCCCACTGAGCCACCGCCCATGTCTCGGCGTCCCAGCCGGCCTCCGACAGGACCCAGGCCCACCGCCCGGCGACGGACTCGCCCTGTTCGCAGGCGTCGACGACATCCCCCAACACGCTCGTCAGCGCCGACCGCTCCCCTGCGCACAGCAGGTGGTACAGCTCCGCCAGCCGAAGCTCCCGCCACCCTTCGTCCGCCCACAGCTCCTCGGCGCCGCGTCCGGCTTCGGCCTCGGTCCGCCACTCCCGGAACACCGAGGCGAGCGCCTGCTGCCGGGTCACCCAGGTCCTGGGCGACTGCTGCCGCTGCAGCCGCAACATCGGCGCGCGTACGACGTCGTGGTACTGCACCCGGCCGGCCCGCTCACCGGCGAACGGCAGGTGACGCAACCATGTGTACAGACCGTCCAGTTCGGCCTCCGGACGGTCGACCACCGCCCGGAACACATCCGCGTCCAGCCGTCGCGGCAGCGCGCACGCCAGCGCGACGGAGCGCCTTACCGGATCCTGCTCCCATCGAAGGAACCGCTCCACGGCCGTGGCGCTGGGGTCCCCCACGTCGGCCGGATCGGCGGGGCGGCTCTCCGCGAGCGTCGACACGAGCACCGGCAGTCCGCCGGTCAACCGCAGCACCTCCCTGACCACCGGCTCGGCCACCACCCCCTTGCCCGCGAGCAGATCCCGCGCCTCCGGCTCCGTGAACGGCAGCAGCGGCAGGTCGGTCATGAAGTCGCCGAAGCCGCCCCAGCGGGTGGCGTCGAAGGGGAGCTGCCCGGCCGTCACCACGACGATCGTGGCCGGCAGTGCGCCGTACCGTTCCGAGGTCATCACGGTGTGCAGCCAGCCGTCGAGGAAGCGGCCGGTCCGCTCGTACGTGTCGAAGAACAGGACGATCCACGGTACGGCGGACGCGGCCTGGGAGACCTCGTCGAGCAGCACCGGTGTGAGCACGCTCTCGGGGGCGAGGACGAGCCGCGCGTCCTCCTGGCTGCGGAAGCGTGCGCCGACCCCGGACCTCAACCTGTCGGCGCCCTGGGCGAGTTGGGCCGGATCCAGCGCGCCCGCGAAGGCCCCGATGCCCGGCACCATCCCCAGTCCCACCAGTCCGGCCCGGGCCACCGCCATGCTGCCCGCCGACGGCCCCGACGGCCCCGACGGCCCCGACGGCTCCGTGGACAGCGCGGTGACCGCCGCCAGCTCCGCCTCGTGGCGCCGCTCCCGGTGCGCGGTCAGCAGCCGGTCCAGTTCCTTGAGCCGCCGCCCCTGCGCGGCGAACTGCCGGCTGATGGCCTCCATCGCCTCCGGCACGCTCCCGGCGCTCTCGTCGACGTACGCCGTCAACGCCCCGCGCTCCCGGGCCACTTGTTCGAGTTCCCGCAGCAGGAAGGTCTTGCCGACGCCCGCGTTGCCGTGCACGTGGAAGAGGAACCGGTGCCGCTCGTCCTCCGGCGCGCTGTCGAAGTTGGCGCGGAACGCGGCCCGTTCGGCACTCCGGCCCACGAACCCGGCCCGGCTGCGCCGGCCGATCAGCTGCTGCATAGACGGCCGCGACTGCGCCACCGTACGTCCCTCTCGTCCGTCCGCCCAGAGCTCGTCCTCGTCAATTCTGGCTCAATGCGTACCGAACACACTGCCCCCCGGGAAAGATGACCACCA
Organism: Streptomyces sp. SD31; assembly: GCF_052068475.1. Classification (NCBI taxonomy): domain Bacteria; kingdom Bacillati; phylum Actinomycetota; class Actinomycetes; order Kitasatosporales; family Streptomycetaceae; genus Streptomyces; species Streptomyces sp. SD31. The sequence continues at coordinate 257,239 of NZ_JBQHCX010000014.1, read as the reverse complement.
TGCCAACCACACCCCCACGCGGCGCCCTCCACCTGGCCGCCACGCTCCTCACCGCGACCGTCGCCCTCTACATCACCCTCGTCGCCTTCGGGAACATCACCGACTTCGGGACGAACCAGCAGTTCGTGCGGCACGTCCTGGCGATGGATACGACGTTCAAGGACGACGACCTGATGTGGAGAGCCATCACCAGCAAGGGACTTCAGGACGCGGCGTATGTCGCGATCATCATCTGGGAGACCGTCGCCGCCCTGGTCCTCATATACGGCACCTGGCTCTGGTTCCGCCGCGACGACCTGCGCGCCCGCCGCTTCTCCACCTACGGCCTGCTGATGCTGATGCTGCTGTTCGGCGGCGGGTTCATCGCGATCGGCGGGGAGTGGTTCTCGATGTGGCAGTCCGGGGACTGGAACGGGCTGGACGCCGCGACCCGGGTGTTCCTGTTCAGCGGGGTCGTGCTGATCGTCAACCACCTGCCGTTCGGGCAGGGACGGCAGGCCGACGCCGGCTGACGCGTACCGCTTCAATGGCGCAGGGCCCATTTCTGGACCGCCTCCAGGGGCCCTGCCGAGAAGCGCCGCAGCCACAGCGTGGAGCCCACCATCAGCACCGCGCAGACCCCGGCCCACAGTCCCACCACCCACCAGGGGCCCGTGTCACCGAGCCGTTCGGCGAGGCCCAGTCCGATGCCGTAGGAGACGAACACGCACAGCACGTTCTGCAGGACATAGCCGGACAGGGCGGTTCGGCCCACGGACGTGAGTCCCGTCATCAGCGGGCCCGGGCGCCGTACCCGGTCCACCAGCGCGCCGATCAGCCCGATGTAGCCGAGGGCGAGGAGCGGGGCGGTGCCGTACCGGGCCAGCAGGAACAGGTCCGGGCCGGCCAGTGCCGCCGCCGCGTTGAGCGGCAGTCCGAGGCCCAGGCCCCACAGCAGGAGGCGGGAGCGCAGCCTCCGCCCCGTCTCGTCCGCGCCGAACGCGCCCGCCCGGAACAGCCGTACGCCCAGCAGGAAGAGGAAGACCAGGAGGAAGAAGGTCAGTACCGGCTCCATGCGGAGCGCGATCGCGTTTTCCAGGCGGAAGGCGATCTGGTCCGGGTAACTGCCGTGCGCGTAAAGGTCGACGACCTCTCGGGAGATGGTGCCGCCGTCCTCGGTACCGTCCAGGGCGAGGGCGGCCGTCAGCAGGCCGATCACCGTCAGATGCGCACCCGCCGCCCACCACATCACCCGTCGCTGCGCCCGCTCCGAGCGGGTCAGCAGCCAGGCGACGAGCAGCGCGGTGACCGCGTAGCCCATCAGTACGTCCCATGCGAAGACCAGGACGAAGTGCAGCGTGCCCTCGCCGAAGAGGAACAGCGCCCGCCATCGGTACCGGCCCGGCCACGGCTGTCCGCGTCGCGCGGCCGAGGCGTACTGGATCGCCAGCCCGACCCCGAACAGGATCGTCAGCAGCGACAGGAACTTGCCGTTCCCCAGCACGCTGAAGGTGCCTTCGACGGCCCCCGCGAGCGATCCGAACGACGGCTCGCCCGAGCCGGACTCCAGGGCTCCCCACTCCGCGCCCGGACCGGTGAAGATCCATACGTTCGTCATGAGCGTGCCGAGGATCGCCGCTCCGCGCAGTACGTCGAGGAGGGGCAGTCGGCGTCCGGTGGGCGAGGAATCCAGTGCCCGCGGGGCTCGCGCGTCCAGGTGCGTCATGGATTCATCGTCACGGCGGCAACGGCCCGAATCGTCGTGAGCGAAGTCGAACCTGCCCTACATCGAAGGATGCAGAGGACGCCTACTCGACCACGACCACGGTCGTACCTGTCTCCCCGAACGTCCACAACGCCGACCCGTCGGCCGCGCGCATCCGGACCCCGCCGGTCTGCTTGCCCTCGGCGGGCGGGGGCGAGGAGCCGTCCACGGCGTTGGAAAAGGCGATGGAGACACCGGACTTCGCGGCGAAGTAGATGATGTTCTCGATCTGCACGCCGTCCGAGCCCGTGGTGGCCATGTTGCGCGACGACACCGTGTAGGTGCCGGGGTCCGGGCTCACCGTGCCCGGCCAGACGGTGAAGGTACGGCGGGCCGCGTCGCTCGCGTCGACCAGCCAGACCCGCTTCTGGCCGAGGGAGTAGACGACCCGGCGTCCCGTGCCCGAGCCCTCCGGCACGGCGGCGGGTGCGGTGGACTTCGACGGGCCGGGGCTCGCCCCCGCCGACGCGGACGAGCTCGGGCGGGCCGCCGTCGCCGTCGGGTGCGGCCCCTTGTCGGCCTGCACGGCGAGAACGGTGACGGCGGCTATCGCGCCCACCGTCAGACCGGTCACCCAGACCTTGGGAGCAGGCACGGGCACGCATCTCCTCAGCTACGGAACCCCTCCGGCGGGGGTCGGATCATCGTACCGACCCCCGCGGCGGGGTCCTTCTCAGTCCAGCACCGGCAACAACTCCGGCAGATGCCCGTCCGAGGCCTCCGCCGCCCGCTGCCGCTCCTGTGGCACCTCGCCGTACAGCGTCGTCCGGGGCTTCGCCGGACGGCCGGCCACCTCGGCGACGGCCACCAGGTCGCGTACCGACTTGTACGAGCCGTACGACGACCCCGCCATCCGCGAGATCGTCTCCTCCATCAGCGTGCCGCCGACGTCGTTGGCGCCGGAGCGGAGCATCTCGGCCGCGCCCTCGGTGCCCAGCTTCACCCAGCTGGTCTGGATGTTCGGTATCCAGGGGTGCAGGAGGAGACGGGCCATCGCCGTCACCGCCCTGTTGTCGCGGATCGTCGGGCCGGGCCGCGCGATCCCCGCCAGGTACACCGGCGCGTTGGTGTGGATGAACGGCAGCGTCACGAACTCCGTGAAGCCGCCCGTGCGTTGCTGGATCCCGGCCAGTGTGCGCAGGTGGCCGAGCCAGTGGCGGGGCTGGTCGACATGGCCGTACATCATCGTCGACGACGACCTGATACCGAGTTCGTGCGCGGTCGTGATCACCTCGATCCAGGTCGCCGTCGGCAGCTTGCCCTTGGTCAGGACCCAGCGGACCTCGTCGTCGAGGATCTCGGCGGCGGTACCGGGGATGGAGTCAAGGCCGGCTTCCTTCGCCGCCGTGAGCCATTCCCTGATCGACATTCCGGTGCGGGTGGCGCCGTTCACGACCTCCATCGGGGAGAAGGCGTGCACATGCATGCCGGGGACGCGGGTCTTCACCGCCCGCGCGATGTCGAAGTACGCCGTGCCCGGCAGGTCCGGGTGGATGCCGCCCTGCATGCAGACCTCCACCGCGCCCACGTCCCAGGCCTGTTGGGCGCGGTCGGCGACCTGGTCCAGGGAGAGCGTGTAGGCGTCGGCGTCCGTCCTGCGCTGTGCGAAGGCGCAGAAGCGGCAGCCCGTGTAGCAGACGTTGGTGAAGTTGATGTTCCGCGTGACGATGTACGTGACGTCATCGCCGACCACGGACTTGCGGACGTCGTCCGCCACCCCACACAGCGCGTCCAGCGCCGGGCCGTCCGCGTGGAGCAGCGCCAGCGCCTCGTCGTCGGTCAGCCGGGTCGGGTCGTCGGCCGCGACCCGCAGCGCCTGGCGGACGTCGGTGTCGATGCGCTCCGGCGCCATCCCGGGCGCGGCGGCCTCGCGCAGGGCGCCCCAGTCGCCGTACACCTCGTCGAAGTCGTCGCGCCGGTCGGACGTACGGCCCTCGGTGTCGATGGTGGAGTGCAGATCTGTACGGCCGGACGCGACGAAGGCCTCCTCCGGCTCCTGCCACGGGTGCCCCTCGACCACCGCGTCCGCACGCGCCAGGCCCGTCTCCGGGTCGGCGAGCGCCCGGACGTGCGGGAGCAGCCGCGGGTCCAGCCAGGGCTCGCCGCGCTGGACGAACTCGGGGTAGACGCACAGCCGTTCCCGCAGCTCGAAGCCGGCCGCCGCCGATCGCTCGGCCAGCTCCTCGATCTGCGGCCAGGGGCGCTCGGGGTTGACGTGGTCGATGGTCAGCGGGGAGACCCCGCCCCAGTCGTCGATGCCGGCGCGGATCAGGCGCTCGTACTCGGAGTCGACCAGGTTCGGCGGGGCCTGGAGGCAGGCGCTCGGTCCCATGATGTGCCGGGCGACCGCCACCGTGGCCACCAGCTCGTCGAGTTCCGCGTCCGGCATGCCGCGCATCGCGGTGTCCGGCTTGGCGCGGAAGTTCTGGATGATCAGTTCCTGGATGCCGTGGTAGGCCCGGGAGATCTTGCGGAGCGCGAAGAGGGAATCGGCCCGCTCCTCGTACGTCTCGCCGATGCCGATGAGGATTCCGGAGGTGAAGGGGACCGAGGAGCGCCCCGCGTCCTCCAGCACCCGCAGCCGTACGGCGGGCTCCTTGTCCGGGGAGCCGTGGTGCGGGCCGCCCGGCTCGGACCACAGGCGGGTCGCGGTCGTCTCCAGCATCATGCCCATCGACGGGGCGACGGGCTTGAGCCGCTGGAAGTCGGTCCAGGTCATGACGCCCGGGTTGAGGTGGGGCAGCAGGCCCGTCTCCTCCAGGATGCGGATGGAGATGGCGCGGACGTAGGCGATGGTGTCGTCGTACCCGTGCGCGTCGAGCCACTCGCGCGCCTCCGGCCAGCGGTCCTCGGGCTTGTCGCCGAGGGTGATGAGGGCTTCCTTGCAGCCGAGGGCCGCGCCCTTGCGGGCGATGTCGAGGACCTCGTCCGGCGACATGAACATCCCGTGCCCGGCGCGGCGCAGCTTGCCGGGGACGGTGACGAAGGTGCAGTAGTGGCATTTGTCCCGGCACAGCCGGGTCAGGGGGATGAAGACGCTCTTCGAGTACGTGATGACGCCGGGCCGGCCGGTCGTGGCGAGGCCCGCGTCGCGCACCCGGCCGGCCGACGCGACGAGGTCGTCGAGGGCCTCGCCGCGGGCCTGGAGCAGCACGGCCGCCTCGGAGACGTCGAGGGCGACGCCGTCCCGGGCGCGTTTGAGGGCGCGACGCATGGAGTTCTCGGTCGGGCCGGTTCCGGGGGTCGCGGGTGTCGTCATTCTTCGAGCATACGAGCGGGGTGATCAGCACAATGAGGTGCCGGCGAGATCGCGCCCCCGAAGGGGCACGGGGAACTGCGCGAGCGACCACGACGAAACCCGCAGCGACCAACGATCCTGTCGAGCAGACGAGCAGACGAGCAGGCCAACCGACTCACACGTACTGCGCATACTCGTCCAACACCCGCAAAACCTCCCCCTCCCCCGCCGGAGGCAACTGCACCACGACCTCCTCGATGCCCAACTCCGCGTAGTGCGCAAGCTTGCCGGGGCTGGGATACACGGCGTACGGCACCACCTGAAGGGCGCTCGGATCGCGCCCGGCGTCCGCCCAGGCGGCCCGCAGCACAGGCAAGTTTTCGGACAATCCGCGCCCACCGATCGGCAGCCACCCGTCGGCGTACTCACTGATGTGCGCGAACAGCTTCGGCCCGGCGGCTCCGCCGATGAGCGTGCGAGGCCCGACGAGCTTCGGCGCGCGCGGCTTCTGTGCGGGTTTGGGATAGGTGAAACTGGCCCGAACCGCACCGAACTCCCCCTCGTACGCGGTGGGTTCGTCCGCCCACAGCGCCCGCATCAGAGCCATCCGGTCCCGGACGAGCTCGCGCCGCGTGGCCCACTCGACGCCGTGATCGGCGGCTTCCTCCACGTTCCAGCCGAAGCCGAGGCCGAGGGTGAACCGCCCGCCGGAGAGGTGGTCCACGGTCGCGATCTGCTTGGCGAGGTCGATCGGGTCGTGCTGGGCGACCAGCGTGATGCCGGTGCCGAGGCCGAGCCGTTCGGTGACGGCGGCGGCCTGGCCGAGGGCGACGAAGGGGTCGAGGGTGCGGCCGTACTCGGGCGGGAGGTCGCCACCGGCCGGGTACGGCGTGACCCGTTCGACCGGGATATGGGTGTGCTCGGGCAGATACAGCCCGGCGAACCCGCGCTGCTCCAGCTCACGGGCGAGCCGGGTCGGGGTGATGGTCTCGTCGGTGAGGAAGATCGTCACGGAGATGCGCATGACCGCATCTGTACCGCGCGGACGACCCGATGTCCATACCGACCGGTCGGCACAGCTGGGGTCGACTACCGCTCGACTGCCGATTGTCTGCCGATTCCCTTCCCTTGTACGGCAGTTCACGGCTGAATACGAGAGTTGCACGCACCACCACTGCACCACCCACGCCATGTCCTTCACGACGACCTGGGGAGCAGCAGCATGTGCGAGGACCACGACGCGGGCCTGGGAAGACGCGCGCTGTTCGTGACGGGCGCCGCCGCCGCGCTTACGTTGGGAAGCGTGACCTTCGCCAGAGGCGCCGACGACACCCAGGACGCGGAGACCCGCACCGTGCGGGGCACCCTGCCGCCCGGGTCCCCCGACTTCGTGTACGTGCCGGTCGAAGTGCCCTCCGGCGTACGGGAGATCAAGGTCTCCTACACCTACGAGAAACCGTCCGTCCCGGCCGGCACCCCGGGCAACGCCCTCGACATCGGCATCTTCGACTGGCGCGGCACGGAGCTCGGCGGCCGCGGCTTCCGGGGCTGGTCGGGCGGGGCGCGCACGGAGTTCTTCATCCGGGCGGACGACGCGACGCCGGGGTACATCCCGGGGCCGGTGCGTGAGGGCACGTGGCACATCGCCCTCGGCCCCTACACGGTGGCGCCGCAGGGACTGCCGTACGAGCTCACGATCACGCTGACGTACGGCGAGCCGGGCGAGACGGTGGCGCCGACGTACCCGCCGGACCGGGCGAAGGGCCGTGGACGGGCCTGGTACCGGGGCGACTGCCACCTGCACTCCTGGTACTCGGACGGCCGCCGTACGCCGGCCGAGATCGCGGCGCTGGCCCGTGCCGCGGGCCTGGACTTCATCAACAGCTCGGAGCACAACACGCACTCGGCGCACGCGCACTGGGCGTCCGAGGCCGGCGACGACCTCCTGATCATGCTCGGCGAGGAGGTCACGACCCGCAACGGCCACGTGGTGGCGCTTGGCACCGAGCCCGGCACCTTCATCGACTGGCGCTACCGTGCCCGGGACAACCGCTTCGGCCGTTTCGCCCGCCAGATCCGGGGCGCCGGCGGCCTCGTCGTCCCCGCCCACCCGCACGCCACCTGCGTCGGCTGCAACTGGAAGTTCGGCTTCGGCGAGGCGGACGCGGTGGAGGTCTGGAACGGCCCCTACACGCCCGACGACGAGGTGACGCTGGCGGACTGGGACAGCATGCTGGTGGCGTCCGTGCGCTCGGGGTCCGGCGCCTGGATCCCCGCGATGGGCAACAGCGACGCCCACCGCGACCCCGACCCGGTGGGCAGCCCGCAGACGGTGGTCCTGGCGGACGATCTGACGCGGGAGGCGATCCAGGAGGGGATCAGGGCCGGCCGGTCGTACATCGCCGAGTCGAAGAACGTCTCCCTGACCTTCGGCGTCTCCGGCGCGAAGGGCGAACACGCCGGCATCGGCGAGCGCCTGAAGGTCGACCGGAACTCACCGGTGACCGTACGCCTGGAGGCCACGGGCGCCCCCCGCTGCACGGTCCGCTTCGTGACCGACCAGGGCGTGCTGTTCACCAGCCCGCCGCTGCCGGTGTCGGGGGCGGGGGTCGTGGAGTGGCGTACGACGCCGTCTTACGCGGCCTATGTGCGGGCCGAGTTGCGGCATGAGGCGGCGGTGGGGCCGTTGCCGGGGGCATTGGCGGCGTTCACGAACCCGATTTTCCTGGGGCGCGCGTAGGCAGCAAATCCCATGTGGTGAAGGGCAGTTGGGGCGCACGGGGTCAGGCGCCGCGTTCGCCCACCCTGCGGCGCCGTACCGCGTACACCGCACCCCCGCTCACCGCGACGGCCGCTCCGCCCGCGAGGGCGAGCAGCGGGAGTGGGGAGGAGGAGCCGGTGTCGGCGAGGTCGTCGGTCGGGGGTGGGGAGGTGTTTCCGTTGCCTGTGTGCGAGCCGGCCTCGTGGATGCCGAAGCCTTCCCAGTCGCGTGACCATGTGCACTCGCCGTTGTCGTCCAGGCGTCTGAGGTAGGCCATGACGTCGCCTTCTCCCTTGCCGTCGTCCTTCGGAAGCCCCGAGTTCCCGAGGGGGACGCCCTCGTTGACGCGCAGGCGGAGCTGGAACGTCAGCGTCTCGCGAGGGGCGATGTCCGTCGTGGTGAGGACGCCCTCGTAGTCGTCCGGGAAGGCGAGGTCCGCCCAGGCCCGGGACTTCGGATCCCGGCGCTGGAGGTCGACGTACTCCGGGCTTTCGGTGGGCATCTCGGGCTTCCTGTCGTACGCCACCTTGGTGAGGGTGATTTCAACGTCCTCGACGGCCGTGTCCCTGAGGTTCAGGACCTTGAGGGTGAGGCCGTGCCAACCGCTGCCTACGGCGATGCCTCCGGGCAGGCCGTCAAGCGTCGTCCGCAGGCTCGGGTCCTCTTGGTCGCTGTGGCAGTCCCAGGGGTCGCTCGATGACGGGCGCGGGAACGGGGACGGGGGCGCCGTGGCCGGGATCGAGGGCGTCGGCGAGTCGGTGGCGTACGCTGCCGTGCCGGTCAGCAGCGCTGCCGGAAGCAACGCGGCGGCGGCGAGCAGGGCCTGACGGGGTCTCATGTGACGAACCTCGGATGCGGGGACCTTTTGGCACCTGTGTGACCGTTGTGATCACCCGCCAGTTGCCGCAGCCCACCATCTCGTCACCGGATGTTCCCCTGGGCGTCGCTGTCGCCCGTCAGGGCACCGGCCCGCCCCCCAGGTCCGCGACCACCGCCGCGTGGTCCGACGGCCAGACCCCGTCGACCGGGCCGTCGCCCGCACGCCGTACGCCCCGCACATGGCCCAGTCCCCCCGTCCCGGGCGGCCCCACGTGGATGTAGTCGATGCGCACGCTCGGCTCCAGGCCGGAGGCGACGTAGGGGTTCTCGCGGTCCCAGGTGACGGAGGGCGCGGATGAGTCGGCGTACTGCCAGGCGTCGAAGAAGACCTGGCCGGGCACGAGCGGCGCGGTCCGGTAGCCGCCGAAGAGGCGGATTTCGTCGGAGTCCGGCCAGGCGTTGAAGTCGCCGGTGACGACGGTCGGAAAGGGCGTGTCGCCCCGGTTCTCGGCGATGAACTCGGCGAGCGCGGTGACCTGGCGACAGCGTACGGCCGAGGCGTGCAGGGCGGAGGTGAGGTGGGTGGTGAAGAAGGGGATGTCGTAGGAGGGGGTGACCAGGCGGGTGAACAGGGCGAGGCGGCCGTCGTCGACGTCGGACGGGGCCGGCAGCCGCAGGGTGCGCCGGTCCGCGACCGGCCAGCGGCTCAGTACGGCGTTGCCGATGTCCACCGTCGGGTCGCCGATCCGCCGGCGCCACCGCTCGGGGGCGGGTGAGGGGGCCCAGGCCCAGTGCATGCCGAGTTCGCCGGCCAGCCACTCGGCCTGGTTCTCGCCGTCGGCCGCCCACACCTCCTGCAGGCCGACGACGTCGGGGCGCAGTTCGCGCAGCGCGGCGAGGATCGCCTTCTGGCGCTCCTCCCAGGGCCCGAAGCGCCACCACAGGTTCCAGGTCACGACCCGCATTCCGCAGCCACCCGCTCTCGTCACGCCGCGTCGGGGACCATTGAAGCAACAGTTCGACCCGCGCGCCGTGACACCCAGCAGGAGACAGGAGACTCACAGACGATGTCCCGCCTCGGCGACCTCAGGTTCCGCGCCGCCACCACCTTCCAGCGCCGCGTCGGCAATCCGGTGCTGCGCCGCCTCCCCCTCCAGACCGTCCTGGAGACCACCGGCCGCGTCTCCGGCCTGCCCCGGCAGACACCGGTGGGCGGCCGCCGGGTCGGTGACTCCTTCTGGCTGGTCTCGGAGTTCGGTGACAAGTCCCAGTACATCCGCAACATCAAGGCGGATCCGCGGGTGCGGGTGCGGATCAGGGGGCGGTGGCACACCGGTACGGCCCACCTGCTGCCCGACGACGACCCGATCGCCCGCCTGCGCGGCCTCCCCCGCTTCAACAGCGTGGGCGTGAGGGCCTTCGGGACGCACCTGCTGACGGTGCGGGTGGACCTGGAGGACTGACGGTCCGACGGGCCTGATCAGGGCCGCACGTCGGGACCCGTCCCAGGGCCGGCCCGGTAGAACCGCCACATGGGACACACCACGAAGATGAAGGGGGGAGCGACCAGGCGCGCAGCCGCTCGCTCCCGCAAAGCAGCCGTGGGCGCGGTCGCTCTCGCTCTGACCGTGACGGGTGTCGCAGCCCATTCGGCGGCGGCAGCGGACACCCGGGCCATCTCCTATCCCTCGCGCCTGAAGAAGTGCGCCGACCTCGACTGCAAGGTCCAGGTCAAGAAGGGCGAAGGGTTCAGGGCTCACCGCTTCTGGATCGAACGCGTCACCTTCCCGCAGATCAGCAAGAACAACATCCAGATCAAGGCCTACGGCGACGGCACGGAGATGGGCTGCGGAGGCACCCCGCCGCTGCACTGCACCATCAACGGCGTCGACTTCACGGTCAAGGACGTCCGCGGCAACACCGCCCGGACAGTCCGGATCCACCCGTAGACGACCCCAGAGCGCAGGGTGCCGACGAGCGCTACCGCGCGAGCCGGCACCCTGCCTGTGCGCGGGCGCGAGCGAACGCCATCCCGACCACCGTCACCCCGGCCACACGATCGCCTGCACCTCGCTGTACGCATGCAGCGCGTACGACCCCACGTCCCGCCCCACCCCGCTCTTCTTGAACCCCCCGAACGGCGCCTCCATGTTGCGCCCGACGGTGTTCACACCCACTCCCCCGGCCCGCAGCCGCCGCGCGACCCGGAAGGCGCGGGCCACGTCGCCGGACCAGACGTAGTCGATCAGGCCGTAGTCCGTGTCGTTGGCGAGGGCGATGCCCTCTTCCTCCTCCTCGAAGGGGATCACGGAGACGACCGGCCCGAAGATCTCCTCACGGGCGACGCGCATGTCGTTCGTGCAGTCCGCGAGGAGGGTGGGAGCGACGTAGAAGCCCTGTTCGTACGGCGGCCGTTCACCGCCCGCCACCACCACCGCGCCCTCTTTGCGTCCCGTCTCCACATACGCCTCCACCCGGTCCCGGTGCTCCGCCGAGATCACCGGGCCGACGATCGTGGACGCCTCGCGTGGGTCCCCGACCTTCAACCGACCGGCATACGCGGCCAGTTGCTCGACCAACCGGTCGTACACGCCCCGCTGGGCCAGCACCCGCGTCGGCGCCGTGCAGATCTGCCCGCTGTAGAAGGAGAACGTCGTCCCGATCCCGGCCACCGCCGATCCGAGGTCCGCGTCGTCGAAGACGACCGCCGCGCCCTTCCCGCCGAGCTCCATCAACTGGCGTTTCATGTCCCGCCCGCACACCTCGGCGATGCGCTGCCCGACCGCCGTGGAGCCGGTGAAGCTCACCATGTCGACGTCCGGGGACGACACGGCCGCCTCACCGACCTCCACGGCCCGCCCGGAGACGACGTTCACGACACCCGCCGGCACCCCGGCCGCCTCCAACGCCTCCGCCATCCGGTAGACGGAGAGCGGATCCTGCGGCGCCGGTTTCACGACGACCGTGTTGCCCATGGCCAGCGCGGGAGCGATCTTGCCGGCCGGGTTGGCCCACGGGTTGTTGTACGAGGTGATGCAGGTGACGACCCCGACGGGCTGACGCACGGCCAGCGCGCCCATCACGCCCGCCTTCCCCATCGGCCCGGCCTCGTTGATCTGCGGCGGAATCGCCCACTCGGCGGGCTCCACGCGCGCGTACCGCCGAAAACGGGCCGCCCCGACACCGACCTGCATGCCCCGGGCCGTCCCCGTGGTCGCGCCGGTCTCGGCCTGGGCCAGTTCGGCGTACGGCACGAGGTGGCCGCGGATGATGTCCGCCGCCCGCGCCAGCACGGCCGCCCGCTCCTCAGGCGCCGTACGCGACCACGGCCCGAAGGCCTCGCGGGCCGCGGCGCAGGCCGCGTACACCTGATCCCGCGAGGCCTCCGGAGCCCACCCGATGGTCTCCTCGGACGCCGGGTCGACGACGGCGTAATACCCGCCCTCCGGCTCGACCCACGCCCCGCCCACGAACAACCGCTGCCGGTCAGGACCATCAAGACCAGCAGGACCGGCAGGACCTCGGACGCTCACCTGGTGGCCACCGTCCTGGTATCCCGCCCCGACCGCAGCACGCGCCCCGGCACGGCCCCGGTCACCACGTCGTCCCGGATCGCCTCGACCCCGTTGACCCACACGGCCCGCACTCCGATCGCCTTGGAGTCCAGCCGCGGACTGTCACCCGGCAGGTCGTGCACCAGGGTGGCCGTACCGGCGTCGATCCGCTCCGGATCGAAGAGCACCAGATCCGCATGGAAGCCCTCCTCCACCCGGCCCCGCTCACGCAGCCCGAACAGCCGCGCCGGATCATCGGTCAGCATCTTCACCGCCTGCTCGAGGCCGACCAGCTTCCGCCCCCGCAGACAGTCCCCGATGAACCGCGTCGTGTACGGCGCCCCGCACATCCGGTCCAGGTGCGCCCCGGCGTCCGAGCCGCCCAGCAGCACGTCCTCGTGCTGCCAGGTCTCGGCACGCAGGGACCAGGACGCGGGGTCGTTGTCGGTGGGCATGGGCCACAGGACCGTACGCAGATCGTCGGCGGCGCAGATCTCCACCAGGCACTGGAAGGGTTCCTGACCGCGCTCGCGCGCGATGTCCTCCACGATCCGGCCCGTCAGCCCGGCGTTCGCCTCGCTGTACGTGTCGCCGATGACATACCGCGCGAAGTTCGTCAGCCGCCGGAAGACACCGGCCTCCTTGGAGGTGGCGTGCCGGAGCAACTCGGCCTGTACGTCCGCCTCGCGCAGCTTGGCGATCCGCTCGGGCACGGGCAGTCCGAGGACCGGGCCCCACCCGGGTATGAGGTTGAGGGCGCAGAAGGTGCCCAGGGACATGTTCATCGGGGTGAGGATCGGCATGGTGAGGGCCACCACCCGGCCGCCCGCCTTCCGGGCCTGCTCACTCGCGAGCAGCTGCCGCGGCACCCGCTCCGGAACGGCCGAGTCGATGGTCAGGACGTTCCAGTTGAGCGGCCGTCCGGCGGCGGCGCTCATCTCCACGAACAGTTCGATCTCGGCGTCGCTGAACTGGTCCAGACACCCCGCGACGATCGCCTCGATCTGCGTCCCCTCGTGCTCGCCGACCGCCCGCGACATCGCCAGCAACTCGTCCGGCTTCGCGTGCCGGGATGCCACCGGCTTGCCGTCCCCGTCGGAGTGGCTCGACGACTGAGTGGTGGAGAAGCCCCAGGCACCGGCGTCCATGGCGTCGTGCAACAGCCGGACGATCTCCGCCAGTTGCTCCGTACTCGGCTGCCCGCCGATCGCCTCCGGCCCCATCACATACCGCCGCAGCGCGCAATGCCCCACCATGAACCCGGCGTTGACGGCGATCCGCCCCTCAAGGGCATCCAGATACTCCCCGAAGGTCCGCCAGCTCCAGGGCGCCCCCTCCTCCAGCGCGACCAGCGACATGCCCTCGACCTTGGACATCATGCGGCGCGTGTAGTCGGCGTCGCCCGGACGGGCCGGGTTCAAGGGCGCGAGAGTGAACCCACAGTTCCCGGCGGCGACCGTGGTCACGCCGTGATTGAGGGAGGGAGTGGCGTACGGGTCCCAGAACAGCTGGGCGTCGTAGTGCGTGTGCGGGTCGACGAACCCGGGGGCGAGGACGAGCCCGGTGGCGTCCTCGACGGTGCGCGCTTCCTCGGTGACGGTGCCGATGACGGCGATACGACCGTCGCGTATGCCGACGTCGGCGGTGAAGGCAGCCGCTCCGGTCCCATCGACGACGGCCGCACCTTTGATGACGTGATCAAGCATGAGGCTCACCTCCTGGAGCTGCGGTGATCTGACCCACCCAGGGGCGCGGGGCTGTGTCGATTTGCGGCTCCGCCGCGTGGGCGCGACCAGCCACAACGCAACCCGCACCCCGCAACGGCGATTACGCGGCACCCCGGAACCGGGACGTCCGATGAACCGGATCCGTATCGATCTTCGGAATCACGTGCTCCCCGATCAGCCGAATCGTCTGCAACGTCTCCTCCTTCGGCACCCCCACCGGCAACCCGAAGCTCAACTGATCGGCCCCCGCCTGCTCCCACCGCTTGCACTGCCGGAACACCTCATCCGGATCCCCGCAGATCAGCAACTCCTCCTCGATCAGCAGCTCCACGAACTCCGGCGTGTACTCGGGCAACGTCTCCGGCCACACCGGGAACCCCTCGGGACGAGGAAACGTGTCGTGGTACCGGAACACCAACGAGGGCAGATAGTGCAGCCCGCCCCGCACCGCGATCTCGATCGCCTCGGCATGCGTGGGCGCACAGATCGCCGTCGTCGTCACCATCACGTTGTCGTTGACGAAGTCACCGATGGGCTCGGCGTTCACGACCGCCGTCTTGTACTGCTCCAGCACCCACTCCATGTCGGCGACCTTCTGCACACTGAAGCCGAGCACCCCGAGCCCCTTCTTCGCGGCCATGGCGTACGACGGCGGCGACCCGGCGGCGTACCACATGGCGGGGTGCGACTTCCCGTACGGCTTCGGGAGCACCTTGCGCGGCGGAAGCTGCCAGTGCTTGCCCTGGAACCCCTCGTACTCGTCCTGCAGCCACATCTTGGGGAACTCGGCGATGGTCTCCTCCCAGATCCCCTTCGTGTAGTTCATGTCGGTGATCCCCGGCAGAAACCCGAGGATCTCGTGCGACCCAGCCCCTCGCCCGCTGCCGAACTCGAAGCGGTTCTCGGTGAGGTGGTCGAGCATGGCCACCTTCTCGGCGACCTTCACGGGGTGGTTGACCTGGGCGAGGGGATTGAAGATCCCGGAGCCCAGGTGGATCCGCTCGGTCGCATGGGCGAGGTACCCGAGGAAGACGTCGTTCGCGGAGAGGTGCGAGTACTCCTCCAGGAAGTGGTGCTCGGACGCCCAGGCGTACTTGAAGCCGGACCGGTCCGCCTGGATGACGTACTCGGTCTCCTCCATCAGTGCCTTGTGCTCGGCGAGCGGGTCGGTCTCGGCGCGCTTGCCCACGTATCCCTGTACAAAGAGCCCGAATTCCAAGGAGGTTCACCGTCCCCAGTAGTTTCTGACGCTTCGTCAGATCGGCGGTATGCCGCCGACTGTGGCACCGGGCGCACGGATGGTCAATAGCTGACGGCCAGTCAGGCGCCGAGCCTCGCCGGAGTCAGAGAACCGAGACACCCGCCAGCCATCCCCCGTCGATCACGAACGGCTGCCCGGTGATGTACGAGGAGTCCTCCGAGGTCAGGAACAGCGCGAGGCGCGCCACTTCCTCCGGCTTCCCGATCCGGCCGAGCGGCACGAGCTTGCGGTAGAGCCCGTCGAGCGCCCTCGACGTCTCCTCCGCGTCCGCCTCCGGATCCAGCAGCGAGGGGTTGGACATCGCGGTGTCGATGGCGCCGGGGCACATGGCGTTGACCCGGATGCCGCGGGGCGCCAGCTCCAGGGCGGCGACCCGGGTGAGGCCGAGGATGGCGTGCTTGGTGGCGGAGTACGTCCCCACGGCCGCCATGCCGGTCACCGCGGTGTACGAGGCCGTGTTGACGATCGTGCCGCCGTCGGCCATCTCCGGCGCGACGGTCTTGATGCCGAGGAAGCAGCCGACCTGGTTGACCCGTACGACCTGCATGAACTCGTCGAGGGGCGTGTCGACGAGGGAGTTGAAGCGCAGGATGCCGGCGTTGTTGACCAGGCCGTCGATGTGGCCGTAGGCCCTGCGCGCGGCGGCGACGGCGGTCTGCCAGTCGGCTTCCCGGCCCACGTCGAGGTGGACGTACAGCGCCCCGAGCTCCTCGGCGAGGGTTTCACCCTGGTCGTCGAGCACGTCGGCGACGACGACTCTCGCACCCTCCGCCGCGAACAGCCGCGCCTCCTGCTCGCCCTGTCCGCGCGCCGCCCCGGTGACGATGACGACCCGTCCGTCGAGCTTGCCCATTACGGCCCCCTTCACGCGGTGGACACCGCGACGCGGTGGACTCCGCATCGTAGCGCCATACCTGACGGAGCGTCAGATGCAAGTTCTGGGAGCTATCCAGGCGTTGCTGAGGCGAATCTCACGTGACTCACAAGTAGGGATGTTTGACCCTGTCGGCAGCCGTCCAGGGAATCCAAAATCTTCGCCATGTCCAAGCGGAGACTGAAGAACAAGAAGATCAGGGCCGTGGCGGTCGGATCGGCCCTCGTGACCGGCGGCGCCATCGCCACCGTCCTGCTGCCGTCGGCGAACGCCGCCGACGAGAGGACACCCGAGCAGATCATGACCTTGTGCCAGCGGGCCAAGGTGCTCAACGGCAAGCAGCAGTCCATTTTCGATTTCGGCGGCCATCCGATCGCCGGACCGAGTTTCGCCTCCGACAACTGCGATTTCGTCGAGACGAAGTTCGAGACCTTCGACGGGCCGACCGAAAAGGCCTCCATCGATTTCCCGAACTGCGAACCGAACGCCACCGAACCGGCGAAGGTGTCGGTCACCTGGTCGGCGACGGTGGCCCAGGGCAAGGGCAAGAGCACCGTCACCCAACAGGGCGGGGGTGGAGGGATCTTCGGCGCTCTGAGCGGATCCTGGGTGAAGCACAAGGGGACCCTCGACATGACCACTGAATCGGCGACCGCCGGCGACACGGAACAGCGGGAAGTTCCGGTGGGCAAGGTGCTCCACATGGAGTTCACGCCGAAGATGCAGCGCATGACCGGCGAATGGCGGGTCCGGATCGACGCCCGTGAGGCGACGACCGTCACCAACGCCACCCCCGAGCAGAACTTCGTGGCACCCGAGGTCGTCGAGGGCCCCGTCATGCTGCCGGGCGCGGCGGGTGCCCCCGGTGTCGCCGACGGCACCTCCAAGGCCGTACTGACCGACTGCTGAGCCCTTGACCCCCCATATTCCACAGGAGAACCCATGACACGCGCCGGCCGCACCAGAAGCCACCGGAGCAAGAAGAAGCGCATCACCCTCGCCCTGTCTCCGCTGGTGGCCGTCGCGGTGGCCGTTCCGCTGATGAACTCGGCGGGTGCCGCCACCCCCTCCGAAGTGACCGCCGACTGCTCGGCGGACTCCGACAAGCTGGAGAACTGCGAGTTCGTCGACGTCCAGTTCAAGCGGGACAACCTCGGACCCAATCAACGGGTCTCCACGGTGAGCGACAACTGCGGATCGACGGGCACCGCCTCGAAGACCTTCAACGTGAGCGCGTCCGTCACCAGGACCATCCAGCTCGAGGAGGGATTCAGCGCGGAATCCGGCACGAAGCTGTCCAATTCCGTCTTCGAGATCGGCGTGAAGTTCAGCACCTCGGAAATCAACATCACGCGCGACGACAAGACGACCACCCTGGCGTTCAGCAGGACGGACACCGTGCAGGCCGACAGCATCGCCTTCTTCATGTGGTCCGCCAAGCGCACCGACGTGAGCGGCTTCCTCAAGGCCACGTACAAGGAGGCGCAGGACGGTCAGAAGGTGTTCTTCGCGCCGAGCGAGGGTGCCACGAGCATGCACGTCTTTTATCCGCAGATCCTGAAGAACGGCACCCCCGACGGCCGCCTCTGGCTGCGCAATGTGAAGTGCGGAACCCCCGAGG
The DNA here is from genome assembly GCF_052068475.1 of Streptomyces sp. SD31. Lineage (NCBI taxonomy): Bacteria > Bacillati > Actinomycetota > Actinomycetes > Kitasatosporales > Streptomycetaceae > Streptomyces > Streptomyces sp. SD31. Next base: position 239,640 of record NZ_JBQHCX010000014.1, on the reverse strand, counting down.
CGGCAGGGCTGCGGAATTCCACGCGCGCCCTCAGGTCGGATGCGGGATTCGGTGAGGCCGGTGAGAACGTCACCGACGTCGAAATCCCGCTGTCGGAGGTTCCGGCACCGTAATCCACGGTTGCCGGTTCTCAGGTGCGAAGCACGGGCGCGGCGCCCAGCCACCGCAGGACCGCGTCCGTGCTGCCGCGCGCGTCCAGCTTGGCGTAGATGTTGCTGAGGTTGTTGCGGACGGTCTTCTCGCTCAGCCGTAATCGCAAGCCGATCTCCTGCGCGCCCAGGCCGGTCGACAGCAGCTCCATGATCTGCCGCTCACGCGGCGAGAGCAGCGACCGCAGCCGCTCCATGGCCTCCCCGCCGGTGGGCATCCGCCGCGCCCCTTCGCGCAGGGCGGCGCAGGCCGCCGGGGAGAGGTACGTGTGCCCGACGGTGGCCCCGACGACGGCCGAGGAGAGCATGCAGGTGCAGTAGTCGCCCTCGACCAGATAGCCCGCTCCGCCGCGGAACACCTCGACGATGGTCTCGATGTCGCGGCGCGGGCTGATGACGATCACCGGGATGTCGGCGGCCCACAGCTCCCGCAGGGCCGCCGAGGGGGCCTCGCAGCGCAGGATCACGACGTCCGCGTCTGCCCGCGCCGCCTCCAAGGGCGCGGCCGGCCGCACCACCCGCCCGACGTACGGGTCGTCCGGAGCCGGCCAGTCGGGATGCGGCCAGGCATCCTCGGGGCAGGCGAGGGCGACGGTGAGTTTCCGGGAAGCGCGCACGTCGTTGTGTCCTTCCGCCGAAGCCGTCCATCAACGTCAGTACGTCCGTACGTCGGTACATACGGCGGTCGGCGGGAACATGTTCAAGCTTTCAAGGAGCGCACGGTATCGGCCCGGCTACAGCAGCGGCGCCACCTCCGCCCCGAACTCCTCGATCTGGTCGGTGAGTTCGGCCCGGCTGCGGCACCGGAACCGCACCTGGACCTGGTGCACGCCCATGGCCCGGTAGGCCCGGAGCGACTCGGCCAGCTCCTCGGCGTCACCGGCGACGGTCCGGCGTCCGACGTCCCAGCCGGGCTTGCCCACGTACAGGGGCTCGGTGATGGCCCCGACGACGAACGGCCCCTCGACGGCCGCCTCTTCCCGCAGCCGCCGTATCCGGGCGATCTGAGCCGGCAGCCGGTCCCGTGGGTCCCCCTGCGGCAGCCACCCGTCCCCCTTGAGGGCGGCCCGGCGTACGGCGGCGGGTGACGACCCGCCGACCCACACCGGGACGTGCTCCTGCGCCGGCCGTGGTCGTTGCCCGAGATCCTCGAAGTCGTAGAGCTTGCCGTGGTGTTCGGGGAACTCGTCCGGCCCGAGGGCGGTCCGCAGCGCGTCGATCGACTCGTCCAGCACGGACCCGCGCCGCTCGAAGTCGACGCCCAGCGCCTCGAACTCCTCCCGCACATGGCCGGCCCCCACCCCGAGGATCAGGCGACCGTTCGACAGGTGATCGAGGGTGGCGAACTGCTTGGCGGCCAGGAGCGGATGCCGCAGCCCCACGACCGCGACATGGCTGAGCAGCCGTATGCGCTCGGTGGCCGCCGCGAGGAAGGCGAGGGTGGCGACGGGGTCGTACCAGACCGTGCTCATCGCGGACGCGAGACGGCGGGGGATGCCGACGTGGTCGCAGCTCGCGAGGTAGGCGAAGCCGGCGCGGTCGGCGGCTCGGGCGACGGCGAGCAGGTCCTCGGGCCCGGCGTCGGCCTCCCACGACTCGGCGTAGATCGTGCTCTGCGACTGGACGGGGAGCTGGATGCCGTACTGGAGACTCACCGGGCACCGCCGCCGCCCGGCCACAGCCCGTCGCCCGTCAGACCCAGCAGCTCGATGGCGTTGCGCCGCACGATCCGCTCGACCACGTCCGCGTCCAGGTGCCCCATCTGCGCCTCGCCGACCTCGCGGGACTTGGGCCAGGTGGAGTCGGAGTGCGGATAGTCGGTCTCGTACAGGACGTTGCCGACGCCGATCGCGTCCAGGTTCCTGAGCCCGAAGGCGTCGTCGAAGAAGCAGCCGTAGACGTGGTCGGCGAACAGCTCCGACGGCGGCCGGTGCACCTTGTCGGCGACCCCGCCCCAGCCCCGGTTCTCCTCCCACACCACATCCGCGCGCTCCAGGATGTACGGGATCCAGCCGATCTGGCCCTCCGCGTACATGACCTTGAGGTGGGGGAAGCGCTCGAACTTGCCGCTCATCAGCCAGTCGACCATCGAGAAGCAGCAGTTGGCGAAGGTGATGGTGGAGCCGACGGCGGGCGGCGCGTCGGCGGAGGTGGAGGGCATACGGCTCGACGAACCGATGTGCATGGCGACCACCGTGCCGGTCTCGTCGCAGGCGGCGAGGAAGGGGTCCCAGTCGTCGGTGTGCACGGAGGGAAGCCCTAGGTGCGGGGGTATCTCGGAGAAGGCGACGGCTCGCACGCCACGCGCCGCGTTACGGCGGACTTCGGCGGCGGCCAGCTCGGCGTCCCAGAGGGGGATCAGGGTGAGGGGGATGAGCCGCCCTCGCGCGCTCGGCCCGCACCACTCCTCCACCATCCAGTCGTTGTAGGCCCGCACGCACAGCAGGCCCAGCTCGTGGTCGGCCGCCTCGGTGAAGGTCTGGCCGCAGAAGCGGGGGAAGGTCGGGAAGCAGAGGGCGGACTGGACGTGGTTGACGTCCATGTCGGCGAGGCGGGCGGGGACGTCGTACGACCCCGGCCGCATCTGCTCGTAGGTGATGACCTCCAGCTTGATCTCGTCCCTGCTGTAGCCGACGGCGGTGTCGAGGCGGGTGATCGGCCGGTGCAGGTCCTCGTACACCCACCAGTCGCCGATGGGTCCCTCGTCGCCCGGCCGGCCCATGACGGGCTTGAAGCGGCCGCCGAGGAAGGTCATTTCCTTCAGTGGCGCGCGGACGATGCGCGGCCCGGTGTCGAGGTACTTCTTCGGAAGCCGGTCCTGCCAGACGGTGGGCGGCTCGACCGTGTGGTCGTCGACGGAGATGATCAGCGGAAACGCGGTCTCGGTGTCCATGTCGGTCACGGTAGCGCCGATCTGACGGTCCGTCAGCTATGCCGTCGGTCATGCGGGACCGGGCACCGCCGTGCGAAGAGCGCGTGAGGGCCTTGTGATATCCCGCGCGCCTGCCTGTGATCAGCCGCTCCACAGCTGACGCATCTGCCGGAACAAGGCAAACTGGCGGGGATGTAAACGGGTCCTAGGGGGACTGCGATGGACGGGGTACCGCGCGTGCCGGAACAGAGGCGTCCCGGCTCCTCGACAGATGCGGCGGAGCCGACGCCTGCGCTGCGCTTCAGCGTGCTCGGCCCCGTACGCGCCTGGCGCGGCGAGGAGCAGCTCCCCACCGGCTCCCCCCAGCAACGGGCCCTGCTCGCGGCCCTGCTGCTGCGCGAGGGCCGTACGGCGACCGCGGCGGAGCTGATCGACGCCCTGTGGGGCGAGGAGCCGCCCTCGCAGGCGCTGGCGGCGCTGCGGACGTACGCCTCCCGGCTGCGCAAGGTGCTGGACCCCGGGGTCCTGGTGAGCGAGTCGGGCGGCTACGCGGTGCGGGGCCTGGCCGAGGGCGCGCTGGACCTGGCGGTGGCGCAGGACCTGGCGACGGAGGGGGAGAAGGCCAGGAACGCCGGGGATCTGTGCCATGCCCGCAAGGCGCTGGGGCGGGCGCTGGCCCTGTGGGACGGGGAGGTGCTGGCGGGGGTCCCGGGGCCGTACGCGGAGGCCCAGCGGGTCCGTCTGGAGGAGTGGCGGCTCCAGCTCCTCGAATCCCGCCTGGACATGGACCTGGAGCAGGGCTGCCACGCCGAGGCGGTGTCGGAGCTGACGGCACTGACGGCGGCGCACCCGCTCCGTGAGCGCCTGCGGGAGCTGCTGATGCTGGCGCTGTACCGCAGTGGCCGTCAGGCGGAGGCGCTGGCGGTGTACGCGGACACGCGGCGCCTGCTCGCGGACGAGCTGGGCGTGGACCCGCGCCCGGGCCTGAAGGAACTCCAGCAGCGGATCCTTCAGGCGGACCCCGGCCTCGCCGGGCCCTCGGCACCGGTCGCCGAGCCGCCGCCGGCCCCGGTACGCCCCGCCCAACTCCCGGCCACCGTCCCCGATTTCACGGGCCGGGCCGCCTTCGTCTCGGAGCTGGGCGACGTCCTCGCCTCGGCCGAGGGCCTGGTGATGGCGGTGTCGGCGCTGGCGGGCATCGGCGGCGTCGGCAAGACGACGCTGGCCGTACACGTGGCCCACCAGGCGCGCGGCGCCTTCCCCGACGGGCAGCTGTACGTCGACCTCCAGGGCGCGGGCGCGCGGGCGGCCGAGCCGGAGACGGTACTGGGCTCGTTCCTGCGCGCCCTGGGCACGGCCGACTCGGCGATCCCGGACTCGCTGGAGGAGCGGGCGGCGCTGTACCGGTCCGTGCTGGACGGCCGCCGGGTCCTGGTCCTGCTGGACAACGCGCGGGACGCGGCCCAGGTCCGCCCGCTGCTGCCGGGCATGGAGGGCTGCGCGGCGCTGGTGACGTCCCGGGTCCGCATGGTCGATCTGGCGGGCGCTCACCTGGTCGACCTGGACGTGATGTCGCCGGACGAGGCGTTGCAGCTGTTCACGAAGATCGTGGGCGAGGAGCGGGTGGCGTCCGAGCGCGAGGCGGCCCTCGACGTGGTCGCGGCCTGCGGCTTCCTGCCGCTGGCGATCCGCATCGCGGCGTCCCGCCTCGCGGCCCGCCGCACCTGGACGGTCTCGGTCCTCGCCGCCAAGCTCGCCGACGAACGGCGCCGACTGGACGAACTCCAGGCCGGTGACCTGGCCGTGAAGGCGACCTTCGAGCTGGGCTACGGCGCCCTGGATCCCGCCCAGGCACGGGCGTTCCGCCTCCTGGGGCTGGCCGACGGCCCGGACATCTCGCTGGCGGCGGCAGCGGCCGTACTGGATCTGCCGCCGGAGGACACGGAGGACCTGCTGGAGTCCCTCGTCGACACGTCCCTGCTGGAGTCGGCGGCGCCCGGCCGCTACCGGTACCACGACCTGGTACGGCTCTACGCGCGTGCGTGCGCGGAGCGGGACGAGTGGCCGCCCAGCGAGCGAGACGCGGCGCTGTCGCGGTTGCTGGACTTCTATCTGGCGACGGCGGCGGGGGTCTACGCGATCGAGCGGCCCGGGGATCGGCTGGTGGATCACCTGGCGGCCACGACGTATCCGGCCAAGACGTTTCCGAACCGCAAGGACGCGCGGGACTGGCTCTACACCGAGGCGAACTGCCTGCTGTCCTTCGCCCGCCAGTGCGCCGACCGCCCGGACGCCCTGCGCCGCGCCATCGACCTGCTGTGGGCCGCCGTCGACATCTCGGAGTCGGGGGCCAACTCCAAGGAGTACGAGGCCACGGCGCGGACCCTGATGGAGGCCGCCCGGCAGATCGGCGTGGAGCAGGTCGAGGCCCGTGCGCTCATGACCTTGTCCCACGCCCACCTCGACAGCGGCCGGTTCGACCTGGCCGACCAGGAGGCCGAACAGCTCATCAGCCTCGCCCACCGGGCCGACGACCTGCTGCCCGTCTGCTGGGCCCACAACGCCCGCGGGGTCATCGCGTTGTACCAGGGACGCAACGCGGACGGCGAGGAGCACCTCTCCCACGCCATCAGGCACTTCCGCACCCTGGTCGACCGCCCGGGCGAGGCCAGCGCGCTGTGCAACCTCTCCCGGATCCATCTGGCGACCGGCCGCACCCAGAGCGCCGTGTCCCTCGCCCAGGAGGGCATGGAGATCTACGACGCCATGGGCAACTCCATGCGCGGCGCGAACGGCCGCTACGCCCTGGGCATGGCCCTCACCCAGAGCGGACAGCTCGATCCCGCGGCCGACCGGCTCCTCGAAGCCCTGGAGGTGTTCCGCGACAGCCGTCAGCGCCTGTGGGAGGGCATGACCCTGTTCCGCCTGGCGGAGGTCGACATCGCCGCGCGGCGCTACGCCCAGGCGGCGGCGAACGCCGAGATGGCCCTGACCGTGCTGCGCGGCATCGGCGGGGAATGGCGGCGCGGCAACGTCCTCACCGTGCTCGGCCGCGCCCTGACCGCCGTGGGCCACACGGGGCGCGCCCGGGTCTGCTGGGAGGAAGCCATCTCCATCTACGACGAGTTGGGCTCGCCGGAGGCCGCCACCGTGCGGGCGCTGCTGGCTCCCGCCCAGGCCGCCTGAGAGGGCCGCCGCGGCGTTCATCGTTCGTTTATCGCCGGGCCCCATCCTCTAGGCAGTCGATCCGTCGCGTCGGGGGGCAGACGGGTCGCGGAAGAGGGCCACACATCAGCGGTTTAAGGTGAACGGCCCAACGGCCCGTCCGGCCATCCTCGGGGGAGTGACCGGACGGGCCTTGCCAACCCATGCCGGACAAGACCAGTGGAGAGCAACGATCATGAGTGACGAGCAGGTCGTCAAGCTGGAGGACATCCACGCCACCTCGGAGCCCGCCGACGCCGCGGCCGCCGACACGAAGGCGACGGACGGGGGCGCCACCACTCAGGGCGACATCCACGCCACCGAGGAGCCCCTCGAGACGAAGGACATCCACGCCACGTCGGAACCCTTCAAGCCGACGAAGTAACCCTCACCCCACGGGGATCGGCCGCGGCGGCACGGAGGGGAAGCCGCCGCGGCCGACGTGTGCCCCGGGGCGGGCGGCCCCTCGTGGCGGGATGGGGGAATTGGCCGATCCAGGCCACTCACACCCGAAACCCCAGGTCACGCCCGCCTCCTCTACATCAACTCCGGCCCCGCAGCTCTCCCTTGAGCACCTTGCCGCTCGCGTTCCGCGGCAGCTCCCCCACGAACTCCACCCGCCGCGGCACCTTGTAGTTCGCCATCTCCCGTCGTGCCCAGGCGATCAGGTCGTCCCCGGTCAGCACGGACCCCGGCCGCCGCACCACGTACGCCTTGCCGACCTCCCCCAGCCGTGCGTCCGGTACGCCGATCACCGCGACGTCCGCGACATCGGGGTGGAGGCCCAGCAGTTGCTCGATCTCCGCCGGGTAGGCGTTGAAGCCGCCGACGATGAACATGTCCTTGATGCGGTCGGTGATGCGCAGGTTCCCCGCGGAGTCCAGGACGCCCACATCGCCCGTCCGCAGCCAGCCGTCCGGCGTCAGTACCTCCGCCGTGGCCGCCTCGTCCTCGTAGTAGCCCCGCATGACGTTGAAGCCCCGCACCAGGACCTCGCCGGGCTCGCCGAGCGGGGCCTCGACCCGGACCTCCGTCCCCGGTATCGCCCGGCCGGACGTCGACGCGATCACCGTCGGATCGTCGCCGCGTCGGCACATCGTCACGATGCCGCTGGCCTCCGAGAGGCCGTATGCCGTCAGGACCGTCTCCACGCCCAGTTCCCCGCGCAGGCGTTCCACCAGGCGCAACGGCACCACCGCCGCGCCGGTCACCACCAGCCGGAGTGCGGAGAGGTCGTGGGCGTCACGCGCCGGGTGGTCCAGGAGTGACTGGTGGAGGGTGGGTGGGCCCGGGAGGACCGAGACCCGTTCCGCCGCTATGTTCGCCAGGGCCGTACCGACGTTGAAGACGGGCTGGGGGATCATCGTCGCGCCCCGCATCAGGCAGGCGATCACGCCGGCCTTGTAGCCGAAGGTGTGGAAGAAGGGGTTCACGATCAGGTAGCGGTCGCCCTGTCGGAGGCCCGCGAGCTCGCTCCACACCTCGTAGGCGCGCAGCGTCTGGGCGTGGGTGATCACCGCGCCCTTCGGGCGGCCCGTCGTGCCGGACGTGAAGACGATGTCCGACGGCCAGGAGCCCTCCACCGCCCCCGTACGCGCCCGCACCTCGGCCTCCCCCACCCCGTCCCCGCTCGCCAGGAAGTCCTTCCAGGTGCGGTAGTCCGCCGGGGCGTCGTCCGACAGTACGACCACCTGCCGCAGCTCCGGCAGGCCCGGCCCCTCCGCGACCGCCCTGCGCAGCGACGCCACGTACGAGGTGCCCAGGAAGGTGCCCGTCACGAAGAGCAGCCGGGCCCCGCTGCGGCGCAGCACGTCCGCGGCCTCCGTGCCCTTGAAGCGGGTGTTCACCGGCACCAGCACCGCCCCCGCCGACACCGCGCCGAGCGCCGACACGATCCAGTCCAGCGTGTTCGGGGCCCAGATGGCGACGCGGTCGCCCGGCGCGATGCCGTTCGCGACGCAGGCCGCCGTCGACCGTTCGACGCGGGCGCCGAGTTCGCCGTACGAGATCCGGGTCCGGCCCTCGACCACCGCCTCGGTGTCCGCGAACCGCTCGGCCGCCCGACGGACCAGCTCCGGGATGCTCTGCCACTCCATGATCCCGCCTCCCCGAACTCCGAACCCCGAATCCCCATAGCTGACTGACCGTCAGATTAGCTGTAACCTGACGCTCTGTCAGCAGCCCGTCCGCAGCGCGGAGGTGTGCACATGGCCGGACTCAAGGACGCGACCGCCGTCGTCGGCATAGGACAGACGCCCTTCGCCAAACACCTCCCGGAGGACGAGAGAACGCTCGCCTGCCGCGCCGTCCTCGCCGCCCTCGCCGACGCCGGCATCGCCCCGGGTGAGGTCGACGCGCTGGCCAGCTACACCATGGAGGAGACGGACGAGGTCGAGCTGGCGAAGGCCGTCGGGTTCGGGGACCTCACCTTCTTCAGCAAGGTGGGGTACGGAGGTGGCGGTTCGTGTGCCACCGTCGCGCATCTCGCCGCCGCCATCGCCACCGGGCAGGCGACGGTCGGCGTCGCCTGGCGGTCACGGAAGCGGGGAAGCGGGCCCCGGCCGTGGCGGAACACCGCCGCCCAACTGCCCACACCCGCCCAGTGGACACGGCCGTACGGCCTGCTGCGCCCCGTCGACGAGATCGCGATGCTCGCCCGCCGCTACATGCACGAGTACGGCGCGACACGGGACCACCTGTTCAACGTCGCCCTCGCCTGCCGGAACCGGGCCAACCAGAATCCGGGCGCGGTGATGTACGAACGGCCCCTGACCCGCGAGATGTACATGACCTCACGGTGGATCAGCGAGCCCCTCTGCCTCTTCGACAACTGCCTGGAGACGGACGGGGCGTTGGCGTGCGTCATCGTCAGCCGGGAGCGGGCCCGGGACTGCCGCCACACCCCCGTCTACGTCCACTCCGCCGCCCAGGGCCTGCCCGCCCAGCACCACGGCATGGTCAACTACTGGAACGACGACCCGCTCACCGGACCTGCCTGGACCGCCGCCCGGCATCTGTGGAAGCACGCCGACTTCACTCCACAGGATGTGGACGTCGCCCAGATCTACGACGCGTTCACGGCTCTCATACCGCTGTCGCTGGAGGGGTACGGGTTCTGCGGGCGGGGTGAGGGAGGGGCGTTCACGGAAGGGGGCGCCCTGGAGATCGGCGGGGCGCTGCCGATCAACACCGGGGGCGGCGGGCTCAGTGAGGCGTACGTCCACGGGTTCAACCTCATCAACGAGGGCGTCAAGCAGCTCCGCGGCACCAGCACCGCCCAGGTCCCCGGCGCCGCCACCTGTCTCGTCACCGCCGGCGAAGGCGTCCCCACCTCCGCGCTGCTCCTGAGGAGTTGATCAAGGATGCTCTTCCCCGTCACCGACCCCGACGGCGCCCCCTTCTGGCAGTACGCCGCCCAGGGCGAGCTCCGCGTCCAGACCTGCGCCGACTGCGGTGAGCCCCGGTTCCCGCCTCGCCCGTGCTGCCCGCACTGCCAGTCTTTCGCGAGCGAGTGGCGGCAGTCCGGCGGGCACGGCCGTATCTGGTCGTACGTCGTCCCGCACCCGCCCCTCCTGCCCGACTACGCCGAGCAGGCGCCGTACAACGTCGTCGTCGTCGAACTCACCGACCTCCCCCGCATACGCCTGGTCGGCAACCTCGTCACCGGCCCCGACGCGCCGCTGAACTCCCTTGCGCCGGACCGGATCCGCATCGGCGCCAAGGTCCACGCCGTGTTCAGCGGCAGCGGCCTGCCCCAGTGGGTCCTGGAGCGACCGTGAGCCTCACCGTCACGACCGACAAGGGCGCCGGCGTCGCCGTCGTCACCCTCGACCGGCCCGAGCGCCTCAACGCCATCGATCTCGACCTCAGGGATCAACTGGTCGACGCATGGCGGGAGTTGCGGTTCGACGACGCCGTACGGGCCGTCGTGCTCGCCGGTGCCGGGGAGCGGGCGTTCTGTACGGGGCTGGACCGGGAGGCCGTCGTCCCGCAGCCCAACTCGCCGTACATGACGGACGATCCGCTGCTTCGGGTCGGGCCGAAGTCCAACGACCTGTGGAAGCCGGTCGTCGCCGCCGTGCGGGGCATGGCCTGCGGGGGCGCCTTCTACCTCCTCGGCGAGGCGGACTTCGTCGTCGCCGACCCGACCGCCACCTTCTTCGACCCGCACACGACGTACGGCATGGTCAGCGCCTACGAGTCCGCCCTCATGGCACTGCGGATGCCGTACGGCGAGGTGGCGCGGATGATGCTCATGGGGAGCGCCGAGAGGCTGTCGGCCCGGCGGGCCCACGACATCGGGCTCGTCTCCGAACTCACCGGACCCGGCGAGGCGTTGGCCGCCGCCATCGAGCACGCCACCGTCATCGCCGGGTATCCGACGGAGGGCGTGCAGGGGACCGTGCGGGCGCTGTGGGCGGCCAAGGAGGCCGCGCTCGCCCATGCCTTCGCGCAGGCGCCGCACCTGATCGCGCTGGGGAACCTGCCGGGCGAGCGGCAGGAGGAGCTGTTCAGGGCGCGGCGCCGCGACCATCGGATCCGCTGAGCTACTCCGCCGTACGGGTCACTTCACCCAGCTCGCACGTGACGCCGCTCGTGCTCTCGCCGGCGTCCGCGACGTACGGGGCGGTCACGTCCAGCGTTTCCGTGGTGTCGGCCGAGACGTACGGGATGGTGGACGCGCTGGTGCGTACGGGCGTGCCGCTCGGGTCCTTGAAGGTGACGCCGAACTCGTAGGTGTACGTCGTGATGCTGCTGGTGTTGGTGGCCTCGACCCGGGCCACGATGCCCCGGGTCGCGTCGTACACGCAGCTGCGGATCCGCACGTCCCGGGTGGCCTCGGCGGTCGCGGTCGCGCTGCTGCCGCCGGAGACGCCGCCCGAGGACGCGTAGTCGTCGTCATCGTCGTCGTAGTGCGTGCCGCCCGAACTGCTCGACGAGCTGCCGGAGTTCGAGCTGTCGTCGCAGCCGCCGCCGCTGGAGCGCTTTGCCCCCGTCAGTGCGACCACCACGCCGACGACGACGGCGACAGCGCGGACATGGCGAAGCTTCATGTGGTGCGACCCCCGTATGTCTTGCAACCCCGTGGTGTTGATCGTGAGCACGTCACGTTAGCAGCGGTCGCATGGCGGTAGGCGCTCACCCGGCGTAGCGTCTCGTGTAAGAGCAGTGAAGATGACCGCTCCCAACGGGACGGCCGCCGTCCGGACCCCTTCCGTGCGCCGGCACGACGGCCGTCACCGCACACGCCCGCGTGTCACGCCTGACCGCCCCGCCTACGCCGTGCGTGCCGTCCCCGTACCCTTCTCCGCGTCCAGCGCGTACACGCACCGGTCCTTGCTGCACGCGTACACCACGCCGTCCTTCACGACGGGCGAGCCGGTGATCTCGCCGCCGGTGGCGAGCTTCCATCTCAGGCGGCCGTCGTCGGCCTTGAGGGTGTAGAGCAGGTGGTCGGTGGAGCCGAAGTGGATACGGCCCTCCGCGACCGCCGGTGCGCCCACGATGTCGCCGCCCGCCTGGAAGCGCCACTTCGGCGTCCCGGTGACCGCGTCCAGCGTGTACAGGCCCTTGCCGCTGCCGACGTGGACATGGCCGGCGGCCACCAGGACCGGCTCGATCGAGGAACGGGCCTCGGTGGCGATGCGCCAGCGGTCGCGGCCGTCGGTGGCGTCGAGGGCGTAGACCGTGCCGAGGTAGTCGGCCAGGTAGACGCCGCCGCCGGTCACCGCCGGGCCCGGCACGAAGGCCGGCGGGCACAGGAACACCGCCGGGGCCTCGAAGTGCCAGCGGACGTGACCGCTCGCCGCGTCGACGGCGAGCACGCGGGTGCCGGCCGACACGTACACATGGCCGTCCTGGGCCTGCGCCACCCGTACCGGCACTCCACCGCAGGAGGCGGCGTCGCCGATGGGGTACGACCAGCGCTCGTCGCCGGTGCGGGCGTCCAGGGCCCGCAGACGGGCGTCCTTCCAGACGTACACCGTGCCGTCGTACAGCGCCGGTCCGGCTTCCGGGGACTCGAAGTCGGTCTGCGCGCCGGTGATCTCCCACAGCTTCTGGCCGTTCGAGGCCTCCCAGGCCTGGACGCCGCCGCCGCGGGTGCCGGTGACGACCGTGCCCCGCTCGGCCTTGAGGGAGTAGACCCAGGCGTCCGTCTGCAGGCGCCAGAGGTCGGCGCCCTCTCGGCAGTCCAGGGCGAAGAGGGTCGGGCCGTCGGAGGCATGGATACGGCCGTCGGCGACCGTCATCGACCAGGCCACGTCCCGCGTCTTGAAGCGGCGGCGGCCGGTGGCCACATCGAGGGCGTGGACCTCGAAGGAGGTGACGTAGACGAGGTCGTCGGCGACGGAGGGGGTGCCCCAGACGTCGTTCGACATGCGGAAGCGCCAGGGGCGCCAGCCGGCCGCCGTCTCCGGGGGCGCGGGCGGCGATGCCGGTACGGCAGGGCCTACGGCGGGGTCCGTGCCGTTGACGCCGGGGTGGGGCCGGGCCCAGGAGGCGACGAGGCCGGCCTCCGGAGGGGGCACCTTGACGGCGGCGGCGCGGGCGTCGGCGACACGGGGGCCGGGGCCGATGGGCACCGCGGCGCCGGCCAGGCGTACGGGGCCGGTGTCGGGGGCGCCGACCGCGACGGGCGCGGGCTGCGGGCCCGGGACCACCGGGTCGTGCGAGGGCGGGGGCGGTACGGGCGCGGGGGCGGGGGCGATGCGGCCGCCGCTGCGGCCGGAGGACGACGAGGGCTTCGTCGCCGGGCGACCGCCGCGCCGCGACTCGATCAGGCTCACCGCCCGCTCGGGCAGCCACGCCGACGCCGTACCGCTGTCGTCGGAGCCGGAGCCGAAGAGATGGGGGGCCAGCTGGGCCTGGAGGTCGGCGGGGTTGGGGCGGGCCGTGGCCTCCATCTGCATGCAGGACTCGATGAGCGGGCGCAGCTCGTCCGGGAGGCCTTCGAGGTCGGGGCCCTCGCGGAGCAGCATGAAGACGGTCTCGACCGGGTTGGCGCCGTGGAAGGGCGGGTGTCCGGTGGCGGCGAAGACGAGCATCGAGCCGAGCGAGAAGACGTCGCTCGCGCCGGTCACGCTGCGGGAGTCCTTCGCCTGTTCGGGCGACATGTAGGCGGGCGTACCGACCGCGACGTTCGTCATCGTCAAACGCGTGTTCGAGACGCCGGAGGCGATACCGAAGTCGATGACCCGGGGGCCGTCCTCGACGACGAGCACGTTGGACGGCTTGAGGTCACGGTGGACGAGACCGGCGCCGTGGATGGACTGCAGGGCTTCCGCCACCCCCGCCGCCAGCCAGCGCACCGCCTGGGCCGGGAGCGGCCCGCACTCGTTCACTATCTCTTCGAGGGAGGGCGCGGGGACGTACGCGGTGGCCAGCCACGGCACGGCCGCGCGCGGATCGGCGTCGACAACGGCCGCCGTGTAGAAGCCGGAGACCGCCCGCGCCGCCTCCACCTCACGGGTGAAGCGGACGCGGAACAGCTGGTCCTCGGCGAGCTCGGTCCGGACCGTCTTGATCGCCACGCGCCGGCCGGACGCCGAGCGCGCGAGATAGACCAGCCCCATGCCGCCGGCACCCAGCCGTCCGAGCACCTCGAACGGCCCGATCCTGCGCGGATCGTGCTGTGTCAGCTGATCCACCACTCTGCCTGCCACCTCCCCGTACGAGCCGCGCCGCGGACATGTTTACGCGACCCCGTGCAGCGTCTCACCACCGCACCGCCTTGGCGGCACGCACCCTGATTCTTCCTGTCCTGGGGCGTGGTTGCGAACCCAAGGGCGGAACGGGGTGTCTTGGGACAAAACCACACTCCGGCACCCGTCGGAAAGCGGCGGTTCGCATATTGGGACGCCGGAGGTAAGAGTGAGGTCAGAAATGAGGTCAGACTTCCGGCACTCCTCGGCGCTCCAGCGGCGCGCGTTCCAGCAGCGCGAAGGACGCCCCCTGATTGTCGGTGACCACGGCGACCGTCCCGTACGACGTCTCGAAGGGTGGAATCTGCACCCGCCCGCCGAGCCGGGTCACCTCGGCGAGCACGGCCGCGCAGTTCTCCACCCGGAAGTGGACGACGAAGTGGGGCGGCATCATCGCCGGAAAGACCTCCTCGACGGCCGCCCGCCCGAAGTCCGGCGCGGCGTCCGGCCCGAACAGGGCGTCGGCGAAGAGTCCGCCGTAGAAGTCGTTGGCGACCTCGGTGTCCCGGGCGTACAGCTCGGCCCAGCCGAAGCTGCCGACCTCGTGCCGGCGCCCGAAGCCCGGGTGCTCGCCCGCCTGCCACAGCCCGAAGACGGCGCCCTCGGGGTCGGTGACCAGCGCGACCGTCCCGAGGCCTTCCCCGACCTCCACGGGCGCGGTGATGATCTGGCCCCCGGCCGCACGGACCCGCCGGACCAGCGCCTGGGCGTCCGGGGTCGCGAAGTACACCGTCCACACGGTGGGCATCCGCCCGTCCGTCTTGCGCGAGAGCGAGGCGACGGGCTCGCCGTGCAGCCGGGCGAGCACGGTGGAGTCGAAAGCCTCCTCGAAGTCCCACCCGAAGAGCTCACCGTAGAACCGTTTGCCCGCCTCCACATCGGGAAGCTGCGCGTCCACCCAGCACGGAACGCCCTCGGAGTATTCCGTTCCGTCTGCGGATGCCCTGTTTTCGGCCATGCGGCCAAAGTAACGGCGTCTTACGCACCGCGCAGACCAGGCACACCAGCCTCCGCATCCCCGTGCACCCCATTTGCAGTCGGCCGAATCGCGCCCCGATCACGCCTCGGTAAGCTGACGACATGACAGGACAAGTGCGTACCGTCGACGGCCGCGTGGCCGGTCGGCGTGGGCAGGCGACCCGGCAGAAGCTGCTCGACTGCCTCAGCGAGATGCTCAGCTCCTCCCCCTACCGGGACGTCAAAGTCATCGATGTCGCCCGGAAGGCGGGGACTTCACCCGCGACCTTCTACCAGTACTTCCCGGACGTCGAGGGCGCCGTCCTGGAGATCGCCGAGCAAATGGCCACCGAGGGCGCCGGGTTGACCGAGCTCGTGGAGGGCCGCAGCTGGGTCGGCAAGGCCGGCTGGCAGACGGCCCAGGAACTCGTCGACGGATTCCTGGAGTTCTGGCGCAAGAACGACGCGATCCTCCGCGTCGTCGACCTCGGCGCGTCCGAGGGCGACAAACGGTTCTACAAGATCCGCATGAAGATCCTGAACTCCGTCAACAACTCCCTGGCGGACGCGGTCGGTCAGCTGCAGGCCAAGGGCAAGATCGACAAGGACGTCAACCCGGCCGCGGTCGCGGGTTCGATCGTCGCGATGCTCGCGGCGGTCGCCTCGCACCAGAAGGGCTTCCAGACGTGGGGCGTCAAGCAGGCTGAACTCAAGCCGAACCTCGCCCTGTTGGTGCACCTGGGCGTGACCGGCAAGAAGCCGACGAAGTAGTCACGTCCACCTCAAGTCCTGTCTGGCAGGCGGCGGCTCACCCGACGTGAGCCGCCGCCTGCGTGCTATGCGGGCAGCGGACGATCCCGTACGACGTGCTTCATCACCAGCGTCGAGGTCAGCCGCTGCACCCCCGGCAGGGTCGCCAACCGCTCGTCGTACAGCCGCTGGAAGGCGGCGAGGTCAGCGGTGGCCACCCGTAGCAGGTAGTCGGGCTCACCGAACAGCCGTTGCGCGTCCAGGACGTGGGGGATGTCCGCGATCGCCCGCTCGAACCCTGCGACCGTGTCCCGGTCCTCCTGCCGCATGGACACGAAGACCAGCGCCTCGAAGGTCAGCCCCACGGCCGCCGGGTCCACCACGGCCCGGTACCCGCTGATGGCTCCGACCCGCTCCAGCTCCCGCAGCCGCCGGTGGCACGGCGAGACGCTGAGCCGCACCCGCGCGGCCAGCTCGGTCACGGTCAGCCGCCCGTCCTGCTGAAGCTCGGCAAGAATCTTTCTGTCCACGTCGTCCATGAGGCAGATCTTCCCTCATAACCGCTGGTTACGGGAAAACATCGACAACACTTTCGGGCCATCCCCGCCTAATCTCGCCACCATGGACTCCGGACTGCTCATTTCCTTCCTCGCCATCGACCTGCTGCTCGTCTGCGTGCCGGGCGCCGACTGGGCGTACGCGATCTCTGCCGGGCTGCGCGACCGCTCGCCGGTGATGGCGGTGGCGGGCCTGGTCAGCGGGTACGCGCTGCACACGGTGCTCGCGGTGGCGGGTCTGGCGGTGCTGGTGGCGGGCGAACCGGGTCTGCTGACCGCGCTGACGGTGGCGGGTGCCGCGTACCTGGTGTGGCTGGGCTGGAGCGTGCTGCGTCGGCCGGGCACGCCGGGGGCGGCCGAGGAGGCCGTGGCCACCCGCCCGGCCCGGGTCTTTCTGCGCGGCGCCACGATCAGCGGCCTGAACCCCAAGGGCCTGCTGCTCTACCTGTCCGTGCTGCCGCAGTTCCTCGTGCCGAAGGGCGAGCACCTGCCCGTCCCCGCCCAGACCGCCGTACTCGGACTGCTCCACATGGCGTGCTGCGCCGCCGTCTATCTGACGGTGGGCCTCGCGGCCCGCGCGGTCCTCGGCGCCCGCCCGGCGGCGGCAAGGGCGGTCGCGCGCACGTCGGGGGCGGCGATGCTGGGGATCGGCGCGTTCCTCCTCGTACAGCGTCTGGCGACGCTATGACCTGCAGAGCTGTGACCGGGAGCTATGACCTGCGTCTGATCACGCTATGACCTGCGGACGACCCTGAAGAGCCGGATCTCCCGCTCAACCCGGGCCTGATACGTCGCATACGGCGGCCAGAAGGCCAGCACCGCCTTCCATACGGCCGCCCGCTCCTCCCCCTCCAGCAACCGGGCCGTGACCGGGATGTCCCGGCCCTTCCAGCTGACCTCGGCGTGCGGGTGGGCCAGCAGGTTCGCGGTCCAGGCAGGGTGCCCGGTGCGTCCGAAGTTGGAGCCGACGAGGATCCAGCTGCGCCCCTCCCCCTCGGGCATGCAGGCGAGCGGCGTACGGCGGGGCAGTCCGCTGCGCGCGCCGGTCGAGGTCAGGATCACGCCGGGGAGCATCTGGGCGCTGAGCAGCACTTTCCCGCGGGTGAGCCGGTGGACGGCCCGGTCGAGCGCGGGGATGACATGGGGAGCGACCTTGGCGAAGCCTCGCGTCGAGGACACCTTCTGCACCACGTGTGCGCCGATCACACCGCCACCTCCTGGGCGTCGAAGAGCCGCGCGGTGTCGGCGGCGTGCGCCCGCAGCCGGTGCACCGGGCCGAAGAGGAGTTCATCGCCGGCGGCCCGCTTGAAGTACAGGTGAGCCTCGTGCTCCCAGGTGAAACCGATGCCGCCGTGGAGTTGGATGCCTTCGGCGGAGGCGGTGCGGAGCGCCTCCAGCGCCTGAGCGAGGGCGAGGCGAGCCTCTGGGAGTGCCGCTTTGTGTCGTCGTGCGTCTGCGGACTCGTCGTGGCTGGTCGCGCCCACGCGGCGGAGCCGCATATCGACACGGCCCGCGCCCCCATGGGGCGTTGCAGCCCAGGCCGCGTAATACGCCGCCGAGCGTGCCGCTTGCACCCCCACGTACACATCCGCCAGCCGGTGCTTCACCGCCTGGAAGGAGCCGATCGCCCGCCCGAACTGCTCCCGCTGCCCGACGTACTCCACGGTCCGCTCCAGCGCCCGGTCGGCGGCCCCGACGGCCTCGCAGGCGAGGACGGCTGCGGCGGTGTCACCCACGGAGGCGAGGGCGGCGAGGACATCTTGGCCGTCCTCCTCCCCAAGCAACTCGGCCTCCACGTCACGCAGTTGCACCCGCCCCTGCGGCCGCGTGGCGTCCAGCGCGGTCTGCCGCACCCGTACGACCCCTGCCGCGTCCCCCGGCACCAGGAACAGCAGCGTCCGTGACCGGGCGAACCCCCCGGCGTGCGCGGCGACCACCAGGAGCCCCGCGCTGTGCCCGTCCAGCACCTGGTCGACCTGCCCGTACAGCCGCCAGCCGCCCTCCACCCGCCGTGCCTGCACGCCCCCGGCGCGCCCGCCGCCGGCCCAGTCGCCGCGACCGGGGCCGGTGAGGGCGAGGGCGGTGGCGAGGGCGGCGCCGGGGACGGCGAGGGCGGCGGTGAGGGTGCCGGCGGCGATGCGGGGCAGCAGTTCGGCGCGCTGGGTCTCGGTGCCGAGGGCGGTGATCAGCGGTGCGGTGAGGACGGCGGTGGCCAGCAACGGGGAGGGGCAGAGCGCCCGCCCTGCCTCCTCGCCGGCCAGGGCGAGTTCGGTCGCCGAGCAGCCGACACCGCCGTATGCCTCGGGCAGGGCGAGTCCGGGCAGGCCGAGCTGTTCGGCGAGGGCGGTCCACAGGGCGGGGTCGTGGCCGGCGGGGGTGTCGAGGGCCGCGCGCAGCTCGCGGGGGCCGCAGCGGCTGCGGAGCAGTTCGCGGAGGGTGCGGCGGATCTCGTCCTGCTCGGGAGTGAGGCTGGCGTCCATGGCTCTTCCCTCCGTATCTGACGGACCGTCATATTAGGAGGGCCGCAACGAGATGCACAGAGGTTGGAGGCCTCGCATGACTCCCGGGAACCGGAAAGTCGCCGTCGTGGGCGTGGCCCTCTCCGACTGCGGTCGGGTGGACGACGCGACCCCGTACGCCCTGCACGCCCAGGCGGCCCGCCGCGCCCTGGCCGACGCGGGGCTCGGCCGGGAGGTGGTGGACGGCTTCGCCTCCGCCGGGCTCGGCACCCTCGCCCCCGTCGAGGTGGCCGAGTATCTGGGCCTGCGTCCCACCTGGGTCGACTCCACCTCCGTCGGCGGCTCAACCTGGGAGGTCATGGCGGCCCACGCGGCGGACGCGATAGCGAGGGGGCATGCGAACGCCGTACTCCTCGTCTACGGCTCCACGGCCCGCGCCGACATCAAGGCGGGGCGGCGGACGGGCGACCTGTCCTTCGGCGCCCGGGGGCCCTTGCAGTTCGAGGTCCCCTACGGCCACACGCTCATCGCCAAGTACGCCATGGCCGCCCGCCGCCACATGATCGAACACGGCACGACGATCGAGCAGTTGGCCTCCGTCGCAGTCCAGGCACGGGCCAACGCGGCCCTGAACCCCGAGGCCATGTTCCGCGACCCGATCACGGTCGACGACGTCCTGTCCGGCCCGATGATCGCCGACCCCTTCACCAAACTGCACTGCTGCATCCGCTCCGACGGCGGGGCGGCGGTGCTGCTGGCCGCCGAGGAGTTCGTACGGGACTGCCGTACGGCACCGGTGTGGGTGCTCGGCGCCGGGGAGCACGTCTCGCACGCCGCGATGTCCGAGTGGCCCGACTTCACGGTCGGCCCGGCGGCGGTCAGCGGGCGGCTCGCCTTCGAGCGGGCCGGGGTGCGGCCGCAGGAGATCGACTTCGCGGAGATCTACGACGCCTTCACCTACATGACCCTGGTGACCCTGGAGGACCTCGGCTTCTGCGGGAAGGGCGAGGGCGGGGCGTTCGTGGAGAAGGGGCGGCTGCTGGTGCGGGGCGGGGAGCTGCCGGTCAACACGGACGGGGGCGGGCTGTCGGCCCAACATCCCGGGATGCGGGGGCTGTTCCTTCTGGTGGAGGCGGTGCGGCAGTTGCGCGGGGAGGGCGGCGAGCGTCAAGTGCGGGGGCCGGGAGGGGAGTTGCCGCGGTTGGGGGTCGCTTCGGCGACCGGGGGATGGTTCTGCTCGTCGGGGACGTTGGTGCTGGGGAGGGATTGAGACTGTCGAGAGCACATCGAGAGGAAACAGGCATGGCCCTGACCCGCGAACAGCGTGAACAGTTCCTGTCCGAGCCCCACATCGCCGCGCTTGCGGTCGACGCGGGTGCGGGACGCGCCCCGCTCACCGTGCCGATCTGGTACCAGTACGAGCCCGGCGGCGACGTATGGATCCTGACCGGGCCCGACTCCCGGAAGAACCAGCTGATCCAGGCGGCGGGCCGGTTCTCGCTGATGGTCGACCGGCTCGAACCCACCGTCCGGTACGTGTCGGTGGAGGGACCGGTCGTCGAGACGACCACCGGCACCGTCGAGCAGCTCCGGGAAATGTCGGCTCGCTACTTGCCGGCCGAGGCGGTCGACTCCTACGTGGAGTTCTCTCTGAAGAACCACGGCGAGAGTCTGCTCATCCGTATGAGGCCCGAGCGCTGGGTGTCGTCCGACCTGGGTTCCGTGTCCGACTACGCTCCGGAGCATGCCGGATCTTCATGAGTTGCTGAGGTCGCTGCGGGTGTGGGACTCGGCGGTCACCGAGTTGCCGGACTTCGACCCGGCCACCGCACCCGCCGACCCGCTCGCCCTCTTCACGACCTGGTTCGCGCAGGCCGTCGCGGCGGGGCAGGTGGAGCCCCACACGATGTCCCTCGCCACGTCGGACGAGGAGGGCCTGCCGGACGTACGGACGGTGATGCTGCACGGCGCCGACGCCTCCGGCTGGTCCTTCGCGACGCACAGCGACAGCCGCAAGGGCCGCCAGCTCGCCGCCCGCCCCTACGCGGCCCTCGGCTTCTACTGGCCGGCGCAGGGCCGCCAGGTGCGGCTGAGGGGCCCGGTGACGAACGCCCCGTCCGCCGACTCCCAAGCCGACCTGCACGCCCGCTCGACCGGCGCCCTGGCAGCCGCCCTGACCGGCCACCAGAGCCAAGTCCTCAGCTCGCTGGACGAGTTGGCGCACACGTCGGAGGCGGCCTGGGAACAGGCCCGGAGCGAGCCGGACGCTCCGGTGCCCACCTGGACGCTGTACCACCTGCGCCCGCAGCAGGTGGAGTTCTTCCAGGGGGACGCCCGGCGACGGCATGTGCGGCTCAACTATCGGCATATCGAGGGAGGTTGGGCCAAGGAGCTGCTCTGGCCTTGATGGGCTGATGGGCTGATGGGCTGATGGGCTGATGGGCTGATGGGGCGAGCCGTACCGGCTTACTCGTCGCCCTGGGTCGGTCGGCTGCCTCGTGCAGCGCCGGACTAGAAGCCCCGCGTGCCCCGAGTGCCCTGAGTGCCCTGAGTGCCGCGGAAGTCGTACGCCGTGAAGTCCGCCACCGGCCGGTACCCGATGCGCTGGTAGAGGCTGTTGCTCGTCTGGTTGGCCAGGTCCGTGAAGAGCAGCACCTCACGTACCCCCGAGGCGAGCACGGCCCTGCTGACGTGTGCGGTGACGGCGCCCGCGTAGCCGCGTCCGCGCAGGTGGGCCGGGGTGTAGACGGGGGCGACCCGGACCTGGCCTGCGACCACGGGGGTCACGCCGGCCATGGCGAGGGGCGTGCCGTCCTCGCTCTCCCAGAACGTGACGCCTCCGTAGGCGATCCGCGAGTCGGCCCATGCGGCGGCGTCACGGGCGGCATGGTCGCCGACGGCCTCGCCGAACTCGCGGTACCAGCGCACCAGTTGCTCCCGGTCTTCCTTGCCCGCCACCCGTGCCCGGCCCGCGGGAAGGGGCTGCGGGGCAGTCAGGTTGCCGAGCCGGTACAGGCGCTGGCGCTGGCTGACCGCGCATCTGGCGCCCGCCTGCCGGCGCCAGGCGGTGGCGAAGGCCTCGGCGGTCTCGTGGGCCGCGATGACGCCGGGGACCGAGTGGCCGAGGGCGACCAGGTGGGCGGCGAGGGACTCGGCCTCGTCGGGGGTGAGGGGGGTGACGTTCAGCCGGTAGGGCGGGGTGCGGAAGTAGGCGGCGCGCACCTGCCCGCCCAGCTCCAGTACACCGAAGACGGGTGCCTCGTCGCCGTACGCGTGCACCCCGCTCAGGCGCAGCGTCTCGGTCACCGTCAGGGCGACGGTGTGCAGATCGGGGCGTGAGCGCAGGAAGCCACCGGCATGGGAGAGGAAACCGGTGAGGTCCTGGGTGCAGTACCAGTCGTCCGGGCGCATACCTCATGATCCCGCGCCCGGGCGGTGGTTGTGCACCCTTTTCCGCCGTGGACACGAAGCCGACACAAGACCCCACTTCCAGGCGGGGGTTGAGGGTAGAGGGGTTCACCGGTCCACACGCCCGGAGGTTGACGACCGGGTGCGTCGGGGCCTACACCTCGACGTCCGGATCAGCCGCCAGCCGCGTGTGCGGATGCGTGTCCCGGTGCACGTCATGCCGCGCCGCCTCAGGTATGCCTCCTGCCGGTTCCCTGAATTTCCTGTGGGCCCATGCCGACCGAGGCATCGCCCCCGCCGCCCGCACGTGGAGTGCCCACCGCTGACGGCTTTTTCAAGCGTTGGCACAGGCCCAGCAACAGCTTCCCGCAGCAGCGCGGCGCTCAACCGGCCTTGATCACCTTGCGGCTGGCCGGAACACCGGCACCCCGTCCCGGAAGACGACCTCCAGCTCCGTCGCGGCCCGCAATCGCCCGCCGTCCCCGCACTCCACGACCTCGGTCATCATCCGCGGCCCCTCGGCGAGGTCGACGACGGCGGCGACGTACGGTATCCGCTCGCCGAAGGGCGGCAGGTCGTTGCGGTGCACGACGGACCAG
The DNA here is from genome assembly GCF_052068475.1 of Streptomyces sp. SD31. Classification (NCBI taxonomy): domain Bacteria; kingdom Bacillati; phylum Actinomycetota; class Actinomycetes; order Kitasatosporales; family Streptomycetaceae; genus Streptomyces; species Streptomyces sp. SD31. The sequence goes on along the minus strand of NZ_JBQHCX010000014.1, from coordinate 216,982 downwards.
GTGTAGAGGGCGGCCCGGCCACTCGCGGGCTGCCACGCCACGTCCTCGCTCCAGCAGTGGGGGCAGAACTCGCGGGGGTAGTGGTGGGCGCGCCCGCAGGCCCGGCAGCGGCGGATCAGCAGCCGCCCTTCGGCGGCCGCGTCCCAGTACGCGCGCGTGAAGGAGTCGGGTTCCGGGAGGTCGTAGCGTCGGCCATCGAAGCGCGGACCATCCATCAGAACAACCCCAACGCGCTGTCCACCGACCACGACTGCCAAGACATCCCGAACAGTGCGACCAGCGAGATCAGCGCCATCATCGAGTTCTGTCCCTGCTCGGCCCAGTCGTGGATCATCAGGACGAAGTAGAGGCCGTTGAGCAGCAGTCCGCCGACGAGGGCGATCGGGGTCAGGAACCCGAGGACGAGCCCGAGTCCCAGGGCGAGTTCCGCGTACAGGACGACGTACGCCATCGTGCGCGGCCGTGGCGTGACGACGGCCGCGAAGCCGGAACGTACGGCGTTCCAGCGGTGCTTGGCCGCCACGTCCGCCGCCCAGGCGATCCCGGCCCCCTCGAACCAGCTCTTCTTGTCCTTGTGCCGCCAACTCTCCAGCCACCACAGCCCGAGGCCTATACGGAGCACGGCCAGCCATTCCGCACCTGTGAGCCAGATCGCGTCCATGAATCTGACGGTACGTCAGATCCGGTGGCCCGGGAAGCCTTGCGGCCGCCGCGAGCGACGCCACGCCTCGAACCCGCTGATCAGCGACCCGAACTCGGCTCGGCGGCGGCGGCGCCCGAGGTCGTTTCGGATTCCGCGCGGTCCGGTTCCGTGCGGTCCGGTTCCGCGCGGTCCGGTTCCGTGCGGTCCGGCTCCATGTGGTCCGGCTCCATATGGTCCGGCTCCATGTGGCCCGGCTCCATGTACTGCGGTTTCGCGTAGAGGATCTCGCGGGCCTGGTCCGCGGCGCGGGCCATGCTCTCGGAGACGAAGTCGAGGAAGCGGGCGGTGTTTTCGAGGCGGACGCCGGCCGGGGTGCCGGAGCCGAGGATGCCGACCCCCTTCCGTGCGGTCTCGGCGACCTGGGCGGTGGACCGGACGCTGGCCATCATCGAGTCGTACATGATGTCGTCGTCCAGGACGTAGCGCTCGCGGCGGCGTTCGTCGCGTTCCCGGCGGACGAACTCCTGACTTTCGAGGAACGCGACCGCTTTGGAGATGGACGCCGGGCTCACCCGAAGGCGCTGGACGAGTTCGGATGCGGTGAGGCTGCCCCCGTCACTGATGGTGAGGCAGGCCATCACCCGGGCCGTCATCTTGGTCATGCCCGATTGCATGAAGACGGTGGTCAACGTCTCCTCGTACTCGCGCACGGCCTCGGCGTCGCGCCCGTGGGCCTGCGGCGGCGCCTCCGCGCCCCGGGGTGCGGCCTGCCTGCGACGGTGAGCGCGGCGTTCGGTGGCCCGGTGGGCGAGGTCCGCGCGGTAGGCGGTCGGGCCGCCGTTGCGCATGACCTCACGCGTGACGGTCGAGGTCGGGCGGTCGAGACGCCTGGCGATCTCCGCGTAGGCGAGGCCGTCGGCCAGCCCCAGCGCGATCTGCTGGCGTTCCTGCTGGGTGAGTCTGCCTCCCGGCATCGCGGCCCCCTTCGTGGTGCGTAGCGCCTCTGCCTCGACCATAGCCTTCACCACCAATTCATTGCAACGGACCATACTGACGCGTTGCATTACCTTTGAAGGCCATTGCAACAAAATCTGAGCTCTGACCTGCATTAACAGAGGACATACGCAACGACGTTGTTGCCAGACTTTGAAACGCAACGTAGCTTTTCCAACGTCGGAAACAACGCCGAACACCAACGAGCACAGGAGAGCACCATGCAGAAGTTCGACACCCCCGCCCCGGTCTCCACCGTCCTCGACATCCCCGCGGGCCGCATCCAGTTCATCGCCGCCGACCGGACCGACACCACGGTCGAGGTCCGGCCCGCGGACGCCTCCAAGAGCCGCGACGCCAAGGCGGCGGAGCAGATCGAGGTCGCCTACGGCGACGGCGTCCTGCGGATCGAGGCCCCGGCGGCGAAGAACCGGATCCTCGGCTCTTTCGGATCCGTCGAGGTCACGGTCCAGCTGCCGGCCGGCTCCTGCGTCGAGGCGAAGACCGCCGCCGCAGAACTGCGTGGCGTCGGACGGCTCGGCGACATCGCCTTCGAGGGCGCGCACGGCGCGGTCAAGATCGACGAGGCCGCGAGCATTCGCCTCACGGCCGCCGACGGTGACGTCTCGGTCGGCCGCCTGGGCGGCTCCGCGGAGATCAGTACGCAACGGGGCGACATCCACATCGCCGAGGCGCTGCGCGGCACGGTCGTACTGACCACCCAGATGGGAGACGTGTCCATCGGCGCCGCCCAGGGTGTGTCCGCCTCCCTGGACGTCGGCACCGGCTACGGCCGGATCAACAACTCGCTCAAGAACGCCGACGGCGCCGACGCCGGCCTGACCATCCGTGCGACCACGTCCCACGGCGACATCACCGCTCGCAGCCTGTGAGAAACCGCAGTCTCTCCCTAGGAGCACCCCTCATGACCACCCTGGCCATCGCGGCGAACGGGCTGCGCAAGTCCTACGGCGACAAGACCGTCCTCGACGGCGTCGACCTGACCGTCCCGGAAGGAACGATCTTCTCCCTGCTCGGTCCGAACGGCGCCGGCAAGACCACCGCGGTCAAGATCCTGTCCACTCTGATCTCCGCCGACCCCGGCACCGGCGACATCCACATCGGCGGCCACAACCTGGCCGCCGACCCCCAGGCGGTGCGCGCCTCGATCGGTGTCACCGGGCAGTTCTCCGCCGTCGACGGCCTGATCACCGGCGAGGAGAACATGCTCCTCATGGCGGACCTGCACCACCTCTCCAGGCGCGAGGGACAGCAGGTCGCCGCCCGACTCCTGGAGCGCTTCGACCTGGTGGAAGCGGCGAAGAAGCCCGCCTCCACCTACTCCGGCGGCATGAAGCGCCGCCTCGACATCGCCATGACCCTGGTCGGCAACCCGCGGATCATCTTCCTCGACGAGCCGACCACCGGACTCGACCCCCGCTCCCGGCACAACATGTGGCAGATCATCAGGGAGCTGGTCTCCGACGGCGTCACCGTCTTCCTCACCACGCAGTACCTGGAGGAGGCCGACGAACTCGCCGACCGCATCGCCGTGCTCAACGACGGCAAGATCGCCGCCGAGGGCACCGCCGAGGAGCTCAAGCGGCTCATCCCCGGCGGTCACGTCCGCCTCCGCTTCACCGACCCGGGCGCCTACCAGTCCGCCGCCTCCGCCCTCCACGAGGTCACACGTGACGACGAGTCCCTCACCCTCCAGCTCCCCAGCGGCGGCAGCCAGCGCGAGCTGCGCTCCCTGCTCGACCGGCTGGACTCGGCCGGCATCGAGGCGGACGAGCTGACCGTGCACACCCCGGACCTCGACGACGTCTTCTTCGCCCTTACCGGCGGAACCGTCATCCCCAACCAGCCCAAGGAGACCGCCCGATGAGCACCCCCCTGGCCCCCGCCCGCCCGACCCGGCTCTCCCTCGCCGTACGCGACTCCTCCACGATGCTGCGCCGCAACCTCCTGCACGCCCGGCGCTACCCGTCCCTCACGCTGAACCTGCTGCTCACCCCGATCATGCTGCTGCTGCTCTTCGTCTACATCTTCGGCGACACCATGAGCGCGGGCATCGGCGGCGGTGGCGCCGATCGCTCGGAGTACGTCGCCTATCTCGTCCCGGGCCTGTTGCTGATGACCATCGGCAGCACCACGATCGGCACCGCGGTCTCCGTCTCCATGGACATGAGCGAGGGCATCATCGCCCGCTTCCGGACGATGGCGATCCACCGCGGTTCGGTGCTCGTCGGGCATGTCGTCGGCAGCGTGCTGCAGTCGATCGTCAGCGTCGTCCTCGTCGGTGCCGTCGGCGTGGCCATCGGCTTCCGCTCCACCGATGCCACCGTCCTGGAGTGGCTGGCGGCGTTCGGACTGCTCGTGCTGTTCGCCACCGCGCTCACCTGGATCGCCGTCGGCATGGGCCTGGTCAGCCCCAACGCCGAGGCCGCCAGCAACAACGCCATGCCCCTGATCTTCCTCCCGCTCATCTCCAGCACTTTCGTCCCGGTCGACGCGATGCCGGGCTGGTTCCAGCCGATCGCCGAGTACCAGCCGTTCACCCCGGCCATCGAGACCCTGCGCGGACTGCTCCTCGGCACCGAGATCGGCCACAACGGATGGCTCGCCGTCGCCTGGTGCCTGGGCCTCGCGGTGCTCGGCTACTTCTGGTCGACCGCGAGGTTCAACGACGACCCGAAGTGACCGCCATGACGACGCGGGCCACCTCCCGCACCCCGTCCACCCGAGGGCGGCGTACACCGACATCCCGTCGGAGTGCGCCGCCCCGTTCGTGTGTGCGAACGGCAATGTCCGGACCGCCCCATACCCACCCCACCCCCACAACAGCAGATCCAGGCCCACAACCAGGCGATCTACGCCACAGGCCCCACCCACCCCTCCTACAGCCGTGATCGATCCGCAACCAATTCCGGTCTTGACCGAGACCCATCAACCGGCTGCGTGATTACGCTCCCGAGCATGGCCGACTCCACAGCGTCCCCGAGCACCCCCGCGGAACCAGGACATCCGACCCCTACGGACCGCCCCGTCTACGTCATCGGCGGCGGCCCCGGCGGACTCTCCGTCGCGTACGCGCTGCGCGCCCAGGGACTGCGCGCCGTGGTGCTGGAGAAGTCGGACCGGGTCGGCGCCTCCTGGCGACGCCACTACGACCGGCTCCATCTGCACACCACCCGACGGCTGTCGGGCCTACCCGGGCTGCCGATGGCGCGCCGCTTCGGGCGCTGGGTGTCCCGGGACGACGTGGTGCGCTACCTGGAGAAGTACGCCGAGCACCACGACCTGGAGATCGTCACCGGCGTCGAGGTCTCCCGCGTCGAGCCCTCGCCCGACGGCTTCGGCTGGCTGCTGCACGCCACCGGCGGACGGGAACTGACCGGCGCCGCGGTCGTCGTGGCCACCGGCCACAACCACACCCCGCACATCCCTCGCTGGCCCGGACGGGACACCTACGGCGGCGAGTTCCTGCATGCCGGCGAGTACCGCAACCCGGCCCCCTATACCGACCGCGACGTCCTGGTCGTCGGCGTCGGCAACACCGGTGCGGAGATCGCCGTGGACCTGGTGGAGGGCGGGGCGGCGCGGGTGCGGCTCGCGGTGCGGACGGTTCCGCACATCGTGCGCCGCTCGACCGCCGGGTGGGCCGCCCAGTTCACGAGCATCCTCGTACGGCGGCTGCCGGTCGGGCTCGTCGACCGGCTCGCCAGGCCCGTGGCGAAGCTCAGCGTGCCGGACCTGTCGGCCCACGGCCTGCCTCGCCCCGACACCGGTCTGTACAGCCGGGTCAAGGAAGGCGCGATCCCGGTTCTCGACGTCGGCCTCGTCGACGCCGTACGCAAGGGCCGGGTCGAGATCGTGGCCGCCGTCGACGGTTTCGAGGAAGGGAAGGTCATCCTCGCCGACGGCAGCCGTCTCTCGCCGGACGCCGTGATCGCGGCCACCGGATACGTCCGTGGGCTCGAAGGCCTCGTCGGCCATCTCGACGTGCTGGACGCGCACGGCAAGCCGGTGGTCCAGGGCGCCCGCACACCCGTGAAGGCCCCCGGCCTTTACTTCACCGGGTACACCAACCCCATCAGCGGCAACCTCCGCGAGATGGCGATCGACGCCCAGAAGATCGCGAAGGCCATCGCCGGCGACCGCGGCCGACAGGTCTCCCGGCTGCCCGGCTGACCCGCCCGACCACCCCGGCCCTCCTCGGCTCTCCCCTTCGCTGCAGACGACCTCAACTCCCTTACGTGGATCCGTTGTTACTTGCGCGTCAGAAGTTGCGCGAGAGCTGTACCGCGCCACCGCACGGAGCCAGAATGTGAGCACTGTTCAACTTTCCGGCTCCACCCCCTCGCTACGACGGAGGACGCACGTGGCACGCGAAAGACAGCTCCCCCAACTCCCCCCGCTCTCCCGCCGCTCACTTCTCGGTGGCGCGGCCGCCGCAGCCGGCGCCGCGACCCTCACCGCCACCGGCGCCGGTACCGCCTCGGCCGCGTCACCCCTCCCCCACTCTCGGCTTCGCTCGAGCGGGGGGATCCCCACGGTCGACGTCGCGATCGTCGGCGCCGGCCTGGCCGGCCTCACCGCGGCCCGCGACCTGGTGGCGGCCGGCAAGTCGGTCGTCGTCCTGGAGGCCCGCGACCGCGTGGGCGGCCGGGTGGTGGGCCTCGACCTCGCGGGCGGTGGCGTCACCGAGGGCGGCGGCGAGTTCATCGGCCCCACCCAGGACCGCATCAAGGCCCTCGCCGACTCCCTCGGCGTGCAGACCTTCGCCACCTACAACACCGGCGACAACCTCCTCTACAAGGACGGCAAGAAGACCCCCTACGCCACCGACGGCATCCTCGGCGCGGTCCCGCCCGTCGACGCCGCCGGACTCGCCAACGCCGCGATCGTGCAGGCCATGCTCGACGACCTGGCCAAGCAGATCCCGGTCGCCGCGCCCTGGACCGCCGCGAAGGCCGACGAATGGGACCGGCAGACCTTCGAGACCTGGCTGCGCGCCAACGCCGTGGTCCCGTCCGCCAAGTTCCTCTTCGACGTGGCCTGTACGTCGATCTTCTCGGCCGAACCCCGTGAACTCTCCTTTCTGTTCGTCCTCTTCTACATCGCCGCCGCCGGCAACGCCTCCCACCCCGGCACCCTGGAACGCCTCACCGAGACCGCGAACGGCGCCCAGGAACTGCGCTTCGTCGGCGGCTCCCAGCTGGTGCCGATCAAACTCGCCGCCACGCTCGGCGACCGGGTGGTGCTGAACGCCCCGGTGCGCACGATCGCCCGCTCCGGCGGCGACTACGCCGTGACGGCCGACGGCATCACCGTGACCGCCAAGAAAGTCGTCGTCGCCGCACCCCCGCCGATCGCCGCCCGTATCTCCTACGACCCCCTCCTGCCGGCCGCCCGCGACCAGCTCACCCAGCGCCTGCCGATGGCCTCGGTCGGCAAGGCGATCGCGATCTACGACACCCCCTTCTGGCGCGCCGACGGCCTCAACGGCCAGGTCGTCAGCGACACCGGCGTGATCAGCTCCACCTTCGACAACTCCCCGCCCGACGCCTCCTACGGCGCTCTGATGGGCTTCATCGAGGCCGACGAGGCCCGCAAGCTGGACGCCGCGAGCGAGGCGGAGGTCCGGGCGGCCGTGCTGAAGGACTACGTCACCTACTTCGGCGAGAAAGCGGCCTCCCCCACCTCCTTCGTCCTGCAACGCTGGAACAACGAGGCCTACACCCGGGGCGGCCCCGTCTCCATCGCCGCGCCCGGCGTCCTGACCCAGTACGGCCCTGCCCTGCGCGAGCCCGTCGGCGGGATCCACTGGGCCGGGACGGAGACCTCCACGTACTGGATGGGCTTCATGGACGGGGCGGTGCGGTCGGGGGAGCGGGTGGCGAAGGAGGTACTGGAGGCTCTGGAGGCGCTCTGAGCCGTCTCCGGCGCGGGTGTCGCCGCGGAGGTTTCCACGTCGTCTCGCCCAACTTTGCGTGCACAGCCATTCCTGACGAAGTGTCAGTTCCTTTAATCTGACACTGCGTCAGTTAATCGCTGTCACACAGGAGCGGGCGGACCGATGCTTGGATCAACCCACGGCACCCTCACCACCGACTCCCGCCGGGCCCGGGTCATCGCCTGTGGCGAGCAGCCCGGGCCCGCCGTCCACGGCCGGCCGGCCGAGGTCGACGATCTCGACGTCAGCGGCCGTCCGCTGCACTCCGACGTGCCCGATCTGGACCGCTTCTTCCGGCCGGAGTCGGTCGCGGTGATCGGCGCCTCGGAGGCCGAGGGCCGGCCGAACACCGGTGTCACCCGCCAGCTGATCGCCTGGTCCGAGCGGGTCGGCGCCCGGCTCCATCCCGTGCACCCAAGCCGCCCGTCCGTCTTCGGCATCCCTTGCTCTCCTTCCGTCGCCGGCCTGCCCGAGCAGGTCGATCTCGCGGTACTGCTGGTCGCCGACCCCCTTCCGGTGATCGAGGAACTGGCCGAGGCCAAGGTGAAGTTCGCCGTCGTCTTCGCCGCCGGGTTCGCGGAGACCGGCGAGGAGGGCGCCGCCGCACAGGACCGGCTCACCGCCGCCGTCGAACGGTCCGGGATGCGGCTGCTGGGCCCCAACACCAACCTCAACGCCTTCGAACGCTTCCGCGACGACCTGGAGGGCCCCGCGATCGCCCTGATCACCCAGTCCGGCCACCAGGGCCGCCCCGTCTTCGCCCTCCAGGAGCTCGGCATCCGCCTGACCCACTGGGCGCCCACCGGCAACGAGGCCGACCTGGAGACCGCCGACTTCATCTCCTACTTCGCCGAGCGGCCGGAGGTCGGAGCCATCGCCTGCTACGTCGAGGGCCTCAAGGACGGCCGGTCCTTCCTGCTCGCCGCCGACCGGGCCGCCCGCAGCAAGGTGCCGGTCGTCGCCGTCAAGGTGGGCCGCACCGAGACCGGCGCGCGCACGGCCGCCTCACACACCGGCAAGCTGACCGGCGCGGACGCGGTGGTGGACGCGGCGATGCGGCAGTACGGGGTGATCCGGGTCGACGGCATGGACGAACTCCAGGACACCGCAGCCCTGTTGGCCCGCGCGCGACCGCCCCGCGCCGACGGCGTCGTCGTCTATTCGATCTCGGGCGGCACGGGCGCGCACTTCGCCGACCTGGCGAGCGAGGCGGGGCTGAGGCTGCCGACGCTGTCGCAGGCCAAGCAGGCCGAGCTGCACCAGTGGATACCCGAGTACCTGAGCGTGGCCAACCCGGTCGACAACGGCGGCCATCCCGTCGGCGACTGGCGCGGCCGGAAGATCATCGACGCGATCCTCGACGATCCCGCGGTCGGGGTACTGATCTGCCCGGTCACCGGCCCCTTCCCGCCGCTCAGCGACCGGCTCGTCCAGGACCTGGTGGACGCGGCCGAGCGGACGGACAAGCTGGTGTGCGTGGTGTGGGGGTCGCCGGTCGGCACCGAGCCGGCGTACCGCGAGGTCCTGCTCGGCTCCTCGCGCGTGGCCACCTTCCGCACGGTGGCGAACTGCATCACCGCCGTCCGCGCCTACCTCGACCACCATCGCTTCGTCGCCGGCTACCGCTCCCCGTTCGACGAGGCTCCGCGCACCCCCTCGCCGTCCTTCCGCAAGGCACAGGCGCTGATGCGCCCCGGCCAGCAGTTGAGCGAGCATGCGGCGAAGCAGTTGCTGCGGGCGTACGGAATCCGCGTCCCGCGCGAGCAGTTGGTGACCAGCGCGGCGGCCGCCGTACGGGCCGCGGGCCTGGTGGGCTACCCCGTGGTGATGAAGGCGTCCGGCGCGCGGATCGCCCACAAGACCGAGCTGGGCCTGGTCAGGATCGGGCTCACCTCTGCCAGCCAAGTACGCGATACCTACCGGGAGTTGACGGAGATCGCCCGCTACGAGGACGTCTCCCTGGACGGCGTCCTGGTCTGCCAGATGGTCGAGCGGGGCGTCGAGATGGTGGTGGGAGCCGCGCACGACGAGCTGTTCGGGCCGACCGTGACGGTCGGCCTCGGCGGAGTGCTCGTGGAGGTGCTCGGCGACACCGCCGTACGCGTGCCGCCCTTCGGTGAGGAGCAGGCGCGGGACATGCTCGCCGAACTGCGCGGGCGTGCCCTGCTCGACGGGGTCAGAGGGCGCCCACCGGCGGACCTCGACGCGCTCGTGGAAGTCGTCCTGCGGGTGCAGCGCATGGCCCTGGAACTGGAGGACGACCTCGCGGAGCTCGACATCAACCCGCTGATGGTGCTGCCGCAGGGGCAGGGGGCCGTGGCGCTGGACGCCTTGGCCATCTGCCGGCCGGCCCCTGAACAGCCGTCGTAAGAAGCGGAGTACCTCCATGACTTCCTCCCCCGAAAAGTCCGTCGAACCAGCGAATGAGCCGGAAGTCGATCCGAGAACCGAGCCGGAAACCGGACCGGAAACCGAGCCGGAACTTCCCGCTGAGTCATTGGTACAGCACGCCACTGACAACCGGGTCTGCCGCATCACCCTCAACCGACCCGAGGCCCTCAACGCCATCACCCCTGACCAGCGTGAACGCATCATCCGACTGCTCGCCGACGCCTCCGCGGACCCCGACGTGCGGGCCGTCGTGCTGACCGGCACGGGCCGTGGCTTCTGCGCGGGCGCGGACCTGCGAGGGGCGGCCACCGGAGCGGAGCGCGTCGCCGGTGACGTCGCCCGCACGCTCCGGCTCGGGGCCCAGCGGCTGATCGCGGCCGTCCTCGACTGCGAGAAGCCGGTGATCGCGGCGGTCAACGGCACCGCAGCGGGCCTCGGCGCGCATCTCGCGTTCGCCTGCGACCTCGTACTGGCGGCTGAATCGGCGAAGTTCATCCAGGTGTTCGTACGCCGCGGCCTCGTCCCCGACGGGGGCGGCGCCTATCTCCTGCCCCGCCTCATCGGCCCCCAGCGGGCGAAGGAGCTGATGTTCTTCGGCGACGCGCTCACCGCCGCGGACGCGGAGCGGCTGGGGCTCGTCAACCGCGTACTGCCGGACGGCGAGTTGGACAAGACGGCCCGCGAGTGGGCCGAACGGCTCGCCACCGGCCCGACCCGCGCCCTCGCCCTCACCAAGCAGCTCGTCAACGCCTCCCTCGACACCGACCGCAGCACGGCCTTCGCGGCGGAGGCGGCCGCGCAGGAGATCAACATGACGACGGAGGATGCGCGGGAGGGGGTGGCGAGCTTCGTGGAGCGCAGGGGCGCCGAGTACAAGGGGCGGTGAGTCCAAGGAAGGTGGGGACAAGGGGCAGTGAGTCCGGGAACGGCGGTGACTCCGGAAACGGCGGTGACTCCGGAAACTCAGTACCGCACCAGGATCCACACTTCACCGGCGTCCGGGTCGCCGAACCGGGCGAAGAGCTCGGGCTCGCGCTCCGTACCGCCGATCGTCCAGTACGTGTCCTTCCCGCACCCGCCGTCGAGTCGTACGAGCACGGCCTCGCGACCGCCCTGCTCGCCGGGGGACCAGCTGCCGGTGCCGTCACACACGTCGATCGGGTCGGTGTACCAGTCACCGGATTCGGATGCGGTGGGCAGCTTGGTGAGCTCGGCCTTTCCGCCCGAGTCCAGCCGAAGGACCGCTCCGTCCGCACCACGCCAGACGCCGGCGAGCTGCCCGGCGGACAGCACAGGGGGCTCGTATCCGAGGAGCCCCGTGACCGTGCCCAGCACGCCTCCGACGAGGACCAGCAGGAACAGGGTGACGGAGGCGAACAGCGAGGGCAGCCACACCGCCCAGAACCCCTGCGGCCGCCCGGTGTGCCGCGCCCGCCTGCGGAAGTACGCGACGCCGAGCACGGGCGGCACGCCGAGGGCCGCGAGGAGCGGTGCCGCGACGGTGAACGACCAGTCCCACAGCAGGGCGCCGACTGCCGCCCAGACCGCTCCGAGCACCGCGGTGCACACCAGGTGCCAGACCCATGCAGGCCCTCGTACGTGACGAGCGGCAAGGCGCGCGAGAAAGTCCGCCGGCCCGATGTGGGCGACGGCGTGCGCGATGCCTACGAACGGCATCAACACCGGTGTCACGGCGAGCAGGAGGGCGAAGGCGAGATAGAACAAGAAGCTGTATGGGCCGCCGTAGTCGTCGCGGCCCATCGGGTCCCCGATCCACCACACGAGACCGATCGCCGGGAACTGGGCCGCGCACACCGCGGCGGCGGCGTTCAGGTCGACGAACGGACGGAACACATCGTCGGGTCTGTCACCCTCCGGGCCGTCAGCGTTGCTTTCCCACCCCATATGCGCAGCGTACGCGCGCGTGTGCCGCGCCTCGCGCACCCCTTCCAATCTGACATACCGTCAGCTTCAATGGTCGGTGTGATGGGACACGCAGGGATGGCGGCCGCCGCCGTCCGCTACCTGAGGTCGGCCGAGGCAGCCCCTGAACGGGCGCCCGTCGAAGCGATGCCGCGCCCTGAGCTGCGGTGCGTCGGCGAGGACGAGCGGGCCACGGTCGGGAAGGCCGAGTTCCGGCGGGTGCTGGGGAACTTCGCGACAGGCGTGGCCGTTGTCACTGCACCGGCTACCACCGACGCCCCGCGGACCCCCGCCCTCGACTCCACCCCGGCCCCCACGCCCACTCCCGGTCCCGCCGGCTTCGCCTGCCAGTCCTTCTCCTCCCTCTCCCTCGACCCACCCCTGGTCGCCTTCATGGTCGGCCGCACGTCGTCGACGTGGCCGCGCATCGCCCGCGCGGGCGTCTTCTGCGTGAACGTCCTGAGCGCCGGTCAGGGCGAGCTGTGCCGCGCTTTCGCGGTGAGCGGCGCGGACAAGTTCGCGGGGGTCACGTACGACGCGGCCCCGGTAACCGGCTCCCCACGCCTCGCGGGGACGCTGGCGTGGATCGACTGCACGATCCACGCGGTGCACACGGGGGGCGACCATCTGATCGTGGTCGGCCGGGTGGAGGCCCTGGGGGCGAGCGAGGGGGACGAGACGCCGCTGCTGTTCCACAAGGGGCGGTTCCTCCAGGCGCCCTCCGGGCCGCGACCGGACCGCATCCAGACCTGACTCCAGGCCTTCCCAAGCCTTCCCAGGGCCTCAACTAGGCCGCCATCGCATCGGGAACCGCCCGCCGCCGGATCACCAGCGCCATCAGCGCCGCCGCCGCGCACAGGGCCCCCGACGCGTACCAGACCATGTCGTACGTCCCGAAGACGTCCCGCGCGACCCCGCCGAGGAAGGCCACCAGCGCGGCGCCGACCTGATGGGAGGCGAGGACCCAGCCGAAGACGATCGCGCTGTCGTCGCCGTACTGCTCCCGGCACAGGGCGACGGTGGGCGGCACGGTGGCGACCCAGTCGAGGCCGTAGAAGACGATGAAGAAGATCATCGGCGGGTGGACCGTCGGGAAGAGCAGCATCGGCAGGAACAGCAGCGAGATGCCGCGCAGGGCGTAGTAGACCGCGAGCAGGCGGCGCGGATCGAAGCGGTCGGTGAGCCAGCCGGAGGCGATCGTGCCGATCACGTCGAACACGCCGATGACCGCGAGCAGCGAGGCGGCTGCCGGGACGGGCATGCCCTCGTCGTGGGCGGCGGGCACGAAGTGGGTCTGGATGAGGCCGTTGGTGGAGGCGCCGCAGATCGCGAAGGTGCCGGCCAGCAGCCAGAAGGGTCCTGTGCGGGCCGCCGAGAAGAGGACCGTCACCGCCCGGCGCGCGGCGCCCGGCACGGGGGCGGGCTTGGGCACGAACTCCTTCGCTCCGTACGGCTTCAGGCCCACGTCGGCCGGGTGGTCGCGCAGCAGCAGCCAGACGAAAGGGACGACCGCGAGGGCCGCGAGGGCGACCGTGACGGCGGCCGGGCGCCATTTGCCCGCATCGACCATCAAGGACAGCACAGGCAGGAAGATCAGCTGGCCGGAGGCCGAGGCGGCGGTGAGGATGCCGGTGACCAGGCCACGCCGCTCGGTGAACCAGCGGTTGGTGACCGTCGCGGCGAAGGCCAGCGCCATCGAACCCGTGCCGAGGCCCACCAGCAGGCCCCAGCACAGCAGCAGTTGCCAGGCCGCCGTCATCCACACCGTCAGGCCCGAGCCCAGCGCGATCATGATGAGCGCGACCGCGACCACGCGCCGGATGCCGAAGCGGTCCATCAGGGCGGCGGCGAAGGGGGCGGTGAGCCCGTACAGCGCGAGGTTGATCGAGACAGCGGCGCCGATGGTGCCGCGCGACCAGCCGAACTCCTGGTGCAGCGGGTCGATGAGCAGGCCCGGCACGGAGCGGAAGGCGGCGGCGCCGATGATCGTCACGAAGGCTACGGCGGCGACGAACCACGCCCGATGCAGTGACAGTTTGCGGCTCCGCCGCGGCCGGGAGTCCTTGATCGACCGGATGTCCTCTGCGGTGGCTGCTGCCTCGGTTGTCTGGGTCACGACATAGAGCTTCGGGCCTGTGATCGGTCCGGAACGAGTGGCCCGAAGGACAGCATTCGTTAGGATCGGGCCATGGATGCGGAGACCGAGCACATGGAAGCCCCGGACACGCAGACGGGGCGCACGGACGCTCCGGACACGCAGACCGAGGGCCCGACCGCCAAGGACACGCAGTCGCAGGGCACGGCGGCCCCGGACACGCAGACCGAGGGCACGGCCGCCAAGGACCGCGGCTTCCGGCCGCACCGCACGGTCGTCCTCGCCCTCGACGGCGCCCTCCCCTTCGAGCTGGGCATCCCGCACCGCATCTTCGGCCGGCCCAAGGACGCCCGGGGACGGCATCTGTACGAGGTCGTCACCTGTTCGATCCGGCCGCCGGGCCCCGTGCAGACCGACGCCGACTTCGCCATCCAGGTCGAACACGGCCCGGGGGCCCTCGCCACCGCCGACACCGTGATCATCCCGGCGTCGTACGAACTCGGCCCGGTCTTCGAGGAGGGCGTCCTCACCGACGAACTGGCCGCCGCACTCGCCCACATCCGCCCCGGCACCCGGCTCGCCTCGATCTGCACGGGCGTATACGTCCTGGCCGCCGCCGGCCTCCTCGACGGCCGCCCGGCCACCACCCACTGGGCGGACGCCGAGCGCTTCCAACGGCTGTTCCCGAGGGTCAAGGTCGACGCGGACGTCCTGTTCATCGACGACGGCGACGTACTGACGTCGGCCGGGGTCGCGGCCGGGATCGACCTGTGCCTGCACATGGTCCGCCGCGACCACGGCACGGCGACCGCCAACGAGGTGGCCCGCCGCACGGTCGTACCGCCCCACCGGGACGGCGGCCAGGCCCAGTACATCCACCGCCCGGTCCCCGACCCCCAGCAGGCGTCCACGACGTCGGCCCGCGCCTGGGCCCTGGGCCGGCTCCACGAGCCGATCCAGTTGCGGGACATGGCCGAGCAGGAGGCCATGTCCGTGCGGACCTTCACGCGCCGCTTCCGCGAGGAGGTCGGTGTCAGCCCCGGCCAATGGCTCACCCAGCAGCGTGTCGAACGCGCCCGGCACCTACTGGAGTCCACCGACCTGTCCGTCGACCAGGTCGCCCGGGACGCCGGCTTCGGCACCGCCCAGTCGATGCGACAGCACCTACAAGCGGCGCTAGGCGTCACACCCACCAGCTATCGGCGCACCTTCCGCGCAGGCGGCAGCCCCAACGCCAGGATTTTCAGCGGCACTTGAGGGGTCCCGGCGAACCTCTCCCCACCAGCCGAGCGCTGTCAGCAGCAGGGTCACCGCCACGCCGGCGAGGATCGCCGTGGACGGCGCGACCACCTGGAGCAGGCCGCCGGCGAGAGAACCCGTCGCCGCGTAGCCCGCCCCCGCGGCCGCGTACATCACGGAGTAGCCGGCGGCCAGGGCTCCCGGCGGCAGGGCCTCGCGCAGGGACAGGTTGCGGGTGATCAGCGCGCCCGCCTGCAGCGTGCCCGCCAGGACGAGCGCGCCCGCGATCCCGGCCGCCCCCGGTATCAGCGCGGCGAGGGTCACGAACGCCGACATGCCGCACATCAGCGCCACACTGCGCGCGCGGAACCGCCCCGGCCACGACCGAAGGCCGTACAGGAACGCCCCGAGTCCCGCCCCCGTCGCCATGCCCGCCAGCATCGGGCCGGACCAGCCCACGCCGATGCCCCGCTGTTCGAGCAGGGCGGGCAGGGTGAGTTCGGCGAGGCCCAGCAGGGTGAGGCTGGCGGCGCCCGTGACGTACACCGGCCAGGCGCGTATCAGTACGCGGATCCTCGCCCGGCCTGCCTCCCCGTCCTGCTCCCCCTTGCCCCAGCCGGAGGGCAGCAGCCAGTGGCCTGCGATCGACAACGCCATCAGGGCGGCCCCGAAGAGCAGCGGCACCCGTGGCGCCACCCCGAGGGCGAGGCCGGCGACCGCGACCGGGGAGACGGCCCACACGCCCGACATCAGCATCGACTCGGCGGACAGCGCCTGCGCCACGGCACGCTCCGGGACCAGCGAGGTCAGCAGCGCCCGCTGACCGCCGGCGGCCGCGGCCGGTGCCGCACCGGCCAGGAACGCGAACGCCCCCAGCACCACGGGGTGCGCCCCGGCCAGCACCCCGAGACCCGCGAACCCCACCGCCCCGCCAACCAGCCCAACGGCCAGATGACGCCGGCCGCGAGCGGGGTCCAGCCGCATCCCGAGGACCGGGGCGGCGATGATCTCGCCCAGCACATAGGCCGCCGCGAGCGTCGCACCCAGGGTGTAACCGCCGGGCCGCTCCCGCACCAGGAACACCAGGGCCAACGGCGCCATGGCGACCGGCATACGAGACGCGACGGCGGTGCAGGCCCAGATCAGGACCTGCTTGGAGGCGACGTCTCGATAGGTCATGAAGACGACGGTAGGCGCCGCCACTGACAACACGGCAGCGCATTTCCGGGCCTGTGCAAAACGGCGCGGAGCCTAAGAATCCGAGGAGCGTCAGAAGCCGAGGAGCCTCAGAAGCCGAAGAGCCTCAAAGGCCGAGAGACTTCAGAAGCCGACAACCCGCAGAAGCCGAGCCATCTCTGCCGCCGAGAACCCGCAGAAGCCGAGGCCGCCCTCAAAAGGTGAGCACCGCCCGAGCCACCTTCCCCCCTTCCGCATCCGCCACCGCCCGCTCGAACTCCTCGACCGGATACGTCTGCGTCACCAGCTCGTCCAGCAGCAGCCGCCCGCCCCGATACAACTCGGCGTACAGCGCGATGTCCCGCTGCGGCCTCGACGACCCGTACCGGCACCCGAGGATCGACTTGTCCAGGTACATGGAGGACACGACGAAGGAGGCCTCGGCACCGGCCGGCGGAACCCCCAGCAGGATCGCCTGCCCATGCCGGTCGAGCAGATCGACGGCCGCCCGGATCAACTCCACCCGCCCCACGCACTCGAAGGCATGGTCCGCCCCCGTGGGCAGCAGCTCCCGCACCCCCTCCACCGACGTCAGGAAGTCGGTCGCCCCGAACTGCCGCGCCACCGCCTCCTTCGCCGGGTTCGCGTCCACGGCGACGATGCGCAGCGCACCCGCGATCCGGGCCCCCTGAATGACGTTGAGACCGATACCGCCGGCGCCGATCACGACCACGCTGTCCCCACGGTCCACTTTCGCCCGGTTGAGCACGGCGCCCACTCCGGTCAGCACCCCGCACCCGATCAGCGCGGCCGAAGGCAGGGGAATGTCCTTCGGAATCCGCACCACCTGCACGGCCTTCACCACGGTCCGTTCCGCGAAGGCGGAGTTGGACGCGAACTGGAAGACGGGCCGCCCCCCTCGCTGGAACGGCCGACCGGGACGCCCTATGGCGTGCCGGCACATGGTCGGCCGCCCTCGGTCGCAGTCGGCGCACGTCCCGCAGTTGGCAAGCGTGGACAGGGCCACATGATCTCCCGGCACCACATGGGTGACCCCCACACCCACCGCTTCCACCACCCCCGCCCCCTCATGGCCCAGCACCACAGGAACCGGAAAGGGTATGGTCCCGTCCACCACGGACAGATCGCTGTGGCACAGCCCCGCAGCCGAGATCGCGACCAGCACCTCACCCGGACCCGGGTCCCGCGCTTCGAGGTCGTACGCGACCTCGACCCGCTTCCCGTCGAACACCACGCCGCGCATCACACAACCCCCTTGGGTTCCCTTGGCAGCCCGAGCACCCGCTCGGCGATGATCGTGCGCTGAACCTGGTCCGACCCGCCGTAGATGGTGTCGGCGCGGGAGAACAGGAACAGATGCTGCGCCTCGTCGAGTTCGTACGGCGTCGAAGGCGACCACTCCCCGGGCCCGACCCCCGCCGCCGCCCCCCGCACCAGCATCGCCAGCTCCCCGAGCCGCTGATGCCAGCCGCCCCAGAGCAACTTGGCCACACTGGGCGCCCCGGCGTCCCCGGCCCTGCCGAGCGTGCGCAACGCGTTCCAGCGCATCACCCGCAGCTCGGCCCACTGCCGCACAAGCCGCTCCCGCACGACGGGATCCTCGACCGCCCCGGACTCGACGGCCGCCCGCACAACCCGCCCCAGCTCAGCGGCGAACCCGACCTGCTGGGCAAGCGTCGACACGCCCCGCTCGAACCCGAGCAGGCTCATCGCCACCTTCCATCCCGCGCCCTCACCTCCGACGACGTGCTCCACGCGCGCGTGCGCACCGTCGAAGAACACCTCGTTGAAGTCGCTGGTCCCCGTCATCTGCCGAATGGGCCGCACCTCGATACGCCCCGGCTGGTCCATGGGCACGAGCAGGAAGGTCAGCCCGCGGTGACGGCTCGACTCCGGGTCCGTACGGGCAAGCACGAAACACCAGTCGGCCTCATGGGCCAGCGACGTCCAGATCTTCTGCCCGGTGATGCGGTACGTCCCGTCCGTACCGAGCTCGGCTCTCGTACGCACCCCCGCGAGATCCGACCCCGCACCCGGTTCGCTGTACCCCTGACACCACAGCTCGTCCCCGGCCGCGATTGCCGGCAGAAAGCGCGCCTTCTGCTCCTCGCTGCCGTGCGCGATGAGGGTGGGCGCCAGAAGCTTCTCGCCGATATGCCCCGAGCGAGCGGGCGCGCCCGACCGGGCGTATTCCTCGGCCCAGACGACCTGCTGAGTGAGAGTCGCGGTCCGATTGCCGTATCCGCCCTCGCCCCAACCCAGCCCGATCCAACCGGCTTTCCCAAGCGCCCTTTCCCAAGTCCGCCGGTCCTGAACGTCCTCGGCGTGCACGTCGAGCCACGCCCGCGCTTCCGAACGAAAGGCCTCATCCTCAGGCGCAAACCCGAAGTCCATTGGGGTCTCCTCAAAATCGCCGGTCAGCGACAACGCCCCTCAGGGGCGCGGGGAACTGCGCGATCAACCACCAACCACCCGCACCCGCACCCGCGAGTCCGAACACCTTCCGAGCTCTTAGGCGTTAGGCCGCTCCCCCTCAGCGGCAGCACGCCGCATCGCCTCCACCCGCTCCAACATCGGCATCGGATCCACCCCCACCGACCCCGGCAGCACCTCCGCAATCCGCTCCGGCGTCCAAGAACCGTCGGCATAAGCACAGCGCAGCTCCCGCGGCTGCGCCCACACCGCGATCTTCGCCCCCGCGACCGTGTACACCTGCCCCGTGACCCCGTGCTCCCGAGCGGCGTCCGACAGCAGGTAGACCACCAACGCGGCGACGTCCTCCGGCTCCCCCATCTCCGCCAACTCCGTGGGAACCCCCGCCGACATCCGCGTACGGGCGACGGGCGCCACCGCATTGGCGGTCACCCCGTACCGGTGCAGGCCCAGCGCAGCGCTCCGTACCAGCGAGATGACCCCACCCTTGGCCGCGCTGTAGTTCGCCTGCGACACCGACCCCTGGTGATTGCCACTGGTGAATCCGATCAAGGTCCCGGCCCGCTGCTTGCGCATCACCGCCGACGCGGCCCGGAACACCGTGAAGGTGCCCTTCAGATGCGTGGCGACGACCGGGTCCCACTCCTCCTCGGTCATGTTGAACAGCATCCGCTCGCGCAGGATCCCGGCGACGCACACCACCCCGTCGATCCGCCCGTAGGCCGTCAGCGCCGTGTCCACGACCCGCTGCCCACCGACCATGGTGGACACGTCGTCGGCCACGGCGACCGCTTCGCCGCCCGCCGCCTCGATCTCCTTGACGACGCCTTCGGCGACCTCGCTCGTGGGCGAGACCCCGTCCACGGACACCCCGTAGTCGTTGACGACCACCCGCGCTCCCTCGGCCGCGGCCGCCAGGGCCACCGCCCGTCCGATGCCCCGCCCGGCGCCCGTCACGGCGACGACCTTGCCTGCCAAGAAGTTCCCCACGCCCCGGCCCCTTCCCGCAGTTTCTGACGGTCCGTTAGATTCGACTTGATTCTACGACCCGTCAGATACACGGAGACAAGCCCCGGGGAGGACTCATGTCACTGCCGGAGGAGTTCCACGAGATCGCCAAGCGCGTGAACAACTGGGGGCGTTGGGGGGCCGACGACGAGATCGGCACCCTCAACCTGATCACCGACGAGGTGGTCCGCGAGGCAGCCGCCTGCGTCCGCACCGGCCGCCGCGTCCCCCTCGCCCTCCCCCTGCTACAGGACGGCATACAGACCGGCATGATCCCCGGCCGGGTCAACCCGCTGCACACCATGGTGCAGATCAACCAGGAGATCTTCGGCCCGGGAACCGTCTCGTGCAGCGACGACGCCGTGACCATGGGGCTGCAGGCCGCGACCCACTGGGACGCGCTCACCCATGTCTCCCACTCGGGCCGGATCTACAACGGCCGTCCCGCCGACACCATCACCGCGCACGGCGGCGCCGAGTTCAGCGGCATCGACAAGGCGCGGCACATCGTCTCGCGGGGCGTGCTGCTGGACGTGGCACGCGCGCGTGGCGTCGCCCGGCTCGACGGCGGACACGCGGTCACCCCGGAGGACCTGGAGGCGGCGGAGGAACTCGCGGGCACACGCGTGCGTGCCGGCGACATCGTGCTCGTACGGACGGGGCAGATGCAGGTCTGTCTCGCCGGGGACAAGCACGGGTACGGCTACCCCTCGCCCGGCCTGTCGATCCGTACGCCGGAGTGGTTCCACGCGCGCGACGTGGCGGCCGTCGCGAACGACACCCTCACATTCGAGATCTTTCCGCCCGAAGTCGAGGATCTCTGGCTGCCCGTGCACGCGCTCGACCTGGTGGAGATGGGGATGCTCCAAGGCCAGAACTGGAATCTCGAAGAGTTGTCCACAGCCTGTGGACAAGAGGGCCGCTACGCGTTCCTGCTGTCGGCGATGCCCGAGCCCTTCGTCGGCGGTACGGGAACTCCCGTGGCGCCCGTGGCCGTGCTCTGAACGAGGTCGGCTGGCGGCGCGGCAGTGATCGCCCCGAGCACGGCACCGCGCGCCGCCATCCGACTCCGGCGTACCCGCCCCAGCTCTCCGGGCCCTGAGAGAACCGACGCCGAATCACGACCCACACTCGGCGAGGGCCTCCGTCACCGAAACCCTCGTCGTCCCCTCGCGGCGAATCGCTGACCACAAGCGTGATCAACCGGACACTCGGCGTCAACACCCACTCGGGGATTTGTTACTTACGCCCTATTTACAGAAGCCGCGCACGGAAGCACGCCCGGGCGCACCGACGCCCACCAGGGCAGGGGCGACAGCGCTTTCTGCAACCATGCACCGAACCCGGCGCAGTTGGCGCGACGTGCGCCCGTCACACCGCTTCGTACGCGAACCCCTCGTACGCGGACGCCCCGCTCCCGTAGGAGGAAGAGGGAACCGCCGATTCCGCTTCGCGGTCCAGTTCGCACCAGATCCGCTTGCCGGCACCCTCGCAGCTCCAGCCCCACCGGTCCGCGAGACCGTCGACGAGCGCGAGGCCCCGGCCCCCGGTCGCGTCGTCGTCGGCGCACCGGGGCACGGGCGCGCGGTCGCTGCGGTCGGCCACCTCCAGCCGTACGGTGGCGGACTCCTGGGCCGCGCCCGGCAGGGACAGGCGCAGCACGGCAGGACACCCGGTGTGCACCACGGCGTTGGTGACCAGTTCGGAGATGAGCAGGATCAGCGTCTCGGCGAGCGGTTCGTCGGCCTCTATCCCGGACCCGGCAAGCCGCGAGCGGGCCCACCGCCGGGCTCGCCCCACTTCAGCGGGGTCGGGCCGGATCTCCAGCTGCACTTGAAGCACCTGCACCGCTCACACCATCCGAACCGGCGGACACTTGGCCCCGCGCCTCACGAGGGCCACGATCCTAGCCATTCTTTTCATGGCCAGAACAATGGCCAAAGCCAGGGTCACGGAACGTGAATCCCTTAGCTGACAGCATGGTTGACGTACAGTCACCCCAACAAGCGCTTCGGGCATATTCCAGCGCGAAGGAGTACCCCTGCGGCATACTGTGCGACGCTTGTTTCGGGGAGTCGAACAGACGGGGGCGAAGAGCCCTCCCGCCCTGCGAGCACTGGCGCGCACCGCCGGATCCGGCGCCGCCTCAAGGGCAACTCCGGCATGGCTCGTGCTCGGAACCACTCGCATCTCACACAAGGTACCGGAGCGGGCAGTCGACTCCAGGCCGTGACGAGTCACACGTAGGACACAACCCGATATCAACGCTCCGTAATTCCGGTATGCCACAATCCGCGACATCCATGTGGGCACCCTCGGCGATGCCGCAGACCAGGCGGGCTTAGCTCGACTGTGCGAGTAGCTCGGCGGCCAGACTCTCCTCACTCTCCGTGGCGTCACCCGTACGGTACGTCCGCACCCATGCGCGTTTCAGATGCAGGTGGACCTCGAACTCCCAGGTGAATCCCATGCCGCCGTGCACCTGGAGACAGTCGCGGGCGCCCCGCACGGCGGCCTCGTCGGCGAGCAGCCGGGCGGTGTCGATGTCCGCCGGGTCGGCGGTGACGGCCGCGGCGTAGACGGCGGCCCGGGCCGTCTCCGTCCGCACCAGCATGTCCGCGCACAGATGCTTCACCGCCTGGAAGCCGCCGATCGGCTGCCCGAACTGCTCGCGGGCCCGGGCGTGTTGCACGGCCAGCTCGCACGCGCGCGTGGCGCTGCCGAGTTGCTCGGCGGCGGTGAGGAGTACGGCGACGGGGTCCACGGCACCGGCCGCTGGAACCCGGTGCAGGGGCGTCAGCGGATCGACCGACCGCAGCGGTACGGCCCCCGCCGCGTCCCCCCGTACGACGTCCGCGTCGGCGAGCCATTCCACCAGCCCGTACGCGCCGACGTCCGCCACAACCGCCTCCCCGGTGGCCGCGCCCGGCACGTCCCCCGCCGCGAGATGCATGGCCACCAAGGGTCCGGGCAGCAGCACGCGCCCTGCCTCCTCGAAGGCCAACACGGCCTCGGGCAGCCCGAGTCCGACTCCGCCCCGCGCCTCCGGCAGCCGTAGTGCGAAGAACCCGGCCGTGCCGAGCTCCCGCCACAGCGCCCGGTCCAGGCGGCCGGGCTCGTCGACGGCGGCCCGCAGGGCGTCCCGGCCGAAGCGCCGCGCCAGCAGCTCCCGCACTCCGTCGCGCAACGCCCGCTGGTCCTCGGTCAGTTGGAAACGCATCCGTCACCGCCCCTTCGGCAGCCCGAGGATCCGCTCGGCCACGATGTTCCGCTGGATCTGCGAGGTGCCGGCCGCGATGGTGTACGACAGCGAGGACAGCCGGTCGAGCACCCACGGCCGGTCCAGGTCCAGCGACTCCGGGCCCAGGACGTCGGCCGCGGCGTCGTAGAGCTCCTGGCGGGCGTGCGAATACCTCAGTTTGAAAACCGAACCTCCCACGCCTGGCACCCCACCGCTCAGTTCCGCCTCGCTCACGTTCCACTGCGTCAGCCGCCACAGCGCCCGGAACTCGGCGTTCAGCCGCCCCAGCCGTCGCCGCAGCACCGGATCGTCCCAGCGCCCGTTCTCGCGCGCCTCGGCGGCGAGTTCACGCAGCACGCGTCGGCACGCGACGACCTCGCCCACGAAGGCCGTACCGCGCTCGAAGGACAGGGTCACCATCGTCACGCGCCAGCCGTCGTTCTCGTCCCCGACCCGGTTGGCGACCGGCACCCGCACCTCGTCGAGGAACACCTCGGCGAACTCGGCGGACCCGGCAAGGGTCTTCAGCGGCCGTACGGTGATGCCCGGCGCGTCCATGGGCATCGCCAGCCAGGTGATGCCCCGGTGCTTCCCGGCCGCAGGATCCGTCCGTACCAACAGCTCGCACCAGTCGGCCACTTCGGCATGTGAGGTCCAGATCTTGGACCCGGTCACCACATAGTCGTCGCCTTCCCTACACGCGCGCGTGCGCAGTGCCGCGAGGTCGGATCCGGCGTCCGGTTCGCTGAAGCCCTGGCACCAGACCTCCTCCCCGCGCAGGATCGGCGGCAGCCAGCGCGCCCGCTGCTCGGCGGTTCCCTCGGCGGCGATGGTGGGCCCCGCGTGGAGCAGCCCGACGAAGCCCGCGCCCACATAGGGCGCGCCCGCCTTCTCGGTCTCCTCCAGGAAGATCAGCCGCATGGTCGGGGAGGCGTCCCAGTGGACGTCGGCGTACCCGGCGTCGTACAGCCTGCGCTGCCAGCCGAGGTCGTAGGCGCGGCGTCCCGGCCAGTCGTCCGGGGACGGCTTCGGCGGGAGCGTGGGCAGCACCTCGGCCAGCCACTTCCGCAGCCGGGCGCGGAACTCGTCCTCTTCCGGTGTGTGGGCGAGGTCCATGTGCGGCCCCTCCATATCTGATGAGCCGTCAGATACCGCTCTGAGGGAAGGCTAAGTCCCGCCCCCCTGGACCGACAAGACGGTGAGGCCTACGCTCTGCCCACGATCTGACACACCGTCAGCTATGTCTCTTCGGTGGCAGGGGGCCGTCATGAACGACACCGCTCACGCCCTGAGTTCCTCGCACACCCTCTGGGACCTGGTCGCCGGCCGCGCCGACCGGACCCCCGACCGTCCCGTTCTCCTCCAGGACGACCGCTCCCTGTCCTTCGGCGACCTACGCGCGCGTGCCGAGCGCGTGGCGGCCGGCCTGTACGACCTGGGCGTACGACCCGGCACGGTCGTCGCCTGGCAGCTGCCCACCCGCATCGAGACGGCCCTGCTGTCCTTCGCGCTGGCCCGTCTGGGCGCCGTGCAGTCGCCGGTCATCCCCTTCTACCGGGACCGCGAAGTCGGCTTCGCGCTGCGGGAGTCGAAGGCGGAGTTCTTCGCGGTGCCGGGCGAGTGGCGGGGCTTCGACCACGCGGAGATGGCGCGGCGCCTGGGCGCGAAGGGGGTCTTCGAGGCGTACGACAGCCTGCCCGACGGCGATCCGTCGGTCCTGCCCCCGCCACCCTCCGAGGGCACCTCGGTGCGCTGGATCTACTGGACCTCGGGGACGACATCCGACCCCAAGGGGGTCCTGCACACCGACCGCTCACTGATCGCGGGCGGCTCCTGCCTGGCGCACGCGCTGCGCCCGACCGCCGATGACGTGGGGTCGATCGCCTTCCCTTACGCCCACATAGGCGGCCCGGACTACATGGTGATGCTGCTGTTGTACGGATTCCCGGCCGTGATGTTCGAGCAGTTCGCGCTGCCGGACGCGCTGGCGGCGTACCGCGAGCACGGCGTGACGATCGCCGGCGGGTCGACGGCCTTCTACTCGATGTTCCTGGCCGAGCAGCGCAAGGAGCCGGGCGGCGGAAAGGTCGTCCCCTCGCTGCGGCTGCTGGCGGGGGGCGGGGCGCCGAAGCCGCCGGAGCTGTATCACGCCGTGGTCCGCGAGATGGGGGTGCAGCTCACGCACGGATACGGCATGACCGAGGTGCCGATGATCACGATGGGTGCGCCGGACGACACGGCGGAGAACCTGGCGACCACGGAGGGGCGTCCGCCGGAGGAGATGGAGATCCGGATCGTCGAGGGGGAGGTGCGGCTGCGCGGGGAGGCGGTGTGCCGGGGCTATCTGGATCCGGCGCAGACGGCGCAGGCGTTCGACGAGGAGGGGTTCCTGCGGACCGGTGACCTCGGCCATCTGACGGACAGCGGGCATCTGGTGCTGACCGGCCGCCTGAAGGACGTGATCATCCGCAAGGGCGAGAACATCTCGGCGAAGGAGATCGAGGACCTGCTGCACCGGCATCCCGCGGTCGGGGACGTGGCGGTGATCGGGCTGCCGGACGCGGAACGCGGGGAGCGCGTCTGCGCGGTCGTGGAACAGCCGGCGGGAGCGGAGAAGCCGACCCTGGCGGCGCTGACGTCGTATCTGCGCGGGGAAGGGCTGTCGACGCACAAGCTGCCCGAGCAGCTGGAGGTGGTGGACGCCCTTCCGCGCAACGACACCCTGCGGAAGGTGCTCAAGTACAAGCTCAGGGAGCGCTTCTCGGGGGCCTAGGGCCTGTCGTCAAATTCCCGTCGTCGCCCGAAGGGCGGCCCCGCGGCGTCTGGTGCGTGCTCTCGGCGTGCCGGGCGGAAGTCCTCGCCCTAGGGGGCTGGGGTGCCGGTCTCACTCGGGCACGGTGAAGTAGCGGGCGAACGCGGTCACGATCTCGCTCTCCGCCACCTTGCCGTCGCTGTCCGCGTCGAGCGTACCGGCGGCCGCCTGAGCGATGTCCCGCTGTACGCCGAGGCAGACGAGCACGCGCGCGGTGTCGGCGACGGTGGCGGAGCCGTCGCCGTCGGGGTCGGCCACGGCGAGGGCCGCGTGCAGGAAGGGGCGGGCGATCTCGGCGAACCGGTCCGGGTTGTCACGCAGCCGCTTGACCGCGCCGTTCACGAACTCCTCGCGGGTGATGCGCTGGTCGCCGTCCCGGTCCGCGATCCCGGCCATGCCCTGCCAGAACGCCTCCGCGCCGATGTACAGGGCCTGGCCCTTGTCGGACCGGGCAGGGGTGCCGAACTCCGCGAGCAGCGCCTTGGCCGCCGCGCTGAAGTCCTCCCGGTCGATGTAGCCGTTGCCGTCCTGGTCGAAGGTGGCGAACCGGGCGGCGATCCTGCGCTCGTACTCGCTGCTGACCATGTCTTATCGGGCCGCCTTACGTCACGTGGGGTGCATCTCGCACGGAGCGTACGACGCCCGGGGCCGTCCGGGCGTCCGAAAGCGGCGGTTGTGCCAAGACCGGGGGAATTTTGGGACAACGGTGTGGCACTTCGCGCGCGGTGTCGCCGCAGTCAGGGTCGGGAACCGCCAGACCGGACCATCAGACCGGAACCTCAGGCCGCAACCATCAGGCCACAACCGTCAGGCCGCAACCATCAGGCCGACAGTGGCCGGGCGTCGTCCGCGACCGCCGCCGTGACGTCCGGATAGACCTCGAAGAGCCGGCGTACGCCCAGTGCCCCCAGGACCCTGTTGACGTGCGACCCGTCCGCCGCGCCCTGCGCCGGCAGTATCACCCGCAGGCTGCCCTGGCAGGAGCGGATCAGGCGGCGGGCGGCGATGAGGACGCCGACGCCGCTGGAGTCGCAGAACATCACCTCGGAGAGGTCGAGCACAAGGCTGTGGCGCCCCTCGGCCACCACGTCGTGGATGTGCTGCCGCATCACCGGCGAGGTCACCAGATCCAGCTCGCCGGACACCTGGAGCACAGCCCAGTCGCCTCGCTCGCCACCGGTCACTTTCAACGTCACCACCACGCCCCTCGCCGGCCGAAACGGAAGCGACACCTACGCTTCCTTGCAGCGCGGCTGCCCAGCGGCTGTTCCCTGAAACACCCTCCCGAAAACGGTCACCGATCAGAAGAGGCTTGTTTCAATCGCATTCGATCCTGTTCGATCGGTTCCGCTCGCACGGTGGCCGGGTAACCGAGCGACTGCAAGGCCGATCGGACGGGACAGACAGAACAGACAGATCAACGTTCCACTACCACCCACTGCTCGTCGAGGGGCGCACAATGCGACAAAGGGGCGTGCGCTGTCAGACGTGCCGACTACATTCGGGGAGAAGGTGGACGCACGCTGGACAGGGACGGACGGACCGGTGAGGGGGGCCGCATGGCGAAGAAGGACGCACCGCCCCGCTGGGACCGCAAGATGCAGCAGCGACTCGCCCGCGGCGAGGCGGCCGCCCTCGGCGAGCTCTACGACCGGTTCGCCTCGCTCGTGCACGGCCTCGCCCACACCGTGCTGGGCGACGAGCGCGCCGCCGACCGCATCACCCGCGACGTCTTCGCGCACGTCTGGGAGCACTCGGACACCTACGACCCCAAGCAGGAGCCGCTGCGCTCCTGGGTCGCCACGCTGACCCACCGCCTCGCCGTGCAGCGGCTGCGCGACACCGAGACCGCCGCCCTCGCCCGGGCCGGCCGGGGCTGCACCGACGAGTTGGAGCGCAAGGTGCGCCACGCCTCGGTCGCCGCCCGCGCCGACTACATCGTCCAGTCCATGCCCGTCCCGCTGCGCGCCGCACTGGAGCTTGCCTACTTCCAGCGCCGTGACTACCGCCAGACCGCCGCCGACCTCGGCGTCACCGAGGACGAGGCCCGCCGCCGCCTCCGTCTTGGCCTCCAGCTGCTGTCCACGGCCCACGACGCGGGAGCCGCCCCGGGGGCACCGCCGGGCTACGGGGGTGCGGTGTGAACGACGCGGAGCGGTTCCCCCACGAGGACCATGACCAGGATCACGAGCAGGACCAGCAGCAGGACCAGGACAAGCACGCCCGGAAGAAGGAGGGGAACGGCTCGGCGGACACCACCCGCGCAGCCGACGGCATGAACAGCGGCAACGGCGACGCCCAGCACCCCGCCCCGGAGCCGAGCCCGGACCAGCCGCCCCGCATACCGCTCCCCCGCGCCTCCGTCGAGGACACCGGACGCCCCCTGCCCGCCCTGGAGGACCTCGGCGACCTGGCGCCGCGCCCGGCTCCGCTCGTCCTCGAACACCCTGTGCTGAAGGCGCTCCTCGGAGCGTGGGCGCTGGCCGCATGCTCGCCGGAGGAGACGGCGGCCGTCGAGGAGCACCTCGGCGACTGCGGCTCCTGCGCGGACGAGGCGCGGCGGCTGCGTGAGGCCGTGGGCCTGCTGCACCCCGCCGAGTCCCTCGACCCGGATCCTTCCCTGCGCGCCCGCGTCCTGGAGGGCTGCCTGGAGCGGCGCCCGCCGCGCATCCCGGTGCCCGAGTGGGCGACGCCGTACGACGCCGAGACGGCCCGCCTCGACGCCCTGCTGCAGGACTTCGGGGACGCCGAGTGGCACGCGCCCGTGCGGCTGCGGTGGTTCCGCAAGGACGAGCCGACGAGCCGTCGTACGACCGTCGCCGGGGTCATCGCCCATCTGCTGACGGTCGACGGGCTGGTGGCGGTCGCGCTGGGCCTTCAGGACCCGCTGGGCGACGTGGCCACGGACCGGCCGACCCCGTCCGCGCGCACCGAGGCGTACTGGCGCGCCTCGCACTTCCCGCCGACGCGGGCCGTGCGGGCTCCCTGGCGGGAGCAGACCCACGACCTGGTCCGCACGGTGTCCTTCACGGGCGGCGGCACGGGCCAACTGTCCGTCCCGTACGGCGACTTCGAGCTGGCGCTGCGCGACGCGATGCTGGACCGCGCCTTCGAGTGCTGGGTGCACGCCGAGGACATCGCCGAGGCGGTGGACTACCCGTATGAGCCGCCGTCCGGCCGTGATCTGCACCCCATGGTCGACCTGGCGGCCCGCATGCTCCCCACGGTTCTGGCGGCCCGCCGCCGCGCCGGTCTGGCGGCGCCGCCGCCTCCCGGTCCACACCGCCGTCTCGTGCCTGCCGGCGAGCCAGGCCGCAGCCTGCGCTTGGAGATCGAGGGATCGGGTGGTGGGGAGTGGCTGATCCCCCTGGACTCTCCGGCGGCGGTGGGCTCCGCCGAGCATGAGGTGGCCCATGTCGCGCTGGACGGCGCGGAGTTCTGCCGGTTGGCCGCGGGCCACGTGTCTCCCGCGGAGGCTGCGGCGGGACAGGTGGGTGATCGGGAGGCGATCAGGGATGTGCTGTTCGCTGCGGCGAGCTTGAGCCGGATGTAGGGGCGGGTGGCGAAACCGAGGTCGGCTGCGTGTGCCGACCCAGGGGCGCGGGGAACTACGCGACAGCCGCCCGCGACCCGCACGCGCGCACATCGAGACCGCGCAACGGCGAAGAGGCGAACCGGCTCCAGCGAGGCAGTCCTACGCGAAGACGACCGTCCGCCGCCCGTTCAGCAGAATCCGCCGCTCGGCATGCCACTTCACCGCCCGGGCCAGCGCCTGGCACTCCACATCCCGCCCGATCGCGACCAGCTGGTCCGGCGTGACGTCATGCCCGACCCGCTCGACCTCCTGCTCGATGATCGGCCCCTCGTCGAGGTCGGCGGTCACATAGTGCGCCGTCGCCCCGATCAGCTTCACACCGCGCGTGTGCGCCTGGTGATACGGCTTCGCGCCCTTGAAGCTCGGCAGGAACGAGTGGTGGATGTTGATGATCCGCCCGCTGAGCGCCTTGCACAGATCGTCGGAGAGCACCTGCATGTACCGCGCGAGAACGACCAGCTCCACGCCCTGCTCCCGGACGATCTCCAGCAGCTGGGCCTCCGCCTCGGGCTTGTTGTCCCTGGTCACCGGAATGTGGTGGAAGGGGATGTCGTACGACCCCACAAGCTCGGCGAAGTCAGTGTGGTTGGAGACCACGGCGGCGATCTCCACAGGAAGCGCCCCGATCCTGGCGCGGAACAACAGGTCGTTCAGGCAGTGCCCGAACTTGCTGACCATCAGCACGACCCGCATCTTCTCCTCGGCCCGGTGGATCTGCCAGTCCATCTGGAAGGAGTCCCCGATCGCCGCGAAGCTCGCCCGCAGCTTGTCCACCGTCACCGGCGCCTCCGCCGAGAAGTGGACGCGCATGAAGAACAGTCCCGTGTCGTGGTCACCGAACTGCTGACTGTCCTCGATGTTGCAGCCGGTCATGAAGAGGTAGCTCGACACGGCGTGCACGATGCCCTGCTTGTCGGGGCAGGACAGAGTGAGGACGTACTGGTCGGCGGGGACCGCGGCTCGGGTGGACTGCTCGTTCATGCAGCACAGGGTCCCATATCCGGGGCCCGCCGTGGACGGTCGTCCCGTTACCCGGACCGCTTACGCGGACCGCGTCATGATCCGCAGCACCTCGAGCGTGCGCGGCGCGGTGTCCGGGTCCTCGCCGTCGGCCATGGCCATCCGGACGTGCGCGTCCCGCGCCGCCCGCACCGCCTCCGGCCAGCCCTGGTTCTCCATGTACGCGGAGACCGGGGCGTCCGGGCCGACCTGGTGCATGATCCGCAGCACACGCAGCACGGCGGTGTCGACGAGCGCCGCCTCCTGCGAGTCCCGGAAGATCGTGCCGACGTATTTCTCGGCGGACCAGTTGTCCAGCCAGGTGTCCTCGACCAGGCGGTACACGGCGTCGGTGACGTCGCCGTATCCGTCGGCGCCGGCCAGCCAGACGTCGCGCTGGAACACCGGGTCGGAGAGCATGTGCAGCGCGGAGCGCACATTGCTGCGCCAGCGCCACCACGGCATGTCGTTCAGTGGCATGCCGCCCATGGTGGAGGAGCGACGGCCGCGACGGGAAGAGTTCTCCGAACCTTGCACGGTCATCGATCGTACGTTCCCCGTCACACATGCCCCGTCCACCCCCGTAATTCACCTTCTCGTCACTATGTGATAACCAAGGGTCGCGCCGCGGTTTGTTGTGTGGCGGAATCGTGCGGAAGCATGACCGGCAGGCGACGCACCCGCAGCACTGTCCTCCCCATGATCACCAACCCGCCCGCCAGAGCAACCGCTCGCGCGGCGGCGGCACTGGTGGCGTGTGCGTCGCTAGCCGTCGGATGCGGGGTCGTCCCCGGTACCGCGGGGGGTTCCGGGGACGACACGATCACCGTCATGACCTGGGCGCCGGAGAACACCAAGGCGACCAACAAGCCCGGTATGCCGGCCTTCGCGCAGGCGTACGCCCGCTGGGTCAACGCCCACGGCGGCCTCGGCGGCCGCGAGCTGAAGGTCCTCACCTGCAACGACCACAACGACAGCGTGTCCGCGGCGAAGTGCGCCGACCGCGCCGTCGAGGAGAACGTCGTCGCGGTCATCGGCTCCTACAGCCAGTACGGCGACACCTTCCTGCCCTCGCTGGAGGGCGCCGGCATCCCCTACATAGGCGGCTACGGCGTCACCTACGCCGAGTTCACCAGCCCGCTGTCCTACCCCGTCAACGGCGGCCAGCCCACCCTCCTGGCGGGCCTCGGCAAGGAACTGGCCCGCACCTGCGGCCCCGTCGCGCTGGTGCGCCCCGACAACATCGCGGGCGACGAGCTGCCGCCCCTGCTCAACTCGGGCCTGAAGGCGGGCGGGCACCCGGCCGCCGGCGACCAGCTGGCCGAGGAGGACGCCACGGAGTACGGCCGCCAGTCGACACGGGCGCTCGAGTACTCCACCAACGACCCGACGGAGACCGGCTGTGTGGTGCCCGCGCTCGGCGACCGCACCACCACCTTCATGGACTCCTTCCGGCGCTCCCGCGAGGACTACCCCGACGTGCGCACCGCCACCGTCCTCGGCAGCGTCGACCAGACCGTGATCAACGCGGGCGGCGGGGCGTCGGGGCCCTACGAGGGCTCGTACATCACCGGCTGGTACCCGGTCGCGAGCGATCCGCGCTGGGACCCGATGAAGAAGGTGATCAGCGAGCAGGCCTTCGGCGACAACCGCATCGACCCCGCGGACGCCGGCGTGCAGACCACATGGATCGCGTACACGGTGTTCAAGAGGGTCGTCGAGTCGCTGGGCGGCGACGAGGTGACCGCCGCTTCCGTGCGGGAAGCTCTGAACGAGGGCCTGAAGGTCTCCACGGGCGGCCTCACACCGACCCTCCAGTGGAAGTTCCAGGACGTCCTGGCCGCCGTCGGCCTCCCCCGGCTGGTCAACCGCGACGTGACCCTCCAGGTCGTACGGGACGGGCGGCTGGTGGCGGCCCGCAAGGGCTTCACCGACGTGACGAAGACGCTGCAGGGCGCCGACGTGAACTGACCGCCCGGCCCGGACTACAGCTGGGTCGGCTGGCGCTCCGTCAGGCCGTACTTCTTGGCGATGGTGTTCCACAGCTGCGCGGCCGTCTTCTTCTGCGCGCTGGCGGTGCCGCTGGCCCGGTTTCCGGCCTGGGTCTGGCCGGTGGAACGGGCCTGGCCCTTCTTGCAGAGCTGTCCCTTCTTGGCCGCCACCTGGTCCGCCCACGCCGCGTAGTGGTTGTCGGCGGACGCCGACGCCTGCCACGCCTTGGTCAGCGCGGTGGTCAGCGCGGTGTGGTTCGGGAGCTGGTCGACGGTGAGCTTGGACAGGTCGGTGACCAGCTGGTTGCGCTGCTTGGCCGCGCCCCGCAGGTCCGTGGCGGCCTGGGCGAGGTTCCCGCAGGACTTCACGTCGGCCACCGCGTTGATCACGGCGGTACGGCTGTCGCCGCTGTCGGCCAGCAGCTTGTCCAGGGCGATCGCCTGCTTCTCGGCCGGATCGGCCGACGGGGAGGGCGAAGCCTCGGTCGCCGGGGCCGTGGCGGAGACGGGAGCGTTGTCCTCGCCGCTGTCGTCGTCCTTGCCGCCATCGGCGAGCAGCGCGCCCGCGCCGATACCGAGCACGGCGATACCGACGCCGACGATGGCTATGAGCGGCAGCCGAGAGCCCGTACGACCGCCACCGCGGCCTCCCCGGCCGCCGTCGTCGCCGCCCGGCCCGGGCGGGAAGAACGCCGTCTCGGGCCGGCCCTGCGGTTGCGGCTGCTGGAAGCGCGGCAGCTGCTGGGTGGCCGCGGCCGGGGGCTCACCGCCGCCCGGCTCACTGCGGAAGAGGTTGTCGAAGTCGGAGAGCGGCTGCCGCTCCGCCCCGGCGTGCGGCGGAACGCCCGCCTGTCCGGGCACGGGCGGGATGTACTGCGTGGCCTCGGCGTCGGCCCCGGAAGCCGGCGGCAGCGGTCCGGCACCGCCCTGAGGACCGGCGGCGCCTGCCTGCCGGACGCGCCCCAGGAACTGCGTGCTCTCACCGGCCACCTCGGGCGGCAACGCCCCCGGCCCCACCGGCGGGAGGTACTGCGTCGCCCCCTGGTCGGCGGCGGGAGCGGGGGATGCGGCGACGGGCGGTATGTAACGGGTGGCCTGTTCGTCCGCGCCCGCGGGGGCGCCGCCGACCGGCGGTATGTACTGAGTGGCGCCCTCGTCGGCCGGAGGCAGCGGGGCCCCGAAGCCACCGGCACCGGCGTTCGGGAGGTGCGCGCCGGGCGGCAAAGGCGCACCGGCGCCCGGGGCGCCGTACTCCTCGACGCGGGCGGGCGGCAGCGGCGCCCCCGGGGCACCCTGGCCGCCGGACGGCACTGCGCCACCGGCGCCAGGAGCGCCGTAGGTCGCCCCGCCGGCAGGCGGCAGCTCCCCACCCGGGCCGTGCTGAGCCGCGGGCGGCAGCGGCGCGCTCCCGCCGGGCGCCACGTACGGCTGCTGCGGCGCGGGCATCGGTGAACCGGCCGGGGCGCCATGGCCGTACGAGGGCGTGCCCGGCGCAGAGTGCGCGCCCCCGCCGTACGACACGCCCTCCGGCTGCGGCGCCTGGGACGGCGCACCTGCGGCGGCGTCCGGCGCCGCGCCCCACTGGGCCTGCGGCGGCGACTGGTACGGCTGCTCCTGCCCGCCCCAGGACTGGCCGGGCGGCGTTCCCCAGGCCTGGCCCGGCGCGGCCGGCGGCGGGGTCGGGGGCTGGTACTGGTTCTGGTCGGGTCCCCAGGGGGTGCCCCAGGCCTGGCCGCCGGGCGGTGCCGAGGGCGCGGGCTGGGTCGGCGGCGTGGCCGGTACCGAGGTCGGCCGGCCGCCCTGCCCGCCCGTCATGCCCGGCAGCAGCGGCTCACCACCGTCGGAGGGCAGCACGATGCCTTCGTGCGCGGGCCGCGCCGAGGGCTCCTCGCCCTGTCCACTCTGCGTCACCGGGACTCCTACTAATGGGGGACCTTGTGAATCGTCGGCTCACGCTACCGGCTCCGCCGATCCCCGTGCTACGCAGCCCGGGACGTGACCTGCGTCCCTGTGACCGCCGTAACAGTCCCGGTCCCCCATCCGCTATATACGCCCCCCTTTCCCCACCGGCGCCTTCATTTCCCTGCCGTTCACGCCCTGGTACCCCGGGGTTTCACGCCGCCGCCTGCAGATCCAGCCGCGCCCCGAAGTCCCTGACCACCGGCTCGTCCCGGTACGGCTCCAGCCGCTGCTGGAAGTCCTCCAGATAGTCGGCCCCCCGGTTGGAACGCAGGGTCTCCAGGAGTTCCACGGCCTTCAGCCCGGTGTGGCAGGCCTGTTCGATCTCACGCTGCTGCACCTGTGCTGTGGCGAGCAGCACATAGCCGATGGCCCGGCGCCGTGCCTTCGTCTCGGGGAGCCCGGCGAGCGACTCCTCCGCGCGTCGCGCCGCCGCCTCGGCCTGGCCGAGGTCGCGGTGGCAGTGCGCCAACTCGTCGGCGAGATAGGCCTCGTCGAAGTGCGCGATCCACGCCGGGTCGTCCCCGGATTCCGGATCCGCCGTCTCCAGTGCGGTCACGGCCCGCCCGGACGCCACCTGGGCAGCCCGCGCGTCGCCCATCAACGCATGCCCGCGCGCCTCGGCCGCGTAGAACATCGCCTCCGCGCGCGGGGTCACGCGCCCGCGCGCCCCCTCCTGCGCCGCCCGCGCCAACTGCGCGATCTCACGCGGGTTCCCGAGTTGCGCGGCGAGGTGGCTCATCGAGGCGGCCAGCACATAACCGCCGTAGCCCCGGTCGCCCGCCGCCTGCGCGAGCCGCAGCGCCTGGATGTAGTACCGCTGGGCGAGCCCCGGCTGCCCGGTGTCGATCGCCATGTACCCGGCGAGCTCGGTCAACCGCGCGACGGCCGCGAAGAGTTCCCGCCCGACCGCCTCCCGGTACGACCCGGCCAGCAGCCCGGAGACGACACTGTTCAGGTAGTGCACGACGACCGGACGCACATGCCCGCTGCCGTACTGGTGATCAAGGTCTACGAGCGCCTGCGTCATCGCCCGCACGGCTGCCACGTCGGACTGCCCCACGCGCGGCCCCGCCGAGCGCGCCACCTGCGAGTCCGGCGACGAGATCAGCCAGTCGCGGCTGGGCTCGACCAGCGCGGACGCGGCGACGGAGGAGCCGGACAGGAAGTCCCGCCGCCCGACGTCGCTGCGCCACAGCTCGCAGACCTGCTCGATGGCCCCCAGTACAGTCGGCGAGAACTGGAGACCGACGCCCGACGCGAGATTCTTGCCGTTGGCCATGCCGATCTCGTCGATCGTGACCGTACGGCCCAGCTTGCGGCCGAGCGCCTCCGCGATGATCGCCGGCGCCCGTCCCCGCGGCTGCTGTCCGCGCAGCCAACGGGCCACGGACGTCTTGTCGTAGCGCAGATCGAGGCCGTGTTCGGCGCCGCACATGTTGACCCGGCGGGCCAGCCCGGCGTTCGAGCAGCCCGCTTCCTGGATGAGCGCCTGCAGCCGTTCGTTCGGCTGTCGCGCGACGAGAGGCCTGGCGGCCATTGGCGTACCCCCTGTGGCTGCGGTGCCTGCCCACGCACCGAGTTGATGTGTCTTTCACCGCCGAAATCCGGCGCGGGGGCACTGGGTTGTGCACCGCAAGGTTCCGGCCGTGAAGATCAATGCCCCGTCGGCATACCGAAAATGCGAGGCTTGCGAGGATTGCCGGGGTAAAGGCGGAAGCCGACCCCACAGGTGGTTACCCAGCTCGACCCACGGTTCCTCCCACGCGCCCCCACACGTGCACCCATGCGCCCCAGATGAGGAATCGATGCTCCTCCCCCGCGCGCGCTCCGGCCGTAACCCGAGGTGGGTGCGGGAGTTGTGTTCAGCGTGGAAGAGACGATCCCGGCCACCGAAGCCGCACAGATTCCCAAGCAGCGCGGCGAAACGCTGCTGGAGACCGCCGTTCGCTACGCCGAGGAGCGCCACTGGGACGTGTTCCCGGGGACCTGGCTGGAAGCCGTCGAGGGCGTGCAGGTGTGCTCCTGCGGCGACACCGCGTGCCCCGCGCCCGGCGCGCACGCCGCACGCCCCGACTGGGCGACGCAGGCGACGGGGAGCGCGACGGTCGCGCGACGGATGTGGCAGAAGCAGCCGAACGCGTCGATCCTGCTGCCGACGGGGCGGACCTTCGACGCGATTTCCGTCCCGGAGACCGCGGGGTTTCTCGCCCTGGCCCGTATGGAGCGGATGGAACTGACGCTGGGGCCGGTGACGTTGGCGCCGGATCGACGGATGCACTTCTTCGTGTTGCCGGGGGCGTCGGTGAAGGTTCCCGAGCTGGTGCGCAAGCTGGGCTGGTCGATCGGGTCGCTGGACATGGTCGCGCTCGGGGAGGGGGCGTATGTCGCCGGGCCTCCTACGCGGTTCGGGTCTCGGGGGGCTGTGCAGTGGGCCTGTCGGCCTACGCCGGCTAATCGGTGGTTGCCGGATGCGGAGGAGTTGATCTCACCGCTTGCGTATGCCTGCGGCAGGGATCGGTAGTTCGCCGATTCGTCTGCCTGGTTGATCGTCCTCGGCGGCCGCGGGTCGTTCGTGGCTGGTCGCGCAGTTCCCCGCGCCCCTAAGGTTGGCGTCCATGACGTCGGCCGTTAGCGTGCGTGGGCTTTGGAAGCGGTTCGGGCAGCAAGTTGCCGTTGCCGGGATCGATCTGGAGTTGCCCGCGGGGAAGTTCATTGGGCTCGTCGGGCCCAATGGAGCGGGGAAGACCACGACCCTCTCCATGGTGACCGGGCTGCTCAGGCCCGATCAGGGGTCCGTGTCGGTCGTCGGGCATGACGTCTGGCGGGACCCCGTCGAGGTGAAGGCGCGGATCGGGGTGTTGCCGGAGGGGCTTCGGCTCTTCGAGCGGCTCTCCGGGCGGGAACTGCTCGTGTACTCGGGGCGGTTGCGCGGGCTTCCCGGGGCCGAGGTCGACAAGCGGGCCACCCAACTGCTCGACGTACTCGATCTGGCGGGGGCCCAGCACAAGCTGGTCGTCGACTACTCGACCGGTATGCGCAAGAAGATCGGGCTGGCGGCCGCGCTGCTGCACAATCCCGAAGTGCTGTTCCTGGACGAGCCGTTCGAGGGCGTCGACCCCGTTTCCGCGCAGACCATCCGGGGCGTCCTCGAGCGCTACACCGCCTCCGGCGCGACCGTCGTCTTCTCCTCCCATGTCATGGAGCTCGTCGAATCGCTGTGCGACTGGGTCGCCGTCATGGCAGCCGGACGCATCCGCGCCCACGGCCCCCTCGCCGAGGTGCGCGGGGAGGCGGCCTCGCTGCAGCAGGCGTTCCTCGAACTCGTCGGCGCGAACGGCCGCGATGCCGGATCCGACCTCGACTGGCTGGGCGGCGGGGCGCGATGAGCACCGACGTGACGGGGGTCGTCGTACGGCTGAAGCTGTCGCTGCTCAGGAACGGGCTGCGGCAGTCCAGTGGGCGCCGGGCCGCCTATGTCGCCTCGGCCGTCCTCGTTCTGGTCTTCGCCGCGCTGCAACTCCTCGGCCTGATCATGCTGCGCGGCAACGCGCACGTCGGCTCCGTGGTCGTCCTGCTCGTCGCGGTGCTCGCGCTCGGCTGGACCGTGATGCCGCTGTTCTTCCCCGGCGGGGACGAGACCCTGGACCCGACGCGGCTCGTGATGCTGCCGCTGCGCCCGCGCCCACTGGTGCGGGCGCTGCTCGCGGCCTCACTGGTCGGCATAGGGCCGCTCTTCACGCTGTGCCTCTTCACCGGTTCGGTGATCGCGGTCGCGCGGGGCGGGGTGGCGTACGTCGTCGGGGTCGTCGGCGTCGTCCTGGCCCTGCTGGTGTGCGTGGCGCTCGCGCGGGCCGTCGCCGCGGCCAACATCCGGCTGCTGACCAGCCGTAAGGGGCGCGATCTGGCGGTGCTGAGCGGGCTGGTCATCGCGATCGGGGCGCAGGTCGTGAACTTCGGGGCGCAGCAGTTGGGTTCGTCGGGGCTCGGCCGGCTCGATCCGGTGGCGGATGTGCTGCGCTGGGTGCCACCGGCGTCCGCGATCGGGGCGGTGGAGTCGGTGAGCGAGGGGTCGTACGGTGTCGGCGCCCTTCAACTCGCCTTGTGCGCAGGAACGTTGGTGGCGCTGATCGCCGTATGGTCACGCCACCTGACGCGGCTGATGACCTCCCCCGACGGCTCCACACTCCAGGCGGTCACCGAGGCCGCCGTACGGGAACGGACCTCGACCGGCCTCGCCCGCCTCCTTCCGGCCGGCCGCACCGGCACCGTCATGGAGCGCAGCCTGCGCTACGTCTGGCGCGACCCGAAGACCAAGGCTGCCTGGGTGACCTCGCTCGCCATCGGCCTGATCGTGCCGCTGTTCAACGCCCTTCAGGACACCGGCTCGATCTACTTCGCCTGCTTCGCCGCCGGGATGCTCGGCATCCAGATGTACAACCAGTTCGGGCAGGACACGTCCGCGTTCTGGATGGTCGCGCTGACCATCTCCTCTTCCCGGGACGCCTACGTCGAGCTGCGCGGCCGAGCCCTGGCCCTCCTGCTGATCACCCTGCCGTACGCCACCCTCGTCGTCGTCCTGACGACGGCACTCCTCGGCGACTGGGCCGAACTCCCCGAGGTCCTCGGCCTGTCCTTCGCCCTCCTCGGCGCGATGCTGGCCACGGGCGCCTGGACCTCGGCCCGCTTCCCGTACTCCATCCCACAGGAGGGCTACAAGAACGTCGCTCCCGGTCAGACCGGCCTGGCCTGGATCTCCGTCTTCGGCGGCATGATCGCGGCGGCCCTGCTGTGCGCACCGGTCATCGCGGTGACGATCTGGCTGAACGTCAGCGAGGACGGGGATGCGTGGAGCCGGCTGCTGCTGCCGGTGGGCGCGGCGTACGGCGCGGCGGTCACGTGGCTGGGGCTGCGGCTGGCGGCTCCGCGGACGGCGGCCCGTCTCCCCGAGATCCTCATGGCAGTGAGCAAGGGCTGACGGATTCTTGTGACGCAGGGCGCTGCAACGCCCTTCAAGGGGCGCGGGGCCGTGCCCCCTATGCGGCTCCGCCGCGTGGGCGCGATCAACCACGGGCCACCCGCAGCCGCCATCGAGCAGAAGACCCCGAGCTCATAGGCGCCCGGCATCACTCCACACCGCCTCAAGAAACGGCTCGATGGCGGCGCGCCAGCCCTCAGGCTGGTCGTAGTGCACCAGATGCCCGGCGTCAGCAACCTCCGCATACTCCCCCCGAGGCAACACCCGCACCATCTCCTGCGCCTCGGCCCGCCCCAACTCCCCGTCGAGCCCACGAACAACGAGCGCCGGGCACTGCACCTGCGCCAGTTCCTCCCAGTGCGCGTCGTACACCCACGTCTCCCGGGACGCGAGCATCTGGTCCGGCTCGAACACCGGCCGCCACCCGTCCTCGTACTCCCGCATCACCTCGGCGTAGAACTCCCCGCGGGCAACATTGGGCCGTTCGACCCACGGGTCGTCCTCGCCGAACCACTTGCGCACATCGGCAAGCGTGGCGAAGGGAACGGGCCAGGCCTCGAACCAGTCCGCCCACTCCCGCTGCGAGGCCGAGCCGAGCGCGGAGGCCCGCATGTCACAGATGATCACGCCGCGCACCAGGTCGGGCCGCTTTGCGGCGAGCTGCCAGGCGGTCAGCGCGCCCATGGCGTGGCCGATGAGGACGGCCGGGGCGAGGCCGAGCTGTTCGAGGGCGGCCTCCACGTCGTCGACGTACGCCTCGCGTGTGAAGGCGGTCTGCGCGGGCTTGGCGCTACGGCCGTGACCGCGCTGGTCGAGGGCGACCGCGCGGTGCCGCTCGGAGAGCCAGCGGGCGGTGGAGGCCCAGTGCGAGGCGCGGCCCATCAGGCCGTGCAGTAACAGCACGCCGGGCGCACGGTCGTGCTCTTTGGCCGGGTCGGTCTTGGGTGGGTCACCGAACTCCCAGGCCGCGAGACGTACGCCGCCTGTACCGGTCACGTCGATGCGTCGCGCCATTGATCCTGGCACCCCCCTAGCTCCGCTCGGACCGCTCGCTCCCGCTCGAGTCGGCCGATCCTGTGGACCGCGTCCTGCCTGCTCCGCCTGCCGTATCTGCCGTCGCTCACGCGAGCACCGCGCGCCACCCGCGTCGCACGCAGCGTAGATGCCTTCGCACGCGATGTGCATGTCCTGTGTGTCTGACGTGATCTTATGCGCACATTCATGAAGCGCGCGTTCCACATATCCCGTCACACCGCAGACTATCGAACCCCTATTCGAAAATGCGGTCTCTGCGGGCAACACCCCTCATTCGAGTGACCCCTCTCCAGGATTGATCGGCATCGCCGAGGGGAGATCTTCACCGGGAGGCGGACCGCTCGGGGAAAACGGTCCGAGGGGAATGACCCTGGGAGCTCGGGGCTCCGGGTCAGCACAGGGGAGGACAGGCCCCGGCGCCGCACGGCGCCGGGGCCCTCTCCACACTCACGGCACACCCTCCCGCCCCCTCCCCGGCCGGATGCATCGCCTCACGACAGCCTGGCACGCGAAACGCCCGAGCGCTGCGATTCAGCGCACTGGATCTTGGAATCGCCGAGATCGACGGATCGCCACAACTCCCGCTCCACCACCGGGAATTACCCGGAAGGGAACTCAGCGCTTCGCGACAAAGACATGGGAGGCGACGTCCGCCTCCAGCTCGGCCGCCTCACCACCGCTCCCCACGAGCACACCACCCGCGGACTCGGTCACACTCACCACCGACCCCGGCTGCACACCCGCCCGGCGCAGCGTGTACATCAGCTGCGCGTCGGTCTGGATCGGCTCGCCGATACGGCGCACGACGACCGTCTTGCCCTCGACGCCGGGGTCGAGATCGGCCAGCGAGACCATGCCCTCGTCCAGGAACGGATCGGCACCGTCCTTCTCGCCGAGCTCCTCCAGGCCGGGGATGGGGTTGCCGTACGGCGACTCGGTCGGATGGCGCAGCAGCTCCAGCACCCGCCGCTCCACGGCCTCACTCATCACGTGCTCCCAGCGACAGGCCTCGGCGTGCACCTGCTCCCACTCCAGCCCGATCACATCGACGAGCAGACACTCGGCCAGCCGATGCTTGCGCATGACACGGGTGGCCAGCCGCCGCCCCTCGTCCGTGAGCTCCAGGTGCCGGTCGGTCGCCACGGACACCAGCCCGTCACGCTCCATCCGCGCCACCGTCTGACTGACGGTCGGCCCGCTCTGGTCCAGCCGCTCGGCGATCCGGGCGCGCATGGGGACCACACCTTCCTCCTCCAGCTCGAGGATGGTGCGGAGATACATCTCCGTGGTGTCGATCAGTCCGGACATACGTGCCCCTCGATTAGCTCTGCGATTAGCTCAGCCGGAAGCGAGACAGCTCCACGGCGCGTGCGCTGGCCCTGCAGTCAATTCTGCCGGATACCACTGACAACCGTGCCGCGCCGTTGAAACGAGCGGATTTCCGAGATCGCCTGAGCGCACACCCCCGCGGGCCCGCAGTCGCCCACGGCGGGAAGGGGACGTGCCGGGGGGTGTCCGCCCGCAGAGTCCGGTGTCAACAAACGGCACCTCTCGCCCAACGCCCACCACCGGACCGAGGACGGACACCCCCCGGCACGGCCCCGACCCACAACGCAACCCAAGGCGCTACCCGCACCCCCACCGAACCGGCACAGGCGCCGCAGGCACCCGACACGCACCCCCACTCACCCGCACAGGCCGCCGCAGGCACCCCCGGCCCAACCGCCGGAGGCACCTCGCCGTATTGACACCACACTGGTCCAGACCGCACGGTGATCCGCAACACACCCCCGGAGGAGCCCCGCATGAGCGACAGCAAGCCGGCCGACCAGTTCATCGACGCCGCGATCGGCCTGCTCCAGCGAGTCCGTGCCGAGGAGGCCGAGAACATCGAGGCAGCCGGCACCCTGCTCGCCGACACCGTCGAAAGCGGCGGCCGCCTCTTCGCCTTCGGCGCCGGCCACTCCTCCCTCGCCGCCCAGGACATCGTCTACCGCGCCGGCGGCCTCGCCCTGATGAACCTGCTCGCGGTCCCCGGCGTCGTAGGCGTCGACGTCATGCCCGCCACCCTCGGCTCAGCCCTGGAACGCGTGGACGGCCTCGCGAGCGCGGTCCTGGACAGCTCCCCCCTGCGCGACGGCGACGCCCTCGTGATCATCTCCCTCTCGGGCCGCAACGCCCTCCCCGTGGAGATGGCCATGAGCGCACGCGCCCTCGGCATCAGGGTCATCGGCGTGACATCAGTGGCGTACGCCTCGGAGACGAAGTCCCGCCACACGTCGGGCACCTACCTCAAGGACCACTGCGACATCGTCCTCGACTCGAAGATCGCGATCGGCGACGCCGAGCTCACCCTGGACACGATCCCGGCCCCCTTCGCCCCCGCGTCCACGGTCGTCACCAGCGCGCTCCTCCAGGCCGTCATGGCCACCGCAGCCGCCACCCTGGCCGCCCGCGGCATCGAGCCCCCGCTCCTGCGCTCCGGCAACGTGGACGGCGGCCACGACTGGAACAGCCGGGTGTTCGAGAAGTAC
The DNA here is from genome assembly GCF_052068475.1 of Streptomyces sp. SD31. Lineage (NCBI taxonomy): Bacteria > Bacillati > Actinomycetota > Actinomycetes > Kitasatosporales > Streptomycetaceae > Streptomyces > Streptomyces sp. SD31. The sequence continues at coordinate 173,957 of NZ_JBQHCX010000014.1, read as the reverse complement.
GGCGACAGGATCTTCTACCGGCACTGACACGGCAGCGCTACGCAAAGCCCTCCGAACCGCCAGAGCCTTCCGAACCGCCAGAGCCTTCCGAACCGCCCGAACCCTCCGGGCCCGAGCCCAGGGCCCCCGCCAAATCCAACGCGGAAGCGATCCGCACCGCCACCCCCTCCGCGTACACCGCATCACTCCGCTCGAACGCACTCCGCCCGGCACCCCGCAGAAACGTCACGACCCCGAGCGTGCGCCCCCGGCTGCGCAACACCGCACACAGCGCGTGCACCGTGTCCGCCGGCCACTGCCGACCCACCGCCCACGCACGCGCCTGCTCCGCCGGCACATCACCCGCATCGGCCCGCACGGACCCCGCCCGCGCCACACACCGCAACGCCGGATGCCCCTCGCCGTACCGCACCGGCAACCCGGCCTCCCCGCCCAGCAGACTCGGCCCCGGCGCGCCGGAGGGCGTCACCGCGATCCGGACCAGCCGCACCGGCCCCGCCGTGTCCGCGTCCATGAGCGCCCCACCCGCGACCCGGTCGATCAGCGCGTGATCGGCGAACCCGGCCAGCGCGAAGTCCAGATGCACGGTCGCCGCCTCGGCGGGGTCCTCGCACTCCGCGGCGGCCCGAGCCGCCCGATGCAGCTGATTGGCCCGGAACCGCAGCTGCGCCGCCTCCTGCTCCGCCTGCTTGGCCTCGGTCATGTCCTGGAAGAGCCAGCCCACCCCCAACGGCACCGGTTCCTCCGCGAGCGGCGAGGCCAGCCGTACGAAGCCACACCGCCAGCACCGACGCCGCTCGCCCTCCGGCGTCCGTACGCTCACCCAGATCTCGGCCGGCGCGGGCGGCGCACCCTCCGCCAGCACATGGGCGAGCGCGCTCTCCAGCTCCTCGACCCCCTGGGCGAGCAACTCCCCGAGCGGCCGCCCGAGCACGGACGTACGCCCGATACCCAGCGCCCGAGCCGCATGAGCGTTCACCACCGCCGGCCGCAGATCCGCGTCGACGAGCACCACGCCCCACGACGCGTCCTCGAACAGTGCCTCGCTCAGCGCGATCGACCGCTCCAGATCGATCTGCACATGCACCTCGCTGAAGGCGCAGTACAGCCCGGCGGGCTTCCCGTCCGGCCCGCGCACGGCCGCCGACTGCGTCCGTACGAGGACCCGCCCGCCGTCCTTGGTCAGCAGGGCGAACTCATGGACCTGCCGCCCGGGGGCCTGCATGGCGGACATCAGTCGGCCCTCGACGTCCTGGGCGTCGGCCTCGCGCACGGCCCACCCGGCGAACCCGTGCCGCCCCACGGCCTCGGCCGCACTCCACCCGAGGATCCGCTCCGCCTCACGGTTCCAATGGGTGACGACCCCGTCCGCGTCGAAGGCGCACAGGGCCGCGTCCATGCCGTCCAGCAGCGCGGCCAGCAGATCCGAGCCGCCTGCAGAACCCTCCGAACCACCTGCCGAACCGTCCGGACCGTCCCGCTCGGGTTCGTCCGGTCCCAGCTCGTCGGTGGTCCCACTACGCCGGGAAGCACTCACCTGGACCCCCTGCCAAGCTGCGTCCGCACGTACGACGCGTCGGTTCGCTCACTTGCAATCATCTAACTCGAACGTGACGCAGCACACACCGTGTTCCCCAAGATTGAAGGAATCGTTGTACGAGCCGCTGTGGCCCTGTTCCAGCCGCCTCGATCACCTCGACGCCCAGCACGCGCGCGGGCGCAACGATCACGTTGTGGACGTGCCGCCGCTCCCCCGCCGGGCATACACCTCGATCTCGATCTTCATACGAGGGTCGGCGAGCCCGCACATCATCATCGTCGCCGCCGGCCGCACCTCCCCGAAGTACCGCCGCAGCACCGGCCAGCACGGCTCGAAGTCCGCCCGTTCCGGCAGCAGATACCGCACCCGCACCACATCGGCGAACGAACACCCCGCCTCCTCCAGCGCGGCCCCCACATTCCGCAGACACTGCTCGGCCTGCTCCACCACGTCCTCGGAGATCGTCATCGCCGCGTAGTCGAACCCGGTCGTCCCCGACACATGCACCCAGTCCCCGTCGACCACGGCACGCGCGTACCCGATCTGCTCCTCGAAGGTGGAGCCGCTGAGTATCGCCTGCCGCACGGTCTGCCGCTCTGTCATGTACGGAACGCTAGGTGACCTGCGCGGACGGGGCCAAGGAAAAAAGCGGTTGATCGCGGCCGAGCCGCTTCTTAGGGTGTGGAGCACACGAGAAGGGAGGTGGTTCGGCAGATGTATGAATACCGGACGCGTGAGGTGGCTGCGGGCTAGCGGCCCGTCATCCCACCCAGTGCGGTGCCGGACCGGCACGTGACAGACGCGTGCAGCCGGCCCAATCCCAAGCAGTCACCCGACCCGCGAGCTCGCCGGTACGTCCGGCCGGCTCCCCCGCCACCGGCGGAGGGACCCGAGCTCGCGGGTCGTCTGCATCCTCGGCCCTCACAGCGACGCGGACTCAGGGACTCAGCCGCTCCACCCGCCAGCTCCCGTCCTGCTCCGCCACATACCGCAGCCGGTCGTGCAGCCGGTTCTCCCGGCCCTGCCAGAACTCCACCGCCTGCGCCGCCACCCGGAAACCGCCCCAGTTCGGCGGCACCGGCACCTGCTCGCCCTCGGGATAGCGCGCGGCCAGCTCGGCGTACGAGGCGTCGAGGTCGGCGCGGGTGGTGATGACCGAGGACTGGGCGCTGGCCCAGGCGCCGAGCTGGGAGCCGTGCGGGCGGGTGCGGAAGTAGGCGGCCGTCTCGTCGCGGCCGGTGCGTCGCGCCACGCCCGACACGATGACCTGCCGGGCCATCGGGTGCCAGGGGAAGAGGAGGGAGACGTACGGGTTCTCGGCGAGGTCGCGGGCCTTGCGGGAGTCGTAGTTGGTGTAGAAGACGAAGCCCTGCTCGTCGAACTGCTTCAGCAGTACCGTGCGCGAGCTGGGCCGTCCCTCGGCATCCGCGGTGGAGACGATCATCGCGTTCGGCTCGAAGAGGTGGGCCTGTGCCGCGGCCTGCTTGAACCAGCGTGCGAACTGTTCCACCGGAGTGGCGGCCAGGTCGGTCTCGGCGAGGCCCTCGGCCCGATAGTGCTTGCGCATGGCGGCGGGGTCGGGGACGGGCTCGGCGGGATCGAGGGGCACGGCGTCTCGGTCGGTCACGCGGTCATCTTGCCGTATGCGGCGGGCGCCGTCCCGGACGGTTTCGTTCCTCACCGCATGGCAACTGCACGACAACTGCATGGCACTGAGTGCCGCAAGGTCTCCCCAAAGGTGGCACTCGGGGATATCGTTCTGATGTCGTCGCGGTTGGATGACTGCCGACCGCACGGGGCATCACAGGGGTACGCGTACGCCCCGGACCGCGAGTCCCCCGAGCTCGTGACCGTGGATCCACCGGGCGTAAGTCCCAATCTCTGCCGACCCACATGTGGTCGTCCCACCCACAACCCATCCGTCCAACCCATCCGTCGCACACATCACGAGGAGCCGCCTGATGTCCGACTTCGTACCCGGACTCGAGGGAGTCGTCGCGTTCGAGACGGAGATCGCCGAACCGGATAAGGAGGGCGGCGCTCTTCGGTACCGGGGCGTCGACATCGAGGACCTGGTCGGCCACGTCTCGTTCGGCAATGTCTGGGGGCTGCTCGTCGACGGCGCGTTCCGGCCCGGTCTGCCGCCCGCGGAGCCCTTCCCGATCCCTGTGCACTCCGGCGACATCCGCGTCGACGTCCAGTCCGCGCTGGCCATGCTGGCGCCCGTGTGGGGCCTGAAACCGCTTCTGGACATCGGCGAGGAGCAGGCCCGGGAGGATTTGGCGCGGGCCGCCGTCATGGCCCTGTCGTACGTCGCCCAGTCCGCGCGCGGTCAGGGTCTGCCGATGGTTCCGCAGCGCGAGATCGACAAGGCTCAGTCCGTCGTCGAGCGCTTCATGATCCGCTGGCGGGGCGAGCCCGACCCCAAGCATGTGGCCGCGGTCGACGCGTACTGGACGTCTGCCGCCGAGCACGGCATGAACGCGTCCACCTTCACGGCCCGCGTCATCGCCTCCACCGGCGCGGATGTGGCGGCCGCGCTCTCCGGGGCCGTAGGAGCCATGTCAGGCCCGCTGCACGGCGGCGCGCCCTCCCGTGTCCTGCACATGATCGAGGAGATCGAGCGCACCGGCGACGCCGAGGCGTATGTGAAGCGGACCCTCGACAAGGGCGAACGCCTCATGGGCTTCGGCCACCGCGTCTACCGCGCCGAGGACCCCCGCGCCCGCGTCCTGCGCCGCACCGCCCGGGAGCTGGGCGCCCCCCGCTTCGAGGTCGCCGAGGCCCTGGAGAAGGCGGCCCTGGAGGAGCTGCACAATCGGCGACCGGACCGGGTCCTGGCCACGAACGTCGAGTTCTGGGCCGCCATCATGCTGGACTTCGCGGAGGTCCCGGCGCACATGTTCACGTCGATGTTCACGTGCGCCCGGACGGCCGGCTGGTCGGCGCACATCCTGGAGCAGAAGCGCACGGGCCGCCTCGTGCGCCCTTCCGCGCGCTACATCGGCCCGGGCCCGCGCGACCCGCGCGATGTCGAGGGCTATGCGGACATCGCGCACTGACCCCGGGCTCTCCGGGGAGCCCCGCCCCTCCGGCGGGCCGGCGTCACGCGGCGCGGATCAGCTCCGCGTGATGCCGCTCGGCGGCCGGCCCGGGCCGGCGAAGACGCCATACGGAACGTGACTGATCCACTGCGCCAGTATGCTGGGGCGGCTGCGGCGCCCCCACCATCACCCGTCCCCACGTGGTGAGTTACGGCCGCGGCACTGAGACGTCCCACGGCATGAGGATGAGAACAGGTGCTGATAGCGGGCCGCTACCGGCTGAGCGAGTCGATCGGGCGCGGTGGGATGGGGGAGGTCTGGCGGGCGTACGACGAGACGCTCGCCCGTGCGGTGGCCGTCAAGCTCCTGCTGCCCCAGGACTCCGATCCCACGGCCACCTCCCGGTTCCGGTTGGAGGCGCAGACCGCGGCACGGATCGACCATCCGAACGTGGTCGGCGTCCGGGACTTCGGCGAGCACGACAACCGGCTCTTCCTGGTGATGGAGTTGGTCGAGGGCGACAGCCTCGCCCGGGTCGCGTCGCAGTTCGGCGCGCTGCCCGCCGAACGCGTGGCCCGTATCGCCGCCCAGGCCGCCGCGGGTCTGGCCGCCGCGCACCGGGAGGGCATCGTCCACCGGGACATCAAGCCCGGCAACCTGCTCCTGGACGCCGACGGCACCCTCAAGATCGGTGACTTCGGCATCGCGCGCTTCCTGGACGACCCCGGCGCCGCGCTCACCGCCACCGGGCAGATCGTCGGCACGAGCCTGTACCTCGCCCCCGAGCGGGCCCTGGGGAAGCCGGCGGGCCCGGCCTCCGACGTGTACGCGCTGGGCTGTGTGCTCTACCAGCTCCTCACCGGTCGCCCGCCGTTCCACGCGGACACCGCCGTCGCCATCCTGCACCAGCACCTCGACGCCGCCCCCGTACCGCCCCGCGAGCTGGGCGTCCCCGGCCTCCCGGCCGCTTTCGAGAACTACCTCCTCGGCCTGCTCGCCAAGGACCCCGAGCACCGGCCGACGGCCCAGCAGGCCGCCGACTGGTTCGCCGGCGGCGCCTGGCAGGGACGCCCCGAGCCGCTGCCCGACGCGGCCTCGCCGTCCCCGCGGCCGACCGCTTCCCCCGCCTCCCCGCCCGGGCACCAGCACGTGGGCGGGACCAGCAACCCGACGACTTACATGCTGCCCTCCGCCCGAGGGTCGGCATCGGTCGGCCGGCCCCGGGGCCGGTCCCGGTCCCGCGCCGGGACACGGCGGGTGACCGCCATGGCCGCCGGAGCGGTGCTCTTCGTGGCCGCGATGCTGCTCGGCATGCTGTGGTTCTCGCCGGACAACACCGCCGGGGAGGGCACGAAGTCCGAAGCGCCGCCCGGCACGAGTGCCCCCGCGTCCACCTCCCCCCTGGAATCGAGCCCGTCCTCGACCACCTCCCCGAGCCCGGTGGCGCAGACAAGCGCCGGTCAGGAAGGACAGGACGAGGGGAAGCGGGAACAGAAGAGGCGCGATGAGGAGACGAGAGAGCCGAAGAAGCAGCGCGAGGCGCAACAGGACGACGACGGCGACGACAGCGGCGAGGACGACTGACGGTCGTGCTCCGGCCCCCGTGCCCGTGGGGAGGTGGTCAGCCCAACGCCTCCTCCAGCACCCCCGCCCACTGCGCCACCACCCGCTCCCGGCGGCCGGCGTCGTCGGTGAGCAGGTTTGCCAGACCGAGGCCGCGGGCCATGTCGAGGAGGCCCTGGACTGTCTCGCGTACGCCGGGCCGGGACTCGTCCGCGCCCAGCAGGTCCACCGCGATGTGGTGGGTCTCGCGGCCCACCCGGGCCTCCAGTTCGGTGACCCTCGGGCGCAGTTGCTCCTCGTTCGAGGCGGCGACCCACAGGTGCAGGGCGGCGCGGAACAGTGGGCCGGTGTAGAGGTCGACGAGGGCGGATACGACCGCGTGCCGGTCGCCTGCGGCGCCTTGTGGGAACAGGGCGCGCAGGGCGAGGGAGCGTTCCTCGGCGACGTATTCGACCGCCGCGGTGAAGAGGTCCTCGCGGGTCGGGAAGTGGTGTTGGGCGGCGCCGCGGGAGACTCCGGCGCGTTCGGCGACGACGGAGACCGTGGAGCCCGCCCAGCCGTGCTCGGCCAGGCAGGCCACGGCGGCTTCCAGGAGCCGTTGCCGGGTGGCGCGGCTGCGGTCCTGTTTGGGCACGCGGTCCGTGCGGTCCACGCGGTCGCCGACTGTGCTCACACCGCCCATTCCGGATCCCGTCGTTCGAGGAAGGCCGTCATCCCCTCGCGGGCCTGCGCGGAGGAGAACAGCCGGGCCGAGAGCGCGGTCAGTTGGGCCGCGTCCTGGTCGAAGGTCTCCAGCACCTTAGCCGTGAGCAGCGCCTTCGTCTCGGCCAGGGCATGGGGGGAGGCGCGGCGCAGGCCGTCCAGGACGGGGGCCAGCGTCGCGTCGACGTCCTCACCCTCGGCCGTGAGCAGGCCGATGCGGGCCGCTTCCGGCGCGGTGAAGCGTTCGCCGGTGAGGTAGTAGCGGGCCAGGGCGCGGGGGTCGGTGCGCGGGAGGAGGGGGAGGGAGATCACCGCGGGGGCGACGCCTATGTGCACCTCCGTGAAGGCGAAGGTGGCCTCGCGCGATGCCGCCGTAATGTCGCAGGCCGCGAGCAGGCCCAGGCCGCCCGCGCGTACGTGGCCGGTGACGCGGGCGACGACGGGTCTGGGCAGCTCCACGATCTGCCGGAGCAGCGCGACCAGTGCCTGCGGGGGCGGCGGGTCGCGCAGGTCGGCGCCCGCGCAGAAGGTGTTGCCGGTGTGGGTGAGGACGATCGCGCGTACGTCGGCGTCCTTGGCGCAGTCCGTCAGCGCGTCGGTCAGCTCGCCCACCAGTGCTGCCGAGAGCGCGTTGCGGTTGTGCGGGGAGTCCAGGGTGAGGGTTTCCACGGCACGCGCGCGGGTGCGGCCGATCAGAGTCATGTGCCCTCCTTGAGCATGCTCTCCTTGAGCGCCCGCAGTTCGCGGCGCAGGATCTTGCCGGAGGCGGCTCGCGGGACGCCGTCGATGAAGGTGACCTGGCGTACGCGCTTGTAGGGGGCGACGCGTTCGGCGACGTACATCATGATCTCTCCTTCGGAGAGGTCGGTGGCGTTCGGCTGGCGGACCACGTACGCGTGCGGGACTTCGTTGCCGTCGTCGTTGTAGACGCCGATGACCGCCGCGTCGGCGATGCCGGGGTGGGCGAGCAGGAGTGCCTCCAGTTCGGCGGGGGCCACCTGGAAGCCCTTGTACTTGATGAGTTCCTTGACGCGGTCGACGACGAACAGCCAGCCGTCGGCGTCGACATGGCCGACGTCGCCGGTGTGCAGCCAGCCGTCGGGGTCGATCATCGCGGCGGTGGCGTCGGGGCGGTTGAGGTAGCCCTTCATGACCTGGGGGCCACGGATGAGGATCTCGCCGGACTCGCCGACGCCGAGGTCCTTGTCGGGGTCGTCGAGGGAGACGATGCGCATCTCGGTGCCGGCGATGAGCCTGCCGACGGTTCCGGCGGGCGCGTCGTGCATGGCGGCGAGAGGGACGACGTGGGTGCCGGGGGACAGTTCCGTCATGCCGTACGCCTGGCCGAGCGGCGGCAGGCCCAGGCGCTGTGAGCAGGCGGCGGCGAGCTTGGCGTCCAGGGGCGCGGCGGCGCTGACGATGTACTTCAGGGACGACAGGTCGTACTGCGCGACCAGCGGGTGCTTGGCGAGGGCCAGGACGATCGGCGGGGCCACGTACAGGCCGGTGATGCGGTGGTTCTGGATCGCCGCGAGGAAGGTCTCCAGCTCGAAGCGGGGCAGCACGACGACCGTGGCGCCCAGCCTCAGGGGTGCGTTCATCAGGGCTGTGAGGCCGTAGATGTGGAAGAAGGGCAGTACGGCGAGGATGCGGTCGCCGGGGCCCGCCGAGATGGCGGGTTCGAGCTGGGCGAGGTTGGTGGCGATCTGCCGGTGGGTGAGCATCACGCCCTTGGGTATGCCGGTGGTGCCCGACGAGTACGGCAGGGCGGCGACGTCCGTCACGGGGTCGATGTCGGTCTGCGGCTCGGGGGCGGCGGACGCCAGCATGTCGATGAGTGAGCGGTGTCCCGGTGCGCTGTCGCAGACGAAGATCTCCCGGACCCCGCCGGCGAGTTCGGCGGCCCGGCGTGCCGCCTGGAGCAGCGGCGAGACGGTGACGATCCAGCGGGCCGCCGAGTCCGTCAGCTGCTTGGCGAACTCCTCGGGCGTGGCGAGCGGATGCACGGTCGTGACGGAGGCACCCGCGCGCGTGGCCGCGTAGAAGGCGGTCGGGAAGGCGACCGTGTTGGGGCTGTGCAGGGCGAGAACGTCCCCCTTGCGGACGCCTGCCTCGGCGAGGGCGGCGGCGATACGCCGGTGGAAGCGGTCGAGCTGCTCGTAGGTGAGGGTGGTGCCGTCCGTGCCGTCGATGAGCGCGGGCACGTCGCCGAACTCGGCGGCCCGGCCCAGTACGGCCTCGTGGATGGGGAGTTCTACGGCCGGGACGTCTGCGTACTCGCTGCGGAACACGGTTCCTCCTCGCGACACGGCGCCGGACGGGTGCCGGTCAGTACGACTTGGGCAGGCCAAGGGTCTGGTGGGAGACGTAGTTGAGAATCATCTCCCGGCTCACCGGAGCAATACGAGACACGCGCGCGGCGGTTATCAACGAGGCGAGTCCGAATTCGCGGGTGAGGCCGTTTCCGCCGAGGGTGTGCACGGCCTGGTCGACCGCCTTCACGCAGGCCTCCCCGGCCGCGTACTTCGCCATGTTGGCGGCCTCGCCGGCGCCCGCGTCGTCTCCGGCGTCGTACAGGTAGGCGGCCTTCTGCATCATCAGGCGGGCCAGTTCGAGGTCGATGTGTGCCTGGGCGAGGGGGTGGGCGATGGCCTGGTGGGCGCCGATGGGGGCGTTCCATACGGTCCGCTCGCGCGCGTACTCGACGGCACGGGCGAGGGCGTACCGGCCCATGCCGATCGCGAAGGCGGCCGTCATGATGCGTTCGGGGTTGAGGCCGGCGAAGAGCTGGAGGAGGCCGGCGTCCTCGTCGCCGACAAGGGCGTCGGCGGGGAGGCGTACGTCGTCGAGGGTGAGCTCGAACTGCTTCTCGGCGGCGTTGAGTTCCATGTCGATGCGGTGACGTGTGAAGCCTTCCGCGTCGCGCGGGACGATGAAGAGGCAGGGCTTGAGGCGGCCGGTGCGGGCGTCTGCTGTGCGGCCGACTATGAGGGTGGCGTCGGCTATGTCGACGCCGGAGATGAAGACTTTGCGGCCGTTGAGTACCCAGTCGGCGCCGTCGCGGTGAGCCGTGGTGGTGATGCGGTGGCTGTTGGAGCCGGCGTCGGGTTCGGTGATGCCGAAGGCCATGGTGCGGGTGCCGTCGGCGAGGCCCGGGAGCCACTCGCCCTTCTGTTCCTCGGTGCCGAAGCGGGCGATCACTGTGCCGCAGATGGCCGGTGACACGACCATCATCAGCAAGGGGCAGCCTGCGGCGCCGAGTTCTTCCAGGACGATGGAGAGTTCGGAGATTCCACCGCCTCCACCGCCGTATGCCTCCGGCAGGTTGACGCCGAGGTAGCCGAGTTTGGCGGCTTCGGACCAGAGGGCTTCTCGGTCGTAGGTGCGGCCGTGGCGCTCGCCGAGGGCGGCTACAGCCGATCGGAGGGCCTTGTGTTCCTCGGTTTCGATCGTGGCCATGTGACTCCTTCGTCGTCGCTTGTCGCGCCCACGCGGCGGTAGCCGCATGTCGATACAGCCCGCGCCCCTAGGTTTCTTGCACTACCGCCAGCAATGAGCCGACCGTTACCTGCTGGCCAGGTACGGCATGCAAAGCGCTCAGCGTCCCCGAGACCGGCGCCGCGATCTTGTGCTGCATCTTCATCGCCTCCAGCCACAGCAGGGGCTCTCCGGCCCGTACGGCGGCTCCTACGGTCAAGCCCTCGGCGACTCGTACGACCGTCCCCGGCATCGGCGCGAGCAGCGAACCCGGCGCATGCTGGGCCGTCGGGGCCGGGAAACGGGGCAGCGCGGTGAGGCGTGTGGTGTTCACGTGGATCTCGTCGCCGTACCTCGCGACCTCGAAGTTCCTTCGTACGCCGTCCACTTCGAGGACGACCCGGGCAGCATCGGCGTGCACGACCCGCACCCCGTCGGCCTCCAGGCCCACGCGCGTGTGCCGGTAACGGACCTCGTGCTCCTCGCCCGCCATGGCGTAGCGCTTGATCTGCGGCTGGGACGGCACGTTGCGCCAGCCGCCGAAGCGGGAGCGGCCGTGGGCGTCGGCGAGGGCGGCGGCCAGGGGGGCGTGTGGGTCCGGGGGCTGCTCGGTCAGGTCGGTGAGGTGGCGGTCGTAGAAGCCGGTGTCCATCCGGGCGGTCATGAACTCCTCGTGGCGCAGGGAGCGGACGAGGAGGTCGCGGTTGGTGACCGGGCCGTGGAGCGTCGCCCGCTCCAGGGCGCCCGCGAGCTTGCGGATGGCGCCCGCGCGCGTGGGGGCGTGGGCGACGAGCTTGGCGAGCATGGGGTCGTAGTGGACGCCGATCTCGTCGCCGTCGGTGAAGCCGGTGTCCAGGCGGACGCCCTCGGGCACGGCGATACGGTGCAGGGTGCCGGTCTGCGGAGCCCAGTCGTGAGCCGGGTCCTCGGCGTAGAGGCGGGCCTCGATCGCGTGGCCACGCGCGTGTGGGGGCTCGGTGTCGAGGGCATGGCCCTCGGCCACCTGGATCTGGAGGGCGACCAGGTCGATGCCGTGCACGGCTTCCGTCACGGGGTGTTCGACCTGGAGTCGGGTGTTCATCTCCAGGAAGTGGGGTTTGCCGTCGGCAACCAGGATCTCGACCGTGCCGGCGCCCACGTAGTCCACGGCGCGCGCGGCGCGTACGGACAGCGCGCACAGCTCCTCTTCGAGCGCCGCGTACAGTCCGGGCGCCGGGGCCTCCTCGATGACCTTCTGGTGGCGGCGCTGGAGGGAGCAGTCGCGGGTGCCGAGGGCCCACACCGTGCCGTGCGTGTCGGCGAGGATCTGCACCTCGACGTGGCGGCCGTTCTCGATGTACGGCTCGACGAACACCTCGCCGTCGCCGAAGGAGCTCACGGCCTCGGTGCGCGCGCTCTCCAGGGCGGCGGTCAGCTCCTCCAGGCGGCGCACGACACGCATGCCGCGCCCGCCGCCGCCCGCGGCCGCCTTCACCAGCACGGGCAGGTCGGCCTCGGTCACCTCGCCCAGCGGGGCGAGCCCCATCAGCTCCTTGGCGCGCGTCTTGGACGCCATCGCCTCGATCGCCTCCGGGGGCGGGCCGATCCAGACGAGTCCCGCGTCGAGGACGGCGCGCGCGAAGTCGGCGTTCTCGGAGAGGAAGCCGTAGCCGGGGTGGACGGCGTCCGCGCCGGACGCGACGGCCGCCTTCACGATCAGGTCGGCGTCCAGATACGTGTCGGCGGGCGCCGCTCCCGGTAGTCGTACCGCCGTGTCGGCCACGCGCGCGTGGAGGGCGTTCGCGTCGGCGTCCGAGTGCACGGCGACCGTCCGGATTCCCCACTCACGGCAGGTGCGGAAGATGCGGCAGGCGATCTCGCCCCGGTTCGCCACGAGCACAGAAGTGATCATCAGTGATCCCTCACATCCGGAAGACGCCGAAGCCACCGCGTGCGCCCTCGTAGGGGGCCGTGTGGATGGCGGACAGGCACATACCGAGGACGGTTCGGGTGTCGCGCGGATCTATGACGCCGTCGTCGTACAGCCGCCCGGACAGGAACATGGGCAGCGACTCCGACTCGATCTGCTGCTCCACCATCGCGCGGAGGGCGGCGTCGGCGTCCTCGTCGTACGGCTGTCCCTTCGCGGCGGCCGACTGCCGGGCGACGATCGAGAGCACGCCGGCGAGCTGCTGGGGGCCCATGACGGCGGACTTGGCGCTGGGCCAGGCGAAGAGGAAGCGGGGGTCGTAGGCGCGGCCGCACATGCCGTAGTGGCCGGCGCCGTAGGACGCGCCCATGAGGACGGAGAGGTGGGGCACGCGGCTGTTGCTGACCGCGTTGATCATCATCGCGCCGTGCTTGATGATGCCGCCCTGCTCGTACTGGCTGCCCACCATGTACCCGGTGGTGTTGTGCAGGAAGAGGAGGGGGATGTCCCGCTGGTTCGCCAGCTGGATGAACTGGGCCGCTTTCTGGGACTCCTCGCTGAACAGAACCCCTTGGGCGTTCGCCAGCACGCCGATCGGATAGCCGTGCAGGGACGCCCAGCCGGTGGTCAGGCTGGTGCCGTACATCGGCTTGAACTCGTCGAAGTCGGAGGCGTCGACGATCCGGGCGATGACCTCGCGCGGGTCGAAGGGCGTCTTGAGGTCGCCGGGGACGATGCCGAGGAGTTCGTCGGTGGAGTACTTGGGGGGTTCTGCGGGGCCCGGATCGCCGTACGCCTTGCGGTGGTTGAGGCGGGCGACCACGCGGCGCGCCTGGCGCAGGGCGTCCGGTTCGTCGACGGCGAAGTAGTCGGCGAGACCCGACACGCGCGCGTGCATCTCCGCACCGCCGAGCGACTCGTCGTCGCTCTCCTCGCCGGTGGCCATCTTGACCAGGGGCGGGCCGCCGAGGAACACCTTGGCGCGTTCCTTGACCATGATCACGTGGTCGGACATGCCGGGGACGTAGGCACCGCCGGCCGTGGAGTTGCCGAAGACGACCGCGACGGTGGGGATTCCGGCCGCGGACAGCCGCGTCAAGTCCCGGAAGATGGCGCCTCCGGGGATGAAGATCTCCTTCTGCGACGGCAGGTCCGCCCCGCCCGACTCGACGAGGTTGATGACGGGCAGCCGGTTGGCGAGGGCGATGTCGTTCGCGCGCAAGGCCTTCTTCAGCGACCAGGGGTTGCTCGCGCCGCCGCGCACGGTCGGATCGTTGGCGGTGATCAGGCACTCCACGCCCTCGACGATCCCGATGCCGGTGACGAGGGAGGCGCCGACGGTGTGATCGCTGCCCCAGGCGGCCAGCGGCGACAGCTCCAGGAAGGGCGTGTCGGGGTCGAGGAGCAGTTCGACGCGCTCACGGGCGAGGAGCTTGCCGCGCTTTCGGTGCCGCTCGACGTACTTGTCGCCGCCGCCCGCGAGGGCCTTGGCGTGCTCGGCTTCGAGGTCGGCGAGCTTGCCGAGCATGGCATCGCGGTTGGCCCGGTAGTCGGGGCCGGTGGTGTCCAGGGTGGAAGGCAGGACGGTCACAGCAGGGCCTCCGGGATGTCCAGGTGGCGAGAGCGCAGCCATTCGCCGAGCGCCTTGGCCTGCGGGTCGAAACGGTGCTGCGCGGCGACGCCCTCGCCGAGGATGCCCTCGACGACGAAGTTGAGGGCGCGGAGGTGGGGCAGGACGTGCCGGGTGACGTCCAGCTCGCGGCTCTCGGGGATCAGCTGCTGGAATCTGGCGGCCGTCAGCTCGTGCGCGAGCCAGCGCCAGGACTCATCCGTGCGCGCCCACACACCGACGTTGGCGTTCCCGCCCTTGTCCCCGCTGCGGGCACCGGCGACGAGGCCGAGGGGGGCGCGTGTGGTGGGCCCGGCCGGAAGGGGCTCCGGAAGCGGCGGCTCGGGAACGTCGTCGAGTACGACGGTGTCGTGGGCCGGCGGCACAGTGATCCGGCGTCCGTCGTGGAGGACAGCCACATGGTCTACGGCACCATGGGGGACGTACACACCCTCGAAGACCCCATAGAGCGTGCCCTTTCCGGGTGGGGCGAGCACATGGAAGCCGGGATAGCTGGCGAGCGCCAGTTCCACCGCCGCCTCGCTCAGCGCCCGTCCGACGTTCTCCTGGACCGGGTCCCTCACGACCAGTCTGAGCAGCGCGCTCGCGGTCTCCTCGGTCGAGGCGTCGGGCTGGTCGGTGCGGACGAGGTCCCAACGCACCTCGGCGGGCGCGGACTTGGCGAGGGCATCACTCATCTGCCGTCGCACGAGAGCCGCCTTGGACTCGATCTCCAGCCCGGTCAGGACGAAGACGACCTCGCTCCGGAAGCCGCCGAGGCGGTTCACGCCGACCTTGAGGGTCGGGGACGGGGCCTCGCCCCGTACGCCCTCGATGCGGACACGATCGGGGCCGTCCTGCGTCAGCCGTACGGTGTCCAGTCGGGTGGTGACGTCCGGCCCTGCGTACCGGGCGCCCGCCGTCTCGTACAGCAGCTGGGCCGTCACCGTGCCGACGTCGACCAGGCCGCCGGTGCCGGGGTGCTTGGTGATGACGCAGGTGCCGTCCTCATGGAGCTCGGCGAGCGGGAAGCCGGGGCGGCGCAGGTCGCCGCCGCTCTTCCGGAACTCGTCGAAGAACGCGTAGTTGCCGCCGGTCGCCTGGGCCCCGCACTCCAGCACATGCCCGGCGACGACAGCGCCCGCGAGCCGGTCGTAGTCCCTGGGCCCCCACCCGAAGTGTGCGGCGGCGGGCCCGGTGACCAGGGCCGCGTCGGTCACCCGCCCGGTCACCACCACGTGGGCGCCCTCGCGCAGGCAGGCCGCGATGCCGAAGCCGCCGAGGTAGGCGTGGGCGGCGAGGCTGTCCGGATACCGGTCCTTGAGGTCGTCGCCCTCCACATGGGCGACGCGTACGGGGATGCCGAGCCGGTCCGCCAGCTTCCGTACGGCGTCGGCGAGTCCGGCCGGGTTGAGCCCACCGGCGTTGGTGACGACACGGACCCCCCGCTCGTGCGCGAGCCCGAGGCACTCCTCCAGCTGCCGCAGGAAGGTGCGGGCGTATCCGGCGCCGGGGTCCTTCAGCCGGTCCCGGCCGAGGATCAGCATGGTCAGCTCGGCGAGGTAGTCGCCGGTGAGGACGTCGAGTTCACCGCCGGTGAGCATCTCGCGCATGGCGTCGAAGCGGTCGCCGTAGAAGCCGGAGGCGTTGCCGATCCGCAGCGGACGGGGCGCGGGTGTCACTGTGCGGGCCCCTTCGGCGCTCGGCCCTTTCCGGGCGGGCCCGCGAAGACCTGGGCGATGTCGAACCAGCGGTCGGCGTCCGGGCCCTCGGCGCGCAGGGCGAGGTCACCGCGGTGGGCCCGTTGGGTGACCAGCAGGCAGAAGTCGAGGGCGGGGCCGGTCACGCGCTGCGGGGCGTCTTCGGGGCCGTAGGTCCACAACTCGCCGGAGGGTGAGACCAGTTCGACTCGGAAGGCGTCGAGCGGCGCGGGGAGTCCGTGCACACCGAAGGCGAAGTCCCTGGTCCGCACCCCGATCCACACCACATGCCTCAGCCGGTCGGTAGGTGTGCGCACCACACCCAGCGCGTCGGCGACATCCAGACCATGGGCCCAGGTCTCCATAAGTCGGGCCGTGGCCATGGATGCGGCCGACATGGGTGGGCCATACCAGGGGAAGCGGGCGCCCTGTGGTGCCTCCCGCAAGGCCGCATCAAGGGCGAGGCGCCCTTCCCGCCACCGCGCCAGCAGTTCGGCGGGCGGGAGGCCGGCCCCCTCCTCCGCTCCCTCGTCGACGAACGACCCCGGTGCCACCAGCGCCTTCTCCACCAGCGCGTGGAAGGCCTCCACGTCGGTCACCGCCAGCAGCGCCGAGCGGTCCGTCCAGGCGAGGTGCGCGATCTGGTGGGCGACGCTCCAGCCGGGCGCGGGAGTCGCGAGCGTCCACTGCTCGGGGCTCAACTCGGCGACCAGCCGGTCGAGTTCCTCGCTCTCCTCGCGCAGATCGTCGAACACGGGCGTCGAATCGGACACGGTGCGCTCCCCTCGGGGCACGGCGGTGTGCGGGGTGGTGCGGCGTGGTCGTACGGCGTGGTGAGGAGCATGGCAGCGCGAACGAAAACAAGCAAGCATGCTTGCATTAATTGGCGGGACAGTGGCCCAGCGGGAACGGTCCGGGGCCGCGCACCGCATGCCGACGTTCAGGGGCACGCGGGCTGATGCCGACGTTCAGGGGCACGCGGGCCGCTACCGCCAACCGGGTGATGCGCACGTGCAGGCGCGCAGCGACCCGTCTTCACTCCTGCGCGATCCCCGGTCACGCCTATGCCCCAAGCGCCCCCGCAAACGCTTGCTTGAGCCATGTGCACGTGGGGATGGTCGCGATCAAAGATCCACCACAGCACTGCGAGAGGTCCTCGGTGATCAAGACCGACACGACACCCGCCGCTCCTGGAGCGCTCCCCCTCATCGGCCACGCGGGCCGACTGGCCCGCGACCGGTTGGGCTTCCTCGAAGACCTGCGCTCACTGGGGCCGGTCGTGCGGATCCGGCTGGGGCGCACCCCGGTCCACGTGGTCAGCGCTCCCGAACTCGTCCAGCGGATGCTGGTGGCCGGCAACGGAGGGGAGTTCGACAAGGGCGGCCCGTTCTTCGACCAGGCCGCCCGGCTCGTCGGCGACGGTCTGGCCACCTCGCTCGCGGGGCCGCACCGCCCGATGCGCGCCTTGCTGCGACCGGTGTTCGCCCGTGGGCAACTGCCCCACCACACCGAGCGGTTCCGCGACTGCGCCCTGGAGGTGTCCTCGACCTGGCAGTCCGGTCAGGTCATCGACGCGTACACGGAGATGAAGCGCTTCGCGGTCACCGTCCTGGCCCGGACCCTCTTCCTCGCCCCCGAGGACCGGCAAGCCGTCGAGGCCGTCCAGCGCAACGTGCCGCTGATGCTCTCCGCCCTGACGACCCACATGATGGTGCCGGGCAGCAACCGGCTGCCGACCCTGGAGAACCTGCGCTACGTACGGGCCACCCGGACCACCCGGGAGGCGGTCGGCGCGATGATCCGGCGCCGCATGAGCGACCACACCGACCACCACGACCTGATGTCGGCGCTGGTGCCCCCCGGCAGGCCGGTGGCCCACACCGAACAGGAAGTGTTCGACCAGGTCATCACGTTCTTCATCGGCGGCACCGAGACCATGGCGGGGCTGCTGTCCTGGACCATGCACCTGCTGACGCGCCACCCGAGCGAGTACGAGCGGCTGGAGGCCGAACTGTCCGAGGTGCTGGGCGACCGCCCCGTCACCCACCAGGATCTGCCCCGGCTGACCCATATGAAGCGGGTGATCAACGAGTCGCTGCGACTGCACCCTCCCGTATGGCTGCTCAGCCGCGTCGCCCTCGTCGACACCGAGCTGGGCGGTCACCGTCTGCCCGCTGGCGCGGGTGTGCTGTTCAGCCCCTACGCCCTGCACCGGGACCCCGACGTGTTCGCCGAGCCCGGTCGGTTCGATCCCGACCGCTGGCTCGACGAACGGGTCGGGCGCCGCCAGCGGGAGGCGTTCATTCCCTTCGGCGCGGGCGCCCGCAGATGCATCGGCGACGCGTTCGGGCTCGCCGAGGCGCAGATCGCGCTCGCGGTGCTGCTTCGGCGGTGGCGGGTCCGGGCGGTGGCCGGTGGCAGGGTCGAGCCGCAGCTGCGTATGACCATGCGGCCACAGGGGGTGCGACTGGTCCTCGACCGGCGTGCGGACTGAGCCGGGCGGGCCTTGATGGACGAGGCCGTCGGCGGAAGGGCGGCCCGCTGGAAGCCGTTCGGCCCTCAGCCCTCGCCGGGCTGCGGCCCTGAGTTCTCGCCGGGCTGCCTGACGGCCTTTGCCTTCCCCCGCCCCACCTGTGTCCGCACCGCGCCCATGCTCGCGGCGATGACCAGGGCGATCGCCAGGGCCTGTACGGCGGACAGGGCCTGGTCGAGGATGAGGAAGCCGGCGGTGGCGGCGAGGGCCGGCTCGAGGCTCATCAGCACGGCGAAGGTCGCTGCGGGCAGGCGGCGCAGGGCGAGGAGTTCGAGGGTGTAGGGGAGGACCGAGGAGAGGAGGGCCACGGCCGCGCCCAGTGCGAGGGTCACGGGGTCGGTGAGCTTCATGCCCGATTCGGCGATGCCCAAGGGGAGGAAGAGTACGGCGCCCACCGCCATCGCGAGGGCCAGCCCGTCGGCCTGCGGGAAGCGTCGGCCCGTACGGGCACTGAAGATGATGTAGGCCGCCCACATGGCGCCGGCCCCCAGGGCAAAAGCGACACCTATGGGGTCGAGACTGCCGAAGCCTCCGCCGCCGAGGAGGAAGACGCCGGCCAGGGCGAGTCCCGCCCACAGGACGTTGATCGCGCGCCGCGAGGACAGGACGGACAGGGCGAGCGGGCCGAGCACCTCGAGGGTGACCGCGGGGCCGAGCGGGATGCGGGCGACCGACTGGTAGAAGAGGCCGTTCATCGCGGCCATGGTGACGCCGAAGACGACCACCGTGCCCCAGTCGGTGCGGGAGTGGCCGCGCAGGCGGGGCCGGCAGACCAGCATCAGGACGAGGGCGGCCGCGAGGAGGCGCAGGCTCACGACACCGAGCGCGCCCGCCCTCGGCATCAGGGTCACGGCCAGCGCGCCGCCGAACTGCACGGAGACCCCACCGGCGAGGACCAGGCCGACGGGGCCGAGGGAGTCCCAGCGATGCGGGGCGCCGGCCGTCGGCTGGGGGACGGCCCGGGTACGGGTCGGCGCGGGCGTTGCGGCGGCGTCAGGGGTGCTCACGGGCGTTCCAGGGCTCGACTCGGGGGGCTCAGTTCGTTCATCGTGCTGTACTGCCTAGTCCAGGGTATTGGACATCGTCAGGCGTGTGAAGCCATTACGCCACTGTCCCAGAGTGCGGTCGCGCGGATCGACGGGGGCGGGCGGCTACCGCCTCGCCATGTACAGGTTCAGCGCTTTGTGCAGCAGCCGGTTGAGCGGGAAGTCCCACTCCCCGAGGTACTCGACGGCCTCGCCGCCGGCGCCCACCTTGAACCGCAGCAGGCCGAGGAGGTGGTTGGACTCCTCCAGCGTGTCGGTGATGCCGCGGAAGTCGTAGACGGCGGCGCCGAGTTCGTGGGCGTCGCACATCATGCGCCACTGCAAGGCGTTGTTGGGCTGGACCTCGCGCTTGCGGCCGGTGGAGGCGCCGTAGGAGTACCAGACGTGGTCGCCGACGGTGATCATGGTGGCGGCGGCGAGGGTGTCGCCGTCGTGGTGGGCGAGGTAGAGCCGCATGCGGTCGGGGTGTTCGGCGGTCAGCGCGGTCCACATGCGCTGGAAGTAGGGCAGCGGGCGCGGGATGAAGCGGTCCCGCTCGGCGGTCTCGGCGTAGAGGTCGTGGAAGGCGGGCAGATCCTCGTAGCCGCCCCGCACCACCTTCACGCCGGCCTTCTCGGCCTTCTTGATGTTGCGCCGCCACTGCTGGTTGAGGCCGCGCTGGATGTCGTCCAACGACCGTCCGGCGAACGGCACCTGGCAGACGTAACGCGGCTGCCCCGCGGCGAAGCCCTCCTCGCCGCCGGCCTCGGCCTGCCGCCAGCCGGAGCGCCGCAGCCGCTCGGCGATGTCGGACGCGCCCCGCTCCGTCGACGTCGGCTCCGCGTCCCGCAGTCGCCCGGCCGCCGGATCGGCGATGGCCGCCTTCACCGCCTCGGCGCTCCAGCGGCGGGCGACGACGGGCGGGCCCATCTTCACGGAGAAGGCGCCCTTGCCCCTGAGGTACGCGAGCATCGGCGCCAGCCACCGCTCGGCGAGGTCGGGCGCGTGCCAGTCGATCAGCGGCCCCTCGGGCAGATACGCCAGGTACTTCCTCAGCCTCGGCAACGGGCGGTACAGCACGAGCCCCGCCCCCACCGGCCGCCCCTCCGCGTCGAACCAGCCCACGCTCTCCGCGGTCCAGTCCGGCTTCACATCGCCCCAGGAGGGGAGCTGCATATGGCTGGCGGAGGAGCGGGCCGCGACGAAGGCGAGGTGCTGGTCACGGGTGAGGGGCTGCAGGCGGAGGGGCGACTGGGACACGGGCGGGGCTCCTTGCGGGTGGCCGGGTGGGGCCAGCCTACGAAGCCACCTTCTGGCGGGACGTCATGGACGCGCGCCACATGGATGAGCACCACGTGGATGCCCACCACATAGACACGTACGCACCACAGAGGCGCGCCCGCACCACATAGACGCGCACCACATCACCACCGTCACTCGTCTCCCGCCAGCGCCTCCGCCAGCACCTCCGCGAGATGCCACCCCCGCACCCCCGCCAGCTGCTCCAGTTGCGTCCGGCAGGAGAACCCGTCCGCCAGCACCACAGCCCCCTCCCCCGCTCCCCGCACCGCCGGCAGCAGCTGCTCCTCCGCGCACGCCGCCGACACCTCGAAGTGCCCCTTTTCGAACCCGAAGTTGCCCGCGAGACCGCAACACCCACCGCTCAGTTCCCCGGTGAGCCCCGCGGCCTCACGCAGTCCGCGGTCGGCCCTGTCCCCCAGCACCGCGTGCTGATGGCAGTGGGTCTGCCCGACCACCGGCCGGTCCACGCGGGGCGGCGTCCAGTCGGGCGCCAGGCGCTCCAGCGTCTCAGCGAAGGTCAGGACGCGGTCGGCCAGGAGGCGGGCACGTGGGTCGTCGTGCAGCAGCTCCGGCAGGTCCGCGCGGAGGGCTGCCGCACAGCTCGGCTCCAGGACGACCACCGGGGCGCCCGTCTCCAGCACCGGCTCCATGAGGTCGAGCGTGCGCCGCAGGACCGCACGGGCACGGTCGAGCTGCCCCGTCGAGATGTACGTCAACCCACAGCAGACCCGCCCCCGGCCCCGCAGGAGGGACACCGGGTCCAGCGACACCGTCGTACCGTCGCCCTCCGGCGGCCGCTTCAGCAGCACCGTCGGCGGCAGCGCCACCCGCA
This sequence comes from Streptomyces sp. SD31, assembly GCF_052068475.1. Taxonomy (NCBI): domain Bacteria; kingdom Bacillati; phylum Actinomycetota; class Actinomycetes; order Kitasatosporales; family Streptomycetaceae; genus Streptomyces; species Streptomyces sp. SD31. The sequence goes on along the minus strand of NZ_JBQHCX010000014.1, from coordinate 152,721 downwards.
GCCCGGCCGCCTCCAGCACCCGTACGGCCGCCTGCCCCACGGACGGCGAGAGGTGCTCGGTGAAGGTGTCCGGCCACAGGATGACCAGGTCCCCGCCGCCCTCGCCGCCCCCACCGACGGCCACCTGCTCGCGCCGCCGCTCCCACCACCCGCTGAACGTCCGCGTCGCCAGCCGCGGAATGTCCCGCTCCGGCGCGATCCCGCCGAGCCGTTTCGCCGCCCGGGCCAAGGGCCGTACGGCGGCCAGGGCATTGACCAGGGACGCCGTACGCGTGCGTGCCACCGCGCGCAGCCACTGCGGCAGTCGCCCCATGCTGTAGTGCGCGGCCGGGCGCCGGCGGCCCTCGTAGTGGTGGTGCAGGAACTCCGCCTTGTACGTGGCCATGTCGACCTCGACCGGGCAGTCGGACCGGCACCCCTTGCAGGACAGGCACAGGTCCAGCGCGTCCCGCACTTCCGTCGAGCGCCACCCGTCGGTCACCAGTTCCCCGGCCAGCATCTCGTGCAGCAACCGGGCACGCCCGCGCGTGGAGTGCTCCTCCTCACCGGTCGCGCGGAACGACGGGCACATGACGGCGGAGCCCGCCACCGACGTCGTACGGCACTTGGCGACCCCGACGCACCGCCGTACGGCCGCCGAGAAGTCGCCGCCGTCGGCCGGGTAGCCGAAGGCGACGTCCACCGGACGGCGGGGCAGGACGGAGAAGCGGAGGTTCGAGTCGAGGGGGGCCGGGCGCACCAGCATCCCCGGGTTGAGCAGGTCATCGGGGTCCCAGACGCCCTTGGCCCGCTCGAACAGCTCCACCATCTCCGTGCCGTACATCTTCGACAGCAGCTCGGCGCGCGCCTGCCCGTCCCCGTGCTCCCCGGACAGCGAACCGCCGTGCGCGACGACGACCTCGGCGAGTTCCTCAGAGAACCGTCGGAAGCGGCCGATGCCCGCCTCGGTCATCAGGTCGAAGTCGATACGGACGTGGATGCAGCCGTCGCCGAAGTGCCCGTACGGCGTGCCGCGCAGCCCGTGGGCGGTCAACAGCGCCCGGAAGTCCCGCAGGTACGCCCCCAGGCGCTGCGGCGGCACCGCGCAGTCCTCCCAGCCGGGCCACGCCTCTCCCCCACTCCCGGCTTCGCTCGAGCGGGAGGTGCCCCCACCGTCCGGCATCCGGGTCGCCGTCCCGCTCGCGTCCTCCCGGATGCGCCACAGCGCCCGCTGCCCGGCCGGATCGGTCACGACCAGCGCGTCGACGACATCGGCCGCCCGCACGACCGCCTCCGCACGCGCGCGTGCCTCACCCTCGGACTCCCCGCCCGTCTCGACGAACAGCCAGGCGCCGCCCGTCGGCAGCGAAGACGGCGAGGGCACCAGGTCGGCCGCCATGCCCTCCACCGTCAACGGCCTGTACGGCAGCAGCCCGGCAGCCGCCTCCGCCGCCGTGCTCTCGTCGGCGTACCCCAGCACGGCGAGCGCACGCGCGCGTGGCGCCCGAACCAGCCGTACGGTCGCCTCGGTGAGGATCCCCAGGGTGCCCTCGCTGCCGCAGAAGGAACGGGCGACATCGGCGCCCTTCTCGGGCAGCAGGGCGTCGAGCGCGTATCCGGAGATACGGCGGGGCAGTTCGGGGAAGCCGGTGCGCAGCCGCGCCAGGTCGCCTTCCACCAGCTCCCGCAGCCCCTGCGGAGCGCCGGCCCATTCCCGCCCGAGCCGCGACCGCTCCCCCCGCGCGGTGATCACGTCCAGCTCCCGCACGCTGTCGGCGGTCGTCCCCCACGCCACCGAGTGCGAGCCGCACGAGTTGTTGCCGATCATTCCGCCGAGCGTGCACCGGCTGTGGGTGGAGGGGTCGGGGCCGAAGCGCAGCCCGTGCGGGGCTGCGGCCTCCTGGAGACGGTCGAGGACAAGGCCGGGCTGGACGACGGCGGTGCGGGTCTCCGGGTCCAGGGACACGATCCGGTTCATGTGGCGGGTGAAGTCCAGCACGATGCCGGTGCCGGTGGCCTGACCGGCGATGGATGTGCCTCCACCCCGCGCCACGACCGGCACCATGTGGTCGCGACACACCTCGAGCACGGCGGCGACGTCGTCGGCGTCATGTGGTGCGACCACACCCAATGGGACACGCCGGTAGTTGGACGCGTCCATGGTGGTGAGCGCCCGGGAGGTGACGTCGAATGCCACCTCGCCCCGGACGACGGCACGCAGCGCAGCCTCAAGATCCGTCATACCTCCAGCAAACCAGCCGACGTCCGGCAATCAAGCCCGTCCGGCGTTTGAGGACAAGGCCCCTTCAGGGCCGAAGCGGGGGTCTGGGGCGGCAGCCCCCAGGGTCCGACGCCCACGGAAACGCCGTCTCACCCGACGGACCAGGTTTCACCGAGGTTTCCCGAAACAGCTACGCTCCCCCCGTGGCTGAGATCCAGATTCCCGCTGACATCAAGCCCGCCGACGGACGTTTCGGCGCGGGCCCCTCCAAGGTGCGGACGGAAGCGCTGGACGCGCTGGCCGCCACCGGAACCTCCCTCCTCGGTACCTCCCACCGCCAGGCCCCGGTCAAGAACCTGGTCGGCCAGGTGCGCGAGGGCATCAGCGAGCTGTTCCAGCTCCCCGAGGGCTACGAGGTCGTCCTCGGCAACGGCGGCTCGACGGCCTTCTGGGACATCGCGACGCACGGCCTGATCGAGAACAAGTCGCAGCACCTCACCTTCGGTGAGTTCAGCTCGAAGTTCGCCAAGGCCGCCAAGCTCGCCCCGTGGCTCGCCGACCCGGACGTCATCTCCACCGACCCGGGCACGCACCCCGAGCCGGTCGCCCAGGCGGGCGTCGACGTCTACGCCTTCACGCACAACGAGACCTCCACCGGCGTCGCCATGCCGATCAAGCGTGTGGCCGGCGCCGACGAGGGCGCGCTGGTCCTGGTCGACGCCACCTCCGGCGCCGGCGGCCTGCCCGTCGACATCGCCGAGACCGACGTCTACTACTTCGCCCCGCAGAAATCATTCGCCTCCGACGGCGGCCTGTGGATCGGCGTCTTCTCCCCGGCCGCGATCGAGCGCGCCGAGCGCATCCACGCGTCCGGCCGCCACATCCCGGAGTTCTTCTCGCTGCCCACGGCGATCGACAACTCCCGCAAGAACCAGACGTACAACACCCCGGCCCTCGCCACCCTCTTCCTGCTCAACCAGCAGCTGGAGTGGATCAACGGCCAGGGCGGCCTGGACTGGTCGGTCCGCCGCACCGCCACCTCCGCCCGCGCCCTGTACGGCTGGGCCGAGGACATCAAGTACGCCAACCCGTTCGTCACCGACCCGGCCAAGCGGTCCCAGGTCATCGGCACGATCGACTTCACGGACGAGATCGACGCCGCCGCCGTCGCCAAGGTCCTGCGCGCCAACGGCATCGTCGACACCGAGCCCTACCGCAAGCTCGGCCGCAACCAGCTCCGCGTCGCGATGTTCCCGGCGATCGACCCGGCGGACGTCGAGGCGCTGACGAAGTGCATCGACTACGTGATCGAGAAGCTCTGACCTCGACGCTCAAACGCCGCTGAAGGGGCGCCCGGTACGGCAAGTGCGCAACTGCCGTACCGGGCGCCCCTCGTCATACAGCGAGAAGTCGCTGACGACGGGCCGGTCAGCCGCTTGCGCGTGAGTCGGCCGACCTGGTTCCGGTAGGGGTTCCGGGAGTCGCGCTCTCCTCCTGTGCCCCCGCCTCCCGCAGAAGCCGGACGACATCGGCGTGAGCGCCGGCGAGCGCCCAGTCCACGGGGGAAATTGCGCCCGGCACACACCGGGCGCCTTCCCTCATGTCGCCACGCAGGTCACCGTCGGCACCCCACCGCCCCCAGGCGCACCCCCGAACCCGAAACCTGCCGAACCTCCCGCCGCGACCGTCCCGTTGTGGCCCGCGTTGGTCGCCGTGACGGTCGACCCGGTCTGGGTGTACGACGCGTTCCACATGGACGTGACCCGCTGGGACCCGTTCCAGGTCCAGGTCACCTTCCAGGAGGTGAGCGGCGTGGTCCCCGTGTTGGTGACCTTCACCTCGGCATTGAAGCCGCCACCCCAGTCACTGCTGACGGTGTAGGCGGCGCTGCAGGTGGCCGTGCCCCCACCGGGGTCGGGATCACCGCCGCCCCCGCTCCCCGGAAATCCCGGCGCCTTGATGCTCGCCAGATACCCGTCCTTCACGGTGTCCACGGTCGACCAGTCGTCCTTCAGGATGCCGCCCGTGTCACCGGAGTTGGGGTTCCAGGACCAGAACGTCCAGTGGAACGAGTCCGCCCCGTACGTCGACGTCGACCGCAGGTACGTCACCAGCGCGGCCAGCCACTTCTGGTCCACCGTCGACTGGAGCGTCGTACCGAACTCGCCGACCCACACCGGGGCGATGTTCTGCTTGAAGATGTAGCCCCAGTACCTGTCCCAGACGCCCGGCATGTTGTCGGGGAACGCCGGATCGCTGAACCAGGACTGCTGGGCCACGCTGGTGGCGTAGTCATGGGCCGAGTACACGAGCCGGTTCGGGACGTCGAGCTGCACCGGGTACTGGGCCACGCCCATGAGGTTGCCGCCCCACCAGCCGTTGACGCCGTTGTACGACTGGACGCCCTCGACCATGATCAGCAGCTCGGGGTTGACGGACAGGACGGCGTTCCCGGCCCGTTGCGCGGCGAGGCGCCAGTCGCGGGCCGTGTCGCCGCAGCCCCAACAGGCGGGGTCGTGCGGCTCGTTGTGCAGGTCGATGCCGATGACGGTGCTGTCGCCTTTGTAGCGCTGCGCCAGTGCCTTGAGGTTGGCGAGCCACGTCGATTCCGGCACCGCGCTCGTGTACCAGAGCGCCGACTGCCCGGCCGCGTCCGGCCGGTGCCGGTCCAGGACGATCTTCAGGCCGGCCTGACCGGCGTACGCCACGATCTTGTCCATCACCTGCAACGAGGTCAGCCCTCGCAGATCGGCGTTCTTGCCGTCGGCGAAGTTGATGCTGTCCGGCATGGTGCCGGCCTTGAGGATGTCGTCGCTGAAGGGCAGGCGGAGGGTGTTGTAGCCCAGCGACCTCATCTGGTCGAGCATGCTCTTGTAGTCGCGGGCCCACAGGCCGTGGACGACGTGGTTGCCGGTCTCGAAGCCGAACCAGTTGATCCCGGCGATACGGACCGGCTGCCCGGCCGCGTCCAGGATCTGCCGGCCACTGGTGTGCCAGTACCCGGCGCCGGACTCCGCCGCGTGGGCGGTCTGCGCACCGGCCCCCAGCGGTAACAGAAGCGCCGCCGCGGCAGCACACAGCGCTCTTCGCAAGCTGCGGAACATGTCGCTGCTTCCTCTCGGGAGGCGCGGGCCGGAACAGGTGGGAGCGCTCCCACTTCCCGCACCTTCCATGGAAGTCAGGTCACGTGGACACGTCAAGGACTAGAGCCTGTCTGACGACTCCCACCCTTCGCCGGAGGCGGGCCTCGCGGCGGCATGTCCCCTCCGGCGCAGGGTTGTTCGCGCGCGGGGGAACGTGCGCTCGCAAGGCTTCGCGAGGCAGGCGGGAATGGTTCAGACAGGCCCTGAGGTCGTCACCGGCTGAGCTTCTGGAACCTGCGCACCGCGAGCGGCAAGAAGATCGCCGTCAGGATCACCGGCCACACCCACGCCATCAGCAGCGCATGCTGCTCGACCCAGGAGTCCCCGGCCACAGCCACGCTCGGCACCCCGAACAGCTCACGGGTGGCCGCGGCCGTGGACGAGATCGGGTTCCAGGCCGCCACCCAGCCGAGCCAGTCGGGCATCAGTTGCGGCGCGACGAAGATGCTGGAGATCATCGTGAGCGGGAAGGCGACGGCGAACAGACCGCCGGCGGCCTCCGGGTTGGGGACCAGCAGGCCCAGCCACACCCCGATCCAGATCAGCGCGAACCGCAGCCACAGCAGCAGACCGAAGGCGCCGAGGAAGCCGAGGCCGCCGTCCGGGCGCCAGCCCATCGCGAAGGCCGTCAGCATCATGATCGCCAACTCGGCGCAGGCGGCGAGCAGATCGGTGATCCCGCGTCCGGCGACCACCGCGGAGGAGGCCATCGGCATGGAGCGGAAACGGTCGATGACACCCTTCGTCGAGTCGTAGACGACGAGCGTCGCGGTGTTGATGAAGCCGAACGCCATCGTCATCACGAACATGCCCGGCATCAGGAAGTCCTTGTAGTCCCCGCCGCCGGGCACCTTCATCGCGCTGCCGAAGACATAGCCGTAGAGCAGCACGGACAGGATCGGGAAGCCCAACTGCCAGGCGATGTTGATCGGTTGGCGCTGGTAGTGGGTCAGGCCGCGGCGGACGATGTTCCAGACGTCGGCGAGGGTCCAGTACAGGCGGCCGCGTGTGGCCGGGACGGTCAGGTCTACGGCGGTCATACGACGGCCCCCTTCTCGGTCCTGTCGGTCTTGTCGGTCTTCTCGGTGCGGTGTCCGGTCAGGCGCAGGAACACGTCGTCGAGGCTCGGCCTGCGCAGCCCGATGTCCTCGACCTGGACGCCCTCGTCCTGCAGGGTCCGCGCGACCTCGGTCAGCGCGGAGACCCGGTCGACCACGGGGGCGTGCACCCGCAACTCGCCCTCGTCCGCCTCGGGTTCGCCGTCCGAGACACGGGCGACGACCTTCGCGACCCGCGCGATGTCGGCCCCGTCAGTGACGACGACCTCGATACGGTCGCCGCCGACGAGGTTCTTCAGCCCGTCCGGGGTGTCGTCGGCGATGGCGCGGCCCTGGTCGATGACGGTGATCTGCGAGGCCAGCTTGTCGGCCTCCTCCAGGTACTGGGTGGTCAGCAGCACGGTCGTACCGCTCGCCACCAACGCCCGTACGGACTCCCAGACTTCGCCCCGGCTACGGGGGTCGAGTCCCGTCGTCGGCTCGTCGAGGAAGAGGACGGCCGGGGCGAGGATCATCGAGGCGGCGAGGTCGAGGCGGCGCCGCATACCACCGCTGTACTTGCCGACGCCCTTGTCCGCGGCGTCGGTCAGGTCGAACTGCTCCAGGAGCTCCGCGGCGCGCACCTTCGCCCGCCTGCCGCCCAGGTGGAAGAGGCGGCCGAACATCTCCAGGTTCTGCCGGCCGGTGAGCACCTCGTCCACGGCCGCGTACTGCCCGGTGAGCCCGATGCGCGCCCGCACCTCGCGCGGCTGCCGGGCCACGTCCAGGCCGGCCACCGTCGCCCGGCCGCCGTCCAGCCTGATCAGCGTGGACAGGATGCGTACGGCGGTGGTCTTGCCGGCGCCGTTCGGCCCGAGCAGGCCGTGCACCGTGCCCTCACGGACGGCCAAGTCGAAGCCGTCGAGGGCGCGCTTCTCGCCGTAGCGCTTCTCCAGCCCCTCGGCCCGGACCGCGTACCCGTCGTTCCCGTCACTTCCCTCACTCATGGGTCCCCCTTTCGGTAACTGGGTACACCGTACCCGATTGCGCGTACGCCGTACTCAGTTTTTTGGAAGGACTTGATTGGAAGGTCTTAAGCTGAATCGCATGACGAGCGGCAAGGGCGGCACCAGTGGTACCGGCAGCACGGAGACCAGCGGCAGCGGCGACATCGTCCGCACGCTGGAACTGCTGTGGGAGACGGGCCGGCGCCCGAGCCGCGGGCCCAAGCCGACCCTCACCCTGGACCAGATCGTGGAAGCGGCCGTCCGGGTCGCGGACGCCGAGGGCCTGGAGTCGGTGTCCATGCGCCGGGTCGCCGCCGAGCTGGGCACCGGCACGATGTCGCTGTACCGGTACGTCCCCGGCAAGGCAGAGCTGCTCGACCTGATGCTGGACCGCGTCCAGCGCCCCTCCGAGAACCCGGCCGACCTCTGCGACGGCAGTTGGCGCTCGGCCCTGGAGGCCCTGGGCCGCGCGACCCTCGACCTCTACCGCCGCCACCCCTGGCTGCTCCAGGTCAACCAGTCCCGCCCGATCCTCGGCCCGAGCGCCCTGGACGGCATGGAGAAGGTACTCGCCCGTATCAAGCCGATGGGCCTGACCGACCGCGAGCTGGTCTCGGCGATCATCATGATCGACGGGTACGTCGTCGGTGCCGCGCGCACCCAGCTGTACCACCAGGAGGCGGAGCGCCGGACGGGCCTGACGGACGGGGAGTTCTGGCAGGCCCAGGCGCCGATGCTGGAGAAGATCATGACCTCCGGCCGCTACCCCCTCCTCGCCTCCCTCGACGAGAACACCTGGAACCCCGACTTCGACCACTTCGAGTTCGGGCTGCAACGGATCCTGGACGGACTCGAGGTCTTCGTCGCCCGGCGGGGAGAGACATCTCCCCCGGCGCCTTAGGGGGTCACCCCCGGCGCACCAGCCGCCGGAACCCGAAGACGACGACGCAGGCGACGAGCACGGCGACGGCACCGACCTTGAGGTCGCCGGTCCTGCCGCTGTCGCCGTCGTCCTCGCCGGAGGAGGCCGAGCTCCCGCCGCCGGACGAGGACTCGGCGGACCCGGCGTCCCCGGGGGCGTCCTTCGCCACCACGTTGCTGTTGGCTCCCTCGCTGCCGAGCATGATCTTCGTGCCGTCGGTGGAGTAGGAGACGGACTCCCCCTGGCCCAGCGGCACGCTGATGCGCTCCAGCCGCTTGAGCTTGCCGCCGTTCCAGTCGTATGCGAGGCCGCCGAAGTAGCCGCGTACGGCGAGGGTTTCGCCGTCCGGGGAGAAGGCGGCGTCGGTGGCCCAGAGGTCGACCGGTGTGATGGGCTCGAAGACGTTCGTGCCGGTGGCGGAGAGCTTGGCCGGCGCCTCGTACAGGTGCCCGCCGTCCTCCTGCTTGTCGATGATGTAGACGCGCCCGGTCTTGGGGTGCACGACGAGCGACTCGGCGTCGCGGGGCCCGTCGGAGTACTTCACCACGTACTGCGTGGCCCGGATCGTCTGGTCCTTGAGCGTCTTCGGCTCGGGCAGCCGGTAGACCCACACATAGGGCCACTCCACACCGTCGTTGTCGCCGATGTCGCCGACGTAGATCTCGTTCCCGGGGCCCATGGAGATCGCCTCCACGTCACGCGGGGTGCCCACGCCGGTCATGGTGATCGTCGCGACGGTCTCGCCGGTGCCGCTGTCGACGGCGTAGAGATAGGCGCCCTTGTCCTGATCGTTGTGCGTCCAGTAGATCCCCGGGTGCTGACGTGACGCGGCCAGCCCGCTGGACTCCGTGATGCGCGGGTCCTTGATCGTGAAGTCCTCGTCGCCGTCGGCGGCGGAGGCGGGCAGGGCGCACGTGCCCGCGATCAGGAGTCCGGCGAGTAGGGCGATCGGTCGGCGCATGCCACAAGCCTGCCATCCGGCCCGGTGATTCGGAGTCCGGGTCGGCAGCGGGGTGACTGCTCGGGGCGTGTTCGGGGCGTGTCAGGGTTCACACCCGGCCTCCCCCTACCGGCAGGTAGCGATCGTCCATCATGAGCGGATGCTCAGGTTCATGCCCGTCGGCGACTCCCAGACCATCGGCAGCGCCGGCGAACACACGTGGCGCTACCGCATGTGGCAGCACCTGCGTGAGACGTACGGCGGCCCCTTCGCCTTCGTCGGCCCGCGCGAGACGCTGTACGACAAGGCGACGGACGCGCCGACGTCGTACGAGTACGCCACCGACTGCGACCCTGCCTTCCCCCGCGCCCACCTGGCCGGCTGGGGCGAGGGCTGGCTGCACATGGCGCCGCTGATCGGCGAGGCGGTGCGGTCGTACCGGGCAGACGTCCTCCTGATCTCCCTGGGCCTGATCGACCTCGGCTTCTACACGAACGCGGAGCAGACCGCGGAGAACGTACGGAGCTTCGTGGCGGCGGCGAGGGCGGCGAACCCGAAGGTACGGATGGCCGTGCTGCCGGTGATCCCGAATGTCCGCGCCACATCGGACGCGCCCTTCGCCGCCGAGGTCACCCGCTTCAACGAACTGCTGGCCAAGACGGTGGCGGACCTGGACGAACCACGCTCACCCCTGCTCCTGGCGTCCCCTCCCCCGTCGTACGACATCCACCTCGACACCTACGACGGCACCCACCCGAACGCGAGCGGCGAGCACAAGATCGCGGAGGCGTTCGCGGACGCGATGCATCAGGCGTGGGGGTTGGGCGAGCCGTACGAGGCCCTCTGACGGTCGATGGCCGCGGCGAGGAAGTCGGCGCAGGGGCGGACGCCGGGTAGCAGGTCGTCGTCCCAGCACTCGCGCCTCTCCCCGAGATAGACGGCACGGGCGTGGGCGAGGACTGGCCGATGCCGAGCGGGGAGCCTTGGGAGGACCCAGTCGGCGGCCGCGTCCTTGGCGCGGATCGTCCCGGTGGTGAGGGTGGTCCAGATCCGGGCGAGGGTGAGCAGGACATTGCTGGTGTCGGTGTCCAACTCGGCGAGCAGCTCCGGCACTCCGGCGGTGATCGCGCGCCTGAGGTCTTCGTGCGGGACCGGGTCGAGGACTTCGGCGGGTGGGGGCCCGTACAGCGGGGCGTTCCCGAGCAGCACCATCGTGAGGAGGGGCGCCAGGTCGGGGCTGGGCTCGGGGGCGGGGGTGACGCCACGCTCGTAGTCGTCCCGCAGCCATTCGCCGTACAGGAAATCGCAGGTGGGCGGGTAGCGCCAGGGCCGTACGTCGTCCTGTACGACGACGATGAGCTCGACGGGGCGGGCGCCGTTCCCCACACCGGACACGGCGAGCAACTCTCGGAGGAGTTCCCGGCGTTCGTCCTGGGTCAGACTCCGGCGTACGACGACCAGGACATCGACGTCACTGTGCGGCCGGAGCCCGCCGAGGGTGGCGGAGCCGTGGAGGTAGATGCCGAGGATGGTGGCGCCGAGGGTGCGGTGGAGGAGGGGGAGGAGGAGGGGCTGGGGGTCCGGGGGCGGCATGTGAGCTTCCTCTCCGCGCTCCATGAGCCTCGACGCTCGAGACGTATTCACCGTAACTCGGCCCGGCTGTCCCCCGGTTCCGCCCGGGAGGACTCCCCGCACGGCGCCAGTGGACAGCGCGAAGAGCAGCCCATTGTCCGAGCTACGCTTCCTCACGTTGATCAGAGAAGCGGGACGCGGAGAGCAGGTGCAGCCAATGAAGAAGGGCCGCTTGGGCATTTGGGTCGGTGGGGCACTGCTCGTGGGATGGCTCACCACCATTGTCGTCAGCATTAACAATGAGCCCCCCGGTGGGGCGCCGAGCCTGAATGCCCTCGAAGAGCACACCATCACGGCGTTGCACACCCGGGACGCGGATGAATTGCAGCTGCTCTTCGCCGAGGACAGCATCGCCGACGACTATGCGGCGAACTATCTGAATCGCCTCGGCAAAACGGCCGCAAATAATTCCCGAGGAACTGTCAAAAAGTCCACGGACGCCACGTTCATCGTGGTCAACGGCCCTGGAACCTGCACGGCCTGGCAGGTGGTCGAAACGGAAAAGCGCTGGTATCTCGACGGAACGCCGCCCGTGCTCGACACATTGTGCAGCAACAGTGAAAAGCGGCGATAACAACTTGCCGGGAAAGATCACCCGTCAATAGCGTCGACCCCGACCAAGCAACTCAATTGCAACTACGGGGAGTTGACGTGCTCAATCGCACGCGTACCGCCATCATGGCCGGGGCCTGTCTGGTCGGAGCCCTGGCCATGTCGCCGCCCGCGTACGCCTCCGGCAGCGGCTGCACCGGTAATCCGGGCAGCAGCGGATCCAAGTGCATATACGTCACGGGCACCAAGCTCAAGGTGAAGACGGTCAAGACCACCCTCACCAAGAACCACGCCGACGACTGCGGCAAGGCCACCATCACCATCGGCTCCTGGAAGAAGACCAGCGGCAGGATCTGCGAGGCCCGGAGCTTCTCCTGGGGCCCCATCACGGTCAACAAGTCCTTCAAGGACGGCACCAAGGCGTGCGCCAGCTGGTCCAACTACCCGCGGGGCAAGGCCTGCGTGACCATCCACGACTGATCCGGAACAGACCAGGCGCGACAGGGGGTGCGGCGTGGCCTCGACGGCCGCCCCGCACCCCCTGCCCTTCGCATGCCCTTTTCTAGAACATCCCGTTGTCGTTCGCCGAAGTCTCCGGCACGTCCTGCAGCACGTCCCAGTGCTCGACGATCTTCCCGTTCCGCACCCGGAATAGATCGACGACCGCCATGCCCCGCTCACCCGGTGCGTTCACATAGTGGCTGTGCACCGCCACCAGGTCACCCTCGGCGATCACCCGCTTCGGAGCGACCGTCAGCTGCGGGAACGCCTTGAAGTAACCGCCCAGCCCTGCCTTCACGCCCTCCACCCCGTCGGCGATCGTCGGGTTGTGCTGGTGATACTCGGGACCCCAGTACCGGTCGATGGCGGACAGGTCCTTGTCGACGAGGAGTTGGTCGAAGGCCTGGGTTACCAGCTCCTTGTTGTACGCCGTGAGCCAGGCCGGCCCCGGCTGCTCGGTCCGCGGCCGACTCACCGTGGAGAACATGTCGTTGCCGTTGGCGGAGCCCTCCGGCACGTTCTGCCCCACGTCCCAGTGCTCGGCGATCTTCCCGCCCTGGAAGCGGAAGATGTCGAACACGGCCTGGCCGCGCGTCCCCGGCGCCAGGACCACGTTGGAGTGGACCAGCACGAGGTCGCCCTCGGAGATGACCCGCTTGATGTCGTACCGGGCGTCCGGGAACTGCTGGTGGACGGACGTGGCCAGGTTCTTCAGCGTCTCGGCGCCGTCCGGCGCGAACGGGTTGTGCTGGATGTAATCCGACCGCACGAACCGGTCCACGACCTCGGTGTCGCCCTGCTCGAACACGCCCTTGAGGACGCGGCCGACGACGGCCTTCTGGTAGCCGAGGCGCAGCGTGGAGTCCGCGTGACCGGAGAAGGAGGGGGCGGACGCGGCGGAAGCGGTGGAAGCGGGCCCGGAGGCGACAGCCGGCACAGCGGCGGCGCCGAGCAGGCTGACCGAGGCGAGTACTGCGACGAGGGCCCTACGGGCGGGGGTGGCGGTGGGGGTCACGACGCTCTCTTCCCAAGTAAATTGAAAGTTCAAGCTAGTGCTAACCACAGGGAAGCACTAACCATCGGTTAGCGTCAAGATCGCTTGCATAGAGCGCACTCCAAGCCGTTGGCTGGGTGGTCATGAAGTACACGCAACTCGGACGCACGGGACTCAAGGTCAGCCGACTCGTCCTCGGCACCATGAACTTCGGTCCGCAGACCGACGAAGCGGACAGTCACGCGATCATGGACGCGGCGCTGGACGCGGGCATCAACTTCTTCGACACGGCGAACGTGTACGGCTGGGGCGAGAACAAGGGCCGTACCGAAAGCATCATCGGCAACTGGTTCGCCAAGGGCGGCGAGCGGCGCGACAAGGTCGTCCTCGCCACCAAGGTGTACGGCAACATGGGCGCGGACGGCGCGGCGTGGCCCAACCACGACAAGCTGTCGGCGGTGAACATCCGGCGCGCCGTGGACGCGTCGCTCAAGCGGCTGCAGACCGACTACATCGACATCTACCAGTTCCACCACATCGACCGCGCCACTCCCTTCGAGGAGATCTGGCAGGCGATCGACGTCCTCGTCCAGCAGGGCAAGATCCTGTACGTCGGCTCGTCCAACTTCCCCGGGTACAAGATCGCCCAGGCCAACGAGATCGCCGCCCGGCGCGGCGGCACCATCGGCCTCGTCAGCGAGCAGTGCCTCTACAACCTCTTCGAGCGCCGCGCCGAGATGGAGATCATCCCGGCCGCGCAGGACTACGGCCTCGGGGTCATCCCGTGGTCGCCGCTGCACGGCGGACTGCTCGGCGGCGTCCTCAAGAAGGAAGTCGAGGGCGCACGGCGCACCTCCGGTCGAGCCGCCGAGGTCCTCGCCGACCCGGCCGTACGCGCGAAGATCCAGGCGTACGAGGACCTGCTCGACAAGCACGGCCTGGAGCCCGGCGAGGCCGCCCTGGCCTGGCTGCTCACCCGCCCCGGCGTGAGCGGCCCGATCGTCGGCCCGCGCACCGCCGGGCAGCTGGAGTCCGCGCTGCGGGCGGCCGAACTGGAGCTGAGCGAGGAGCTGCTGGCGGGGTTGGACGAGATCTTCCCGGGGCCGGGACCGTCCCCGGAGGCGTTCGCCTGGTAGCGGCCTGAGAGCAGCGCCCCGTAAGGGGCGCGGGGCTGGTCCGACATGCGGCTCCGCCGCGTGGGCGCGACCAGCCCCCACCGGCCCGCAGCCAGAAGACGGCCGCAGTTGCCCGGCTCTCCCAGCGGAGCGCCCGCGTCACCTTCCGAGCGCCGCCGCCACGGCCACCAACACGAACATCAGCACAAGCGCACCGGCCATGATCCGGTTCCGGGTTTTCGGGTCCACGCGACCGAGCCTAACCGGCCCCCGCGAGCGGCCAGCGGGCGACCGCCTCATACCGGGGCTGCTCGCCCGCCACCCCCGACTTCGGCAGCCTGCTGCGCACCAGCACCAGTTCGTCCACGGTCCACGTGCGGCTCGTGAACGCTTGGAGGGCCGTGACATACGGCCGTACGTCCACCGCGTCCCGACTCCGCGCCACCGTCAGATGGGCCTTGTACCGCCGGTGCTCCCCCATCGGCACCCCGGCCTTGCGCGCCGCCGCCTCACTGCGGTCCGCCAGCAGCCCCAGCGTCGCCAGGTCCCCCTCCGCGCCCGCCCACAGGGCCCGCCCGTGCCCGAACTGCCCGCCACCGTTGAGCGCCAGCGGGAAGGACGGCGTACGGTGCGCGGCGCGCTCCAGGCGGGCCGACAGGTCGGGTACGAGGTCGTCGTCGACCTCGCCGTAGAACGCGAGCGTGAAGTGCCAACCGGGCCGGCCGGTCCAGCGCAGCCCGTCCGCGCCGGGCAGCTTCTTCAACTCGGCTACTTCGGCGGCCAGTTCGTTGGTGACGTCCTGTGGTGGCAGCACGGCGGCGAAGAGTCTCATGGGATCCAGCCTGGCACCATGAGGGGATGGAGATCATCATCAGGGACGGCGGACCCGACGACATCCCGGCGATACTCGCCATGCTCGACAGCGGCGTGGAGTGGCTGGTCGCGCAGGGCCGCACGGGGCAGTGGGGGACGAAGCCCCTGTCGGAGAACCCGAAGACGGCGGAGTCGATTGCCCGCCACATGGCCGAGGGCAACGTGTTCATCGCCGAGATCGAGGGCGTGCCGGCCGCCGCCCTCACCCTCACCCACGGCCCCGGCGCCCACCTGTCCCACCTCCCCCCGCCCGGCGAGCCCGAGCGGTACATCAACTGGCTCACCTCCGACCGCCGCTTCAAGGGACACGGCGTGGGCGGCGCCCTGCTCGCGCACGCCGCCGAGGAGACCCGGCGGACGGGTGTCTCGCTGCTGCGGGTGGACTGCTACGCGGGCGACGACGGCGGACTCGTCCGCTACTACGAGAGCCACGGCTTCGTCCGCACCGAGACCTATGAGGGGAAGGACCACTGGCCGGGGCAGGTGCTGGCCCGGAGGGTCTAGCTCCCCTTGTCCATGAGCGTGACCATGGACACACGTGACACGGTCACCGTGCGTATCGTTGTACTGCGCGGCTGTCGTGACCGAGCGGCAGCCGGGGAGGAGCGCCACGATGACCGTCCTTGAAGACAGGATCGCGATGGCCCAGAGCGACGACACGTCCTGGCTCGACGACATGTTCGAGCGGCTCGAGAAGATGCCCGTCCCCGAGGGATACAAGGTCGAGATCGTCGAGGGGACCATCTACATGTCGCCACAGCGGGACATCCACTGGAAGACCATTCGAGCGATCATCTGGGCCATCGAGGACGCCTTTGGCAGGCACGCGGAAGTGTTCTCGGACGTCCGCATCGACTTCCCCGGCCGCAAGAACGGTCTCGCCCCGGACGTGGCGAAGCTGCGCGACGGCGCCCAGAAGAACTCCGAAGACCGCTGGCGCCACGAGGACGTCGAGTTCATCGCCGAGGTCATCTCCACGGACACGGCCAAGAACGACTACGGCCCCAAGAAGACCGCGTACGCCCTCGCCGAAGTCCCCGTCTACCTCATCGCCGACCCTTACACGGGCAAGTGCCACCTGTTCACCCAGCCCAAGGACGGCGACTACATGAGCGATACGTCGATCACGTACGGCGGGGACGTCGACATGACCAGCACCCTCCTTGGCCTCACTCTCAAGACCGACGAATTCCCCCGCGGCTGACCCGGACGCCCTTTCTACGCCACCGTCGCCAGCTGCTCCTCCCGCCGCTCCCGGGGGACGAAACGGGCGTACGGGTGCCCCTGGTTCCACCCCACCGACAGCCGCAGTCCGCCGACCCGGGCCAGGACCAGGGCGATGGTGACGGCCGCGGCGGCCGTGATCGCGCCGCCCACCGCCAGGCCCGCCCGCACGCCGTACGCGTCCGTGATCCAGCCGGCGATCGGCGCGCCCAGCGGCGCGCCGCCCATGAACACCATCATGTAGAGGGCCATTACCCGACCCCGCATGCTCGGGTCGGTGGACATCTGGATGCTGCTGTTGGCGGTGACGTTCACCGTCATGCCGAACATGCCGATGGGGACCATGAGCAGCGCGAACAGCCACAGCGAGGGCGCGAGCGCGGCCACCATCTCCATGGCGCCGAAGGCCACCGCCCCCGCGATCAGCACCCGCATCCGGGCCGTACCGCGCCGGGCCGCGAGCAGGGCGCCCGCCAGGGAGCCCACCGCCATCAGCGTGTTGAAGAGGCTGTAGGAGCCGGCGCCCGCGCGGAAGACGTCGTCGGCGAAGGCCGACAGGTAGACGGGGAAGTTGAAGCCGAAGGTGGAGACGAACCCGGCGAGGGCGATGGTCCAGATCAGCTCCGGGCGCCCGGCGACATACCGCAGCCCCTCCCGCAGCTGCCCCTTGCCACGCGGGGCCCGCTCGACGACGTACAGCTCACGCGCCCGCATCAGCAGCAGACCGGCGATGGGCGCGACGAAGGACAGGCCGTTGAAGAGGAACGCCCAGCCGGTGCCGACCCCGGTGATCATCAGGCCGGCGACGGCGGGGCCGACCAGGCGGGCGGACTGGAAGTTCGCCGAGTTGAGGCTGACCGCGTTCTGCAGCTGGTCGGGGCCGACCATCTCGGAGACGAAGGACTGGCGGGCCGGGTTGTCGACGACCGTGGCGAGGCCCACGGCGAAGGCGGCGAGGTAGACGTGCCAGACCTGGACGTGTCCGGTCAGGGTGAGGACGGCCAGCGCGATGCCGGTGAGGGCCATCGACGTCTGGGTGACGAGCAGCGTGCGGCGCCTGGGCAGACGGTCGACGAGGACGCCGCCGTAGAGGCCGAAGAGCAGCATCGGCAGGAACTGCAGGGCCGTGGTGATGCCGACGGCGGTGGCGGAGCCGGTGAGGCTGAGCACCAGCCAGTCCTGGGCGATGCGCTGCATCCAGGTGCCGGTGTTGGAGACGACCTGGCCGACGAAGAACAGGCGGTAGTTCCTGACCTTCAGCGAGCTGAACATCGAAGAACGGCGCTTGGGGACGGGCGGGGAGTTGTGGGTGGTCGGTGCGGGGGCGGAGTCTGCTCCGGGTCCCGTACTCAAAAGGGTTCGCCTCCTCGGTATGGCTTACAGGTGTGCGAGCTTCTCCAGCACGGGGGCGGCGGCGCGCAGTTTCGCCCACTCGTCCTCGTCGAGGCCCTCGACCAGGGTGGCCAGGAAGGCGTTGCGCTTGCGGCGGCTCTCCTCGAGCATCGCCTCGGCCTGCTCGGTCTTCGTGACGACCTTCTGGCGCCGGTCCTCCGGGTGCGGCTCCAGACGGACCAGTCCCTTGGACTCCAGCAGGGCGACGATGCGGGTCATCGACGGCGGCTGGACGTGCTCCTTGCGGGCCAGCTCACCGGGGGTGGCCTTGCCGCAGCGGGAGAGGGTGCCCAGCACCGACATCTCGGTGGGGCTCAGCGACTCGTCGACCCGCTGGTGCTTGAGCCGGCGTGACAGTCGCATCACGGCGGAGCGCAGAGAGTTCACGGCGGCAGCATCGTCGCCATGGGTAAGGTCCGACATGTTCTTTAGGGTAACTCATTACCCTCGCTAAATACCACCCGGAAACACGAAGGTTGCCCGTGACCCTGGCCACTGAATCGCCGCATCACTCATATGGGTGATCCGGCGCCGGAACGTGACACACCGCACCGAAGAGTGCCGCGACCCTCGTGTTCATGGGGACCAGCGTGCTCAGCCTGCGGATAGACCACGAGCTGCTCGAACGACTCCGGGAGCATGCGGCGAAAAGAGGAATGAGCGTCCAGGACTACGTCGTCCGGACGCTCATCCGCGATGACTTCGACGAGCGGTTCCAGACCGCCGTGGAGGAGACCGAGAAGTTCTACGGGCTTACGTGAGGCGGCTTACGTAAGACCCAGCGCCGGCATCAGGTAGTAGAAGCCGAACACCGCCGCCACGACATACATCGCGACCGGCACCTCGCGGCCCCGCCCGGCGGCCAGGCGCAGCACCGCGAAGGTGATGAAGCCCATGCCGATGCCGTTGGTGATCGAGTAGGTGAACGGCATCATCACCATGGTCACGAAGGCCGGGATCGCGACCGTGTAGTCGGCCCAGTCGATCTCCTTGACGGAGTTCGCCAGGATCAGGAAGCCGACCGCGAGCAGGGCCGGGGTGGCCGCCTGGGACGGGACCATCGTGGCGACGGGCGTCAGGAACAGCGCCACACCGAACAGGGCGCCGGTGACGACGTTCGCGAATCCGGTACGGGCGCCCTCGCCGACGCCGGCCGTGGACTCCACGAAGGCCGTGGTGGCCGAGGAGGAGCTGGCGCCGCCCGCGGCGACGGCGAGGCCGTCGACGAAGAGGACCTTGTTGATGCCGGGCATCTGGCCCTGGGCGTCGGTCAGCTTGGCCTCGTCGCTGACGCCCATGATCGTGCCCATGGCGTCGAAGAAGCAGGACAGCAGCACCGTGAAGACGAAGAGGACGCCGGTCAGCGCGCCGACCTTCTCGAAGCCGCCGAACAGGCTGACCTGGCCGATCAGGCCGAAGTCGGGGCCGGCGACCGGGTTGCCGGGCCACTTCGGGGTCGTCAGGCCCCAGGACGGCACCTTCGCGACCGCCTCGATGGCGACGGCGAGCACGGTCATCGCGACGATCGAGATGAGGATCGCGCCGGAGACCTTGCGCACGATGAGCGCGAGGGTGAGCAGCACACCGAGGATGAACACCAGGACCGGCCAGCCGTTGAGGTGACCGTCCCCGCCGAGCTGGAGGGGCACGGTCGTCCGGGCGGCGTCCGGGATGCGGGAGACGAAGCCGGCGTCGACGAGGCCGATCAGCATGATGAACAGGCCGATGCCGATGGAGATGGCCTTGCGCAGGCTGTAGGGCACGGCGTTCATGACGCGCTCGCGCAGACCGGTGGCGACCAGCAGCATGACCACGAAGCCGGCGAGCACCACCATGCCCATGGCGTCCGGCCAGGACATCCGGGGCGCCAGCTGGAGCGCGACCACCGAGTTCACGCCCAGACCGGCGGCCAGCGCGATCGGCACGTTGCCGATGACGCCCATCAGGAGCGTGGTGAAGGCCGCCGTGACGGCCGTCGCGGTGACCAGCTGCCCGTTGTCGAGCTGGTGGCCGTACATGTCCTTCGCGCTGCCGAGGATGATCGGGTTCAGCACGATGATGTAGGCCATCGCGAAGAAGGTGGCGAAACCGCCGCGGATTTCGCGGGGCAGCGTGCTGCCGCGCTCGGAGATCTTGAAGAAGCGGTCGAGTGCGCCGTACGCGGGGCCGGCTCCCGGCTGTTCAGGGGCGGGGACCTTGGCGGGGGCCGAGGAGGGCATGTATTCGGTGTTTCCTACGAAGAGAAGTGGTCAGACACAAACCGTTTCAGTATGAACATATAAGTGCCACATCGGCCATCTCCGCGCGTAGACCTGATCGCCTCGTAAGCTGTCCCCCATGGCCCCCCTTTTTTCGGGATCCCCCAAGCATGAGGCGCCGGAGCCCCTGGAGGGCCCCGTGGTCGCCACCATCACCGTCGGCACGATCCTCTGGTTCGTCCTCTTCGTCGTCCAGCTGCCCTTCTACGGCTGGTTCGCCGACCACGACCTCACCAAGTGGGTGTGGACCTGCCTGGCCGGCGGCGGCCTCGGGCTCATCGGCATCTGGTACGTCCGTAGGCGCGACGCGGCGATCAAGAGGGCGGCGGCACCGGCGGAAGCCGACGACACCAAGGCCCCCGCCACCGACTGAGGGCGTACAACCACGGCATCATCCCGGGCCGTTCAGGTCCTCCACAGGTCGGAACTTCCGCCCGCTCGGCGGGTGAAGCCGTAGATCCGCACGTACCGTCGAATGCATGACGCATACCGACGCGGGCGCCGAAGTGGACACCCCTGTGCACCCCGCCTCCGTCCCGGTGGCGACGGGTGGGCTGACCGCGGCCGAGGTGGCCGAGCGGGTCGCGCGGGGGCAGGTCAACGACGTGCCGGTGCGCAGCAGCCGGTCGCTTGCCGACATCGTCCGCGCCAACGTCTTCACCCGGTTCAACGCGATCATCGGCGTGCTCTGGGTGATCATGCTGGGTGTCGCGCCGATCCAGGACAGCCTGTTCGGCTTCGTGATCCTGGCCAACACGGGCATCGGGATCATCCAGGAGTGGCGGGCGAAGAAGACCCTCGACTCGCTCGCCGTGATCGGTGAGGCGCGGCCCACGGTGCGGCGGGACGGGGCCGCCGCCGAGGTCAGTACCTCGGAGATCGTGCTGGACGACCTGATAGAGATCGGGCCGGGTGACAAGGCCGTCGTGGACGGGGTGTGCGTCGAGGCCGACGGGCTGGAGATCGACGAGTCGCTGCTCACCGGGGAGGCCGACCCCGTCGTCAAGCGGCCGGGCGATCAGGTGCTGTCCGGCAGTTTCGTCGTCGCCGGGGGCGGCGCCTTCCAGGCCACCAAAGTCGGCCGCGAGGCCTACGCCGCCCAGCTCGCCGAGGAGGCGTCCCGGTTCACGCTGGTCCACTCCGAGCTGCGCTCCGGCATCTCCACCATCCTCAAGTACGTGACGTGGATGATGATCCCGGCCGCGATCGGCCTGATCATCACCCAGCTCGCCGTGAAGGACAGAGACCTCGACGACTCGCTCGCCCGGACCGTCGGCGGCATCGTTCCCATGGTCCCGGAGGGGCTCGTGCTCCTCACCTCGGTCGCCTTCGCCATCGGCGTCATCCGGCTCGGCCGCAAACAGTGCCTGGTGCAGGAGCTCCCCGCCATCGAGGGCCTCGCCCGCGTCGACACCGTCTGCCTCGACAAGACCGGCACCCTCACCGAGGGCGGCATGGACGTCACCGAGCTGCGCCCGCTGAGCGGCAGCGACGAGGAGTACATACGGAAGGTGCTGGGCGCCCTCGGCGAGTCCGACCCCCGCCCGAACGCCTCCCTCCAGGCCGTCATCGACGCCTACCCCGACGCCGAGGACTGGCGCTGCACCGAGTCCCTGCCCTTCTCCTCCGCCCGCAAGTACAGCGGCGCCACCTTCAGCGAGGGCAACGGCGAGGCCAGTACCTGGCTGCTGGGCGCCCCGGACGTGCTCCTGGCCGCCGATGACCCGGCCCTGGCCGAAACCGACCGGCTGAACGAACAGGGCCTACGGGTCCTGCTGCTCGCCCGCGCCGGCCGCGACCTCGACGATCCCGAGGTGGCGGAGGGTGCCAAGCCCGCCGCCCTCGTCGTACTGGAACAGCGGCTGCGCCCCGACGCCGCCGACACCCTGCGCTACTTCGCCGAGCAGAACGTCCGGGCCAAGGTGATCTCCGGGGACAACGCCGTGTCCGTGGGCGCGGTCGCGAGCAAGCTCGGGTTGACCGGTACGACGGTCGATGCGCGCCGGCTCCCCCAGGACCAGGACGGGATGGCGACGGCCCTCGACGACGGCACGGTGTTCGGGCGGGTCACCCCGCAGCAGAAGCGGGACATGGTCGGCGCGCTCCAGTCCCACGGGCACACCGTCGCCATGACCGGCGACGGGGTGAACGACGTCCTGGCCCTGAAGGACGCCGACATCGGCGTGGCGATGGGCTCGGGCTCGGAGGCGACCCGGGCGGTCGCCCAGATCGTGCTGCTCAACAACAGCTTCGCGACGCTGCCGTCGGTGGTCGCGGAGGGGCGGCGGGTCATCGGCAACATCACGCGGGTCGCGACGCTGTTCCTGGTGAAGACCGTCTACTCGGTGCTGCTGGCGCTGATGGTGGTGTTCTGGCAGGTGGAGTACCCCTTCCTGCCCCGCCATCTGACCCTGCTCTCCACCCTCACCATCGGTGTCCCGGCCTTCTTCCTGGCCCTCGCACCCAACAAGGAACGCGCGAAACCCCATTTCGTACGGCGCGTGATGCGGTACTCGATCCCTGGCGGACTGGTGGCCGCGGTGGCGACCTTCTCGACGTATCTGATCGCCCGTCACTACTACAGCGGGGACGGCGCGCTGGACGCGGAGACGAGCGTGGCCACGCTGACGCTGTTCCTGATCTCGATGTGGGTGCTGGCGATCATCGCCCGGCCGTACACCTGGTGGCGTCTGACACTGGTGGCCACGATGGGACTCGGGTTCCTGCTGGTGCTGGTGGTGCCGTGGCTGCAGGAGTTCTTCGCGCTGCGGCTGGTCGGGGCGACGATGCCGTGGATCGCGGTGGGGGTGGCGGCGGTGGCGGCGGTCGCCCTGGAGTTCACATGGAAGTGGGTCGACCGCCGTTTCCCGGCGTAGCCGCTGCGCTGGGCTTTGGCCGATGGAGCGCGCCCCTTGGGGCGTTCTACTGCACGTCGACGAAGTCGCCCGTGGCGGTGGCCGCCGGGGTCGTCGTCGTGCCCGCGAAGGTGTAGCGGAAGTAGCCGTCCTCGGTGGCCTTGAGCGTGGTCTTCAGGTCGCCCGTGGCGTTGGACTTGATGGTCTTCACCGTGGTGTAGGTGCTGCTGTTCTTCTTGCGGAACTGCAGGTTCACCGGCTGCTCGACATAGCCGTTGTACGTGCCGCGGTCCCAGTTGGCGCGGGACAGCTTGCCGGTGACCGTGATGGTCTTGCCCTTCTTCACCGGCTCCGGCGAGGCGTTCACCGTCAGCTTGGAGAAGCGCTGCATCAGCGTGGTGCCGAGGCCGCTCTGGCCCTTGTAGCCGACCTTGGTGATGTCGAAGGTCTCGCCGTCCGGGTCCTGGCCGTTGAAGGCGGTGGCCTCGGCCGCGGCCCGCCACGTCCCGGCGTCCGAGTTGATCAGCTCGTGGCTGCCCGGGTAGACGTCGATGGTCCCCTTGCAGTTGGCGGTGGTCGCCGAGGTCGCGGTGCACTTGGCCGGCTTGTTGCCGTAGAGCATGTTGTCCGGCGCGGTGGCGGAGCCCCGGTAGATGATCGGGTCGGTGATGAAGTCGGCGGCGGCGATGTTGACATCGTCACCGTGGGTCAGCGTGTACGTCACCGTGGCCGCGACATGGTTGGTCGTGCCGACCTTGATCGCCTTGGCGATCTTGAAGTTGGAGAAGGTGACGTTCAGGGCGTACGGCTTGCCCTCCTCGGCCGGGGCCCTGCCGGACGCGGCGTGCGCGGCCTGGCGGATCTTCGCGACGTCCGCGCGCTGGGCGGCGGCGGAGTCGTCGGCCTGCGCGGCCGGAACGGCGAGGGCGGAGAGGGCCAGGGCGCCGGAGACGGCGGCCACGGTGGCTCTGATGCGCATGCGTTCCCCTGGTGCGGAAAGGGGCCCCGCTGGTCGTCGTTCCGCGCACTGCCGGTCACGTCGGGGCCCGAGTGATCGTGGGGCCTGTTGACCCATGTGATCAGATAGGCGACAGGGGTCGCCGGTTGTGCGGTGGGCGGGGAAGTTTCGTGAGCTTGGTCACGAACTCCCGGCCGAGGCCGGGAAGTTCGTGACACATGCCCTGTTTCTGTCGTGCTGCCCTACTGCCTACTGCTGCCTACTGCTCCGCTGCCTACTGCACGTCGACGAAGTCACCCGTGGCGCTGACCGCCGGGGTGGTCGAGGTGCCCTCGAAGCGGTAGCGGAAGTAGCCGTCCGCGGACGCGGTGACCGTGGTCTTCAGGTCGCCGTAGGTGTTCGTCTTGATGGTCTTCACCGTGGTGTAGGTGCTGGAGCCCTTCTTGCGGAACTGCAGCTTCACCGACTGGGTGGAGTAGCCCGCGTACTTGTGGGTCTCCCAGTTGGCGCGGGACAGCTTGCCGGTGACCGTGATGGTCTTGCCCTTCTTCACCGGCTCCGGCGAGGCGTTCACCGTCAGCTTGGAGTAACGCTGCAGCTTGGTGCTGCCCAGGCCGTCCTGCATGGCGAAACCGACCTTGCTCCAGTCGATGTCCTCGGAGTCCGGGTCCTGGTCGTTCCAGTCGATCGCGTAGCCGCCGGCCTTCCACGTGGTGGCGTCGGCGTTGACCAGCTCGAACTCCGGGTAGACGGCGATGGTGCCCTTGCAGGTGTCGGTGGTCGACGAGGTGGGGGTGCAGACCGGCCAGTCGTCACCGTAGAGGGCCTTCGTCGCGTCCTCGTACGTGGCGCCGCGGTAGATCTCGACGTCGAGCATCAGGTCGGCGGCGTTGAGGTCCATGCCCGCTTCGTGGGTGACCGTGTAGGTCACCGGGACGGTCACCGGGTTGCTGATGCCGGCGACGATCGGCTTGCCGCTGTTGATCTTCACGTTGGAGAAGGAGAGGTCCAGGGCGTACGGCGCGCCCGTGTCCTCGGCGGCGAAGGTGCTGCGGGCGGAGCCGTCGGCGTCCGCCTGACGCGCGGCCTGCACGGCCGCCCGGACGTCTTCCTTGCTGGACGACGGGGCGTCGGCGGCCTGCGAGGCCGGCACGGCGAGGGCGGAGAGGGCCAGGGCGCCGGAGACGGCGGCCACGGTGGCACGAATGCGCATGCGTTCCCCATGGGGATGAGGGTCCCGGCGATGGTCGTCACGGGACCGGAGTGATGTGGAGTCGGGAACCGCCCGGCGCCGGAGGAACCGGCACCGGGCGGCAGGCGTCCCGTCGCTCTGCTGACTAGCGGACGTCGACGAGGTCACCCGCGGCGCTGACCGCCGGGGTGGTCGAGGTGCCCTCGAAGCGGTAGCGGAAGTAGCCGTCCGCGGACGCGGTGACCGTGGTCTTCAGGTCGCCGTAGGTGTTCGTCTTGATGGTCTTCAGCGTGGTGTAGGTGCTGGAGCCGCTCTTGCGGAACTGCAGCTTCACCGGCTGGGTGGAGTAGCCGTTGTACGTGCCGCGGTCCCAGTTGGCGCGGGTCAGCTTGCCCGTGACGGTGATGGTCTTGCCCTTGGTGACCGGCTCCGGCGAGGCGTTGACCGTCAGCTTCGAGGCGCGCTGGACGTTGAAGCTCTTGGCGTTTTCCTTCAGGACGTAGTCGGCGTCGTTACCCGCGGCGATCGCCCAGACCTTCCAGCCGCCGGCAGCGGAGTTGAACACGTTGTAGCCCGGGTCGAGGTCGAAGGTCGACTTGCAGTTCGACGTGGTGGCGCTGACCTCGGTGCAGGTGGCACGGCCGTCGCTGCTGTTGGCCACGGCGCCCGTGTCGGAGCTGTCCATGTCGGCGCCGTGGTACAGGATCGCCTGCGCCCAGTCGACGCCGGAGGCGTCCTTGACGGTGAACGAGACGGTGATGGTCTTCGTCGTGGTCGCACCGACGACCGCCGCCTTGCCGCCGTTCACGACGACGTTCGAGATCGTCGTGTCGCCCTCGACCTCGTCGGCCTGCGCGGCCGGGACAGCGAGAGCGGAGAGGGCCAGGGCACCGGTGACGACGCCGAGGGTGGCACGCATGCGCATGTGTCGTTCCCCAAGTGGAGAAGGGGGTCCCGGCGCCGGGCGCGTGTCCAACCAGCGGCCCAGGGCGCCTTGCGGGACCCGAGTGATCAGGGAGCCTGTTGGCTCGCCTGATCAGATTCACGACACACATGAAAGGTTGTACGACTCCTGAAGAATTTGTGCGAGAAATTTCAAGATCAGCCCCGGAAGGTGCAGTCGTGGCCGTCTACTTCCTCGTCGTCCGCTATCCCAAGGACGACGACCTCCCGGACTCGTCCACCGACGTCACCGCGGTCGGCGCGGAAGCCTTCGGCGACCTCCTGGGGATGCCGCCGGAGCAGCTGACCGACGTGTATCCGCTGACGCGGGCGCACGCCGGGCATCTCCGGCAGCTGACCGGTATCGCGCTCGACCTGGAGAAGTACGACTACTTCCTGGAAATCGAGGCGGGCTGACGAAACGGGCAGGGGCCGTCCGAGGGGACGGCCCCGTGGCTCAGTCGAACCAGCGGTCGCGGGCCAGTTCCGCCGTCCTGGACGGGTCCTCCAGCAGGGCGGCGACCTCGAACCGCCGCGGCCACTGCCCCGCGGCCCACGCGAGCCCCGCGGCCACGCCCTCCAAGGTGGCGGCGTGCAGGACACCGTCGTCGGTCAGCCGCCAGTCGATCTCCACGCCGTCGACGACGAGCTCCTCGTGTTCGACGTACGACTGCGGGGTCCGCGCGCCGAGCAGCACCCGCACCGACTCCGGTACGTCGTGCTCGGTGCCCTCGCTCGTCACCTCCCCGGTGACGGACTCGCTCAGCCGCCGCACCTGGAACAGCTCGGCCAACTCGGCCGCCCGGGACGGCCGTACCGGAAGCAGGGGCACGCCCTCGGTGAAGGGCAGCAGGTCCGGCGAGTCCACGACCACCGCGTCGGCCGCGTCGACGACCTCCACCCGCCCGTCCACGACGGCCCGCAACTCGTCCGGCAGGGTCACCTGCTCGGGATCCAGGTCGGCCAAGGCGCCGTACAGGGCGTGCAGTTGGGGCGAGGTGACGGGGCGCTCCGGATCGGCGAGCCGGTCGAGGAGTTCGGCGGCGCCGCCCGGCTCGTCGAGCAGCGCGGCGACGGACGTCCGCACGCCCAGCGCCCGCAGCACCTGCTCGTCCTCGAAGCCGGTCGCGTCCGCCTCGTCGTACAGGCCGCGCAGGAGCGGGTCGCCGCCGGAGGCCAGCAGACCCGCCGGGCGGCGGCCGTCCAGCACCGGGTTGCCCCGCAGCCACCAGGCCGTGTACGGCCGTACGACCTCATGCGTGCCGTCGGGCAGCAGGATCCGCACCTGCTGGGTCAGCGCGTCCCGCAGGGGCGGCTGGGCGAGCAGGGCGAGGGCCTGCGGCCACTTGTCGTCGTCCACCAGATCCAGATCGCGTACGGCGATCAGCTCGGTGGCGACCGGCGGTACGGGCGTGTCCGGGAACCGGTCGAGGATGTCCTCGCTCCACACGTCGACGGCGTCCAGCAGACCCGGGTCGTCGGGCTCGGCGAAGTCCCCTTCGCGGGGCTCCAGTTCATCCGGGTCGAGGACGACGTCCGTGGCCCGGACGAGGGCGAAGTTGGCGAGGACGCCACAGGCGGCGAGGGGCTGCTCGCCCCACCTCTCGGCCAGCTCGGCGTCGACGGTGGCGAGCTCGTCCTCCCGCATGACCTGGGCGAAGGGGCTGCCGGGGAGGACGAGTTCACCGGCGGGCGCCAGCTCCCCGTCCTCGTCGGGGAGGGCGAGGGCGCCCAGCCACGGCTCGTCACCGGGCTCCAGACCCGCGTCCCGCACGAGCGCGAGGACGGTGTCGGCCAGTTCCTCGGCGTCGGGAGCGTCCTCCTCCCAGCTCACGCCACTGTCCTCGTCCAGGGAGGCGGCGACGGCGGCACGCACCTGGGGCGTGGTGAGGACCGCGCGGGGCGTGGCCGGCAGGGCGCCGAGCTTCTCCAGGAGCGGGTGGGCGGCGTCGGGGTGGGCGACCTTGAGCCCGAGGCGGGCGAGGGTCTCGGGGTCGACGGAGGCGCCGTCGGGGGTGGGGAGCAGGACCTGCCGGGGCCCGATGGTGGTGCGCCCGTCGGCGAGCGGCACGGGCAGGCCGGACAGGCGGTCCGGGTCGACCCCGGCGAGGCTGTCGTAGAGCCGCCGCCACCAGCCCGGCTCCTTCTCCAGTCCGGCGAGCCGGTCGATGGCGTCGGTGAGCGGGACGCGGGCGACGCCCAGGGTCCGCAGCTCCACCCGCCGTTCGAGCCCGGCGGGGAGGAGGGTGGGCAGGACCTCGGCGAGGACGCGCACCGTCTCGGCACCGGCGCTCTCGACGACCTCGGCGTCACGGGGCCGAAGCGACTCGGGCAACTCGTCGTCGTCCTCACGCGGCTCGACAGCCGGCGGGAGGAAAGACGTACGGGGCAGCCGCTCCAGGATCGCCTGGCGCAGGGCCCCGTCCAGCTCGCCCTTGCCGAGCGGCCCCGGCACGAGCCCGATGATGCCTTCGCTCACGGGGCGCCAGTCGGCGAGCAGTTCGGCGTACGCATCGGCCGCCCGCTGCACGAGGAAGTCGGTCAGCGGGCCGGGGGCGGCGTGGCGGCGGGTGGTGTCGAGGGGGAAGGAGGCGATGAGGAGGGCGGGGACGCCGAGGGGTTCGTCGCTGGGGGTGGGCGCGTGGACCACCGGGGCCGTGCGGGGCCGGTCGGGCGTGCTGTCGGCGGCGTTGACGGGCACGGCCCAGGTCAGCGACCAGTGGGGCCGCAGCCGCTCCTCGACCGGGCGGTCGGCGAGGAGCTCGGGCGTGAGCGGGCCGTGGGCGGCGGACGTACGCCAGTGGGTGACGCCGTTGTGCGAGTCCTCCACGACGGTGAAGGGCCCGTCGGTACGACGCCGCAGCGTGCGCGGCTCGTCGCCGCCGACCTCGACCACGACCTCCTCAAGCCCCGGCAGGGCGAGGAGCAGCGCGTCGTCGACGGCGTGCAGCAGCCGCTCGGCGAGGTCGGCGGCCGCGGTGTCGCGCAGGGGGAGGATGACGGCGGTGTCGTACGGGTCCGGGGCGGTGCCCTCGGCGGCGAACGGCAGCCGCAGGAGCGGCACATGACCGTCCCGCCGCCTGATCTCATCACCCAGTCCCGGACTGTGCCGCGCGGTCTCCCGAGCCAGCTCCCGGGCCTCGGCGAGGGACCACCGGATGCCGCCGTGCCGCCCGACGACGGCGGGCTCGTCGGTGACGGCGAGGACGGCGGCGAAGCCGACACCGAACCGCCCGACGGAGCCTTGCTGGGTGTCCCGCTTGGCGGAGGCACGGAGGGTGGAGAGCGACTCGACGCCGGCGGCGTCCAGCGGGGCGCCGGTGTTGGCGGCGACGAGAACCCCGTCCCGCAGGGTGAGCCGAAGCCTGCCGGGCACCCCTGCCCTTGCTGCGGCATCGGCGGCGTTCTGAGCAAGCTCGACGACGAGCCGGTCCCGATACCCGCCGAGGACGAGATCCTCCTCGGCGTTGGCGTCCTCGCGGAAACGGGCGGGGCTGGTGGCCCAGGCGTCCAGCACACCGCGGCGCAGTCGGGCCGTACCGAAGGGGTCGGCGCCTTCGGCTGCGGGCCGCACGAACTTGCTCACGTTGACTCTCCTCATCGGCGTGATGTTGAAGGTACCGCCTGGGGAGCGGGGCACGGAGCACAGGATGCGCGCTCTTCGGGAGCCTGAGGCGACTCGCGTCACTCGGTCAGGAGTCCCTAAGCTGAGCCGGTTGATCATGTGACCGTCTCATCTGCACGGGGAGTGCCGGACAATGCTG
The DNA here is from genome assembly GCF_052068475.1 of Streptomyces sp. SD31. Classification (NCBI taxonomy): domain Bacteria; kingdom Bacillati; phylum Actinomycetota; class Actinomycetes; order Kitasatosporales; family Streptomycetaceae; genus Streptomyces; species Streptomyces sp. SD31. The sequence continues at coordinate 123,220 of NZ_JBQHCX010000014.1, read as the reverse complement.
GACCTGATCAAGGAGGCCCTCGGTCAACTGGTCACGCTGGTCGTCGGAATCGTCCTGCTCGTCTGGTGGATCGGCGGTCCGGCGGTGACCGCCATCGTCTGGAGCGGGGGCGACAAGAACCTCGCGCTCCAGTTCCTGGCGGCCTGGGCGGTCATCACCGCGCTGTATCTCACGGCTTCCCGACTGATCCGCCGCGCCCGGCGCGCCTGATCCGCCCACCCGACATCCCGGCCAGGACCGCCGACGGGACGGTCATTCACTCGCGGCGCTCGGCGTGACCGTTATGTCGGATGCATCAGATACGTCGGATGCGTCCGAGTCCGAAGAGTCCGAATCCTGGACCGCTCGCCGACGCGCACGCAGCCAAAGGGCTCCACCGCCGCCCGTGACCAGCGCGAGGGCAATTCCCCCGGTCAGCCACCACAGCCAAGGGGCGCTGCCATGCGTCTTGCCCGAGACCGTCATGAGCTCGAGCTCCCTCGATGTGTCGACCGAGGGGAAGTCCCGCGGCAACGTGATCTCGTCGTCCTCGCTGAGGATCTCGTTGTTCGCGCGGAAGTCGTCCAAGTCCTGGTAGCTCTTGCCCTCGTGATCCACGATGCCCACGTTGCCGTTCGGTCGGCACACCAGGAACAGCGTGATCGAATCGAGCCCCTTCTTGCCCTTGTGCGTGACGATGACCTTCTGGGCGTACACCTGACCACGGGATTCACACCGGGTCTGCGCCACGGACGAACCGCATGTGACCATCAGCAAGGCGAGCGTCATCGCGGTCGTGAACAGCGCGTGGACGGTCATGCGGAGGTGCATCTTCCTGCCGGACACCAGCGATCTCCTCTCGATCAGCCGATCGCCGACGGCAGTGTCGCGGCACCCACCCGGGACCCGTCCCGGGGAATCGACACTCTTGCCCAACTCGCTTGCTGGGTTCGCAGTTGACTGCATAGCATCGCGTTCACTATCGCGAATCGAACATTGTTCCGGTGCTTGGGGGGCCTGGCGTGACGTTGGTGATGGCGGTGGCGGCCCTCTGGGGCGTGCTGCAACTGTTCGCGCTGTCCTGGCCGACGCGTTCGGTGCGCCTGTCGACCGTGTTACTGGCGCTGGCAGTGGGCGTGTACGGGTGCGGGGTGGCGACGGCGTTGGTGCAACTCGCCTACACCCGCCTCTACGCAGATCTGTCGGACCAATCACTGGTGACGGTGGTGAACACCACCAGCTACACGGTGGCCCCTTGGCTGGAGGAATTACTCAAGGTCGCCCCGCTGCTACTGGCGGGGCTGAGCCTGCGGGTTCGCCGACAGTGGGGGCTTACCGACTTCGTGGTGGTGGGTGCGGCTCTGGGGGCGGGGTTCGGGCTGCTGGAGGCGGTCCTGCGGTTCGGCCTGGACGCGGACCGGGCGATCCTCCGCGGCGAGGGCTGGATCATCCCCGACAGCTTGTCGCCGCCCTATGTGCCCGGCCTGGGGCAGGTGTTGACGTCCTGGCTCCCGGCACCGTTCAGCCAACTGGACCTGGGCGGCCCTCCCGTCACGGAAACGTTCACGCACCTGGTGTTCACGGCGATGGCCGGCTTCGGCGTCGGGCTGCTGTGGCGCGCACGCGGTTGGGTACGCCTGCTGTCGGTCCTCCCGATCGCGGCCGCCGCCGCGCACCACGCGGTGAACAACTACGCGGTACAGGAACACACCGGCTGGGCCAGGGAGTGGCTGGAGTCCCTGGACGGGCTGGCGTGGGCTGCGCCCCTCGCGTGCCTGGCCATCGCCATGGCCGTGGACGTACGCCAACTCCACCACGGCAAGCGCACCGTGCCCGACGTACTCCTCACCTCCGAGCGCGCCGAAGGCGACAGCCTGGGCGCCCTGCTGCGCTACGCGGCCTGGCGTCTGCCATGGAGCCTGCTGATCGTCCTGCGCTACGTCAGACTGCGGCGCTCCTTGCTGTACGCCGCCGCGTCGGCGCCGTCCGAGGCCACCGGGGAACTTCGCCAGGTCGTCGCGGGGGTCACGGCCCGGATGGACGCGTCCGACAACCAGCGCGCCTGGCAGACGCTGAACATCCGCGCGTGGCTGAAGGCGACGCGAGCGGCCCGACGTTCTCGCAGGCGATGGCTCCTGCTGATCCCGTGCGTACTGATGCTCCCCGCGCTGCTGTTCCTGGGGATCGGCTCGTTCACCTCCACCGCGGGCCTCCAGGAGTTCTTCAGCACCGGTGCGGGACCGAAGATCCTCATGGGCTTCGGCATAGCCGCCCTGATCTGGATCGCCTACCAGCTCACGGTCCTGCTGCGCAGCTGGCGGCAGGTGTCGGCACAGCCGATGGGCGAACTGCTGGCGGCCCACCGCTTCCGTCTCGGAACCGCCCTGGGAGCGGCGACCACCGGCGTCCTGCTGCTGTGGCGCGGCCTCGGCGACGCGGGCCCCGACGGCAGAGCCATCCGCATGCTCCACCTCCTCGACGCCCTGAACACCTTCCTGGTCTACCTCGGCTTCGCCCTCCTCCTTCTCTCCCTGCTCGCCCTGTTCCCTCCCGGAGGGCTCGCGCTGGCCGGAGGCGGAGCGGTCGGCGCCCTGACGGCCGAGGCGGCCCTCAACGCCGGTCTCCTCGGCACGGCCGGGCTCGTCCTCATGGGGTTGGGCGCCTCGAATGGGTCCGGCGGGGACTACAACGCGTGGCCGAGGAACAAACGCAAGGGGCGCACAAAGCCCGAGCACCGTGCGGATGTTCGCGGTGACGAAGGCAAGAGCCTTGGCGGCAAGAGCAAGGGTCACACCATCGACAAGCACGTCGACAAGACCATTGCTGGCATGCGCAAGCGTCTGCGTGAAGAACCTGGCCTTGAAGCAGACTCACGCTACGTTGACGTCGATGCGGCACAACGCTTCACCGACAAGACTCTCACGATCGAACGAAATCAGCGGAAGATATCCGCTTGGCTGGCCAACGGCGCGAAAGGAACATTGCGACTGGAAGCGAAGTTTGACGAACCCACAGGACTCCACCTCACGCGGTACGACTTCACCCACGGACAGCCAACAAAGTGGGTGAACCGCGTTCGTGTCGTCCTCAAGGCCGACCCGTCGGCGGTATCCGGATACCGCGTTCTCACTTCGTTCCCTCGCCCCTGAAACCCACTCTTGGAGTAAGCGATGAGTCAGGCACTCCCACCTGGGCAGCGATTCTACGAACTCAGCGAGCTGCTGGAAGCCTACGCGAACACCGGCTTCACATTCTCCGACACCACAGAGACCCCAGGCCCTGGTCTGGCCTCTTACCTCAGAATCGCTGCGCGGGACCCTGCGCGCGCATCAATCGCCGTCCATCAAATTGACGACCTACTCTCCGTCGGACTCTTTTCCGAAGAGATCGCGGATGATGTAGAGGACCTACAGCACATCCGACCGCCGATGGGCACTAGTGTGGAGGACTGCCTGCGTATCGCCAGAGACCACCTCCACCGGTTCCTGCAAGACCCGTCACGAGTTCCCCAGATGAACCCACAGAATGCATGGGAATGGAACGAGCGATTCCCCCACTTGAGCCAATTCCTCGGCGGCTACTTGCACCAAAATTACTCAGAATTCTATAACTCTCCCGAGGAGGCTATCGATGAGTACGTCAGCGAATCCGCACCGGAAGACCGTGCACAGGCAGCGCAGGAGATCACCGAACTTCTGACGATGGTGTCCTCGGATCAGGAACTCCACACGGCAACCACGGCGTTGGGGCTCGACCTTCTGCCACCGGAAGGGATGTCCCTCCGACAATGGCTGGAACTGATCCACCAAAGGATCGCTGCGGCGTAGTGAATCAGCCTTGATCTGGACCTACTGCGAGCAGTGGAACAACCTCGCCGAGACGCCCATGAACCCGCTGACACCCGAGCAGGCTCAGGCCCGGCACGCATCCGGAGATCGACGACGAGCCGGTCCCGGTACCCCCCGAGGAGCGCGGGGTGCCCCCCTCCGGCGGGCCCACCACACGCTTACCTACGATGAGGAGCCAAAGAAAGGGTAAAGATGCCGGACAAGACCTCGCCGCTGTGGTGGCTCTTCGCAGTGCTCAGCGCGGCCGCCTTCATCGCCGGGATGCTCCCTGGCATGGTCAACCGGCGCCAGAAGATCTTCGTCTCCATGGGCCCCGCGTTCACGTTCCTCGTCCTTCTGGGCTTGGCCGCGGTCTACGACGAGTCCGTCACCGAGTGGCTACCCGTCTACAGCGCCGTCCTCCTCGCCTGCGCCCTCTGCGTCGTGGGCCACTGGAAGGCCCTGCGCACCTTCATGACCTGGCGAGCGGGAAACCCCGGCAGGCCGGACAGCGAGGGCCCTGGAACCCCCTGGATCCTCCAGCTCGCCCTCACCCTGCCGGTGTGCCTGGTCGGGGCGATCACGTACGTCCGCTGACGCAGTTCATCGCGTCGCATACGACACGAAGTCGACCCATGCCTGCGGCCCGAGGGCGAGTCGGGGACCGGTCTCGGAGTACTTGGAGTCGCGGACGTGGACGGTGCGGGGTGCTACGGCGATCTCGACGCAGGAGTCGCCTTCGCTGCTGCTGCTGTAGCTGCTCTTGAACCACACCAGCTCGGAGGCGTTCCCGGCCGAGGCGTTGCGGATCATGTTTCCCCCAGCAGTTGTTCGATGAAGGCAGTCGACTCACGTGGTGTGAGAGCCTGCGCCCGGATGATGCCATACCTCAGTTCAAGGATACGGAGATGCTTGGGTTCGGAGACCGGGCGCCCGTTGGCCATGGCTGGCGAACGCCCCACTGCCGAACCATCCTCGAACTTCAGCACCTCGATTCCACCGGCCAGTCCGGCGTGCTCCTCCCGATCCATCGGCATCACCTGAAGCTCGACGTTCCGCGACTTCCCCGCCTCCAGTAGATGTTCGAGCTGGCGACGCAACGCCATCCTGCCTCCGAGTGGACGCCGCAGCGTCCACTCCTCCAGGACGAAGCTGAGTTCAGGCGCGGGGTCCCGCTCGAACACGGCCTTGCGGGCCACGCGCGCCGCGATGAACCGCTCCACCTCGTCCTCTGTGTACGCCGGGCGCCGCATCAGGAGGAGCCCGCGTGCGTACTCCGGCGTCTGCAACAGACCGTGGACGTTCAGCGGATCGTAGAGCTGGAGCTCGACCGCCTTGGCCTCCATCTCCCCCAGCGCCCGCACCTTCTTCGGGTACCGGACCTTCTTCACGTCCTCCCACGCCGCCGAGATGAGCCCCCGGCCCCCAACACCTCGTCGGCCCTGTCCAGGTACTCCTGCCTCGGGATCCGCTTCCCACCCTCGATCTTGTAGACCAGGTCCTCCCCGTACCCGACCGCCTTCCCGAACTCGGCAGCCCGCATCCCCACCGCCTCCCGCCGCAGCTTCAGCTGTCGTCCGACGGTCGCGATCACCGCCACACCCCACTCGTCGTCCGGATCCACCTCCCAACCCGGCTCGTCCGCCTCCGTCTTGAGCCGCCCCGCGTCCGCCTCAACCGACATCCCGAACCCCTCCGTCGTACCGCCGCAGTGCAGCAGCGCCCTACCCATACGTAACGCCCCGACAGCCCGGACACGACCGGACAAGCTCCGGACAGTCACCGTACGCACCCGCTGAGTCACTGTTCACGGTAAGCACGCGCCGCAACTCTGAGTGACGTGAATCAGAAATCCGCCGAACTCATCACCCCTACCCGCCGCTTCAGCCTGCGACTGTCCTCGACCCCACGCGGGGCCCGTCTGGCCCGCCTGCTCACGGCCGAGCAACTCCGCAGCTGGGGCCTGCCATTGGACCCGGCGGCGCACATCGTGGCGGAACTGGCGGCCAACGCGGTCACCCACGGCAGAGCCCCCGGACGGGACTTCCGGCTCCTCATTCACGCCGCCGGCGACACCGTCCGTATCGAGGTGACCGATACACGCGCCGACCGGCTACCGCGCACCGAACTCTCCACCCCCGAAGCGGAGTCGGGCCGAGGCCTGGTCATCGTGACCACCCTGGCCGACCGCTGGGGCGTCACACCGGGGCTGCCGCCACGCAAGACGGTCTGGGCCGAAGTCGACCTCGCACCGGAACCCGGAAGCCCGCGCTTCGGTGACGCAAGCGATCAACCCAAACAAGAAACAAAGGTCAAAGCACCTCACCAAGCCCCACCCCTCCCGCCCCCGGCTCAAACTCACCCACCCGGGTGAACATCACCAACTCGGCTGGATTCGGGACAGGTTGCCTGTCTTACGCTCGCCGCAGAACAACCGCGAATATGCCTCAGACATGCAACGGCCCTCGCCGGGACGGCAATCCCAGTGCGAGGGCCTGACCACCAAGGAAGAAAGCACCTTCCCGATGGATACGCAAAACCCTAGCGCGCCCCCGCACGCCCAGTCCCGCCTTGCCGCCAACAACAACCCGAACCAGCGGCACCCTCACTCCGGCGGCGGCCTGGTCCACGAGAACACCCGCCACACCACCCGCTTCACGGTGATCGGCAACCACCTCGCCCAGCACCCGGAGCTGTCGGCCCTCGCGATCGGCCTTGCGGTCTACATCCAGTCGCTCCCCGCAGGCGCCCGCGTCGACATCAAGACCCTCACCGCCCGCTTCCCCGAAGGCACGACCCGCATCACCGACCTGCCACCCGGACCCTTGTGCCGCCCGGCAGCCCTCCTGGCCCACCGCCTCACCACCCAGCTGCCGCCCCCGCCACCGTTCCGCGCCCCAGCACCACCGCCTCCCGACCGGCACCCCTTCCAGACCTGCGAACGCTGCGACCGAGCCTTCCGCGCACCGCTGCCCGGCCGCTGCCGCGACTGCCGTATCCCCGATCCCGTACCGGCCGCCTGAGCGCCAGCCAGGTCACAACACACCGACGAAAGGCCCGAAACCGCACCATGGTCAGCTCGTCCCACGAGGCGATGCACCGCATCTTCCAGGACTATCCGGGGCTCTTCTCCGGGGTCTCCGAGGTGCTGGGCATCGACTTCGCCCCACCCACCTCGGTCACCGTCCTGCCCAGCGACCTCACCGAGACCAGCCCGGTCGAACGCCGTGTGGACACACTCGTACGGTTGGAGACGGAGGACGACGAGCCGTTGCTCCTCGCGATCGAGGCCCAAGGCAAGAAGGACCCGGACAAGCCGGCGAGCTGGGCGTACTACGCCTCGTACTTACTCACGAAGTACCGGCTGCAGCCGGTACTGCTGGTCGTCTGCCAGGACCGCGCCACCGCGGAATGGGCCGCCCGCGAGGTCGACTTCGGCCCTCGCCAGTGGCCTGTGCTCACCCTGCGCCCACTGGTCGCGGGACCGCACAACATGCCGCTGATCACTGACCCGGCCGAGGTCCGCAAGGACCTCGCGCTCGCCACCCTGTCCGCGATCACTCACGCCAAGAATCCGGACGTCGGGGCCATACTGAAGGCAATGACGACCGTGCTGCGGGACACCCCGCAGGCCATCGCAGCCCCGATCATCGAACTCATCTCACAAGGCTTGGGCAAGCGCCCGGCCGCGGAACTCTGGAGGAACCTGGTGGCCGTGGACCTTTCCTTCTACAAGTCCTACATCGCGGAAGAGATCCGGGACGAAGGCCGTATCGAAGGCCGTGCCGAGGACATCCTGGACGCCCTGGAGGTGCGTGGCATCCACGTCCCCGAAGCCGTCCGCGAACGCATCACCGGCTGCGACGACCCCGACGCCCTACGCCGCTGGCACCGACGCGCCGTCATCGCCCCGACAGCAGAAGAGATCTTCGGGGACGAGTAGCCAGCAGCCACAGTCGGTGGAGCGGACGCCGCTAAGAGTGCCCCAGCTCCGCTGACTCCTCGTCCCCGGTCACCGACACCGACCCCGAATCCGCCGCCGGTCGCAGCGGGAACGGGTCCACCCGTGTCTCGTCGATCACCGGCGGAGCCGGACGCGGTGGCTTCGGCATCACCGCTGCCTCGGAGTGGCCCCCGCAGCCGTACGTCAGGGACACCACCCGGCCGTCCGCCGGGGAGAACTCGTTCGCGCAGACTCCGAAGGCCTGGCCGAGCGAACCGCCGATGGGCGCCAGGAAGCCACACGTGACACACGACGCCGGGGCCGCCTGGGCCATGGGGGTCTTCGCGCCGTACGCCTCCTCCCAGCGGTCCGCGGCGATGTGCAGGCCGTAGCGGGACAGGACGCGGGCGCGGCGCATGCCCAGTTCCTCCGCCACCGCGGCGATGGAGCCACGGGAGGGGGCGACGAGAAGGTTCGCGGGGGCGCCGGCCGTGACCTCGGCGTCCTCCGCCTCCACCAGTTCCGCCATCTCCTCCGAGACGACCGAACTCGGCACCGGCTCGTCCTCGCCGGAGAAGCCCGGCTCCAGGCGGAGGTCCTCGGCGTCCGTGGGCAGGAGGTCGCCGGGGCCCATGTCGCCGGGGCGCAGGCGCTCGCTCCACGGCACCCACTCGGGGGCCAACAGCGCGTCCGGACCCGGCAGCAGCACCACCTCGTCCAGCGTCACGACCTTCGCGCGCGACGCCCTCGCCACCGTCACCGCCCAGCGCCAGCCGCGGTACCCGAGTTCCTTGCACTCGAAGAAGTGCGTGACAACGCGGTCGCCTTCGGAGAGCAGGCCCGAGTGCTCTCCCACTACGCCGGGCGCGGCGGCCTCCTCGGCTGCGGTGCGGGCGAGGTCGACCGCCTCGGCGCACAGACGGTCGGGGGTGCGGCTTCGCGTTGTCGCTGCGCTCACAGGTATCGCTTCTCTCCTACGCCGTCTCTCGGGTGCGGTGCCTTGAGGCGGTGGAGCGAACGGAGCGGACCAGTGGGCCGCGTCGACGTCCGCATCCGAATCGCGCTCGGGCGCACCTACGTCATCCATTGTGCGGGATGGCTGAGATACGCACGCTACCTGTTCGCGAGCGCTGGGCCTACACCGACGGCCCTTTCACCGCTGCGCGGCGGGTGCCGGAACCGGGTCGGAACCGGCTCGGAACCGTGCCGAGACCGGCCCGCGACCCGTCGGTCACCCCCGGCCGACCCGAGACCGTGCACTCCATACGCGCCGTAACCGCACTACCCACCCCCATCTCGGGGCACTATTGCGTCGTGGCAACCGCGAAGCCGCCCCAAGGAGCCACCGGTGTCGGTGGGGCCAAGGGGGGCCGGAATCGAGGTGGCGGAACGGGCCGGACGCGCGGCTCCTTCCGTGCGGTCGGCCGTGCCCTGCACTTCCCGTTCACCGGCACCGCCCGCGGCATCCGCAAGGCGACCCACGCGCACGGCGCCGGGGAGTCCGGCCTCGGCAAGCTGATCGAACTGCACGGGGTGAACGGCGCCGGGGACATGATGATCACCGTCGCCCTGGCCTCCACCGTGTTCTTCTCCGTCCCCACCGACGAGGCCCGCGGCCGGGTCGCGCTGTACCTCGGCATCACCATGGCGCCGTTCACCGTCCTCGCGCCGGTGATCGGCCCGCTCCTCGACCGGGTTCCGCATGGCCGCCGCGCCGCCATGGCGGGGGCCATGTTCGCCCGGGCGATGCTCGCGCTGGTCCTGTCCGGGGCGGTCGTCACCGGCAGCATCGAGCTGTATCCGGCCGCGCTCGGGGTACTGGTCGCCTCGAAGGCCTACGGCGTCGTCAGAAGCGCCGTGGTGCCCCGGCTGCTGCCACCCACCTTCTCCCTGGTGAAGGCCAATTCCCGGGTCACGCTCGGCGGCCTCCTCGCCACCGGCATCGCGGCGCCCATAGGCGCGGGGCTCCAGGCGCTGGGGCCGCGCTATCCGCTGTACGGCGCATTCGTGATCTTCATCGCCGGTACGTTCCTGTCGTTCTCGCTGCCGCCGAAGGTCGACTCGGCCAAGGGCGAGGACACCGCGCTGCTCGCGGCCGACGAGCAGCATCTGCACGGGCCGCACCTCAAGCCGGTCAAGCGCCCCGGGCTGCGCACGGTCGGCATCGCCGTCACCCACGCCCTCGGCGCCAACGCCGCCCTGCGCTGTCTGTCCGGCTTCCTGATCTTCTTCCTCGCGTTCCTGCTGCGCGAGCACCCGATGTCCGGGCAGAGCGCGGCCGTGTCGCTGGGCATAGTGGCCGGCTCGGCCGGGGTCGGGAACGCGTGCGGTACCGCGGTGGGCGCGTGGCTGCGCTCCCGGGCGCCCGAGATCATCATCGTGACGGTGGTGGGGTTCGTGCTGCTCGCGGCGCTCACGGCCGCGGCCTTCTTCGGCGCGGTCCTGGTGGCGTTCCTCGCGGCGACCGCGGGCTTCGCGCAGGCGCTGGCCAAGCTGTCGCTGGACGCGCTGATCCAGCGGGACGTGCCCGAACTGGTCCGTACGTCGGCGTTCGCGCGCTCCGAGACGCTGCTGCAGGTGTCCTGGGTGCTCGGCGGCGCGGTCGGCATCGTGCTGCCGCTGAGGGGCTCCCTGGGCCTGCTGGTCGGCGCGGCGATCGTCGCCACTGGCTGGCTGACCACGATCAAGGGCCTGATCGGCTCGGCGCGGCGCGGCGGCCACGCACGGCCGCGGGTGACCTGACGCGCTCGCCCCGCCCCCGTGACGTACGGCATGCCGTCCCCGTGACGTACGGCACGCCGCCCCCACATGGAGAGAGCGTCACATGGGCCCGATAGCCTTCGCCCATGACCTCGATGCATTCCGTTGTGCGACGCCGCCGCGCGCTCGCCGCCGCCGGCGCCGTTTCCGCCGGACTGCTCGTCCTGTCGGCCTGCGACAAGCCGACGCCGATGGCGACGATCACCGTCGGCACCTCCTCCGTCAACGCGGAGGCCACCTGCGGTGGTGAGGGCGACGCCCTGAAGACCGCGGACCTGGCCAAGTGCCTGAAGGACAAGGGCATCAAGTCCATCAAGGTGGACCCCGACGAGACCGTGCGCTTCGGGGTCGACCCGGAGATCGCGGAAGAGGGCTGGACCGTCCTCATGAACGGTCAGCCGCTCACCGACTCCAGCAAGAAGACCTACCGCACCATCCCGGGCAGCGTGTTCTTCAACGCCCAGTACGGCGCCAGCGGCGACTCCACGCTGGTGTCGATCAAGGAGGGTGAGCAGGACGTGACGGGTCTGTGGTCCTTCAAGCTCAAGAAGGACAGCTGACCACGTCTGCCGTACGTGTCCTGGTGGCCACCGCGGTCCCCGCTGAGCGGGACGCGGTGGCCCAGGCGCTCGAGGCACCCGGCGTCGACGTGATCGCCGCCGGCGTGGGCCCCGCCCTCGCCGCAGCCTCCACCGCCACGGCCCTCACCACGGCCGCCCTCGAAGGCGCCCCCTACGGCCTGGTCGTCTCGGCCGGCATCGCGGGCGGCTTCGCGCCCCACGCCCCGGTCGGCGCCCTCGTCGTCGCCGACGAGATCACCGTCGCCGACCTGGGCGCGCAGACCCCCGACGGCTTCCTGCCCGTCACCGAGCTGGGCTTCGGCACCGTCACCCACCGTCCTCCCGAAGCACTCGTACGAGAGGTGGCGACCGCCACCGGCGCGCGCCCCGGCGCGATCCTCACCGTCTCCACGGTGACCGGCACCGCCGTCCGCGCCGCCGAGCTGCGCGAACGCCACCCCACCGCCCTCGCGGAGGCCATGGAGGGCTTCGGCGTCGCCGAGGCCGCGGCCGCGCACCGCACGCCCGTGCTGGAGCTGCGCGCGGTCTCCAACCCCGTCGGCCCGCGCGACCGCGCCGCCTGGCGCATCGGCGACGCGCTGGCGGCCCTCACCGAGGCCTTCGGGAAGCTCGCACCCGTCCTGGAAGGTTGGCACCCGCATGACCGGTGAGCAGCAGCGACAGCCCTTGCGGATCGCGTACTCCCCCTGCCCGAACGACACCTTCGTCTTCGACGCCCTCGCCCACGACCGCGTCCCCGGCGCCCCCGCCCTCGACGTCACCTTCGCCGACATCGACATCACCAACGGCATGGCCGAGCGCGGCGAGTTCGACGTGCTGAAGGTGTCGTACGCCGTGCTGCCGTACGTCCTCGGCGAGTACGCCCTGCTGCCCTGCGGCGGCGCGCTGGGCCGGGGGTGCGGCCCGCTGGTGCTGACGCGGGAGGCGGGCGTGGATCTCACCGGCCGTACGGTGGCCGTACCGAGCGAGAAGTCGACGGCGTACCTGCTGTTCCGCCTCTGGGCGGCGGACACGCTCCCGGGCGGGGTCGGCGAGATCGTGGTCATGCCGTTCCACGAGATCATGCCCGCCGTGCGGGACGGGAAGGTCGACGCGGGGCTCGTCATCCACGAGGCGCGCTTCACGTACCAGAACTACGGGCTGCACAAGCTCGCGGACATGGGCGAGCACTGGGAGGCCACCACCGGGCTGCCCATCCCGCTGGGCGCGATCATCGCGAAGAGGTCCCTGGGCGCGGCCACGCTGACCCTGCTCGCCGACTCGATCCGCACCTCCGTACGGGCCGCCTGGGACGACCCCGAGGCCTCCCGCGCCTACGTCATGGAGCACGCCCAGGAGATGGACCCGACCGTCGCCGACCAGCACATCGGCCTGTACGTCAACGAGTTCACCGCCGACCTCGGCGAGGACGGCTATGCGGCGGTGCGGGGACTGCTCACACGCGCGGCGGCCGAGGGGCTGGTGCCGCCCCTCGGCCGTGCTGTGCTGGACTTCCCGTAAGTCCGTTGAGTCCGTTGAGCCCCTATACGTCCGAGCTCCTACACGTCTGAGTCCCTATACGTCGAGCTGGTCGGCGACCGCCCGCAGCAGGCCGGCGATCTTCTTGCCGGCGGTCTTCTCGGGGTAGCGGCCTCGCTCCAGCATCGGCGTGATGTTCTCCAGGAGGGTCGTCAGGTCCTGGACGATGGACGCCAGTTCGTCCGGCTTCTTGCGGGTGGCGGCCGCGACCGAGGGGGTCGGATCCAGCACCGTGACCGAGAGCGCCTGGTCGCCGCGCTGGCCGGCGACCACGCCGAACTCGACGCGCTGGCCCGGCTTGAGTGTCTCGACTCCGGCGGGGAGGACCGAGGAATGGACGAAGACGTCACCGCCGTCGTCGCGGGAGAGAAAGCCGAAGCCCTTCTCGCTGTTGAACCACTTGACCTTGCCGGTAGGCACGTCTGTCCTCGTCCTCGTACTCGTCGGAAAACTGCTTCTGAAAACGGCTCTTGATAGCACTACAGCGGGTCGACCATGACCCGCCGCTACCAAGGCTAATGCTCCGGGGGCCGGTGACAAGACGTCGCCCGGTTGTTCCTTCGCGCAGGGAACTACCCTGGTCCGGTGCGCGACAAAACCCAAACGAATTCCGCCGCCCCCGGTGACCGACTGATCCGTGCCGGTGCGGTCGTGTTCTTCATCGGTGCCGTGGCCACTCTGGTCACTGTGGCCCCGTTCCTGCTCGGTACGACGCCATTTCCGACGTACATGTTCGGACTGAGCATGCTCATGGGCGTCGGATTCCTCATCGCCGGCGCGGGGGTGCTCCGCGGAATCGGGGCGGGGCGGCGTCAGGCGCGCGGCGTCCCGTCGAGGTAGCCCGCGAGCCAGGCCGGGAACTCGGTCAGGTCCGTGAGCACGACGTCCGCGCCGAGCGCGCCGAGTTCATCGGCACCGTACGGTCCGGTCGCCACGGTGACGGACAGGGCGTCGGCCGCGCGGGCGGCGCGGATGTCTCCCTGGTGGTCGCCGACGTAGACGCTCGCCGCGTACTCGCGCAGGGCATCGGCCTTCTGCTCGGCCCAGAGGTTGCCGATGACCGCGTCCGGTTCGATGCCGAGGTGTTCCAGGTGCAGCTTGGCGTTCGGCTCGTACTTGGCGGTGACGACGATCGCGCGACAGCCTGCGGCGCGTACGGCGGCGATGGCTTTGTCGGCGCCGGGGAGTGCCGGCGTTGCGGTGATGGCTATCGCCGGGTACATCTCGCGGTAGAGGTCGGCTGTCGCCGCGAGCTGCTCCGCCGGGAACCAGTTGATCAGCTCGTCCTCCAGCGGTGGGCCGAGCCGCGTGATCGCCAGGTCGGCGTCGATGTGGGTCCCGGTCCGCTCCGCCAGCGCCGTGTAGCAGGCGTGGATGCCGGGGCGGGAGTCTATGAGGGTCATGTCGAGATCGAAGCCGACGGTTATGGAAGCCATATGGGTCATTGTGCCCAGTAGCTCGGCCCTACTCGTTGTGTGGCGGCTGCGGGTGCGTGGGGGCTTGTCGCGCCCACGCGGCGGAGCCGCATATCGATACAGCCCCGCGCCCCTAAGGGCGTTTCTGTGAACGCCAGACGATGAACAGCGCCGATGTCACCGCCGCCCCCCGCAGCACCCAGGGCCAGGTCTCGCTGAGCGCGGCGTTCATCTGGCCCTCGGCGATGGCGGTGCCCCAGCGGCCCTCCGTGCGGCCCCATAGCCAGACCACGCCTGCCGTGAGGGAGAGGCCGGGCAGGATCACGACCGCCCACTTGGTCTCGGCGTCCGACAACCGTCGCGAGCCCCAGGCGATGAGCCAGCCGAGGAGCAGGGCGATGAGGTTGCCGAGGACGGCGCCGGCGACGAGGAGGGCGGCGGCGAGCAGGAGCAGGGGGTTGCTCCAGCGGCCGGTGGGGAGGGTCGGGCGGCGCGGCAGGAGGCGGCGGCGACGGGGGGCCGCCTCCGGGGCGTCGGCCTGCTCGATGGCAGCCGGGGCCACGTCCTCGGCGGGCTCCTTCTTCTTGAGCCGCGTCTCCTCCGGCGAAGGCGGGCGGCGGAGCATCTCCGGGATCTCGACGCCGCCGACGAATCCCGGGACGTCCTCGCCGGGGCCGAAGGGGCTGCTGTCCACCCGCCACCAGTCGGGCTGGGTCGCGCTGCCGCCCAGGTCCGCCGTGCCGGCGAGGTGGGGCGGCGGGGGCGCGGCGTCGGGTACCGCCGGTGTCTCGGCGGGGCGCGGGCGCGGCACGATACGGCGCAGCCCCTTGGGCCGTTCCTCGTCGGCCCGGCTCTCCCGGCTGTCCGGCTGGGCGGGCACGGAGGTGACCGGCGCCTGGGGCGTGGGGGCGGCATTGCCTCCGGCGGCCGTGACGACCTCGTCCGGGGTGCCGAGGCGGGCGATGATGCGGCGGACGGCGGCGGGGCTGTCGACGGGGGCCTTCGCGCGCCGCCGGTCGATCTCGCCGCGCAGCTCGTTGACCAGGCGCATGCGGGTGGCCGACGGCAACTGCCGCTGCTGAGCCACATCGCCGACGCGGCTCAGATACTCGTAGACGACCTGGTCGCTCTCGATCCCCACGAAGTCCCCTCCGGGGTGGGTGCGTTGGATACCCGGGGGGACGACGTTAGCGCAGTACAGGGTGGGTGGGCTGGGTCGGACCAGTGGGTGGGCTGGGGCGGACCAGTGGGTGGGGCGTCAGAGGGGGCGGCACTCCCCCGAGTTCTGGACCTCGGAGCAGAGGCCGTGGC
This sequence comes from Streptomyces sp. SD31, assembly GCF_052068475.1. Lineage (NCBI taxonomy): Bacteria > Bacillati > Actinomycetota > Actinomycetes > Kitasatosporales > Streptomycetaceae > Streptomyces > Streptomyces sp. SD31. The sequence goes on along the minus strand of NZ_JBQHCX010000014.1, from coordinate 107,886 downwards.
CGTGGTCGCGGAGGATGTCGCGGCCGCTCTGCTGGGTGAGGAAGTTGAGGAAGGCCGCGGCGACGGAGCCGGCCGGAGCCTCGCCGTAGGTGTAGGCGAACTCGGTCTGCCAGTAGGGGTAGTCGGTGTCCTCGACGCCCTCCGCCGTCGGTTCCCGGCCGTCGATCGTCACTTTGACGAGTCCGTCTGCCGCCTTGTGTCCGTTGACGCCGCTGGTCTCGCTGTAGCCGATGGCGCCGGGGGTCGCGGCGGCGGTGTTCAGCATGGTGTCCGTGCTGGTGACCTCGCAGCGGCCGTACCGTTTCGGGTTGAGGGCGGCGCAGTCGGTCTCGGTGAACTGGGGCGGTTCCTTGCCGCCCAGGACCTTGCCGACGAGGGCGCTGCGGGTGCCCGAGCCGGGGTCGCGGTTGACGAGGTGGACGGGCACGTCGTTGCCGCCGACCTCGGACCAGTTCTGGATCCGGCCGGCGAAGATCTCGCGGATCTGGGCGAGACTCAGGTTCTGCACGCCCGCGTCCTTGTTGACGACGAGGGTGAAGACGGACAGCGCGACGGGTCGGGGGATCAGCCGGGGGTGGCCGTCGGAGGCCATGCCGTCGGTGAAGGCGATGTGGTCGCCGAGGCCCTCGCCGACCGGGATGCCGGCGTCCTTTCCGGCCTTGTCCAGGTCGGTGACGCCGTCGGTGCTGCCCTTGAAGGTGTCGTCCGCGAGCGGGATGTGCACATCCGCGCCCTCGCACCGCTTGAGGTAGTCGTGTGCGGCGGCCCGTACCGCGGGCGCGAAGGCGGTGGAGCCGTGCAGGTGGAGGGTGCCGCCGACGCAGTCCAGCGGGGGCCGTCGGTCGCTGCGGAAGAAGAGCGTGAAGGAGGCCTGGACGACGACGGCCGCGATCAGGATCCAGATGGCCCACCAGGCGGGGCGGGACGCGAAGACATGGCTCTCGGTCCTGGTCGCCTTCAGCCGGAAGAACCGCACCAGCGGGTCGTACCAGCGGTCGTGCCCGTCGGTCCCCTGGACGACTGGGTCCGGGAAGTTGTCGGTGCTGTGGTCGTCGGGCCAGCGTTCCAGTACGACGAGCACCTTGTACTCGGCGCCCCGGGGCAGGGTCACCTTCGGCAGCCGGATGGTGCCCGTGCGGTCCTGCACGTTGTTGCTCCGGCGGAAGCCAGGTTTGGCGACGATGCGAAGGTTGTCGCCTTCCGTCACCTCCTCGAAGAAGAAGTCCCGGAGCGCGTTGTTGCTCGGATCGGTGAGGACCACGGCCGCGACCCGGCGGTTCCGGAAGGTGACCTTGATGCCGTAGGGGTCGGCGGGGTCGGCCAGGTAGTCCTCGGAGACGATCTTGGCCGACCCGGCGTTCTCGATGCGCAGCAGGACGAACGAGGGGTCCTTGAGCTGGTGGCCGTCGTGCCGCATGTCCCCCAGTACGTCGGCATACGGCTTGTCGGCGGCGTCCGCGGCCAGGGTGTCCATCTGCACCCGGTAGCCGAGCCGCTTGCGGCCGACGATGGCGAACTCCCACAGGAACGCCACCACGGGAAACCCGAGACTGAGGATCGCGATCCACCGCTCGATCTGTTCGCCCACCGCAGGATCCCCCGATTCCCTTGAGCCGTGAAGCAGTTGGCAGGGAGCCCAGGGTGACCAGTGGGTGCGCGGTGTTGCCAGAGGCGCGGGAATCCTCCGGACGATGTTCATCCGGGGGCCATCTGCGAAACGTTCCGTTCGCCGTCGGACGGCGTTTCAGGCGTCCGGCACACCCCCTGCCCCGTCGCCCCACCCGCTACCGTGGGTCGGATGAGCGACCCGGCTACACCGCCCCGTTCCCTCGCGGAAGCCCTCCGTGCGCGGGACGACGCCTCCCTGGCCGTGCTCCTGCGCAGCCGCCCCGACCTCATCACCCCCGTCCCGACCGACCTCACGCAGCTGGCGACCCGCGCCGGGACGCGGGCCTCCGTGGTGCGCGCCCTGGAGCGGCTGGACCGCTTCGCGCTGCAGACGGCTCAGGCGCTGGCCGTGGCGGCGGATCCGGCGACGTACGACGAACTGCTCGCGTTGATGGCGGGTGACGAAGGCGATCCGAGCGTCGCCGGCGCGCTTCCGCACGCCCTGGGGACTCTGCGCGACCAGGCCCTGGTGTGGGGCTCCGACGACCGGCTGCGACTCGTCCGTACGGCACGTGAGCTGCTGGCGCCCTCGCCACAGCACCCGTCCCCCACCGGGCTGGGCCCGACCGTGCAGGAAGCCACCGCGGGCATGTCGCCGGGCCGTATCCAGGAGATCGTCACGGCGGCCGGGCTGCCCTCGACGCACGACGCCGTGTCCGCCGTGTCGTCGCTCACCGCCCTGTTCACCGACCGGCGGCGCATGGCGGCCCTGCTCGCCGACGCTCCGGAGGAGTCCCGGGAGGTCCTCACGCGCCTGGTCTGGGGGCCGCCGTACGGCCAGGTCAGCGCCGACCCCGCGTCCCACCTGCGCTGGCTGCTGGACCGCGGCCTGCTCCTCCCGACGGCGCCCGGCACGGTCGTACTCCCCCGCGAGGTGGCCCTGCATCTGCGGGCCGGCCGTGCGCACCGCACCACCGAGCCGCTGCCGCCGCCCGTCGAGGCGACCGCGACGCACCGTCCACAGATGGTGGACTCGACCGCGGCCGGGCAGGCGTACACGGCGCTTGCGACCGTCGAGGAACTGCTGAAGGACTGGGACGAGGGCGGGCCGACCGTGTTGCGGGCGGGCGGCCTGAGCGTGCGGGACCTCAAGCGGACCGCGGTCGCGCTCGATGTCTCCGAGCCCATGGCCGCGTTCTGGGTCGAGCTCGCCTACGCCGCGGGGCTGCTGGCCTCCGACGGCGAGGCCGACGAGCGGTACGCGGCGACGCCCGCCTACGACGAGTGGCTGGAGCAGCCCCCGGCGCAGCGCTGGGTGCGGCTGGCGGAGGCGTGGCTGACGGCGACGCGTACGGCGGGTGTGGTCGGGGGGCGGGACGCGAAGGACCGTACGTTGTCGGCGCTGGGCCCGGGCCTGGACCGCTCGGCCGCGCCGGAGGTACGGCACCGGGTGCTGACCCTGCTCGCCGGGCTGCCGGAGGGGGCGTCCCCGTCCGCCGAGTCGGTGCTGGCGCGGCTGCGCTGGGAGCGGCCCTTGCGCGGGCCCCAGCAGGACGACGACCTGCGCGGCCGCCTCGCCCGGTGGACGCTGACCGAGGCGGAGCTGCTGGGGGTGACGGGGCGGGGGGCGCTGTCGGCGCAGGGGCGGGCGTTGCTGGGCGCGCGGCTGCCGGAGCCGGCCGCCGGGGAGCCGGTCGGCCCCGGCGACAAACTCCCCGTGCACCACCACCGTCCGACCGCACCCCCCGAGCCCCTCTCCCCCGCCGAGCAGACCGTCGCCTCCGCAGCCGCCGCCCGTCTCCTCGCCCCCCTCCTCCCCGAGCCGCTCGACCACGTCCTCCTCCAGGCCGACCTCACGGCCGTGGCCCCCGGCCCGCTGCGGCGCCCGCTCGCCGAGATGCTGGGCGTGCTCGCGGACGTGGAGTCCAAGGGCGGCGCGACGGTCTACCGCTTCACCCCCGGCTCGGTACGCCGCGCTCTCGACGCCGGCCGAAGCGCCTCCGACCTGCACGCCTTCCTGGCCGAGCACTCCCGTACGCCGGTGCCGCAGCCGTTGGCGTACCTGATCGACGACGTGGCCCGTAAGCACGGCCATCTGCGGGTGGGCGCCGCTTCGGCGTACGTCCGCTGCGACGACGACGCGCTGCTGAACGAGATCCTCGCCGACAAGCGGGCCGCCGGGCTGCACCTGCGCCGCCTGGCTCCGACGGTGCTCGCCACCCGGGCGGACCCGGCGACACTGCTCGACGGCCTGCGCGCGATGGGCTTCGCCCCGGCCGCCGAGTCGGCGGAGGGCGACGTCCTGATCACCCGCGCCGACGCCCACCGCACCCCACCACGTACGGCCCCCGAGCCGGTCCCCGACGGCCCGCCGACACCGGACGCCACCCTGCTGGCGGCCGCGATCCGCGCCATCCGCGCGGGCGACCTCGCCTCCACGACCCCGCGCAGGCCGAGTGCGACCGCGGCTCCGGTGACCGGCGGCGACCTGCCCCGCACGACCTCCGCCGAGACCCTCGCCACCATGCAGGCCGCCGTCCTGACCGGCGAGTCCCTGTGGATCGGCTACGTCAACGCCGAGGGCACCGCGAGCCAACGGGTCATCGCCCCGGTGCGGGTCGAGGGCGGCTTCGTGACGGCGTACGACCACACCGCGGACGAGGTACGGACGTATCCGCTGCACCGGATCACGGGGGTGGCGGAGCTGGCGGACGACCAGGTCTGACTCGTTCGGGTGTACCCGGCGTTCCATGCACGCCACGCCGGGCTCTTCCAACTCTTGAGGGACCTTGCGGGCCTTTCCGCATCGCGGCACGGGGCGCGGGGCAGCCACCGGGTGTCCTGATCACGCTCTCAAGTGAGCGCAACAGAGAGGTAGTTGTCCCATGCGCACTGCGCGCCGCATCGCCACCGTGCTGACCGCCACCGCCACCATGATCGGAGCCTTCGCCACCCAGGCCGCAGCGGTCGCCGTCGACATCGCCGGCGCGGTGGTCGAGATCCCGATCTGACCCCGTCCGCGCACGCGCCGGGCCGGCCCCCGTACCGCGGGGCCCGGCCCGTCCGGCTCACCACGTGTCCCGTCGCGGCGTCAGCCACCCGCCCCTTCCCGTCCCGGCGTCAGAAAGGCTCACCAGCACCCATGCGTCCCACCCTCGCCCGCCTCGCCACCATCGCCGCCACCGTCCTCGTCGGCGTACTCGCCGCCGCGGCCCCCGCCCCCGCCCTGCCGCTGCCTGTCCCGGCGGCGGCCGGCACGGAGTCCCTGATCACCGAAGGCATCAGCATCGAGGGACCGTTGATCAACAACTTCGGTCTGCCCATCCTGAAGTAGCCCGGCGCATCCGGTAGCTGTCGCCGTCGATCCGTACGAGCTCGGCGTGGTGGGCCAGCCGGTCCACCATCGCCAACGCGGAGGGGCCGCCGAAGATCTCGTCCCAGCGGCCCAGCGGACGGTCGCTGGTCACGATCAGCGAGGCCCGTTCGTAGCGGTGCGCGACCAGTTGGAAGAAGAGGGCTGCGGTCTCCGCGTCGAAGGGGGTGTAGCCGACCTCGTCGACGATCAGCAGGGCGTGGTCGTCGAGCGCGGTGAGCTCCTCGGCGAGCCGGCCGGCGTCCTGTGCGCCGGCCAGCCGGGCGGCCCACTCCGCGGCCGTCGCGAACCGCACCGAGTGGCCGGCCTGGCAGGCGCGCACGCCGAGGCCGACGGCCAGATGCGTCTTGCCGGTGCCGGGCGGGCCGACGAACAGCACGTTCCGGCGGGCGGCGACGAAGTCCAGCTTGCCGAGCCGGGCCACGGCCTCCCGGTCGAAGGTGCGCGGGTGCGCCTCGTCGAAGTCCTCCAGGAGCTTGCGGGCGGGGAACCCGGCGGCCAGGACACGGGCCTCGGCGCCGGCGTCGGCGGCGTGTGGGGCGGCTGCCTGGGCCGGGATCGGCACGGAACGCACGGCGGTCGCCGCTTCCGAAGATGCCGCGGACGGCGCGGACGGCGCGGACGACGACGACACCCCGTCGGCTCCCTGCCCCCCGCTCTCCTGGTGCAGTGCGTGATCGGCCCGGTAGGCGGCCATCGGCCCCGACATGTACGCCAGGATCGCCGCCGAGGCGATGAACGCCATGTGGATCACCGTGCCCCACAGCAGTGAGTGCTGTGAGGTGTGGTGCACATCCACGAACATCTGCAGCAGATGGACCGAGGAGATGCCCACGATGGCGGTGGCGAGCTTCACCTTCAGCACGTTGGAGTTGACGTGCGAGAGCCATTCGGGCTGGTCACGGTGGCCCTGCAGGCCGATGCGCGAGACGAACGTCTCATAGCCTCCGACGATCACCATGATCAGCAGATTGGCGATCATGACGACATCGACCAGCTTGAGCACCGCGAGCATCACATACGTCTCGGTCGCCTGCCCGCTCACGCACCTGACGATTAAGGTCCACAGCTCGTAGAAGAATTTGTAGACGTACACGCCCTGGGCGGCCACCAGGCCGACGTACAGCGGGGCTTGCAGCCAGCGGGTGGCGAACAGGGCGTAACCGATTGTCGTCGTCGTCACGATCCGCCATTCTTCGGAAACGGCCGCCGAACAGCTCAACCGAACCACCCACAGGACTGAATAGACATCCTGTAGGACCGCAGACGCCGACCGACGCCGACCGCCCCGGCCCGGGCGACGATCAGGCACACTGGACGTTTGGTCGCGCCGTCCGGCCGTACGGAAAGGTTGCCGCGCGTGAATGGTCCACTGATCGTCCAGTCCGACAAGACCCTGCTCCTGGAAGTCGACCACGAGCAGGCCGACGACTGCCGTCGGGCCATCGCGCCGTTCGCGGAGCTGGAGCGGGCGCCGGAGCACATCCACACGTACCGGGTGACGCCGCTCGGGCTGTGGAACGCGCGCGCGGCGGGGCACGACGCCGAGCAGGTCGTGGACGCGCTGGTGCAGTACAGCCGGTATCCGGTGCCGCACGCGCTGCTGGTCGACATCGCCGAGACGATGGACCGGTACGGCCGCCTGACCCTGAGCAAGCACCCGGCCCACGGCCTGGTCCTGACGTCCACCGACCGGCCGGTCCTGGAGGAGGTGCTCCGCTCCAAGCGGATCGCGCCCCTCGTCGGCGCCCGTATCGACCCGGACACCGTCGTCGTCCATCCCTCCGAGCGGGGGCAGATTAAGCAGACCCTGCTGAAGCTGGGCTGGCCCGCCGAGGACCTCGCGGGGTACGTCGACGGCGAGGCGCATCCGATCGAGCTGGCCGAGGACGGGTGGGCGCTGCGCCCGTATCAGAAGCAGGCCGTCGAGAACTTCTGGCACGGCGGCAGTGGGGTCGTGGTCCTGCCGTGCGGGGCGGGCAAGACCCTGGTCGGCGCCGGGTCCATGGCTCAGGCCAAGTCGACGACGCTCATCCTCGTCACCAACACCGTCTCCGCCCGGCAGTGGAAGCACGAGCTGGTGAAGCGGACGTCACTGACCGAGGACGAGATCGGTGAGTACAGCGGGACGCGCAAGGAGATCCGGCCCGTCACCATCGCCACGTACCAGGTGCTCACCACCAAGCGGAAGGGTGTCTATCCGCACCTGGAGCTGTTCGACTCCCGGGACTGGGGTCTGATCGTCTACGACGAGGTGCATCTGCTGCCGGCGCCGGTCTTCAAGTTCACCGCCGATCTCCAGGCCCGGCGGCGGCTCGGGCTCACCGCGACCCTCGTGCGGGAGGACGGGCGCGAGTCCGACGTCTTCTCGCTCATCGGTCCCAAGCGGTTCGACGCGCCCTGGAAGGAGATCGAGGCGCAGGGTTACATCGCGCCCGCGGACTGTGTGGAGGTGCGGGTCAATCTGACGGACTCCGAGCGGCTCGCGTACGCCACCGCCGAGCAGGAGGAGAAGTACCGCTTCTGCGCGACGACCGACACCAAGCGGAAGGTCACGGAGGCCATCGTCCGGCGTTTCGCCGGGCAGCAGATCCTGGTCATCGGCCAGTACATCGACCAGCTCGACGAACTGGGCGAGCACCTCGACGCCCCGGTCATCAAGGGCGAGACCTCCAACGCCCAGCGCGAGAAGCTCTTCGACGCCTTCCGGCAGGGCGAGATCAGCGTCCTCGTGGTGTCCAAGGTCGCCAACTTCTCCATCGACCTGCCGGAGGCGACCGTCGCCATCCAGGTCTCCGGCACCTTCGGCTCCCGCCAGGAGGAGGCCCAGCGCCTCGGCCGGGTCCTGCGACCCAAGGCCGACGGGCACCAGGCCCACTTCTACTCGGTCGTCGCCCGCGACACGATCGACCAGGACTTCGCCGCCCACCGCCAGCGCTTCCTGGCGGAGCAGGGGTATGCGTACCGGATCATGGACGCGGACGACATCCTCACCGAGGGCCGTTAGTCGGACACGGTGCCCGTGTCCTAGAAGGCGTACTCGTCGACCCAGCCCTTGGTGTTGCCGTTCTTGCCGTAGTACCAGAAGGTGGCGGTCTTCTTGTTGTACGCCCGGCAGTACACGCGGACGGTGTCCCCGGTGAAGAGGCCCTTGTTCTTCCTGTAGCTCTCGGCCGGGCCGTTGCGCATGATGGTGTCGCCCCAGCGCGTGATGGACCAGGTCGCGTCCTTGATGTTCTTGGTGCAGGCGGAGGACCCGACGGCGGAGGCGCTGGGCGCGGCCAGGAGGGTGGCGCCCAGGGCGAGGGTGGTGGCGGCGGTCAGGCCGGCGGCCGCCTTGCGAAGCGACGCGAAACGCATAGTGCTTCCCCGTTTGCTCGATTTGCTCGATTGCTTGAACTGCTCAAATTGCGAATGATCATACTGTCATATGCAAAGAGCAGGGCCGGCACCAGGAGGGCGTACGGCGACGCCAACGGCTGCTGCCACCAGGGCAGTTGCAGGTCCAGGTCCCCGTCGTGCGGCAGCAGCCACATCGTGCGGGCAGTGAACACGAGGGCCACGAGCGCGGCCGTACGCGTACGGCCCTCTGCCAGCAGTACGGCGATCAGCGGGACGCACCACACCCAGTGGTGGGACCAGCTGATCGGTGAGACCAGCAGCGCCGTGAACGCCGTCAGGAGGATCGCGTGCCGCTCCTCGACGGCGCGTGCGGCCAGCCACAGGCCGGTGAGCGCGACCGCCGCGCACGGCAGCGCCCAGGCCGCCGGGCCCGGTGCCGGGTCGCCGAGGGCGCGGGCGATCAGCCCCTGCAACGACTGGTTGTCGACGATCCAGGCCTTGCCCACGCGGTCCGTCTCGTAGAGGCGCCGGGTCCAGAAGTCGAGGCTCGCGGAGGGGAGGGCGAGGGCGCCGAGCACGACCGTCCCGACGCACGCCGCCGTCGCCGTCCCGGCCTCGCGGTGTCGCCCGCGCAGCAGCAGGTACGCGATGAAGATCGCCGGCGTCAGCTTGATCCCGGCCGCGACGCCCACGGCGGCGCCCTTGAAGCGGGCGCCCGACGGCCGGGTGAGGTCCCAGAGGATCAGGCAGGCCAGGGCGAGGTTGATCTGGCCGAAGAGGAGCGTCTGGAAGACCGGCTCCAGCCAGAGGGCCGCCGCCGTGGCGGCGCAGAGGGTTGTTCGGCGCGGGAGGCGGATCCTCGCCAGGCCCGACAGCCGGGCGGAGAGATGAACGAGTACGGCGAGCAGGAGCGCGTTGCCCGCCAGGAAGGTCGCTTTGAGGGCCGGCACCGGGAGCAGCGCCGCCGGGACGAAGAGGAGGGCCGCGAAGGGCGGGTAGGTGGCGGGGAGCTGCCACTCGGTGACGGTGAAGCCGTAGAGGTCGTCGCCGCCGCGCAGGACCGCCTGTCCTTCCGCCCGGTAGACCAGCGCGTCGGCCATCGGGATGCGCTGGTGGAGGCAGAGGGCCGTGAAGGCCGTCAGGGAGAGGCCGGAAACGATCAGTAGGACAAAGGGTGTTGCGGTGAGCGATCGGTAGATTTCGGTGCGTGATCGGCGGGTCACGCGGTGACCCTAGACGGTCACTTGCGGCGGACGCCCGCCTCCTCGCCGTACTCGCCGAGGATGATCACGTCGAAGGCCGCACCTGCGAACACCTTGACGGCACGCAGGGCTTCGCCGATGCGATGACGGTGGTGACTCCCCTGGAGCGCTGTCGCTCCGCGGGGACCCACGGGGGCTGGGTTGATGGTTGCTGCGCTCATGTCTCCATGATGGATTCGCGGACATAAAGACCACATCGGCCTGCGGGGCGAAGCCGCCTACTGCCCACGTACACCTCCGGACGGACTGCCGCCCCTCAGGGGGAGGGCGGTGTCCCCTAGGGGACGGATCCGGGCCGGAGCCCTGGGCGGGCTCCGCGGCGGGCAGCGGACCGAGATCCGTGGCGGAATCCGGGCCGGGAACCAGGACGGGCAGCGGACCGGGACCCGTGGCGGTCAGCGGACCGGGACCCGTGGCGGTCCGCGGACCAGGACCCGTGGCGGAATCCGCGGCGCCCACCGGACCGGAACCCTCGGCAGAATCCGCAGCGGCCAGCGGAACGAGATCCGGGCCGGGAACCATGGCGGCTGGCGGACGGGGGCCCGAGCCGGGAACCATGGCGGCCGGCGGGTGCAATATTCGGTGGCGTTCGCCTTCCCCGCTCGCCTAAGATCTCCGCTCTTGCCCGCCTCCCCCCGCGGAGTGCCGCCGCCCGGACGGAAACCGGTCGGCTCTCTCGATCACCTACCTGCGCTCACCTACCTGTAGGTCCCTCCGGAGGCACCCCCTTGGCCACGCCCGTCGACGACCCCCTCGACCCGCTCGATCCGCTCTTCCGAGAGCGCTCCCACCTCGCCTCCTCCCGTGCCGCCCTGCGTGCCATGCGGGAGGACGTCGAGTCGCTCGACATCAGCGACGTGACCGCGAACTGGGTCAATGCCGAAGTCCTCGCCCACCAGATCGACTTGCGCATCAAGGCCCTGGCCGACCTCAGCGACACCCCGCTGTTCTTCGGCCGGCTCGACTATCTGCACGCGCCCGGCGCCGAGGAGGCGGAAGGCGCGCAGGGCGAGCGCTTCTACATCGGGCGTCGGCATGTGCACGATGCCGAGGGCGACCCGATGGTCATCGACTGGCGGGCGCCGGTGTCCCAGCCCTTCTACCGGGCGTCCAAGAAGGACCCGATGGACATCGGGCTGCGCCGCCGCTTCGGTTACACGGGCGGCGAGCTCACGGCGTACGAGGACGAACACCTCTCCGACCCGGCGGAGGCGGCGAAGACCAGCAAGCTGCTCCAGCAGGAGATCGAGCGCCCGCGTGTCGGCCCGATGCGCGACATCGTGGCGACGATCCAGCCCGAGCAGGACGAGATCGTACGCTCCGGGCTCGGCGGAACCGTGTGCGTGCAGGGCGGCCCGGGCACCGGGAAGACGGCCGTCGGCCTGCACCGGGTGGCGTATCTGCTGTACGCCCACCGCGAGCGGCTCGCCCGCACCGGCACCCTCGTCATCGGGCCGAACAAGTCCTTCCTGCACTACATCGAGCAAGTGCTCCCGGCGCTGGGCGAGTTGGCTGTCCGTCAGGCGACGGTCGACGACCTCGTCGCCCACGTCGAGGTGCGCGGCACCGACGACGCGGCGGCCGCGGTCGTCAAGGGCGACGCGAGGATGGCGGAGGTGCTGCGGCGCGCCGTCTACTCGCATGTGACCATGCCGACGGAGGCGGTGGTCGTCGTACGCGGGTCGCGTAGGTGGCGCGTCCCGGCGTACGAAGTCGAGGAGATCGTCCGCGAGTTGCTGGCCCGCGACATCCGCTACGGCGCCGCCCGCGAGGCCCTCCCGCAGCGCATCGCGCACGCCGTGCTGGTGCAGATGGAGCGGTCGGGCGAGGCGCCGGACGACCGGGTGCAGGACGCGGTGGCCCGCAACAGCGCGGTGAAGGCCGCCGTCAAGGCGATCTGGCCGCCGGTCGACCCGGCGAAACTCGTCCTGCGCCTGCTCTCGGACGCGGACTTCCTCGCCGTACAGGCTCAGGGGCTGCTGAGCGAGGACGAGCAGAAGACGATCCTGTGGGCGAAGCCGGCGCGGAGCGTCAAGGCCGCCAAGTGGTCCCTCGCCGACGCCGTGCTGATCGACGAGGCGAACGACGTCGTCGCGCGCACGCCCTCCCTCGGACATGTCGTCCTCGACGAGGCGCAGGACCTGTCCCCCATGCAGTACCGGGCGGTGGGCCGCCGCTGTACGACCGGTTCGGCGACGGTCCTCGGTGACCTGGCGCAGGGTACGACTCCCTGGGCGACGCGGAGTTGGGACGAGGCGCTGGTGCATCTCGGCAAGTCGGAGGGGGTGATCGAGGAGCTGACGGCCGGCTTCCGCGTCCCGACGGACGTCATCACGTACGCCTCCCGTCTCCTCCCGTCCATCGCGCCGGGCCTGACGCCGGTGGCATCGATCCGTGAGAACCCGGGATTCTTCGAGGTCCGCGGAGTGCCGGAGACCGCCGAAGTCGTCGCCGCGTGCGAGGAGTTGCTGCGCTACGAGGGCTCGATCGGCCTGATCGCCGCGGACGCCCGGATCCCGGCCCTGTCGGAGGCACTGGCGGAGGCGGGGATCACGTACCTGGCGCCGGGCGAGGAGACGACCCGGCAGACCCGCCTGACGCTGGTCCCGGCGTCGCTCGCGAAGGGCCTGGAGTACGACTACGTCGTCCTGGACGAGCCACAGGCGGTGGTGGACGGCGAGCCGGACGAGCGGACGGGGTTGCGACGTCTGTACGTGGCCCTGACCCGAGCGGTCTCGGGGCTGATCGTGACACACGCGGCGCCGCTGCCACCGCAGTTGGCCGAGTAAGGTGCTGTGCCGTTCTGGCATGTCCCCTCAGAAAGGCCCCCGTTGAGTACTCCGCCGCCCTCGCACTCCGCGTATCAGCCGGCACCGGGGCCGTACCAGCCCGCCCCCGCCTGGCCGCAGCAGTACGGCGGTGGCGGCCCCGTGCCGGTGGCGGCCTGCCAGATGTGCGGGGCGGCACCCGCCGCGCCGGTGACGGTCCGCGGGCACCAGGGGATGCTCGTGATCATGCGGTTCCTGAAGCGCGAGGGACTGTTCTGCCGCACCTGCGCGCTGGCGAGCTTCCGGGACATGCAGGCGGACACGATGGTGCTCGGCTGGTGGGGCCCGCTGTCGCTGCTCATCACGCCCGTCACCCTGCTGGCCAACCTCAGCGCCCTGTCCGGCATCCGCCGCATCCCCGAACCGGCCACCACCGGCTTCCGGCCACCGCTGGACCCGGGCAAGCCGGTGTTCCGGCGGCCGGCGGGGGTGTTGGCCCTGATCCCGCTGTGTCTGCTCGGCCTGGTGATGGTGGCATTTCCGGTGCTCGTGCTCACCGGCTGGCTGGTCGGGTCGGGCGACGGCGGTGACGCCCGCCCGACCCTCACGGTGGGCTCGTGCGCCCGCAACGACGCCACGTGGCCGGAGCAGGATCTCCGGCCCGTGGACTGCGGTTCCTCGGAGGCGGAGCTCAAGGTCGAGAAGCCCGCGAACGGCTCGTGCCCGGAGGCGGGGGATTACGTGGCCTACGTGGCCCACCCGGAGTACAGCGAGGACGGCGCCACGTCCCTGTGTCTGCTCCCCACCCCCTGAGGCACCCCCTCGCGGCACTCACATGGCCGCGTCGACCACGGCCCGCCACGAAGCGACCGCGTCGGCCGAAACCGGCCTCCCCCACCCATCGGGACGAGCCGCCCCACCGATGTGGAACGCGTCGATGCCCGCGGCCCTCAGCTGCGGTACATGGTCCAAGCGCAGACCACCCCCGACCAGCAGCTGTTGCTCGTACCCGGCGTCCCCGCTCCTCGCCGCCTCGGCGACCAGCGTGGGAAGCCCGTCGTCCACCCCGCCCGCCGACCCGGCCGTGAGATACGTGTCCAGCCCCGGCATCCCGTCCAGTTGCTTGCGCAGGGCGTCCCGGTCGGCAACCCGGTCGATGGCCCGATGGAAGGTCCACCGGCACCCGTCCAGCTCGCCCACGATCCGCTCGACGGCCGGGAGGTCCACCCCGCCGTCGGCATCGAGGAACCCGAGCACGAACGCGTCGGCCCCGGCATCCCGCATCTCCCGGGCCGTCCGCACGAGCCGTTCGAGGTGGTCCCCCACCGCGAACCCGCCGGCCGGCCTGAGCATCACGCGCAGATCGATGTCGACGGCGGCACGAATCCCGGCGAAGGTCTCGACGGACGGGGTGAGTCCGTCGGCCGCCATGTCGGTGACCAGTTCGAGCCGATCCGCACCCCCGGCCTGGGCGGCGACCGCGTCCTCGACGCCGAGAGCGATCACCTCCAGGACTGCACGCTTGCTCATGGGACCCCATTCCTCGGCATTCGACGGCGACTACTGGACGACTACAGGTCTAGTCCAATCCAGGGTACGCCTGCCCGTCACGCGAAGATGTTCAGCTCCCCCGCCTCAACCCCCGCCAGCTCATACGCCACCCCTTCCACCGGCCGCCCCGCATACAGCCGTACGAGTGTGGCGGCGTCCCCGATGTACCGCGCCGGTGGGCGGGGAGCCGCCGCCTCCCCCAGGCGCAGGGGCTCGTCGACGTCGTCCAGGTCGGCATGCAGCGGGACGTGCCGCCGCTCGCGGGTCAGCCACGCGAGCAGCCGGAGCGCGTCGGGCAGCCCGGCCCCCGCGTACGCCCCCGGCTCCCCGAGCACCTCCCGTACGTCCCCGGCGTGCACCCACTCGCCCAACGCGACGCCGTCCAGCGCCCCGCCGGCCTTGGCGATCACCGGCCCCGCCTCGGTCATCCCGCGCTCCAGCTCGTCGACGACCTGCGCGTCGGTCCAGTCGGCCCGCTCGGCGATGTCCCGCTCGTTGGACTCGGGCGAGAAGACGCCCTCCTCGAAACGGTTCTCCACCACCCGCATCAACGCGGCCGAACAGTGCGCCAGCACATCCCGCACCGACCACCCCGGACACGCGCGCGTCGGCAGCGCGAAGTCGGCGTCCGGCCTCCCCCGCAACAGCGGAACCAGCGCATCCCGCTCGACGACCAGCAACCGCCCCGGCAGCTCGGGATCCCGTACGTCGTGCACGTCAGCAGAAGTCATGGCGTCCACGCTAGGCGGCCGGACGCGTGCCCGGGAGATCGCCGACACACCCGCCACAATGACGCCATGGCCGATCTCGACACCCTCCGCACCCGCTTCGCCCAAGCCCTCGACGCGACCCGCGCCCCCGCCACCAACCCCGATCCGACCCCGTACGCCGACAACCTCCTCACCCGCTGGCAGGAACCGCAGCGCCACTACCACACGCTCACCCACCTCACCGCGGTCCTGGACCACATCGACGAGCTGGCCGACCACGCCGACGACCCGGACGTCGTACGCCTCGCCGCCTGGTTCCACGACGCCGTGTACCTCCCCGACCGCTCGGAGAACGAGGAGCGCTCCGCCCGCCTCGCCGAACGCGCCCTCCCGGAAGCCGGCGTCCCCGCGGAGCGGACCGCCGAGGTGGCCCGCCTCGTCCGCCTCACCACCACCCACGCCCCGGCACCGGACGACCGCGACGGCCAGGTCCTCTGCGACGCGGACCTCGCGATCCTCGCCGCCCCGCCCTCCGCGTACGCCGCCTACACGGCCGCCGTCCGCGAGGAGTACCACTTCGTCCCGAACGACGCCTTCCGCGAGGGCCGGGCCGCGATCCTGCGCCAACTCCTGGCGCTGCCAAGCCTTTTCAGCACGCCGTACGGGAAGGAGAAGTGGGAGGCCACCGCCCGCTACAACCTCTCCTCCGAGCTGGAAATGCTGTCGCTCTGACCAGCCCGCCGCCGTAGCCTGCACGGCATGCGAGACATAAGCGGGGAACGCGTACAACAGGCCGTGGCCGGCTGCGTGGCACTGCTGCGAACGGCGGTGGACCGGGACTGGACGGCCGTCAGTGCCGGGCGGCTGGAGTGGGACTGCCACGCCACCGCGTTCCATATCGCCGAAGACCTCATCGCCTACGCCGCCAACCTGGCCGGACGTGCGCAGGACGACTACGTCCCGTTCGACATCACCCTCGACGACGGCACCGACAACGAGGGCCTGCTGCAGGTCATCGAGACGACCGGCGCCATCCTCACCGCCACCATCCGCACCACACCTCCCGAGGTGCGCGCCTTCCACCCGTACCCCTTCCGCAGCGCGAACCGCGAGGGCTTCGCCGCGATGGGCATCGCGGAGGTCCTCCTCCACACGCACGACATCGCCGAAGGCCTGGGCCTGACGTACGAACCCCCCGCCGAACTCCCCGAGTTCGTCCTCACCCGGATCTTCCCGCACGTCCAGCCCGGCCCCGACCACTGGCGCACCCTGCTGTGGGCCACCGGCCGCGGCGACCTGCCCGGCCGCGCGCCGGTCACCGAGTGGCGCTGGCACAACAACCTCGTCATCCCCACCGAGCGCCTGACCCTCCAGGGCGTCACCCCCGCGGCCGCGGCCGACCTGAGCGCGGGCGGCGACGGCGGGTTCACCTGGGTCGTGGGCGGCCCCTTCGAGGGGACGCGGGAAGCGGCCGGGATGACGATGAAGGCCTACGAGACAGGCGTGCACCGACCCGAGTTCGGCCTGTTCGTCCTCGTCCGCAAGGAGGACGACCTCGCGGTCGGCGGCATGGGCTTCCACGGCGTCCCCGACGAGGAGGGCCGGGCGGAGGTCGGCTACGACCTCGTGGAGGGCGCCCGCGGCCGCGGCTACGCCAGCGAGGCGCTGGCCGCGCTCTCGGAGTGGGCCCTGGCCCGTGACGACGTACAACTCCTCTGCGCCACCGTCGAGGCCGACAACCGCCCGTCACAGGGCGTGGCCTCGCGCGCCGGGTATGTGCGGGCGACGGTCGAGGAGGAGCGGGCGGTGCAGGAGGGGCCCGACATGGACCCGACGCTCCGGCTGTACGTCCGCAGGGGGCGGCCCACGGCGGCCTAGCCTGGGGCGGAGCCGACCCGCACCGCCGCAGGGAGCCGCCATGTCGTTCACCGACGAGGAGATCGCCTACCTCACCACGAACCCGCTCGCCCGCCTCGCCAGCCTCTGCGCGGACGAGCAGCCCGACGTGGTCCCGGTGGCCCTGGAGTTCGACGGGACCCACTTCTGGGTCGGCGGCTCCGGCGCGCAGGTGCTCGGCACCCGCAAGTTCCGCAATGTCGCGCACGGCCGCGACAAGGTGGCGTTCGTCGTGGACGACCTGCTCTCCATCGAGCCGTTCGTCGCCCGTGGCATCCGGGTCTACGGCGTCGCGGACGGCCCCGTGGAGCGGGTCGGCATGGTGGGTCCCGGTCACTATCTGCGCATCACGCCGACGCTCTCATGGAGCTGGAACCTGTCCGACCCGCCTCGGCCGACCGAAGACACCTGGTACCCCATGCGACGAGCCGAGCACGGCAGGGGGTGACCCACGCCACATTCGCTCATGTCACATCGCGCCTCGCCGTTCCGTCATAGCTGTGTAACCACCGAAACGGCAGAGGAGTTGGCCATGAGCGCCCGTCTGAACGCCTTCGAGATTCCGACCATGGGCAAGTTCGTGAAGCACATCGTCTCGGCGGGGAAGGTGGTGCAGGACTCGCCACTGCCCCTCGCGACCCAGCACCTGGTGACACTCCGCGCCAGCCAGATCAACGGCTGCGGCTTCTGCACCGACATGCACAGCAAGGACGCCGTCGCCGCCGGTGAGGACTGGCTGCGCCTCAACCTGGTCGCCGCCTGGCGGGAGGCCACCGTCTTCACCGAGGCCGAGCGCGCCGCCCTGGAGCTGACGGAACAGGGCACCCGCATCGCGGACGCGGCCGGCGGGGTCTCGGACGAGGCCTGGGAGAACGCCGCCAAGCACTACGACGAGGAGCAGCTCGCCGCCCTCGTGGCCCTGATCGCCCTCATCAACGCCTTCAACCGGATGAACGTCCTCATCCAGCAGCCCGCGGGCGACTACCGGCCCGGACAGTTCGCCTAGCCGGGAGCACTCCACCCGAGGCCGAGGGGGCGCTAGCCGATCGCCCGCCCCTTCGGCCTCCGCAACCCCGCCGCCGTCAGCAACCGCACCACCTCACGACTGCTGACCTCCACGGCACCCGCGCGCACCACATCGGCGTACCGATGCGACGGGATGTCGTAGTGATCTCGCTCGAAGGCACGCCGCGGCACGCCCAACTCCTCGGCGAACGCGTGCAGTTCGTCGTACGACACGTCGCTCACGAGGTGCGACCACATGCGCCCGTGCCCCGGCCAGGTCGGCGGGTCTATGTAGATCGTCACGACGTCACGCGTCTCACGAGGACGGCGCCCCGCCCGGGCCGGCCGACCCCAGCGATCCGACCGCCGCGACCTTCACCCCGGCCTGGTGGCACACCCAGTGCGGATCGGGCCCCAACTCCGGCTCGACATCCAGCGCATGCGGGTCACCGGTGCCGCACACCGGGCACAGCGGCCAGCGGCCGTGCCGTTCCAGCAGCGCGTCCTGTACGTCCTGGGCGACCAGCCCGGCCACGTACGCCGCGCCCTCCGGCCACTGCTCCACCCACCAGCGCCGTTGTACGACCGACTCCTCGACCAGCGACACGACGTCCGCCTCGGCGACCTTGCCCGCGACCAGGTCGGCGAGCACGAGGGCGCGGGCGGCGTGCAGCGCCTGCTCCAGCGGACCGATGGGTTCCATGCACCTATTGTGCGCACTCTTGACCGAGACGCCGAGCCGAAAATATCTTTCACATGTGCCCCGGAGAGTGAAGGAAAGTTTCGACAGTGGTCCCCCGCCCGCCCCCGCCGCCCTCGCGGCCAAGGTGCGCACACTCGCCCCGTCGATGACCCGCTCCATGCAGCGCGTCGCCGAAGCGGTCGCGGGCGACCCGGCGGGCTGCGCGGCCCTCACGGTCACCGGCCTCGCCGAACTCACCGGCACCAGCGAGGCGACGGTCGTACGCACCGCCCGCCTCCTCGGCTACCCCGGCTACCGCGACCTGCGCCTCGCCCTCGCCGGCCTCGCCGCCCAGCAGCAGTCGGGCCGCGCCCCCGCCATAACGACCGACATCGCGGTGGACGACCCCATCGCCGACGTGGTGGCGAAACTCGCCTACGACGAGCAGCAGACCCTCGCCGACACGGCCGCCGGCCTCGACACGGCCCAGCTGGGAGCGGCGGTGTCGGCCGCCGCCGCGGCCCGCCGCATCGACGTGTACGGCGTCGGGGCGTCCGGGCTGGTCGCGCAGGACCTCGCGCAGAAGCTCCTGCGCATAGGGCTGATAGCCCACGCGCACAGCGATCCGCACCTCGCCGTGACGAACGCCGTGCAGCTCCGTGCGGGTGACGTGGCGATCGCCATTACGCATTCCGGGTCGACGGGCGATGTCATCGAGCCGCTGCGGGTGGCTTTCGAGCATGGGGCCACGACGGTTGCCATCACCGGGCGGCCGGACGGGGCGGTTGCTCAGTACGCCGATCACATTCTTACGACGTCGACGGCTCGGGAGAGTGAATTGCGTCCCGCGGCGATGTCGTCCCGGACCAGTCAGCTGCTGGTGGTGGACTGCCTGTTCGTGGGGGTTGCTCAGCGGACTTATGAGAGTGCGGCGCCTGCGTTGGCCGCGTCCTATGAGGCGCTGGCGCATCGGCATCGCCGGTAGACCGTAGGCCAGACCGCTTGTGGGTATCTGCGGGCAGGATGTGGCTTGGCGCGCCCACGCGGCGGAGCCGCATATCGATACAGTCCCGCGCCCCTCCAGGTCAGACAGCGCACCGCACTTCAGAAAGAGCCGTCTCTCATGACCTCGACATCCAACCCCCGTGATGTCCGCGCCGAGTTGGACTCCCTGACCACCGAGGCCTTCCGGCCCGAACTCGCCGACATCGACCGGCTCCCCACCCTCGACATCGCCCGTCTCATGAACGGCGAGGACGCGGCCGTACCCACCGCCGTCGCGTCGCGCCTCCCCGAGATCGCCGCCGCCATCGACGCCACCGCCACCCGGATGGCGCAGGGCGGGCGCCTCATCTACGCCGGTGCGGGTACGGCCGGTCGCCTGGGCGTGCTCGACGCCTCCGAATGTCCGCCCACCTTCAACACCGACCCCACCCAGGTCGTCGGGCTCATCGCGGGCGGCCCAAAAGCGATGGTCACCTCGGTCGAGGGCGCCGAGGACTCCAAGGACCTGGCCCGCGCCGACCTCGATGCCCTCGCGCTCACCGCCACCGACACGGTGGTCGGCATCTCGGCCTCCGGGCGCACCCCGTACGCGATCGGCGCGGTCGAGCACGCCCGTGGGCGGGGCGCGTTGACGATCGGCCTGTCCTGCAACCCGGACAGCGCGCTGACGGCGGCCGCCGAGCACGGCATCGAGATCGTCGTGGGCCCGGAACTGCTGACCGGCTCCACGCGCCTGAAGGCGGGCACGGCCCAGAAGCTGGTCCTCAACATGCTGTCGACGATCACGATGATCCGCCTGGGCAAGACCTACGGGAACCTGATGGTCGACGTCCGCGCCTCCAACGACAAGCTGAGGGCCCGCTCCCGCCGCATCGTCGCGCTGGCCACGGGCGCGGACGAGGCCGACATCGAGCGGGCCCTGACCGAGGCGGGCGGCGAGGTGAAGACGGCGATCCTGATCCTGCTGGGCGAGGTGGACGGCCCCACGGCCGCCCGCCTCCTGGAAGAGACCGGCGGCCACCTGCGCGCCGCCCTTGCGGCGGCTACCTGACCTTTTCGACGAAGGGGCAGGAGCTTCTCAGCCACGGCTCAGGCACGGCCGTTCCGCCAACTCCCCTGTTAGCGTGGCTATATGACGGCACCGACGACATTCCGCATCGGCGGCGACCTGGAAGTACGACGGCTCGGATTCGGCGCGATGCACCTGCGGCCGGACACCCCCGAGGCCCGCGCCGCCTGCCTCGCGGTCGCCCGACGCGCCGTCGAACTGGGCGTCACACTGATCGACACGGCGCACTTGTACGGCTGGGGAGCGAACGAGGACCTGCTGGCCGAGGCGCTGCACCCCTACCCCGCCGACGTCCTGATCGCCACGAAGGTGGGTATCCGCCGGACCACGTCCGGCGAGGGCTGGCGACACGCGGGCGAGCCGGCCGACCTCCGCGCCCAGGTCGACGAGGCCCTGCGCCGCCTCCGCCTCGACCGCATCGAACTGCTCCAACTCCACCGCCTCGACCCGGCCGTACCCCTCCCCGACCAGCTCGGCGCGCTCCGCGACCTGCGTGACGAAGGCAAGGTGGGCCGCATCGGCCTGTCCGAGGTCACGGCCGCCGAGCTCGCGGAGGCCCGGAGCGTCGTCGACATCGCGAGCGTCCAGAACCGCTACAACCTCCTCGACCGCGAGCACGAACCCGTACTCAAGGCCTGCGAGGCGGCGGGCATCGCCTTCCTGCCGTGGCGGCCGGTGGCGGCGGGGCAGTCGGGGGCGAGGTCGGAGATCGCGGCGGTGGCGAAGGAGCTCGACGCCACCCCCACGCAGGTCGTCCTGGCCTGGCTCCTCGCCCACTCCCCGGTGATCCTCCCGATCCCGGGGACGACGAGCATCGCGCACCTGGAGGAGAACCTCGGCGCGAACGCCGTCCACCTCACCCAGGAGCAGTACGACCGCCTGAACCGCGCCTCCGAGGCCGCCTAACGCGGCAGTCTCCCCTCCCGGTTGACCTCCCGAACCCGCGCCAACAGCTCCTCCTTCGTCGGCGCGGGTTCCACCGGCTCACCCCGCAGCACCGCCGCGAGCCGCTCCGCGGTGCGGACATTGCAGCGCCCGAGCTGGACGAGAGCGAACGGCTCGTCTCCGGCCCCGGTGACCGGATCCACACACAGGGAGGGCAGTACGACGCCCACTCCCCTGAGCGCCTCCCGCAGGGACACCACGACTTCTTCGGTCGACCGCACGTTGACTTCACCTCTCCACGCAGAGTTCGCGATTCACCACACAGCGTGGCGGTCACGCACCTAACCTGGCCATACGGGGCGCCCCAACAACCTCGTCTGGTGGACCGGGAGTCGCACATGCCAGCACCGAAGGATCTCGATCCGTCGTCGTCGCCGCGCGCGCTGCTGGGCGCGGAGTTGCGCCACGCGCGCGAGAAGAAGGGCCTGAGCCAGGAGGCCCTGGGCCTGAAGCTGTTCGTCAGCGGCGCGTTCATCGGCCAACTGGAGGCCGGCACCCGGCGCTTGCGGCCCGACATGGCACCACTGGCCGACGAGGTGCTGGGCACGAACGGTTTCTTCGTACGGAACTGCAAGGCAGCGAACAAGTCCAAGTATCCGGAGCACTTCGCGGAGGCGGCGGAGGCCGAGGCTCAAGCGACGGCGATCAGGCAGTACGCGCCGCTGCTGATCCCCGGGCTGCTGCAGACGCCGGCGTACGCACAAGCCGTGAACCGCGCATACGACCCGACGGCACCGCAGGAAACCATCGACGAGTGGGTGGAAGGCCGGATTGCTCGGACGCGCCTACTCGACAATCCAACAAGCCCGTTGTTGTGGGTGGTACTTGACGAGGCGGCACTGCGCCGGGAGATCGGCGGACGGGCGGTAATGGCGGAGGCCTTGCGCCACCTCGCCGGTCTGGCCCGCCGGAGCCGGGTCCTTGCGCAGGTGCTGCCCTTCAGCGCGGGAGCGCACAAGGCGATGGAGGGCTCACTGAAGCTGATGGACTTCGCGGACGCCCCTCCGCTGGTCTACTTCGAGGGGCCAGGCACCGGACGACTGGAGGACGACCCTGCCACCGTCGCCCAGCTGAGGTTCACCTTCGAGCTCCTCACAGCCTCCGCACTTTCGCCGGAGAAGTCCCTAGCCTTGATCGAGGCGGTGGCGCAGGATTACGCCTATGAGGAACATCCCTGACTACGACCTGAGCACGGCCGTGTGGCACAAGTCGAGCTATAGCGGCGGGGGCGGCAACGACTGCCTCGAAGTCACCCACGACGTCCCCACCCTCGTCCCCGTCCGCGACTCCAAGACCCCCCACGGCCCGAAGCTCGTATTCCGAGCATCGGCTTGGTCGGCCTTCGTCAAAGCGGTCAGGATCTGACCTCATTGCCTTCTAGCGTGGCCGTCATGACTGAGACCACGCACACCCCTGCCACCGCCACCGACGAGCGCGCCGACCTGCTGGCGGCGCTGGCCAACCAGCGGCACTTCCTGCGCTTCACCACCCGCGACCTCACCGACGAGCAGGCCGGCGAGCGGACCACCGTCAGCGAACTGTGTCTCGGCGGCCTGATCAAACACGTCACGTCGGTGGAACGGGGCTGGGCGGCCTTCATCCAGCACGGCCCGTCGACGATGCCCGACTTCACCGCCATGACCGAGGCCGACTTCGCGAAGCGCGCCGACGAGTTCCGGATGCTGCCCGGCGAGACACTGGCCGGCGTGCTGGCCGAGTACGAGGAAGTGGCCCGCCGCACCGACGAGCTGGTCGCGACCCTGCCCGACCTGAACGCCGCCCACCCGCTGCCCAAGGCCCCGTGGTTCGAGGCTGAGGCTCAATGGTCGGCCCGCAGGGTACTGCTGCACATCACCGCCGAGACGGCCCAGCACGCGGGCCACGCCGACATCATCCGCGAGTCCCTGGACGGCGCGAAGAGCATGGGCTGACGCCCCGATACCTCCGGCCCGAAGCTCAAGCGGCCAGCCCGAGCCCTCTTTGCAAGGAATGGTTGCCGCGAGTTGACTTGGAGCGTTCGCCCGAATAACGAACAGCCCCCGCCAGGTGCTCACAACACCTGGCGGGGGCTTGACCTACGAGATCCGTACAGCGAACCCAAGGACGCCCGCTACCAACGGTCGTCTCCCACCCCTGGGGAGCCCCGGTGGAACTCCCCGAGCCTCTCGGCTTCACTGTGGATACCGAGGAACTCCACATGGCCCGGTTGGAGGCAGCGGACCCTCCATGTGCATGCTGAAGGTCTACCGCACCACCTGACCAGGCCCCCCCCGCAAGCCCCCGGAGCCACCCCATGAACCATGCCCAGCTCACCGCCTTGGGCCGAGCCCTCCGCCTCCTCGGCGAACACGGCGAGTCCCTCACGGCCACCACCCCGGACGGCAAACTCCACGAGGTCAAGGCCGACCTCCGCCGTGCCCTCGACCTCCTCGACGAGAGCGTCACCGGCGCCGCCCCCACCACCCGCTGCCCGGAGCACCCCAACGGCCCGGTCGACACCGCCGCCCCCGACCTCTGCCTGCTCTGCGAGACCCGCCGCCGAGCGGCCCGCCGCTCCGAGTTCAACGGCCCGGCCCCCGACGTCCCCCGCGCCCCCGAGCACACCGCCCCCTCCCGCTACGGCGTCCGGGGCGACCGCCCCCAGCCCCAGCAGCGCTGGCTGCCGGAGCTGTGGAACGGCCAGGAGTGGCAGCTGTGCGGCACCCCGCGCCGCGACCGCCGCGAGGCCGAGCTGTATATCGCCGCCCAGCGCCGCGGCCCACGCCCCGCCATGGCCTACCGCCTCGTGCACGAGTTCACCGACTACGAGGTGCTGCGCGTCTGGGGCACGCCGGTGAAGGTCGACATCGAGCCGCTGGGCAACCTGTAGGAGCCAGTCCGCCCTCACGACTTCGCCGTCGCCCCCACCTGCCCCACGGCCAGGACCACCTTGAAGGCGTTCTCGGACGGGAGGGCGTAACCGCCGAGGTTCGTCGTCATCTGGGCGAGGATCACGCCCGCGACGGCACTCGCCGTGGACGTGAAGTGCCAGACCTCGGACATCAGGACGATGTTGAGGCCGTATCCGGCAGCGAGGACCGAGGCCACCTTAAGTCAGTTGATTGACTCACTCACCCGATGCAGGTCACGTGGTCACGCCTCCCGCTCCACGAACGCCCGCACCTGCTCCTCGTCCAGCTCGTACACCGTCTCGTGCGCCCGAGGGTCCCGCGCATGGAAGGTATGGAACATCGGCCCCGTCGCCGCGCCCAGCTCCACCAGCGACGCCGACGCCCCGCGCACCGCGCGCTCCGTCCCGGGCGCGGCCGTCAGGTCGACGCGGCTGACCACACCCGGAGTGACCCACACCGGCACCGACTCCAGCAGCCCGAAGAGCTGGAGGTGGTAATGACCGGTCAGCACGACCCGTACGTCACTCCCCCGGATCGCCTCCGCCAGCTCCCCCGGGTTGCGCAGCCCGAAGTGCGGCTGGGTCGCCGAGATGTCGAGGCTGATCGGCGGGTGATGGAAGGCGAGGACGGTCCCCCGCTCCGGCTGACCAGGACTCTGCCCCTGACTCAACACCTCACGGAGCCACCCCAGTTGACGCCGACTCAGCTCGCCGTACACCTTCCCCGGAACCAGCGAGTCCAGCGTCACGAAGCGCCATCCGCCGACCGTGCTCACCGCGGCCCGCTCCGACGCCTCGGAGTCCAGGACCAGCTCCGGTTCCGGGTGCCCGCTCCCCAGCACCTTCCCGAAGGCGTCCCGCTCGTCGTGGTTGCCGGTCGTGTAGAACACCGGCGCCCCCAGCCGCCGCGCGAACTCGCCCACCAGCTCGCGTACGGCCGTATACGCCTCCACGGCCCCGTCGTCGGCGATGTCTCCGGTGACGACCACCGCGTCGACGTTCCGTTGATGCCCCAGCTCGGCGAGCATCAGGCGCAGTGAATCGGTGGCGTTGACGCCGTTCTTGTTGGGGGCGTCGGTGCGCTCGATGTGCGTGTCCGAGAGATGAAGGATCCTCATCTCCCGGACACTAGCCCCGAGTTGCCGCTCAGCTCAGGGTCTTCAGCGACTCCGCGTCGTACGCCGCCAGCTCCCCGAACCGTCCGTCCAGCACCTTCGCCGCCCACTCCGGGTCCTGGAGCAGGGCGCGGCCGACGGCCACCATGTCGAACTCGTCGCGCTCCAGGCGGTCCAGGAGGTCGTCGATGCCCTTGACTATGGAGCCCTCGCCCATGAAGGCGCCGATGAAGTCGCCGTCGAGGCCGACCGAGCCGACGGTGATGGCCGGCTTGCCGGTGAGCTTCTTCGTCCAGCCGGCCAGGTTGAGGTCGGAGCCGTCGAACTCCGGGATCCAGTAGCGGCGGGTGGAGGCGTGGAAGGCGTCGACGCCGGCCGCGGCGAGCGGGGCGAGGATGGCCTCCAGCTCCTCCGGGGTCTCGGCGAGCCGGGCGTCGTAGGCCTCCTGCTTCCACTGGGAGTAGCGGAAGATGACCGGGAAGGTCGCGGAGACCTTCTCGCGTACGGCGGCGACGATCTCCGCGGCGAACTTCGTACGGGCCACCGGGTCACCGCCGTACGCGTCCGTGCGGCGGTTGGTGCCCGCCCAGAGGAACTGGTCGACGAGGTAGCCGTGGGCGCCGTGGATCTCCACGCCGTCGAAGCCGATGCGCTCGGCGTCCGCGGCGGCCTGGGCGAACGCGCCGATGACGTCGTCCAGGTCGCTCTGGGTCATCGCCTTGCCGGTGACCTCGGTGTCGCCGATGCGGAGGCCGGAGGGGCCGACGGCGGGTGCGTCCGCGAAGGGCGGCTGGCCCTGCTTGCGGACCATGCCGATGTGCCACAGCTGCGGCACGATCGTGCCACCCGCCGCGTGCACGGCCTCGGCGACCTTCGCCCAGCCCGCGAGCTGCTCCTCACCGTGGAACCGCGGCACCCGGCTGCTCTGCCCGGCGGACTCGTGGCCGACGTAGGTGCCCTCGGTGACGATGAGCCCCACGCCCGCGGCGGCGCGACGGGCGTAGTACGACACGACGTCCTCACCGGGGACGCCACCCGGCGAGAACATACGCGTCATCGGCGCCATCGCGATGCGGTTGGGAACGGTCAGGCCGTTGATCACGGTCGGCCGGGACAGGATCTGTGCCGCACGGGAGGCGGAGGTCGTGGTGACGGTCACGCGGGGGCTCCTCGGGAGTGGCTCTGTCGACCAGCGGCCCTTCGGTTGACCGGCTGGTATGTGCGCACGCATTGTTGCACTCCCTTAAGCAACCGCCTATGCGCTGCCCCACATTCCCGCCCACCCACGACACCTACGGCCCGGAGAGAAACACGACACCCAGCTCGCCGAGCGACCGGGCTCACCCAGGCGAAGATCTTCGTTGCCCATTCGGCAGCCTGAGCAGGACGAGATGCTTTCGCCACCTTGGTGAAGGTGCTGAAACGCCCGAGGGCGGCACCCCCTGTCGAACAGGGAGTGCCGCCCTCGGTACTGACGGACCGGGTCCGAGCCTTCTTACGAGGAGGCTCAGAAGTCCATGTCACCGCCCGGCATGCCGCCACCGGCGGGCGCGGCGTTCTTCTCCGGCTTGTCGGCGATGACGGCCTCGGTGGTGAGGAACAGCGCGGCGATCGACGCGGCGTTCTGCAGCGCGGAACGCGTCACCTTCGCCGGGTCGATGATGCCCTCGGCGACCAGGTCGACGTACTCGCCGGTCGCGGCGTTCAGGCCGTGACCCGGGGTGAGGTTGCGGACCTTCTCCACCACGACGCCGCCCTCGAGGCCGGCGTTGACGGCGATCTGCTTCAGCGGGGCCTCGAGCGCGAGCTTCACGGCCTGGGCGCCGGTCGCCTCGTCACCCTCGAGCTCCAGCTTCTCGAAGACGGCGGTGGCCTGGATGAGGGCCACGCCACCACCGGCGACGATGCCCTCCTCGACGGCCGCCTTGGCGTTGCGCACGGCGTCCTCGATGCGGTGCTTGCGCTCCTTGAGCTCCACCTCGGTGGCGGCACCGGCCTTGATGACGGCCACGCCACCCGCGAGCTTCGCCAGACGCTCCTGGAGCTTCTCGCGGTCGTAGTCCGAGTCGCTGTTCTCGATCTCGGCGCGGATCTGGTTCACGCGGCCCGCGACCTGCTCGGAGGAGCCGGCACCGTCGACGATGGTGGTCTCGTCCTTGGTGATGACGACCTTGCGGGCCTTGCCCAGGAGGTCCAGGGAGGTGTTCTCGAGCTTGAGACCGACCTCCTCGGAGATGACCTCGCCACCGGTGAGGATGGCGATGTCGTTCAGCATCGCCTTGCGGCGGTCGCCGAAGCCCGGGGCCTTGACCGCGACGGACTTGAAGGTGCCGCGGATCTTGTTGACGACCAGGGTCGACAGGGCCTCGCCCTCGACGTCCTCGGCGATGATCAGCAGCGGCTTGCCCGACTGCATGACCTTCTCCAGCAGCGGGAGCAGGTCCTTGACCGAGGAGATCTTGGAGTTGGCGATCAGGATGTACGGGTCGTCGAGGACGGCCTCCATACGCTCCATGTCGGTGGCGAAGTACGCCGAGATGTAGCCCTTGTCGAAGCGCATACCCTCGGTGAGCTCCAGCTCCAGACCGAAGGTCTGGGACTCCTCGACGGTGATGACGCCTTCCTTGCCGACCTTGTCCATCGCCTCGGCGATAAGCTCACCGATCTGGGTGTCGGCGGCGGAGATGGAGGCCGTGGAGGCGATCTGCTCCTTGGTCTCGACATCCTTGGCCTGCTCGAGCAGGGCGGCGGAGACGGCCTCGACGGCCTTCTCGATACCGCGCTTGAGGGCCATCGGGTTGGCGCCGGCGGCTACGTTGCGCAGGCCTTCCCTGACCAGGGCCTGGGCGAGAACGGTCGCGGTGGTCGTACCGTCACCGGCGACGTCGTCCGTCTTCTTGGCGACTTCCTTGACCAGCTCGGCGCCGATCTTCTCGTACGGGTCCTCGAGCTCGATCTCCTTGGCGATGGAGACACCATCGTTGGTGATCGTGGGGGCGCCCCACTTCTTCTCGAGGACGACGTTGCGACCCTTGGGGCCGAGCGTCACCTTCACGGCGTCCGCGAGCTGGTTCATGCCGCGCTCGAGGCCGCGCCGCGCCTCCTCGTCGAACGCGATGATCTTGGCCATGTGAAGTGGTCCCTCCAGGACTGGGGGTGATTCCTTCGGACCGCGCCCGCGCCCGCGACGGACGGCTCGCCTGCCTCGTGGTTCCTTGCCCCATCCGGCCTGCGGGCCTCACCGACCCGGTCCTTCGTTGTCACTCTCACCTTCAGAGTGCTAACGCAATGATTAGCACTCGACCCATGCGAGTGCAAGCGGCTCTCGGGGATCGGGAGGGGATCGGGCGGGGCGCCCAGCCGGGCGCGAACAGGGTCCTGGCAGGTCCGGGCCGAGCGAAGGACACACCCGACGGCACGGCGAAGGGCCCGCACCCCGGGAGGTGCGGGCCCTTCGAAGAAGAACGTCGCTGCTTTAAGTCGACGCGTGCTTCAGCTGGCCGCCAGCCGGACCATGTCCGCCTGCGGCCCCTTCTGACCCTGCGAGATCTCGAAATCGACCCGCTGGCCCTCTTCCAGGGTGCGGTACCCGTCCATCTGGATCGCGCTGTAGTGGACGAAAACATCCGCACCACCGTCGACCGCGATGAAGCCGTACCCCTTCTCCGCGTTGAACCACTTGACGGTGCCCTGAGCCATGCCTAACTCCCCTATTACTGGCCCTTGCACAGATCCACACTTCGCGGATCCGGGTCAGACCTCACCCCCCATCGGTCGGGGGCGTGCGCCGGAACGCGTCGACCGCGGCTGAATGTATCTGCCCAACTGCCGTCTGCAACAGGTCAATCGGACGAGAAATCCGGGCACGACCGGTCGGGAATGTGGGGACAATTGCCCTGACTTCAGGTCAAGTCGGACCCGATAAAGGGAGCAAAAGCCGCAAAAAACCCGCACACTTTGGCTACATCTTGTCGGGGGTGCGGCAGAAATCAAGGGCCACCGACCCGTGAATCGGCGGCATGTTCCCCAACTGTACCTCGCTCAACCACACAGAATTGCCCCCTCCGCTTCTCTCACGGAGGGGGCAATCCGATGAACTCTCGGTAATTGGTATTACCGAGGGTAATGATCGGTCATTCGGTCAGCCGCCGGCGACGGCCGGGATGATGGAAACGCCCGCGCCGTCCGGGGTGGCCGTCTCCAGTCCCTGCTCGAACCGGACGTCGTCGTCATTGACGTACACATTGACGAACCGACGCAGCTTGCCCTGGTCGTCCAGAACCCGGGCGGCAATCCCGGTGTGGTTCTTCTCCAGGTCGGCGATGACCTCGCCGAGGGTGCCGCCCTCGGCGGTCACTTCGGCCTGGCCACCCGTGTAGGTACGCAGGATGGTGGGGATGCGGACGTTGACGCTCACGTATGACCTCCGGTCAGGTAGTCGCCCCCAGGGGCGCGGGGCTGTGTTCAATTTGCGGCCACCGCCGCGTGGGCGCGACCAGCCCCCGCAGGCCCGCAGACGAAGACGACTAGGCGAGGCCGGCCTCGCGGAACGAATCCAGGTTGGGACGAATGGTCGCAGTAAGCCCCGTACCGGCCACCGCATCCAGCGTCTTGAGACCATCACCGGTGTTCAGGACAACGGTCGTCTTCGTCGGGTCGAGGACACCGTTCTCGATCAGCTTGCGCGTCACACCCACGGTCACCCCACCGGCGGTCTCCGCGAAGATGCCCTCGGTCCTGGCGAGCACCTTGATCGCATCCACGACCTGCTCGTCCGTCACGTCCTCCACCGCACCGCCGGTACGGCGAGCGATGTCCAGGACATACGGACCGTCCGCCGGGTTGCCGATCGCCAGCGACTTGGCGATGGTGTTCGGCTTCTGCGGACGGACGACATCGTGGCCGGCCTTGAAAGCGACGGACACCGGCGAGCAGCCCTCGGCCTGCGCGCCGAAGATCTTGTACGGCTTGTCCTCGACGAGGCCGAGCTTGATCAGCTCCTGCAGCCCCTTGTCGATCTTCGTGAGCTGCGAGCCGGAGGCGATCGGCACCACCAGCTGGTCCGGGATCTGCCAGCCGAGCTGCTCGCAGATCTCGTACGCCAGGGTCTTGGAGCCCTCGGCGTAGTACGGCCGCAGGTTGACGTTGACGAAGCCCCAGCCCTCGCCGGCCGGGTCACCGATCAGCTCGGAGCAGAAGCGGTTCACGTCGTCGTAGTTGCCCTCGATGCCGACGAGCTCGCCGCCGTAGACCGCGGCCATGACGACCTTGCCCTGCTCCAGGTCGTGCGGGATGAACACGCAGGACCGGAAGCCGGCGCGGGCGGCGGCGGCACCCACCGCACCGGCGAGGTTGCCGGTGGAGGAGCAGGAGAGGGTGGTGAAGCCGAAGGCGCGGGCGGCCTCCAGGGCCTGGGCGACGACGCGGTCCTTGAAGGAGTGCGTCGGGTTGCCGGAGTCGTCCTTGATGAACAGCTTGCCGGCGTCGACACCCAGCTCGCGCGCGAGGTTGTCGGCCTTGACGAGCTGGGTCCAGCCGGGGTTGATGTTCGGCTTGGTGGCCACGTCGGCGGGGACGGGCAGGAGGGGCGCGTAGCGCCAGATGTTCGCGGGTCCCGCCTCGATCCGCTTGCGGAGCTCTTCGGCGTCGTAGGCCGAGAAGTCGTAGGCGATCTCGAGCGGGCCGAAACACTCCTCGCACGCGAAGACCGGTCCGAGAGGCACTCGGTGGCCGCACTCGCGGCAGGACAGCGCCGCGGCGGGGCCGAGGTCTACGGTGGATTCGGTGGTGCTTGCAACAGTCTGCGCAGCCATGTGAGGCGAGGCCCTTTCTCCTCATCTTCCTCACGACGCATCTCGCCGTGAGACGGATTTGGCACCTTCCCTAGCCGGGAGCCTCGCGGAGACGATCAGCGGTGATACGGCAGTGATCGCTACGAGAACCGACTGGAGGGTTGCCGGGGCTTCATCGGGCCGTTTCCCTCTGCCCCTCTGGATGAGCTGTATTCGGTTGTTAACGGCGGTTGACCCCGGACATGCGATGGTCATCCGCGTTGTTCAAGACTGTAACCGACGGCCAGGACAGTTGAGAGAGTCCGTCCGAACCGCGAGACAAACCGTGAGGAGCCGCCAACCGTGCTGGAAGAAGTCGAGCGCTGGCTGAGCACCCGCTCCTGGTCCGTGACCGATCGCCCGCTCCACCGGATCCTGGCCGCCAAGCAGCGTACGGGCCAGTCGGTCTCCGTCGTGCTGCCCGCGCTCAACGAGGAGGAGACGGTCGGCGACATCGTCGCGATCATCCGTCACGACCTCATGCAGCAGGTTCCGCTGGTCGACGAGATCGTCGTCGTCGACTCGGGATCCACCGACCGCACCTCCGAGGTGGCCGCCGCCGCGGGCGCCCGGGTCGTCCACCGCGACGACATCCTGCCCCGCATCCCGACCGTGCCCGGCAAGGGCGAGGTGCTCTGGCGCTCGCTGCTCGTCACGCGCGGCGACATCGTCTGCTTCATCGACGCGGACCTGAAGGAGTTCTCCTCCGACTTCGTCTCCGGCATCGTGGGCCCGCTCCTCACCGACCCCGAGGTCGACCTCGTCAAGGCCATGTACGACCGCCCCCTCGGCGGGGCGACCGGGCAGGGCGGCCGGGTGACCGAGCTGATGGCGCGCCCGCTGCTGAACATGCACTGGCCGCAGCTGGCCGGTTTCGTGCAACCGCTCGGTGGCGAGTACGCGGCCCGCCGCTCGCTGCTGGAACAGCTCCCGTTCCCCGTGGGCTACGGCGTCGAGCTCGGCATGCTGGTCGACGCCCTGCACCTGGTGGGCCTCGACGCCCTGGCCCAGGTGGACGTGGGCGTCCGCAAACACCGCCACCAGGACGGACAGGCCCTCGGCCGGATGTCCGCCGCGATCTACCGCACGGCCCAGCTGCGGCTGGCCCGCGGGCACCTCATCCGCCCGTCCCTCACCCAGTTCGAGCGGGGCGAGGACGGTTTCGAGCCACGTACGTTCTCCGTGGACACGGAGGAGCGGCCGCCGATGGCGGAGATCGCGGAGTACGCCTCGCGCAAGGTGGCCTGAAAGTGCTCGGACCGTCGGCCTGAAGGTCGTATACGGCCCCTACCAGTGAGGTGAACCGCACGTTTGAGCGGTTCCGGGCCGGGCTAGGTTGAGGCGTATGGCTGCTACGTACGGTGCTGCGCGGGTGCTGGTCGCCTCCAACCGGGGCCCGGTCTCCTACACGGTGCACGAGGACGGTTCCCTGCACGCCAAACGCGGCGGCGGCGGGCTGGTCTCCGGCCTGTCGGCGATCGGCTCGGAGGCGGGCGCGCTGTGGGTGTGCTCGGCGTTGTCCGACGGCGACCGGGAGGCCGTACGGCGCGGGGTCGGCGAGGACGGCGTGCGGATGCTGGACATCCCGGCCGATGTGCACGCCGACGCGTACAACGGGATCGCCAACTCGGTGCTGTGGTTCGTGCACCACATGCTGTACCAGACGCCGCTCGAGCCGGTGTTCGATGCGGAGTTCCGGCGGCAGTGGGCGTCGTACGAGGCGTACAACCGGGCCTTCGCCGAGGCGCTGGCCGCGGAGGCGGCGCGGGGTGCTTCGGTGGTCGTGCAGGACTACCACCTGACCCTCGTTCCCGGGATGCTGCGCGAGCTGCGCCCGGACCTGCGGATCGGGCACTTCTCGCACACCCCGTGGGCGCCGCCGGAGTACTTCCGGATGCTGCCGGACGACATCGCCGGGCAGGTGCTGCGCGGGATGCTGGGTGCCGACCGGCTCGGTTTCCTCACCCGCCGCTGGGCGGACGCGTTCACCGCGTGCTGTGAGCAGTTCGCGGGCGGGCTCGGGGGCACGCGGGTCGGCGTGCACGGGCTGGGGGCGGACGCGGACTTCCTGCGGCGGCGGGCCCACGAGGCGGACGTCGAGGAGCGGATCCTGGCGCTGCGGGACGAGATCGGCTCAGCCGCGGATGGGAGCCGCCGCAAGACGATCGTGCGGGTCGACCGGACCGAGCTGTCCAAGAACATCGTGCGCGGCCTGCTGGCCTACCGGCAGCTGCTCGACGACCACCCCGAGTGGCGTGAGCGTGTGGTGCACGTGGCGTTCGCGTACCCCTCGCGCCAGGACCTCGTGGTGTACCGCGACTACACGGCCGAGGTCCAGAGAGTGGCGGATGAGATCAACTCCCGGTACGGGACCCCGGGTTGGACGCCGGTCGTGCTCCACGTCAAGGACGACTTCGCGCGGTCGCTGGCCGCGTACCGGCTGGCGGACGTGGCCCTCGTGAACCCCATCCGGGACGGCATGAACCTCGTCGCGAAGGAGGTGCCGGTCCTCTCCGACGAGGGATGCGTGCTGGTGCTGTCGCGGGAGGCCGGGGCGTTCGAGGAGCTGGGCGAGGACGCGATCGCCGTGAACCCGTACGACGTGATCGGCACGGCGCGGGCGCTGCACGAGGCGTTGTCCGTGGGGCCGGAGGAGCGGGCGGAACGGTCGAAGCGGCTGGCTGCGGCCGCGACCGCGCTTCCGCCGGCCCAGTGGTTCCTGGACCAGCTGCACGCGCTGGAGGAGGGGGCCGGCCGGCCCGCTTGAGCGCGGCCGGCTCGCCCGGTCGGACCGCCCGGTAGGCGCGCCTGGGCGGCGATCGCCGGATCAGTCTGCTCGATCAGCGATCGCCCGCAACAGTCGTACGACCCCCTGCGGACCGTCGACCACGAGGTCCGCCTGCTTCGACAACTCCGTGACCTCCTCGCTGCCACTGCAGACCAGGAGGCCCGGGGTGCCCTCGGAGCGGAGGGTGTCGACGGCGGCGTAGGCGGGGAGGTCGCCGAGGTCGTCGCCGGCGTAGAGGACGGACTCGGCGCCGAGTTCGCGGACGTACTCGCTCAGCGCCACGCCCTTGTCCATGCCGGGTGGGCGGAGTTCGAGGACCATGCGTCCCGGTTCGACGATGAGGCCGTTGCGGGTGGCGAGGTCGGTGAGGGGCTCGCGGAGGGCGTCGAAGGTGCCCTGGGGGTCGGCCGCGCGGCGCGTGTGCACGGCGATGGCATGCCCCTTGTCCTCGATCCAGGTGCCCTGTGTGCTGTCGAGGAGGCCCGGCAGTTCGACGCGTACGGCTGCGACGCCGGGGTGGGGGTCGGGGGCGGTGACCTCCCCGCTGGCGGCGTCCCAGCGCTCGGCGCCGTAGTGGCCGAGCACGACGAGGTGCTCCAGCCCTGGGGTTCCGGTGAATCCGCCGTACCGCACGGCGACGTCGGCCGGGCGGCCGGTGATCACCGCCACGGCGGCCACTTTCGGGGCCAGCGCGGCGAGGGTCGGCAGGGCGTCGGGGTGGGGGCGGGCCTTCTCGGGGTCCGGGACGATCGGTGCGAGGGTTCCGTCGAAGTCGAGGGCGATCAGTGCGCGTTCCGGGTGGGCGACGATGGCGGCCAGGCCGGCGCGGCCGGGTGGGGTGGTGGGGGTCGGCAGGGGATCCGTGGAGTTGGTCGAGTGACTGCCCATGGGGCGACCCTATCCAGCAGGGTGCACGCTGGGCAGTTCTCGCCCCCGCCGCCCCTACCCGTCCCATCCCTGGGGGCTGCCGGCCCCAGACCCCCGCTTCGGCCCTGAACGGGCCTCGTCCTCAAACGCCGGACGGGCTGAAATTCAGCCCCTCCGGCGTTTGAGGAGCGGGGGTCCAGGGGGCAGAGCCCCCTGGCGGGGTCGAAGGGGCGGAGCCACTTCAGGATGGGACGGGTAGGGGCGGCGGGGGCGAAACTCCCAGGCGCGCCCCCGTCACCGTTCCGCCCGCCGCACCTCCCGCACCCGCCGCAACCGATTCACCGTCACCGGATCATGGGCCAGAGCCCGGGCGTCATCCAGCAGGGCGTTCAACAGCTGGTAGTAGCGCACGGGCGCCAGCCCCAGCTCCTCCCGTATCGCCCGCTCCTTCGCACCAGGCCCCGCGAAACCCCGGCGTTCCAGGGCGAGGATGGCCTGCTCACGCTCCGCGAGGGCGGCGGGCTCGGGCTGTTCCTGGCTCATGTCCCGCACAGTAGCCCCCACCTCCGACAACACCACCACCCCGACACCGACACCACCGGCGGAGCTACTCGGCACTCTCCGCCCGCGCAGCCGTCGACTGCAACTGCCCCAGAACCACCGAAGGGCTCCCCCCGGAGGCGACCGTCCTACCGATCCGCTTCTTGATGTCCGCGCTGACCGCGGCCCAGGAGGTCCGTCCGACCGGGTACAGCTCGGACAGCGGGAGTTCCTCGAGGAAGGGCTTGAGGTCGGCGTCCCGCTTGGCCCCGGTCATCACCGTGGACGCGGAGGTCGTGACGGGCAGCAGGTCGTACTCGCGGGAGAACTCCAGGACGTTCCGCTCGTCGTAGACAAAGTCGAGGAACTCCCCCACCTGTTCGGCATGACCGTTCTGCTTGAAGGCCATCATCCAGTCGGCCACGCCCATGGACATCTTGGTGGGACCGTCCACCCCGGGCATGGGCACCATGCCGAACTTCACGCCCTTCTTGGTCGCCATCTGCATCAGCGAGGGGTGGCCGTTGAGCATGCCGACGTCCCCGGCCGCGAAGGCCGAGAACGCGTCGGCCCGGTTGAGCTCGCCGGGCGCGACCGGCCCCGTGAGCCCCTTGCCGACCAGGTTGTTCTTGAGCCAGTCGAAGGTGGCGACGTTCTCCGCGGAGTCGATGCTGTACGTGCCGTAGTCGGCGTCGGTGTAACCGCCCCCGCCGCTGAGCAGCCACTGCATCGTCTCGGCCTGCGCCTCCTCGGGCCCGAGCGGCAGCGCGTACGGGTACTTCACGCCCTCCGCCTTGAGCACCGCGGCGTCGGCGGCCAGCTCCTTCCAGGTCGTCGGCGCGGTGAGGCCGGCCTTCTGGAAGAGGGTCTTGTTGTAGAAGAGCAGCCGCGTGGAGGAGGCGAACGGTATGCCGTACTGCGCCCCGTTGACCTGCCCGGCGTCCGCAAGCTGCGAGACGAGGTCGGCCTGGACGGCTATGGAGAGCAGGTCCTCGGCCGGGTAGAGGAGGTCCTTCGCGGCGTAGTCGGCGTACGCGCCGATCTGCGCCATGTCCGGCGCCTTCCCGGCGTCGACCATCTCCTTGACCTTGGCGTCGACGTCGTTCCAGGAGTACACCGTGACATCGATGCGCACGCCGGGGTGTTCCTCCTCGTACTCCTTGACGAGTTTGTCCCAGTATTTCTGGGAGCTGTTCGCCTCGCTGTCCCCGTAGTCCGCGGCGACCAGCTTCAGCGTCACCTCGTCCGAACCACCAGTCAGCCCACAGCCGCCCAGAACCACGGTCAGACCCAGCGCGGACACCGCCGCGATCGCCCCCGTACGCCCGGTACGCCCCGTACGCCTACGCCGCTGCACGCAAAACCGCCCCACAACTCATGTTCGAAACTTTCGAAACGTCATACATATTGCCCCCATAAGGTCTACACCACGTAAGTGGACTAGACCTCTCGCGGGTGCGCAAGACACACTGTCCCCGTGAGACATGTCATCGCCCTCGATGTGGGCGGCACCGGGATGAAGGCCGCCCTCGCAGGGGCGAGCACTGTGCTCTCTCGTGGGGCACCCCCCAGACCCCCCGTGCTCCTCCATCAGGCCCGCCGCCCGACCGGGCGCGAGCGCGGGCCGGACGCGGTCGTCGAGGGCATCCTCGACTTCGCCGCCGAGCTGCGCGCGTACGGCGAACAGCACTTCGGCGAGCCCCCGGCCGCCATCGGCGTCGCCGTCCCCGGCATCGTCGACGAGGAACGGGGCATCGCCACCTACGCGGCCAACCTGGGCTGGCGGGACGTCCCCCTGCGCGAGCTGCTCACCGAACGGCTCGGCGGCATCCCCGTCGCCCTCGGCCACGACGTGCGCACCGGCGGTCTCGCGGAGGGCCGGATCGGCGCGGGCAAGGGAACCGACCGTTTCCTCTTCGTGCCGCTCGGCACCGGGATCGCCGGCGCCATCGGCATCGACGGCCGGGTGGAGGCGGGTGCGCACGGCTTCGCGGGCGAGATCGGCCACATCGTCGTACGGCCCGGCGGGCCCGCCTGCCCGTGCGGGCAGCACGGCTGTCTGGAGCGGTTCGCCTCCGCGGCGGCGGTGAGCGAGGCATGGGCCGCCGCCTGCGGGGACCCGGAGGCGGACGCGGCGGACTGCGCGAAGGCCGTCGCGTCCGGCGACCCGAACGCCGTACGGGTGTGGCAGGGGGCCGTGGACGCACTCGCCGACGGCCTGGTCACCGCCCTCACCCTGCTGGACCCCCGCACCCTGATCATCGGTGGCGGCCTGGCGGAGGCGGGGGAGACGCTGTTCACACCGCTACGGGACGCCGTCCGGCGGCGGGTGACCTTCCAACGGCTGCCGTCCATCGTCCCGGCGGCCCTGGGCGACACGGCGGGATGCCTGGGCGCCGGGCTCCTGGCCTGGGATCTCCTCACATCCACCGACCG
The DNA here is from genome assembly GCF_052068475.1 of Streptomyces sp. SD31. Classification (NCBI taxonomy): domain Bacteria; kingdom Bacillati; phylum Actinomycetota; class Actinomycetes; order Kitasatosporales; family Streptomycetaceae; genus Streptomyces; species Streptomyces sp. SD31. The sequence goes on along the minus strand of NZ_JBQHCX010000014.1, from coordinate 70,203 downwards.
CACGGAGGAATCGACCTGATGGCAACCCCCTCAGGGGCGCGGGGAACTGCGCGACCAGCCCCACACAACCCGCATCCCGCAACCCACAAGGCGCCCCTCGTCCTGTCCGGCGGCAACGTGGTCATGCCGACGGGAACCGTCAAAGAGGGCCAAGTAGTCGTCGACGGCACCTGCATCGCCGCCACAGCCCCAGCAAACGCCCAGGTGATCGACCTCACCGGCCACTACGTAGTCCCCGGCTTCGTAGACATCCACAACCACGGCGGCGGCGGAGCCTCGTTCACGTCGGGCACGGTGGACGACGTAGTCACCGGCATCCACACCCACCGCCTCCACGGCACCACCACCCTCGTCGCCTCGACGGTGACCGGCGACATGGACTTCCTGGCCCAGCGAGCCGGCCTCCTCTCCGAACTGGCCGAGCAGGGCGACATCGCCGGCATCCACTTCGAGGGCCCTTTCATCTCCCCGTGCCGCAAGGGCGCGCACTCCGAGGAACTGCTGCGCGACCCGGACCCGGCGGAGGTCCGCAAGCTGATCGACGCGGCGCGCGGGCACGCCACGATGGTCACCCTCGCCACCGAGCTGCCGGGCGGCCTCGACTCCGTACGCCTCCTCGCCGAACACGGCGTCATCGCGGCGATCGGGCACACGGACGCGACGTACGAGCAGACGGTGGAGGCGATCGAGGCGGGCGCGACGGTCGCCACGCACCTGTTCAACGCGATGCCGCCGCTCGGCCACCGTGAGCCGGGCCCGATCGCGGCCCTGCTGGAGGACGAGCGGGTGACCGTCGAGCTGATCAACGACGGTACGCACCTGCACCCGGCGGCGCTGGAGCTGGCGTTCCATCACGCGGGCGCCGACCGGGTCGCGTTCATCACGGACGCCATGGACGCGGCCGGCTTCGGCGACGGCCGCTACATGCTCGGCCCGCTGGAAGTGGAAGTCGCCGACGGTGTGGCACGCCTCGTCGAGGGCGGCTCGATCGCGGGGTCCACCCTCACCCTCGACCGCGCCTTCAAGCGGGCGGTGACCATCGACCGGCTGCCCGTCGAGGACGCGGTGGCGGCCCTGTCCGCCAACCCCGCCAAGCTGCTCGGCCGGTACGACCGCATCGGCTCCCTGGAGCCCGGCAAGGACGCCGACCTGGTGCTGCTGGACTCCGACTTCGACCTCAAGGGCGTGATGCGCCGGGGCGAATGGGTGGTTGAACCCCAACTGGGGTGATGTGTCCTGCTGTTGAGGGCGGCGGTTGTCCTGCGAGACTGGGACGGCCGCCGCCCATTTGGCATGATCAGCTCTCCGGGCGGAGCGTCCGGCAGACAGACGGCAAACGCGCTGCGAACTTCTTCGCACTGTGCACTTCTTCGGGGGAGGTCGGCCCAGGTGATCCTCACGGTCACGCTGAACACCGCTCTCGACATCACCTATCGCGTAAGGGCCCTACGGCCCCACGCCTCCCACCGGGTCTCCGAGGTCACCGAACGCCCCGGCGGCAAGGGCCTGAACGTGGCCCGGGTGCTGGCGGCCCTCGGGCACGAGGTGACGGTCACCGGATTCACGGGCGGCGCGACGGGCCGCGTCGTACAGGAGCAGCTCACGGCCGCGCCGGGCGTGGTGGACGCGCTGGTCCCGGTGACGGGCGCGACCCGGCGCACGGTTGCCGTGGTCGACGACCGGACCGGCGACACGACCCAGCTCAACGAACCCGGCCCGACGATCTCCCCCGCCGAGTGGTCCGCCTTCCAGGAGGCATACGAGGATCTCGTCCCGTCGGCCTCGGCGGTGGCCCTGTGCGGCAGCCTGCCGCCGGGCGTGCCGGTGGGGGCGTACGCCGGTCTGGTACGGGCCGCACGCGCGGCGGAGGTTCCGGTGCTGCTGGACACCAGCGGCGAGGCACTGCGCCGGGGCGTCGCCGCCCGCCCGGACATCATCAAGCCCAACGCCGACGAGCTGGCCGAACTCACCGGTTCCCACGAGCCGTTGCGCGCCACACAAGACGCGCGGCGCCGGGGGGCACGAGCGGTGGTCGCCTCCCTGGGCACGGCCGGCCTGCTCGCCCTCACCCCCGAGGGCCGCTGGCGGGCCACCCCACCCACCCGCCTCCACGGCAACCCGACCGGCGCCGGCGACGCGGCGGTGGCGGGCCTACTGTCGGGACTGGTAGAACGACTGCCCTGGCCGGACCGACTGACCCGCGCGGCGGCGCTGAGCACAGCGAGCGTGGTGGCGCCGGTGGCGGGGGACTTCGACCGGCAGGCCTACAAGGAGCTCCTGGGGCGGGTGTCGGTGACGACGGCGTGAAAGCTGTGGCCTCGCAGAACATGCCTGCCCAGCAGTTGGCCGGAAAACGCCCTTCCGCTTGCAAACCGGATGATCCGGTGATCATCTGTTCGCCGAATTGACCAATCTCGCCACATCGACCCATGGCGAAAAGTACAGGGGGAACCTCCTATGAGCGTGCTCAGGAAAAGCCTGACGGCGGTGGCTCTGGCCGGCGCCTTGGTGGGCGGCGCCTTCGCCACACCGGCTGCGGCGGCTGATCCCAAGACCTGCCCGAGCGGGAAGGTCTGCGGATGGTCGGGGAAGAACAGGACCGGAACCAGGACTGTGCTCTCCGTGACGCCTGGCTGCTATCCCTTCAAAACTGCGCGGTCCGTCTCGAACCAGACGTCCTACCGCATCGAGTTCTGGCACATCACTCCCGGCACCGGCTGCAACGTCGGCACCAAGCTGTTCACTCTGAAGCCGCACACGTACTCGGACAACACCGGCTCTACCGTTACGGGGATCGGAGTCTACGGGGGTTAGTACGCGGCCCTCATACCGGCGGCCACGCCTGCGGTGCATCGACGGGACTCCGCCCGTCGGCGGTTTCCAGCGGTCGTCGCAGCACATGGCCGGTTGTTCAGGTCGTGAGAAGTTCATGCAGGCGCTCGGCTGGGGTTTCCCAGCCGAGCGTTTTGCGTGGGCGTCCGCGTCGTACTGACTAGCCCTGCTAGCCCTTGCTGAGCCACAACTGGTCGAGGTAGGCGTTGCACTGGTTCCCCTGACCGCAGGAGATCTCCAAGACGTTGGTGCCCTTGGTCAAGGCCACGGGAGCCCAAGTGGACTGCCACCCCTTCTCCCAGTCGCCCTCCGGAGACCCGATGAAGTTCTTCATGCCCAGGGGCTGCGTGTTGGCCTTGCCGTTGACCGTCAGCGTCGCATTGGCGTCCACACCAGGGATGGCGTAACGGACATACAGCCGGTAGGAGCCGGCCTTCTTGATGCCGTCGACGGTCCACTTAACCGTGGCACCGACTTGGTTGAAGCCCTGCACATAGACGCCGCCGTCCGCCTCGGCACCGCTGACGTCGGAGGCCGTCGTGACGCCGGACCCGAGGTTGAGCGTCTTCGCATCGGCCTTCGGCAGGTCCACCTCGCTGGCAGCACCGCTACTGGCGGACTGGCTCGGCTCGCTGCTCTGCGACTGCGTGGGCGTCGCCCCCGCCTCGTTGCCCGTGTTACCCGGGTCGTCGTCGCCGCCCACCATGGCCACGCTGATGCCTATGACGACCGCCGCGACGACCGCGATGGCCCCGATCAGCAGCCCCTTGGTGTTGGGGCCACGGCCGCGCCCCGCGCCGGAGCCGCTGCCGCCGCTGTACGCAGGCTGCTGCTGGGCCGTCGGCGCCCCGCCGGGGTGCGTCTCCGGCGCCGCGTAGTGGGCGTTCGGCTGGCCGTACGCGCCCTGCTGCTGCGGTATCTGGCCGTAGGGCGTCGTCGCCTGCTGCTGTCCGTACTGGCGCTGGCCGACCGCGCGCACCCGGTTGACCGAGCCCGGGTAGCCGTAGCCCCCGCCACCGGACGGCGGCTGGGCGCCGTTGGCCTGCCCGTCGGCGTAGAGGTAGCCGAACGGGTCGTCGTCCTCGGGCGTACTCGCGCCGTTGTTGCCGGACGTCATCCCTTGGGTCTCCTCACCAGGTGCGGGCGGATGCGATACGTGGGGTCAGAACGGGGAGCCTACCCGCTCCTGCCGACCCAAACGGGTGACTCGGATCGCATCAGCTCGCTGACCTGGGGGTTACCCAGCGCGTCTGTGTTGTTTGGGACGAGATCGTTTCTCTACGTACATCCGCTCGTCAGCGGACTTCAACACTTCGTCCGCAGTCATCCCGCAGTGTGCCCACCCGATGCCGAAGCTGGCACCGACGCGGACCGCACGCCCCTCCGCCCGGATGGGCTGGATGATCTCGTTGCGCAGGCGTACGGCGAGGTCCTGGGCGTCGGCCCGGCCGAGACCGTCGGCGAGGATCACGAACTCGTCGCCGCCGAGCCGGGCGACGGTGTCGCCGTCGCGGACCCCGCGCGTCAGCCGCCGGGCCACCTCGATGAGAACCGCGTCACCCGCGTTGTGCCCGAACCGGTCGTTGATCGACTTGAAGCCGTCGAGGTCGCAGAAGAGGACCGCGAGCCCCTTGGCGCCGTCGTCGCGCCCGCCCTCGGCCGGGGCGACGGTGTGCTCGTGATGGTCGTAGGCGTCGTAGACCGCCGCGCCGGGGAAGTCGAAGCCGTGGCCGTTGGCGTCGTAGACGGCGGGATGGCCGTAGGCCGCGTCCGTGGACTGCAGGGCACCCGCGTGGGTGGGGCGCTCGCACAGCCGCGCGGAGAGGCGGGAGCGCAGCTCGGCGGAGTTCGGCAGGCCGGTGAGGGAGTCGTGGGAGGCGCGGTGGGCGAGCTGGAGCTCGCGGCGCTTGCGCTCCTCGATGTCCTCGACGTGGGTGAGCAGGAAGCGGGGGCCGTCGGCGGCATCGGCGACGACGGAGTTGCGCAGCGAGACCCAGACGTAGGTGCCGTCACGGCGGCCGAGGCGCAGTTCCGCGCGGCCGCCCTCCGCCGACGTACGCAGCAGGGTGCCGATGTCCTCGGGGTGGACGAGGTCGGAGAAGGCGTAGCGGCGCATCGCGGAGGCGGGGCGGCCGAGGAGACGGCAGAGCGCGTCGTTCGTCCGGAGGATCCGCCCGTGCTGGTCGCCGCCCATCTCGGCGATGGCCATGCCGGAGGGGGCGTACTCGAAGGCCTGCCGGAAGCTTTCCTCGCTCGCTCGCAGGGCCTGCTGCTCGCGCTCCAGCCGGACCAGTGCCCGCTGCATATTCGCGCGTAGACGTGCGTTGCTGATGGCGATGGCGGCCTGGAACGCGTACATCTGGAGCGCCTCGCGCCCCCACGCGCCCGGCAGTCGGCCGTTGCGCGGCCGGTCCACGGACAGGACCCCGATCAGCTCACCGCACCCGGCGCCCTGCGCGCCGGGCGTGTACATCGGCGCGAAGAGCCGGTCCGAGGGGTGCCACTCGTCCTCGAAACGGGGTGCGGGGCCGTCGGTGTACCACTGCGGTACGTCGTCGTCGTCGAGTATCCAGCCCTCGGTGTGCGGGATGAAGACCAGGTCGCCCCAGCGCTCGCCCATGGCCAGCCGGCGGTCCCAGGACTCGCGGGAGCCGACGCGGCCGGTGATGAGGGCCTCGGCGGCGGGGTTGCCGGAGAAGGCGGCGACGACGAGATCGCCGTCGGGACGCACGAGGTTGACGCACGCCAGCTCGTAGCCGAGACCGGCTACGACGCCGTCGGCGACGGTCTGCAGCGTGTCCGCCAGGCTGCGGGCGGTGTTCATGTCCGCCATGGCCTGGTGCACTTGGCGCAAGGTCGCAAGACGGACGTACGGCTCCGACTCGGTCTCCATGCTCGCCCTCCCCCCCGAGACCTCGCAGCGAATCAAGGGTGCTCTTCGGCGCTTCTCAGTCGATGCTTCTCAATCGATCGTGCCCTTGTAGCTTCCCCGCCACTGAATCACAGCGCGCTCCCCACTCGGTACACAGGGTCAACAATTAATGCCCCTTGTGACTCAAGTCACAGGTAAACGTGAACAATTGAGCGGCGTTTCTGCGTTTTTCCTGTGTGTTTACTGAACGCAAACTCTGTGTGCCTGTGGAGATGTCGCCAAACGGTTCCGAACAGGCGCGTCGGCTCTCCGCCCGTAGTCCTAGGTCCGTTCTCGGGCGCAGGGCCGATGTGGGGTGTGCGGGGCCGACATTAGCGTTTTCGGCGTGCCGAACACTTCTCCCCCCGCGCCGTCCGTGACCGCCGTCCTCCCCGCCGCCCGGAGCGCTTCCGGGCATGCTGAGGGAGTGAGCAACGACGAGTTCCGTGCCGCCATGTCACGGCTGGCCGCGGGTGTGGTCCTGGTGACCGCCCTTGAGCCGCCGCTGGACCCGGACGACCCGCACGCGCCGGTCGGCGAGGACGTCGGCATGACCGCGACGGCTTTCATGTCGGTGTCCCTGGACCCGCCGTTGGTGCTGGTCAGCCTGCGTGAGGGCTCCCGCATGGACGACCTGCTCGCCGAGCAGCCCCTGTGGGCGGTCTCGGTCCTCGCCGAGAGCCAGCGCCACATCGCCGGCCGCTTCGCCATGAAGGGCCGGGTCAGCGACCGGCTGCTGTTCGCCGACATCCCGTACATCCGCGGCAAGGAGACCGGCGCCCCCTTGGTGGGCGGCGCCCTGGCCACCCTGGAGTGCCGCACCGAGCAACGGGTGACGGCCGGCGACCACACCCTGGTGATCGGCCGCGTCCTGTCGGCCTCGCTGCCGAGTTCGGACGGAGGGCCGCTGACGTATTTCCGGGGCCGCTACCGGCAGTTGGGGTGAACTCCGCGGCCGGGGACGGGAAGGGCGGGAACAATTCCCTGGCCTCCGACTGATCACCCGCCATACCGTGCCGGGATGACGTCGCCCACTTCAACGCCCCGGCTCGAAAAGATCACACCCGGAAACTTCGAGGCCGCCACCGGCATAAGCGTCCGCCCTGACCAGGAACACGCGGTCTCCCCCGTCATGCAGTCCCTCGCCGAGGCATACGTCCACCCCGTCGGCGTCGCCTGGCCACGCCTGATCGTCGACGGCGACCGCCCGGTCGGGTTCCTGATGGCGTTCCTCGACATCGACTGGCGTGGCGACGGCACCGTCTTCCGTTCCGGACTGTGGCGGCTGAACATCGCCGCGCGGGAACAGGGCCGGGGTTACGGACGGTTCGCGGTCGAGTCCGTGGCCGCGGAGATCCGCCGCAGGGGCGGCAAGCACCTCTACGTCACCTGGCACCCCGGCCCCGACGGCCCGGAGGGCTTCTACCTCGGGCTGGGCTTCCGCCTCACCGGGGAGACGTCCGGGGGCCAGACGGTGGGCGTGCTGGAGCTCGACCGGATCCCCGACCAGGGCCTCCACTAGATCAGCGCCACGTCGAGCCGGGACACCCGCTCGGCGTCCGTCACGATGTCGATCGCGGCGATCCGATCCCGTACGAACGCAAACCTGAAGGCCCGTTCCACCCGTCCCTCGGCAAGCACCACGAACCCCACGGCGCCGTCGACCAGCGCGGGCCGCCCGACACCGGCGAGGGGCCCGAACGTCGCCGCGCCCCGCGCCACCGCCGCCGCGCCCGTCGCCACCCCGACCTCGGTGCGGGCGACGACGTCCGGGTCCAGGACGTCGAGCAGCCCCTCGAAGTCACCGTCCCGCGCGGCGGCGAGGAAGGCAACCACGACCTGCCGCTGCCTGGCGCGGTCGCTCTCGGGCACGTCCGCCCCCCCGTACCCGGCGCCGGGCGCGGCTGGCGAGCTGCCGGGCGGCGGCCGGCGTACGGTCCACGACGGCCGCGACCTCCTCGTACGACACCCCGAACAGGTCGTGCAGCACGAACGCCAGCCGCTCGGCGGGCGTCAGGGCGTCCAGTACGACGAGCAGGGCCACGCCCACCGAGTCGGCGAGGAGCGCGTCCTGCTCGGGGTCGGTCGCGGGGGCGGGCGTGAAGGCGGACGCGAAGGCGGCGGGGGTGGCCGGATCGGCAAAGGCGGCGGAAGCGGGTGCCGTGGTGTCCAGGGGCTGTTCCGCGCGGGACTTGCGGGAGCGCAGCATGTCCAGGCAGACCCGGCCGACGACGGTCGTGAGCCAGCCGCCGAGGTTGTCGACACGGGTGGTGTCGGAGCGGCTCACCCGGAACCACGCCTCCTGCACCGCGTCGTCGGCCTCGGCGGCCGAGCCGAGCATGCGGTGGGCGACGGCGCGCAGGCGGGCGCGGTGCGCCTCGAAGCGCTGGGCAAGGAAGTCGGGGTCGTCGGTGTCGCCGGCACTCATCTGTCGCAGCCTCTCGTCGCGGTCCGTCATCAGTGGCATGACGGACCGCGCGCCAGGGATGTGACAGACGCGGTACGGGCGGGCGACGGGGCAGGGTGTGGCTCTGCGCGGATGTGCGGGCGGGACGCGGAGATGCGGGCGGAGATGCGGGCGGGACACGGAGATGCCTGCCGGGGGAAGAGATGTCGGCCGCGGGGGAGGGGGAGCCCTTACCCCGAGCGGGAGCTCTTACCCCCAGTCCCGCCCGGACCGTCCCCGCTTGGTGTCCGAGCGCTGCTTCTTCTGCCTCAGCCGCCGCTCGTTGATCCCCCGGGGAATCCGGGTCGGCTTGCGCGGCTTCGGCGGCGGGGCCGTCGCCTCGGCGAGGAGCGCGGCGAGGCGTACGGCGGCGGTCTCGCGGTTGCGCCACTGGGAGCGGTGTTCGGAGGCGCGGACGGTGACGACGCCGTCGACGAGGCGGGACGCCAGCCGCTGCAGTGCCCGCTGCTTCCACACCTCGGGCAGCGCCTCGGTCCTCGCCAGGTCGAACCGCAGCTCGACCTGCGAGTCACTGGTGTTGACGTGCTGGCCGCCCGGACCGCTCGACCGCGAGAAACGCCACATGAGCTCGGCCTCCGGGAGGGAGACGGAGCCGCGGACGACGTAGGGACCAGACATGCCGTCCATGTTCCCTGCCCTGTCCGGTCCACGTCACGCGAATATCTCCCGAGGGCCCCTGAGAGTGCTTTTTGGCAAAGAAAGTAAAGACACCTGGAACTTGAGGTACCCCTCTCCGCGTTCATAGGGGTAGCTGTAGCTTCTAGCCGTACCGCAACGAGGGAAGGGACTCCCAACAATGGCTGTAAGCCTGTCCAAGGGTGGCAACGTCTCGCTCACCAAGGAGGCTCCGGGCCTGACCGCCGTCACCGTGGGCCTCGGCTGGGACGTCCGCACCACCACCGGCACGGACTTCGACCTCGACGCCTCGGCGATCGCGGTCAACCCCACGGGCAAGGTCTACTCGGACGCCCACTTCGTCTTCTTCAACAACAAGCAGACGCCGGACAGCACCATCGTCCACACCGGTGACAACCGCACGGGTGAGGGCGCGGGCGACGACGAGGCCATCAACGTCAACCTCGCCGGCCTCCCGGCCGACGTCGACAAGATCGTCTTCCCGGTCTCGATCTACGACGCGGAGAACCGCTCGCAGAACTTCGGCCAGGTCCGCAACGCCTACATCCGCATCGTCAACCAGGCCGGCGGCGCCGAGATCGCCCGCTACGACCTCTCCGAGGACGCGGCCACCGAGACCGCCATGGTCTTCGGCGAGCTCTACCGCAACGGCGCCGAGTGGAAGTTCCGCGCGGTCGGCCAGGGCTACGCCTCGGGCCTGGTGGGCATCGCGCAGGACTTCGGCGTGAACGTCTGACGGACGCCGCCCCGAGCCGGAGCCCCTTGCCGCGGTACGCCGTGGCAAGGGGCTCCCCGCGTCGGGGGCTTGGTGCTCGGGCCGTTCGATAGGTTGCCCGAATGATCCTCGACCCGCTCCCCCTCACTCCCGGCCACGACATCCCGGGTCCGCTTCTCGCCGAACTCACCGCGCTCTACGCCTCCAACCGCGACTTCCACGCGCTCAGCGGTGACTTCCCGGACCCGGACGACATCCGCCCGGAGCAGGTGGCGGCCGCGCTGGCCGAGGAGGTGCGGATCCCCGGGGCCGAGGTGCTGCTCGCGCGTTGTGGGTCCCCGGGCTCCAGCGAAGCCGAGGGTGGGGGAGCCGGACAACTGGCCGGGATCGTCATCACGCTGGCCCGGCACCCGGACCCGTCCGACCCCGACCCCTGGATCGGACTCCTGATGATGGACGCGGGCCTGCGACGCCAGGGGTACGGACGCCGGTTGGCCTCCCTCGTCGAGGACCGCTTCCGCGCGGCGGACCGCACCGCCGTACGCCTGGCCGTTCTCGACAACAACCCCGACGCCCTCGCCTTCTGGACGGCCCTCGGCTACGAGACCATCGCCTACGGAAGAGACCGCCAACTCGACCGCCCCTGCACGGTTCTGCGCAAACCGCTGCCCAGTCCCCACGCACCCCGCGCCGAGCCGCCCGCGTAGCCGTACTCGACCCGGAGGGCTCGGTCCTCCTCTTCCGGTACGACAACGTCGAGGTCGGCGTCCACTGGGCCCTCCCCGGCGGCGGCCTGGAGGCCGACGAGACGCCCCGCGAGGGCGCCCGGCGCGAACTGCGCGAGGAGACCGGCTGGACGGACCTGGAACCGGGCCCGCTGCTGTGTATTTGGGAGCACGACTTCACACACGCGTCCGTCCCCGTCCACCAACACGAGCACATCTACGTCACCCAGGGCCCCCACCGCGACCCGACCGGCCCTCAACTCCCCGCAACCCACGCCGCCGAGGGCATCCTCAGCTGGCGCTGGTGGACCCGGGAGGAGCTGGCGGAAGCCCCGGAGCCGGTGTGGCCACCGGATCTGGCACGGCTGCTGGACGAGTGGGACGCCGGCAAGGGGGCCTGAACCGGCATGGACTGGACGCCCCTGGCCGGCACCGCCCTGGGCACCCTCGTCGGCGTCGGCTCGACGCTGCTCGCGGACCGGGCCCGCTGGCGCCGCGATCTGTCCGACCGGACCCGACAGGAACGCAAACAGATCTATGTCACCGGGATCTGGAGCGGGCGGCCTGACGGCCTGACCTGGTTGCGGGACGGTCGGCTTGGCCGGGTGGCGGGGTGGCCGGCCTGAAGGGTTGAGGGGCAGCCGGCCCGACCGGGCGGCGGGACAGCCGGCCCGACCGGATGGCGGGACAGCCGGCCCGACCGGATGGCGGGACAGCCGGCCCGACCGGATGGCGGGACAGCCGGCCCGACCGGATGGCGGGACAGCCGGCCCGACCGGATGGCGGGACAGCCGGCCCGACCGGATGGCGGGACAGCCGGCCCGACCGGATGGCGGGCGGTCGGCCCGACCGGATGGCGGGCGGTCGGTCTGAAGGCTTGCGGGGCGGGCGCCCTCAGGGCTGGTCGGGTTTTCCGTCCCCGTACAGCCAGGCCTCCCAGATGGGGGTGAAGTCCTCGTCCGGTGCCTTCTTCTCGACGTATGCCGTGAAGTCGTCGGTGTCCGCGTTGCCGTGCCGGTGGTCGGCCGCCCAGCCCTGGACGATGTCGTAGAAGGTGTCGTCGCCGACGGTCTGACGGATCTTGTGGAGGACCATCGCGCCGCGCTGGTAGACGGGGTCGTCGGAGATGTGTTCGGCGCTGGTCGGCTCGGCGGGCGGGAAGGACCAGAGGTCCTCGTGGTCGTCGACGCCGTGGTCGTACAGGGCGTCGAAGGTCTCCTGCGCGCTGTCGCCGCCCTCGTCCTCCTCCCACAGCCACTCCGCGTACGTCGCGAAGCCTTCGTTGAGCCACATGTCCCGCCAGCTCTTCGGTGTCACGGAGTTGCCGAACCACTGGTGGGCCAGTTCGTGGACGAACAGTTCGACGCCGGGGGCGCCGGGGAAGACGGGCCGGTTCTGGGTCTCCAGGGCGTAGTCGGCGGCGTCCGCGTCGGCGACGATCGCGCCGGTGGAGGAGAAGGGGTACGGGCCGAAGTTCTCCTCCGCCCAGTCCATGATCTCGGGGAGCCGGTCGAGCACCTCGCGGCTGTCGTCGGCCTGCCCCGGGTCCACCGCGACGTACACGGGCAGGCCGCTGTCGGTGGTGGAGCGGCTGATCTTGTAGTCGCCCATGGCGAGCGTGGCGACGTAGCTCGCCATGGGTTCGGAGGTGTGCCAACGGAACGTCGTCCGACCGCCGCTGGTCGTCCGGTTCACCAACTCCCCGTTGGAGACGGCCTCCAGGCCCTCCGGCACGGTCACGTCGATGTCGTACGACGCCTTGTCGGACGGGTGGTGATTGCCGGGGAACCACGCCATGGATCCCGTCGGCTCCCCGAGGGCCAGCGCGCCGTCGGCGGTGGGGAGCCAGCCTTCCGCGGAGTCGTCGGGGTCGGTGACGGTCTCGGGGGTGCCGGAGTAGCGGACGGTGAGCTGGAAGGTCTCGCCCTTGTCGAGCTCCTCGCGCGGACGGACGACGAGTTCCTGGCCGTTACGGCTCCAGCGAGCGCGCTCGCCCTCCACGCCGACCCGCTCGACGTCCAGGCCCTTCAGATCGAGGTCGAAGGCGGACAGGTCCTGGGTGGCGCGTGCGGTGATCTCCGCCGTGCCGGTGAGGTGGCGGTCGTCGGGGTCGTAGGCGAGGTCGAGGGCGTAGTGGGTGACGTCGTAGCCGCCGTTGCCGGCCTTGGGGAAGTACGGGTCGCGCACGCCGGAACCGCCGGGGGTGCCCTGGACGCCGCCGCACGCGGTGAGGACGAGCAGGGCGGAGGTGACGGTCAGGGCAAGGGGCGCGAAACGGGACACGCCAGTGATCCTATGAGTTCGGCGTGACACCATCCCCTACGTGCTCGACATCGGCTACGCCCTCTCCAACCGTTTCCCGGATCCCCCGCAGACGGACTACCGCCGCGCGGACGTCCGCGCCCTGCGCCACGACCTGTTCTGCGGCGACGTCTACCTCGCCGACACCAAGGCCGACCGGGAGTTGTCCACAGCCTGGGGATGGGTGCCGGTGCTCGACTTCGCCTGGGCCCTGTGCGACATCGTCGAGCAGCTGGACCAGGACCCGGCCGGCTCCCGCGCCTCCCGTCCGCAACACGCGGAACTGGACTTCACCGAGTCCACGGACCGCATGCTCTTCGAGCGCCGCTTCGGCTGGGTGGACATCGAGTCGGACTGGATGCCCGCGGAGGAGCCCCCGCTGACCTTCTCGCACAGCGAGCTGCGCCGCGAGGCCCGCGACTTCCTGCACGACCTGATCGCCGACCTCATCGACCTGCACGAGGACCTGGCCGAGAACCCGGCGATCTGGACACTCCAGGCGCGGTTTCCGCGGGTGGGGTGACCCGGGCGGGGTGAGGCGGCCGGGCCGGTGTCGGCACCGGCCGGTTCCGCGCGCGACGACGCCGGCCTTCCAGACCGCGATCAGGTCGTGAAGGCCGATACACCTTGCGGGCAGTTCACAGCATTGGCCAACGCCGCCCCTCAGCCCCACCGACCTTCCGCAGACCGACCTCTAACCCTCCACCCTGATCCCCAACTGCGCCGCCAACACAGGTGCCAGATCGAGTAGTTGACCGGGACTGATCACCGCCCCGGCCAGCCGGTCCACCCCCCGCGCGATGTCCAGCTCCGCCGTCCTGCGCAGATCCACCTCCGCCAGCGTCACCCCGGTGAGGTCCGCCCCCTTCACCGCGCAGTCCACGAACTCCACCCGCTCGAGGCGGGCGCCCCCGAAGTCCGGCTCGACCAGGACACAGCCCTCGAAGACGACGTCCTTGAGCTTGGCCTTGCGCATGTTCAGGTAGTCGATCTTGCCGCCCCGGATCAGCACCCGCTCCAGCACGGCGCCATGCAGCTGCACCCCGCCCAGGCGGGCGTCCACCAGCTCCACATCACGCAGGGTCGACTCGGCGAGATAGGTGCCGACGCCCCGCGGTCCCGTGAGCACCGAGTCGAGGATCCGGGCGTGGTGAAGTCTCGTCTCGTCCAGGGCGCAGCCCCGCAGCGCGCAGTCCAGGAAACGGGCGCCGGCACCGTCCTGTCCGCCGAGGTCCTCCTCCCGGAACTCCAGGCCGTCGTAGTCCCCGTCCGGCTCCAACTCCCCGTCCCGGTACGGCTCCAGCGGCGGCAACCGCACCTCGGGCCGCCGCGCACCCTTCACGCCACCGCTACCGGCACCACTCCTGCCCGCACCACCACTCCTGCCCGCGCTGCCGCCCCCGCCCCCCTCACCCATCGCTCTCCTCGCCATGCCCCCATGCTGCACCCCACCACTGACAATCCCCCTGACCTGCGCCGACACCGCGCCACCCCCGCGCCGACGCCCCGCCGACCCCGGCCAACGCCCCCGCCGCCACCCCCGATGTCACATTCCGGGACCCCAGAACCGTCCTACTCCCAGAGAAGGGACGAAAGGCGACCCCGACCGACCCCGACCACAAGGGAGACCCCAGCCATGCACCGCATCACCGTCATCGGCGGCGGCTTCGCCGGCCTCACCGCGGCCATCACCGCCGCCGAGGCGGGCGCCAAGGTCACCGTGTACGAGGCCCACCACACCCTCGGCGGGCGGGCGCGGACCGCCGAGGGGCCGTACCGGACGAACGAAGGCCCGCACGCCCTGTACAACGGCGGCCCGCACTGGGCCTGGCTCAAGCAGCGCGACCTCATCGGACCGCTCGCGCCGCTCCCGCCCCTGGAGGCCGCCCGGCTGCGGCTGCGGCACCGCGGCGTCCTGCGCCGCACCCCGCCCTTCGCCATGCTCAAGCTGCTGCGGCGCGGCCTGCCGCAGGCGCCCGTCGACCTCGACTTCATGACCTGGGCCACGGACATCGCCGGCGAGGAGGGCGCCCGTGCCGCCGCCCACTACTCCGCCGTCGCCCTGTTCCACCACGACCCCGGCGCCCTGTCCGCCGCGTTCGTGCAGGAGCGGCTGCGCCGGGCCACCAAGCTGCCGCCGGAGGCGCACTATCCGCGGGGCGGATGGGCGACCATGATCGACCGGATGGCGGCCCGGGCCTGGAATCTCGGGGTGCGAATGGAGACCCTCTCCCGAATCGACAGTCTCGACGACCTCGATGACCGCGATGACCGCGGCAGCCTGACGACCGGCACCCCCGTCATCGTCGCCACCTCCCTCGACGCCGCCCGTCGCCTCCTCAAGGACGACTCGCTGACGTGGACGAGCGGCCGTACGGCACTCATCGACCTCGCCGTGCGGACCCGGCGCGGGGACGCCTTCGCTGTCTCCGACCTCGACGAGACCGGGTGGCTGGAGCGGTTCACCGCGCAGGACCGGTCCCTTGCGCCGGCCGGTGAACAGCTGATCCAGGGCCAGATCCCCATCGCCCCGCACGAGTCCAAGGCCGACGGCATCGCCCGTGCCGAGCAGCTTCTCGACCTCGGTTTCCCCGGCTGGCGCGAGCGCGTCACCTGGCGGCGCGAGTCCGTCGCGAGCGGCCGTACCGGCGCCGTCGACCTGCCCGGCACCAGCTGGCGCGACCGCCCGGCCGTCGATCGCGGCAACGGGGTCTATCTGGCGGGCGATCAGGTCGCCGCTCCGGGCGTGCTGTCCGAGGTGTCCTTCAACAGCGCCCTCACGGCCGTGTCCCTGGCCCTCGGGCGGCACGCCCTTGACCTCAAGCAGGCTTGAGGTTGCAGCATCGATCAGCCGCCTCCGGCGACGGGGTGGGCGGCCTGACAGACCCGAGTCCAAACGATGGGGGACCCTCATGCACGCCATCCGCCTGCACGCCTTCGGCCCGGCCGAGAACCTCACCTACGAGGACGTCGACGCCCCCGAACCGGGCCCCGGCCAGGTTCGTATCGCCGTGGCGGCAGCCGGCGTCCACCTCCTCGACACGGCCCTGCGCCAGGGCATCCAGGGCCCGGCACCGCAGCCGCCCACGCTGCCCACGATCCCCGGCCGCGAGGTCGCCGGCGTCGTCGAGGCCCTCGGCGAGGGCGTCGCGGAGCTCTGGCTCGGCAAGCGCGTCGTCGCCCACCTGGGCTTCGCCCCGGGCGGCTACGCCGAGCTGGCCGTCGCCGACGTGGACCGCGTCCACGAGGTCCCGGCGAACCTCGACTTCGCCGAGGCCGTCGCCATGATCGGCACGGGCCGTACGACGATGGGGATCCTGCAGTTCGCCGAGCTCGGCCCGGACGCGGTCGCCGTGATCCCGGCGGCCGCCGGCGGCATCGGCACCCTGCTCGTGCAGTACGCCAGGAACGCCGGCTCCGTCGTCATCGGCCTCGCGGGCGGGCCCGAGAAGGTCGCCCGCGTGCAGGAGAACGGCGCCGACCTCGCCGTCGACTACACGGACCCGGCATGGCCGGAGAAGGTCCGTGCCTTCCTGGGCGGGCGGCCGGTCACCGTCGTCTTCGACGGCGTCGGCGGCGATGTCGCCCGCGAGTGCGTCGCCCTGCTCGGGCCGGGCGGCCGGCACCTCGTCTTCGGCTGGTCCGGCGCAGGGCAGCACGACGGCAAGCCCTACTTCGTCGACGGCGTCTCCCAGCAGGTCCTCGGCCCCGTGATGATGCAGAAGGCCGGTGGCCCCAACCCCGTACGCACTCTCGAACTGCGCGCCCTCGCCGACGCCGCCGCGGGCCGCCTCACCCCGGCCGTCCAGCGCTTCCCGCTGGCCGAGGCGGCGGCTGCCCATCGCGCCCTCGAAAACCGCGGAACCACCGGAAAGGTGGTGCTGGAACCGTCGCGTCGCGAGATCGCGTGACTTTCACGCCACGGCCCCCGCAAACGGGGGGGGAGGGGCCCCGCCGAACCGCGGAGCCCCTCCCCCCTGTGTGCGAAGACCGGCCGGCCCTCGCCGCGACGCTCAGCCGGCGACCGCCTTCGTCGCCTTGCTCAGCGCCGACCCGTCCTTGTGACCCGTACGGTGCGCGATCACCTTCACGGTGATCTTCTTGCCCTTCTGCGCCGACTTCAGCACCAGCGACGACTTGGTCGCCCCGCTGATCGCCCTGCCGTTCGCGTACCACTGGTACGCGTACGACGTCGCCGCCGGAGACCAGGTCCCCTTGGACGTCTTCAGCGTCCTGCCGACCTTCACCGTCCCGCTGATCACCGGCAGCTTGGTCGCCTTGGGCGCGTCACCCTTGGCCACGGTCACCGCCGCCGAGGTCGCCGACCCACTCACCCAGCCGGGCTTGACCGCGGTCACGGTCACGGTGAGCTTCTTGCCGACCATCGAGGCGGGGACGGTGTACGTCGACGCCGTCGCCCCGCTGATCGCCGTCCCGTTCGCCTTCCACTGGTACGTGTACGACGACGGGGTCGCCGACCAGCTCCCGGTCGTGGCCGTCACCTTGGCACCCGTCTTGGCGGTGCCGGTCACCTTGGGGGCCACCGTGTTCTCCAGCTCGGGCTGGGGGGTCACGGTGAAGGTGCCGCGCGGGAACTCCCAGCCGCGCGTGAGCACGCTGACGTTCCAGGTGCCGGTGGCCGCGCCGGTCAGGTCGAGGGTCGCGGTCACCGTCCGGTTGTCCGCGGAGACCGAGTCGGCCGCCGCCGTGATCGTCTTCCCGGCCTGGCTGATCCGGACGGTGACGTCCGGGCCGAGCGCGGTGCCGGTGACCGTGAGCTTCACCTTGCCGCCTGCGGCCCCGGTGTCGGGGCTGACCGCGGTGACGGCCGTCTCCTCGGTGCCGCACGGCGCGGACGTGCAGGTCAGCTTGGCGCTGTAGGCCGTGCTGGGCGCCTTCTCGGGCAGGCCCAGCAGGAACACCGTCGGTGTGCTCTGCGAGGACGAGCCGAGCGCGTCGCAGTCGTATCCCTCCGGGATGTAGTGCGTGCACCCGTTGGCCCAGGTCGACGTGTTGTACAGCACCGGCACCGCCGTGGCGGTGGCGCCGGTGGTGTCCTTGATGTCGGTTTCGAAGCGGTCGAACCCGGCGGTCGGCAGCGCCGCGCACACGGCCGTGTGCGACTCGTCCAGGGTGCCGCTGATCGGCCCGTACCCGTACGCCACCGACGGCACCTTGACGCACTCCGGCGCGGGCCCGTCGGCGGTCGCGATGCGCAGGGCGTCCAGGCGGTACTCGGGCGAGGCCTTGAGGTTGACCGGCGTCTGCACGAGGACCTGGTGGGTGGTGGACCCGGTGACCGCGCAGGAGGTGTTGCGGAAGGCGCACTCCACACGGCCGTCCCCGGCGATGACCGCGGAGTTGGCGGTGCCGAGGGCGTCCCGCACGTTGACGTGCACGACGTCGGTGTCCGCGGCGGTGGTCACCTGCCGGCAGTCGAGGGTGCCGGGGTCGCCGTACGCGCTCTTCACGGAGGGTCCGCCGACCTTCGCGGCCGCGGTCGTCGTGCAGCCCGCCGAGGAGGCGCTCGCGGTGACGTCCCGCCGGGTCAGGGTGTAGGTGGCGGCCTCGTCGCGGCCGGTCACCAGCACGGTGTGGGCCTTGCCCGGGGTCAGGGAGCAGATCGTCCAGCCGTTGGTGGTGGCGTAGCGCTCGCAGACCCGCTTGCCGTCGGAGTCCAGCACCGAGAACTCCGCGGAGGCGGCCCCGGCGGTGGCGATCAGCTGGAGGACCTCGGCGCTCGTGTGCGCGTCCGCCGGGATGCCCAGGCAGTGCGAGAAGACACCGCCGCCGGTGGTCAGCGTGGCCTTCTTGCCGTCGGCGGCGAAACTGCCGGCGGGCAGGACGGGGCAGCCCTGCGCGACGTCGGTGCGGTGGAAGGCCACCGCGTAGGCGCCGGTCGCCGTGTCCCCGTCGTCCTCGGTGTGCACCAGCGCCCGGTAGGGGGCCTCGCCGGTGAGCGCGCAGTCGCCGCCCTTCAGCTTGTCCTCGTCGCACTGCGCGGTGCCGGCCCGGTCCAGGACCTCCACCTCGGGGGTGAGCCCTGCCGAGGAGAGCGAGGTGAGCGCGGCGATCCGGGCGCCCTGCGGGGCGTCCAGCGTCAGGCAGTCGTACTGGCCGGCCGTGCTCAACTCGCCCTTGTGCAGGCCCGTCCCGGTCGCCACGCATCCGGCGTCGGAGGCACGGTCGAGGACGACCAGCCCGGCGCGCGTGTCACGGAAGGGGTACGTGCCGTCGTCGAGCACAGCGGTGTAGGTGCCCGGCGTCTTGATCCGGCACGGGTCGGCCCCGTACCGGCACACGCTCAGCCCGGCCGCGTCGTACACCCGGGCCACCCCGACCTGCCGGTCCTCGCTGACCGAGTGCACGGTGTACGGGCCCGCCGCACCGGCGGTGAAGGTGAAGCACGGGTTGGTGGTGAGGTCCTGCCGCTCCAGCGGGCCGTACGCGCGGACCGGGGCGGTGGTGCAGCCCTGCGGGTCGCTGAGCCGGCGCACCTTCACCGCGTACTCGGCGGGGAAGCCGTTCTCCGCGCGCGAGACCGTGGAGATCACCCGGTAGGGGCCGTCGCCGGGCAGCACGCAGCTGTCCTCGTCGTTCTCCGGGAACTGCTCGCAGATCCGCTTGCCGGTCGCGTCGGTGATCCAGGCGAGGGAGTCGCCGTACGCCTTCGTGCCGTAGGTCAGCCGGACCCGGTCGCCGCGCGCGCCCTCGAAGGGCTGGCAGTCGACCTCCACCCGGCTCACGGTCGTACGGGTGACGTCCGGCTGGTCCCAGTTCGTGCCGACGCGGTCCGCGCACCCCTTGGTCGAGCCGAGCGGCACGAAGGTGACGGAGGTGGCCTTGGCCTCCCAGTCGGTGTTGAGCACCTTCAGCGTGTAGGTGCCGGCCTCGGGCACCGCGCACATGCCGCGCGTGGCGTACCCGTCGCCGTAGCAGTCCACCTCGCTGCCGTCGGCGGCGAGCAGCTGCCTGGTCATCGTGTTGCCGCTGTCGTCCAGCGCCGGGGCCAGATACAGGCCCGGCGTCTCGACGGTGACGGTGTAGCAGGCGCTCGAGTCGGGTGCGACGGTCGCCTTGCCGACCGCGTCCCCCGGGTCACCGAAGGACGCGAGCGCGAGCGGCGCGCACGCCTCGTCCGCGGCGACGGCGGGGCTCGCCCCGGTCAGGGCCAGAGTCGAGGCGAACAGCGAGACGACGGCGGCGAACACGGCCGGAAACACGGCCCGCCGCCTGCGTCTCGCACGCGGACAGGAGTCGTCGTCGGACATGGAATCCCCCCGGAATCATTGGTCGTTGAGGCGATAGTCGCACACAGGTGTGACAACGCCCTCGTGAGATTCCAGGGACGAAACTTTCAGTGCCGCCCGGCCACCCGGTCGGCGATCCGCGCCAGCCTCGCGGACTCGGCGCTGTGGGTGAGGTGCTCCCGCCGGTCCGCCGCCCGGTACGTGGCGTACAGCCCGTGCACCCCGAGCCACCGCAGCGGCTCCGGCTCCCACTTGCGCACCTTGTGGCCGACCCACGGCAGCTCGGTCAGCTCGGTGCGCCCGCCCTGGCCCGAGTCCTGCTGCACCAGGTCCCGCAGCGTCCGGGCCGCCAGGTTGGCGGTGGCGACACCCGAACCGACGTAACCGCCCGCCCAGCCGAGCCCCGTCGACCGGTCCAGGGTGACCGTCGCGCACCAGTCGCGCGGCACGCCCAGCACCCCCGACCAGGCGTGCTCGATCCGGACCGGGGCCAGCTGTGGGAAGAACCGCACGAGGATCTCCCGCAGCGCCTCGATGGTCGCCTCCTGCGTGCGCCCGTCGTTGTCGGTCCGCGATCCGAAGCGGTACGGCATCCCGCGCCCGCCCAGCGCGATCCGCCCGTCGGCGGTGCGCTGCGCGTACATGTAGGCGTGCGCCATGTCGCCCAGCGTCTCGCGCCCGCCCCAGCCCACCGACTCCCACTGCTCCTCGGTCAGCGGCTCGGTGGCGATCATCGAGGAGTTCATGGGCAACCAGGTCCGCTGCTGCCCCTTCAGGGCGGCGGTGAACCCCTCGGTGCAGCGCAGGACATAGGGCGCGCGGACGGTGCCGTACGGCGTGACGGCGTGCTTGGGCCGGATCTCCGTCACCGGCGTCAGCTCGTGGATCGTGACCCCGAGCGCCGCCACGGCCGCCGCGAGGCCCTTCACCAGCTTCACCGGGTGCACCCGCGCCCCGTGCGGCGTCCAGGTCGAACCCACGGCGTCGGCGACCTTGACGCGCTCGGCGGTCTCGCGGGCACCGAACAGCTCGCGGTCCTTCTCGCCGTACGACACCTCGTGCTCGTGGAAGGCCTTCAGGCGCGCCAACTGGGCGGGGTTGCGGGCGACTTCGAGGACACCGCCCTTGTGGACATCGGCGTCGATGCCCTCTTCCTCGGCGGCCCGTACGACCTCGTCGACGGTGTCGTTCATGGCCCGCTGCAGCCGTACGGCGGCCTCGTGGCCGTGCAGCTTCGCGTACCGGTCGCGTCCCGCGATGCCGTTGTACAGCCAGCCGCCGTTGCGTCCCGAGGCTCCGTACCCGCAGAACTTCTGCTCCAGGACGGTGATCCGGAGGAAGGGCACCGCCTTCTTCAGGTAGTAGGCGGTCCACAGTCCCGTGTACCCACCGCCCACGATCACCACGTCCGCGGAGGCGTCCCCCGCGAGCGGCTCGCGCACCTCAGGGAGGCCGTCGTCCGCGTACCAGAAGGAGATGCCGCCGTTCACGGCACCACTCACCGAGCTGCTCATGCGAGGACGGTAATTCGCGTGAGCCGATTCCCCCACCCCGGTACGGTCACAAGGTGATCGACATTCCGCAGGAGCTCGCCGCATCACAGCAGGAGTACAACGGGGAGGCGGGCCGCGCCTTCATCGCCGGACTCCCGGACCTGACGGCCGGCTTCCTCGACCACTGGGAGCTGACGCTCGACGGACCGCCGATGCACGGAGTCGCCGCCCTGGTCCTGCCCGTCCTCCGGCGCGACGGCACCCCGGCCGTCCTGAAGCTGCAACTCCTCGACGAGGAGAGCGAGGGCGAGCCGGTCGCCCTGCGCGTGTGGGACGGCGACGGGGCGGTGCGACTCCTCGACCACGACGAGCCCACCGGCACCATGCTCCTCGAACGCCTCGACTCGTCCCGCATGCTCGCGCACCACCCCGACCCGCACGAGTCCGTCCTGGTCATCGCCCGCCTGCTGGCCCACCTCACGTCCTTCCCCGCCCCCACCGGCCTGCGCCGCCTCGGCGACATCGCGCAGGACATGCTGGAGCAGGCGCCGTGGGCCCTGGAGCACATCCCGGACCCGCAGGCCCGCCGTATCGTCGCCGACTGCGCCGCCGCCGTACGGGAACTCGTCGACGAGCCCGGCGACCGCCTCCTGCACTGGGACCTGCACGACGAGAACGTCCTCGCCTGCGTGCGCGCCCCCTGGCTCGCCATCGACCCCAAGCCCCTCGCCGGTGACCCCGGCTTCGAGCTGTGGCCCGCCCTCGACAACCGCTTCGACGCCGACGACGTCCGCTGGCGCTTCGACGCCATGACCGACGTACTCGGCCTGGACCGGGCACGCGCGCGTGCATGGACGTACGGCCGACTCCTGCAGAACTGCCTCTGGGACATCGAGGACGGCCGCCCGCTTCAGGAGCGCCAACTGGAAATCGCCAGGCGCCTGCGCGAGCCCCGCGGCTAGTCTCACCCCATGATTCGCCCCGCCACCCCCGCCGACATCCCCGCCCTGCACACCCTGATCCGCGAACTCGCCGAGTACGAGAAGGCCCCGCACGAGGCGAAGGCCACCCCGGAGCAGCTCCACGACGCCCTCTTCGGCGACCGCCCGGCCGTCTACGCGCACATCGCGGCCGACGACACGACCGGCGAGACCGTCGGCTGTGCGATCTGGTTCCTCAACTTCTCCACCTGGCGCGGCGTCCACGGCATCTACCTGGAGGACCTCTACGTCCGCCCCACCGCCCGCGGCGCCGGCCACGGCAAGGCCCTGCTCACCGAACTGGCCCGGCTGTGCGTGCAGCGCGGCTACCAGCGCCTGGAGTGGTCCGTACTGAACTGGAACACCCCGTCCATCGCCTTCTACGAGGCCCTCGGCGCCCGCCCCCAGGACGAGTGGACGGTGTACCGCCTGACGGACGGGGCGCTCGCCGAACTGGGCGCCGCACCGGAGCGCGAGACGGTGTGAACGTCCCGCGCATGACACACCACCGAATGGGCACGGCACCCTGGCATGAGCCCCACGCATATGCACCGCACGAACACCCCCGGCCCTGAGCCCGACTTCATCCCCGGCCTCGAACTCGCCCGCCGCTTCTACACCGACGCCGTACGCCCGTTGCTGGAGGAGGCCGCCCCCGAAATCCCCCACTCCGCCGCCCGCATGGGCAGCGGCTCCGAGGTCCTCGGCTACGACACCCCGCGCTCCGCCGACCACGAATGGGGCCCGCGCCTACAGGTCTTCCTCCACCGCCACGACGTGTCCCGCCACGCCGCCCGCATCAGACACGTACTCGCCGAACGCCTCCCGAAGACGTTCCTCGGCCACCCGACGAACTTCGCCCCGACCGGCGAGAGTCGCGACATCCGCGTCATGCGGCTCACCGACGGCCCCGTCCACCACCGCGTCGAAGTCACCGGCACCTCCATCTGGTTCACCGACACCCTCGGCTTCGACCCGGCGCAGGGCATCACCCCGGCCGACTGGCTGGCCACCCCCACCCAGCTCCTCGCCGAGGTCACCGCGGGCGCCGTCTTCCACGACGGCCTGCACACCCTCACCCCCTTACGCCGCGCGCTGCGCTGGTATCCGCACGACGTCTGGCTGTACGTCCTGGCCTGCCAGTGGCAGCGCATCGCGCAGGAGGAGGCCTTCGTGGGCCGCGCGGGCGAGGTCGGCGACGAACTGGGCTCCGCCGTCACCGCCGCCCGCCTGGTCCGCGACCTGATGCGGCTCTGCCTCCTGATGGACCGCCGTTACCCGCCGTACGGCAAGTGGCTGGGCAGCGCCTTCGCCCGCACCCGCGTCGGCCCTCGCCTGACCCCCGACCTCACGGCCGCGCTCGCCGCCACCGACTGGCACACCCGCGAACAGCACCTCGCCCACGCGTACGGCATCGTCGCCCACCTGCACAACGAGCTCGCCCTGACCGACCGCGTCGACCCCAGCACGCGGCCCTACCACTCCCGACCCTTCCAGGTCCTGCGCGCCGACCGCTTCGCCGAAGCGCTCACCGCCCGCATCACCGACCCGGCCCTGCGCGCTCTGCCGCTCGTCGGTGCCGTGGACCAGTTCCTCGACAGCACCGACGTCCTGTCCCGCCCCGAACTGGCCAGGGCCGCAAGCCAGGACATGCGAAAGCCCGGGTCAGAACGGATCTGACGCCGCGACCGCCTTCAGTTCCCGCTCCACGGCCTCGCCGATCCTCCCGGCGTCACCCCCACGCAGATGGCTGACGACGGTGAGGGTGTAGGCGTCGGCGGTGTGGACGAGGCAGAGGTTCGCCGTGCCCGGCGGGGAGAGCTGCGGCAGGGGAACGATGCGCGCCAGCGGACGGCCGTGCAAGTGGCTGGGGTTGTCCCGCCACTTGAAAGCGGTGCACAGGCTGGTGGTGAGTTCGGGGCGGGCCAGGCGCTTGGCCATCACCCCGGCCAGCCACGGCACGGTACGCGCGATGGCCTGCAGTGCGGGCAGGATCGCGCGGTGCGCGTCACCACGTCCGTCGAACGCCGCGACCTCGTCCTGGCACGCCCGCAGACGTGCCACCGGGGATTCGAGGTCGACGGGCAGCGCCATGCGCAGCGCGGTGACGCCGTTGCCGAGGTGATGGGCGTTGTCGCGGGTCCGCAGGTCGACCGGCACCGTGGCGTAGAACGGCGTCGGTCCCTTCGGCCAGGACCGCAGGGGCCCGTGGCAGGCGCGCAGGGCACCGGCGTACGTGCTCAGCAGCAGCTCGTTGAGTGTCGATCCGCGCCCGTCGACCGGCTGCCGGCGGGCCGTGCGCATGACCTGCGGGTCGAGCTCGACCACGGCCACCGACGGCCGCGGTTCGCCGAGAGGAGCCGGCGGAAGGGGCTGGCCCAGGACCCCGATGCGGCGCAACTCCCCGCACACGGCGGCGGGACCGACGGCAGGGCGCTGCCGCCCCCTCGCGAGCGGATACGCCGCGCCCTGTCCGAGCGGCCCCGGCGGTACGGCGTCGTCCATCAGCAGCCGGAAGAGGGTCTCCAGGGATCTGCCGTCCAGCAACGCGTGATGGGCGAGCAGCACGATGGCCTGCCGCGTGACCAGCAGCCGCCACAGGGGCCGTTCGACCGGCAGCCGGTGACTGACACCGTCGGTGAGCAGGGACTCCAGCTCCTGGTCCGTGGCGGTGATGTGCGCGGCGGGATCGAACGGCCGGGCGGCCGACCACCGGTGGCCCGACAGCGCCGCCGGCCCGGAGGGGGGCTGGAGGACCAGGCTCATCCGGTCCAGTCCGCCCCACCGGTCACGTACGCGGGACCGTACCTGTGCCAGGTCGAGCGGCCCTCCGGGAAACACCGCCGCGATGCCGATCGTCCCCGGCATTCCATTGCGGAGGTGCCCTTCCTCGATGGCCGTCAGCCTCATGTACCAGCCTCTCGTTCCCAAGCCCCCCTGCGTACCCGCCTCCCGTGATCAGGCGTGGGGTGAATCGAACACGACACAGGCGTTGTGGCCGCCGAAGGCGAAGCTGTTGCTGATCACCGGCCCGTCCGGGATCTTGCGCGGCTCGACGGTGACCACATCCAGTTCGCATCGCGGGTCCAGCCGCGTGAGATGAGCCGTCGGAGGCGCCAGCCCCTCATGCACGGACCACGCCGTGATCACGGCTTCCAGCGCCCCCGCCAGCCCCAGCCCGTGCCCGGTCACGGCCTTGGGGGCGGTGACCGGCACCGCACGGGGCCCGAACAGGGCGGTGATCGCCTGCGCTTCCGCGAGGTCGTTCAGCTCGGTGCCGGTGCCGTGCGCGTTGACATGGGTGACGGCGTCGGCGGTCGTGCCGGCGTCGGCGAGCGCCTGCTCCATGCACGCCCGGGCACCCGTACCGTCGGGATGCGGTGCCGTGAGGTGGTGGGCGTCGGAAGTACGGCCGTATCCGGTGAGCGTGGCGTAGATCCGGGCGCCCCGCGCGCGGGCGAGGTCCAGCCGTTCCAGCACCAGGAACGCTGCCCCCTCGGCGAGGACGAACCCCCGCCGCCCGGCGTCGAACGGCCGTGACGCGGCAGCGGGATCCTCGCACTCGGTGACCATCGCACCGGCCCGCCCGAAGGCCAACGCGGTCGTGGGCGTCAGGGGACTGTCATGGCCTCCTGCCACCACCACGTCCGCACACCCCGACCGGATCATCTGCATCGCCTCACCGACCGCATGCGTCCCGGACGCACACGCGGTGGACACCGTCAGACTCGGACCGGTGATCCCGAGCCGGGCACTGATCCAGTACGCCCCCGCGTTGTGCATCAGCCGGGGCGCGTACAGCACATCGGGATGCCCGATGCCGTTCTCCTGACTGATCACTCCGCCGTAGCCGGTGCCGGTGACCACCGCCCGCCGACCGCGACCGACATGCAGTCCTCCGGCGTCCTCCACGGCGTCCGCGGCCGCGCACACGGCCAGCTGCACCGAACGGTCCGCCCGCCGCACCTCCTTGGGCGACAGATAGCCGCTCGGGTCGAAGTCGGGCATCGCACACGCCGGGTACACGACAGCGCCCTCGTCGTCGAACACATGCAGCGACGTCGCCGAACGGCACTCCGCCAGGCTCTCCCACAGCGCTGCCGGACTCGCACCGGCGGCGCACCGCACTCCCAGGCCGGTGACGGCGACAGCGGGTCGGCCGGTCATCGGGCGAGGGGGCTGCGGGCGGCATGGGTGCGCAGCCTCACGATGAGGTCGGCCACATCACCCACGGTGGACACTCCGGCCTTGTCGGTCCCCTTCAGGGACACGCCGAACAACTCCTCCGACGCCACTTCCAGTTCGGTGATGTCCAGGCTGTCGGCTCCCAGATCGGCCACCAGCCGGGCCTGCGGCACGACCGCCTCCGGCGGCACCGACATCACCCGCGCGCACAGCGGGCGCAGCGCTTCCCATACGTCGCCGTGTTCCACATCCATGCAACTGCCTCCATCTCCTGGTGCCGTCAGGGCCGACTCACACCGACGGCGTCGCCGTGCGGGCCCATGTCTCGAACTCCGTGACGACCGCGTCGGCGAGCCGTCCCGCGTCGTTCGGGCGCAGGTTGCACACCACGGTGAGCGTGAACGCCTCCCCCGCCTGCGCCAGGGCGAAGCTGACCGTGCCCGGGTGCTGCAGGGGCGGCAGCCCGACCGTGCGCACCAGCCGACGGTCCTGGAACGTGCTCGATCCGCCGGGCCACTTCATGGCCGTGGTCGCGGTCGCCGCGAAGCAGGAGTGGCGGCCGCGGTCGGTCAGCAGCCTGGTCACCCAGGGGCCCGCCCGGCGTGCCGCTTCCGCCGCGGGGAACAGCACGGTGGCGTGCGCCGCGGCCCGCTCCGGGACGGTGGCCATCGCGGCCTGACACGCCCGCAGCCGCGCGACGGAACCGTCCACGTCGACGGGCAACGGAACCCGAACGACCGTGAGGGTGTTCCCGAGTTCCCGCGGATTCGCCCGAGTGCGCAGGTCACACGGTACGGCCGTGTACACGGGCTCGTCCCGCCGCCGCCACCGCCGCACCGGCCCGTACTGGGCCCGCAGCGCCCCGGCCACCGCGCCCACGAGCAGCTCGTTCAACGTCGCACCCCGGCCGTCGGCCGGCTGCCGGCGCGCGGATCGGACCGTGTGGGCGGGCAGTTCGCTCACCGCGACCGAGGGATACGTCCGCTCGGACGGCCGCATCGGAAGGGCCTGCCCCGCGGCCGCCATCGCCCTGAGCTCCCTGGCCGCCGCCCGCAGCCCGGTACGCGACAGCGGCGCCGACCGGCCCGACTCCCTCGGCTCCACCGGGCCGTCCGTCAACAGGCGCATCAGTGTCGCCAGGGAGCGCCCGTCCAGCAGCACATGCTGGGCCACGAGCGCCAGCGCGAAGTCACCGCCGTGCGCCGTGTCCGGGACCACGAAGAGCCGCCACGGCGGCACACCGCCGACGAGCGGCCGGTCCACGCTCTGCGCCCACAGGTCGTCCAACTTGTGACGGGCCACGGTGACATGCACAGCCGGATCGAACGGCCCCGGCACGACCCACCGCACACGCCCCGGCCGTGCCGTCCCGCCCTCGCCCGGTGAACGGTCGAGCACGCGGTTCATCCGCTCCAGGCCCGTCCACCGCTCGGCGACGCGTGCCCGCACCTGGTCCACATCGGGCTGCTCACCGGAGAAGACCGCCGCCAGTCCGATGACTCCCGGACACCCATTGAGCAGCAACATCTCCTCGGCACAGGACAGTCTCATGCGATACGTCGCCATCCTCTTCCTTTGCTGTCCGCCGCCGACGAGCTCCGACCCGACAGTCCGACGCCCGCCCCGTGGTGGAGCGGGCGTCGGACCCAACGCTTCACACGGACTACTTGACCGCGCTGTTGCAGCCCATGTCCGAACCGAGGTGGCTGGGCTGCGCACCCGGCGATCCTTCGCCGTTGAGCGCGTTGGCCACCGCGCCGTTGAGGACGCCGAGGCTGCCGAGGACGTCGATGTTCATGTCGTGCGAGCGGCACTCGATGCCCTGCGTGATGTCGAGGTCGTGGGCGCCCGCCTCACCGTGGGCGAAGGCGGTGCCCACGCCGAGGGAACCGACACTGCCGAGGACGGCGCCCAGGAAGGCGACCTTCTGAAGCTTGTGCATTTCTTCTCCGTTGGTCGAGCAGATGTGCTGTGCAGCAGATCAAGTTGGGAGGATGGACACTTACGGAAGAGCCCTCAGCCGAGGCGGGGCAGCCCCAACTGGCCCACGGGAGGCGCCGCGACCTGTCCGAGGCCGAGCCCGGGAACCTGCGGTGCGCTCGCCGGCGAGAGCAGCGGGTTGATGAGCGGGTTCACCTGGGGGTTGACCTGCGGGTTCACCTGCGGCGCGACACGCGGCGGGGGCTCCGGGTTGAAGACCTGAGGCGCGTTGACCTGCGGAGCGACCTGCGGCATGACCTGGGGCGCCGTCTGCGGGGTGACCTGCGGTACGACCTGCGACACCGGCGACTGCTGCGGGGCGGCCTGGGTGCGCGGCTGGCTGGAGGCTTCCGCGGCGCCACCCGAAGCGGCCGAGGCGGAGGCATAGCCGGCCTGGTGCTGCGGGGCGGGCGCCGGAGCGGGCGCCGGGGCCGGAGCGGGGGCAGGCGCCGGAGCCGGGGCAGGCGCCGGGGGCTGGTAGTGAGGCGCGGGCTGCGAGTGGTGCTGCGGCCCCGTGGCCTGGGCGGTGCCGGTCGAACGGGCCTCGGCGACGGCCTGCTGAGGCGGCTGGTACTGAGGGGCGGGGGCCGCGTACTGGGGCGGCGCGTACTGGGGAGGGGGCGCCGGGGCGTACTGGGGCGGCGCGTACTGCGGAGCGGGCGCTGGGGCCGCGTACTGGGGCGGCGCGTAATAGGGGGCGGGCGCTGGGGCGTACTGAGGCGGGTACTCGGGAGCGGGCGCCGGGGCACCGTTGTACCCGGCGGGATAGTAGTCGGCGGCCTCGCTGACGCCGGCGCCGATGGCGGTCAGACCGCCGGCCGCCGCTACAACGAGCGCGGCCTTGTGAAGCTTGCGCATGGAACCCTCGGCCCTTCATTACCTGTGCAGGGAAATCCGTTGTATTTCAGTGCAATCTTGCGTGCGCTCAGTCTGATATTCGTACTGCGCCCTTACAGGGGTAATGCCTGAGCTGTCATGTGGACTTCACGCCGGAGCCGGCAGCAGATCCCGTCGCCCTCTCTCTGATTCCTGATCGCTGCCCTCTCTCCGCTGGCAACGACATTTGTCCGGCCAGGTCACGGGATGCAAAAGCCCGTCACTCAATTGCCATCGGTCGGATAACCGGTTCTACGGACTTGTCACCCCGTCAAGCAAAGCGAATGGGTGACCGCACTCCGGCTCACGTGACCGGACCCGCACACATCTCGTTCCGCACAGGGCCAGAGCGATGGCCCATCGCAGCCGTAGGGCGCAGAAATAGCGAAAGCTGCACCGACTCATCGCATTTCCATACGTTCATGCACAGGTCAATGAAGGGCCGAGGTTCCATGCGCAAGCTTCACCAGGTCGCGCTCGTCGTCGCAGCAGCCAGTGGTCTGTCAGCCATCGGCGTCGGCCCCAGCGTCGCCGACGCTCCCGCCGGGTACGGCGGTGCCGCTCCCGCGCCGCGGCAGGACGCCCGGGCCGACACGTGGACCCGCTCGCAGACCAGCGTCCAGACTTCCAACGCACCGGCCCAGTACCGGCAGGCGCCGGCCCCTCAGCGTGGCGCCGAGGTCAGCCCGCAGCTCAACCCCCAGCTGAGCCCGCAGCTCAACCCGCAGATCTCCCCTCAGCCGGCCTCGCAGGAAGCCCCGCTGCACAACTCCAACCTCTTCCGCCCGTACCAGGAGTGCAGCCCGCAGTCCCTGCTCAACGCCGCCGTCCCGGTCGCCGTACTCGCCGCCGCCGAGAACCGTGGCATCGACTGCCGCCAGGCCAACAGCCAGGCGAACGCCGTCTCCAGCGCTCGCTCCGTCAGCTAGAGCGTGCCAGCAGATCCGACGAAGGCTCAGCGGACGGCGCCTCACGCACCGTTGCCCCGGGGGCGGCGAGTCCGGCCGTCCGCCTGAGCACAAAAACGGCAACCGATCAACAGGGCAGCGTGGAGCCTGCACGCATCGCGCACGGTTCGGGCGCGATGCGGCTTTTGGGTGCTTCCGTCACGAGAGTACGAATCCCGGCGAGTCGTCGGGACATTTACGGATACTTCGTATTAACTCTCATAACAGTACGAAGTCGATCTCTCACGGATCGCACCCACCTCACTCCACCGGAGATGACATGCACAAGCTTCGCAAGGCTGCCGTCCTGGTCGTCGCCCTCGGCAGCGTCGGACTTCTGGGCGCCGGCACTGCCACCGCGCACGGCAACGACGGGCACGGCGGCAAGGGCGGGGACAAGTTCAGCGTCCTGCAGAGCTCCTCCTGCAAGTCGCACGACCTGAACCTCGACGTCCTCGGCCAGGTCGGCATCCTGAACGGCCTGCTGGGCAACGCCCTCAACGGCGAGGGCAACGCCGGTGGGCAGGACACCCACCTGGGCTCGACCATGGGCTGCAACAACAGCGCCTTCTAAGAGCCCGACGGGTCGCACAGGCGGCCGATGACGGGAAACAGGTCCCGGTACCGAGCCTCAGGGCACGGTACCGGGACCCCCTTTTTTCATGTCGATATTCAACGCATCACCAGCATTTCCCGGCCATCGGCCAAGGCGGTGAGACTTTCCAGAATTCGGCGTGCCGCCGATTGCTTTGGATTACTTCCTATTAGCCTCCGTAACTGTACGAAGTCGATCTGAAATAGATCGCACCACTCCACTCCACCGGAGATGACATGCACAAGCTTCGCAAGGCCGCCGTCCTGGTCGCCGCCCTCGGGAGCGTCGGGCTCCTGACCGCCGGCGCCGCACACGCCGACCAGGGCGGCTGGGGCTCGAAGAGCAACGGCAAGAGCGGCTCGAGCTTCAGCATCCTGCAGAGCACCACCTGCAAGTCGCACGACGCCAACGTCGACATCCTCGGCCAGGTCGGCATCGCCAACGGCCTGGGCGGCAACCTGCTGAACGGCGAGGGCAACCCGGGCGCGCAGGAGACCTCCCTGGGCTCGTCGATGGGCTGCAACAACGCCGTCGGCAAGTGACGTAAGCCCAAATCCTTCTCCCGGTGCCCCGGCCACACAGGCCGGGGCACCGGGCTTTTGTCGGCAGACCCCGGAAAGCCGAAATGCCGGACCGACAGAATCTCGGTCCGGCATTTCTGCTCGTCACCCCTCAGAACTTGATCTTGGGCAGCTTGTAACCCTTGGGCAGCTTCGCCTTGTTGGAGCACTCCACAACCGGTCCGGAGTTCACATCCCCGCCTTTCAGCAGGCCCCCCTCGGGATACACGAGACGCGGCCGCTCGATCGTCTGGCAGTCCTGCTTCTGCTTGACGACATACTTGCCGCGCTTGTCCTTGCGGATGACCTCGCTCTTCTTGACGCAGACGATGTCGCCCTGCTCGGAGATCGTGCAGTCACCCTTGGGATCATCGGCGTACGCCGGCGCGGCACCGCTGTAGAGCACGGCAAGAGCGCCGATCAGCCCCGAGACGGTTGCGATCCTCTGTCGACCGATCATGTGCTGCCTTCCTTTGCAAATCTAGGCCCGAACGCCTGCGCCGTTGACCGGCACGCGCTCGAGCCTGGGAGAGGGGCGGAATACGATTGGCTGCAGCCCGGCCGCGCACCCTGAGGGGTCTGTTGCGCGTCCGGGCTGCTTTGCTAAGGGTGTTGTCCTGCACACCGTTGAAAACGGTGCTCCGAGGGAATTCGATGCGCCTGTCGCGACGTTGCGAGGCGATGCCTATGGGGCCGACTGTGGAGCGAGATCCCGAGCCAATACCGAGCCACCCGCCTCGCGGCCGTCACGACGACAATCGCAGTGCCCTGAAACTCGCGCACCGAACCCTCTGCATTTCTTTACTGAGCCGCGGTCGGAGCGGCGTACTCGCCGTAGCCGTACTCCGGAGCGGCGGTCTTGGGAGCAGCCTCCGGAGCCGCCTGCGGGGCAGCCTCCGGCGCGGCCGCGGGGGCGGCGTGCGACTTGTCGCCCGGAGCACCCCACGTGGCCACCGCGTTGGCCGTCGAGGTAGCCACCGCGGTCACGCTCTGACCGTCCCAGTCACCCTCGCCGGCAAAGGCGGCACCCGCACCGGCACCGAAGGACAGCCCTGCAACCGCCGCAGCTACGACCGCAACGCGCTGAAACCTGCGCATAGTTTGACCCTTTCTTCCCGGGCATGAACGCCCTGGTTGACTACTTAATGTGAGCATATACATGTGATCCGTAGCAATTTGGGATCTTTGCCCCTTCTCTGTGTCGTGTCGGCTCATGCCAAGGGACCTTTCCGTCCGCCTCGCCGTGGACGTGAAAGGCACTGTTCTCCCTTGAGGGAAACGACAGTTCCCCGAGGGCGAGTCACGGGCGGCGCGGGGCACTCACCCGTTTGCCGACGCGGCGTTGCAGGACGCGAAAGCGGCGGATGGCCGGACCAGGTCGCGCTGGTCCGGCCATCCGCCGCTCGATGCAGGGAAGTCGGGGGTTTCCGCCCCGGGGCTCAGAAAGGCAATCCGAGCTGTCCCAGGCGGGGTTCGGTGTTGTTGTCGCTCACGACCGCCGGCGCTTCGGGCGCCTCCTGGGCACAGGTGATCTCAGGACCGAGTTTTACGGTTCCGTGGTTCAGCAGGCCGGCAGCGGGCAAGGTCACCGGCTTCGTCGGCTGGCAGGTCACCGACCGGCGCAGGGCGATGTCCTCGCCCTCCCTCGTTTCACCCACGATCCGCTGGGTGCAGATGATGTTGCCCTGGGCGTCGGCGCCACAGACGCCCGGCAGAGCCATGGCGTAAGCCTGGCCGGCGCCGATCCAGGTCATGGCGAGGCCGCCGAGAAGCCCCGAGACGGCCACGAACTTCTTTCCGTTGAACATGTCCTGCGTCTCCTTTGTGAGGGGTGCCCCCGGCTGCCGTGCACCGCGAACTGCCGCGGCGAGCCCCGGGGATGTCGGAGAGGCGGGCCCCGGCGTCCGACTCGTGTCCGGGACGCGCGGGACCGCATTGCTTACGAAGTGAAGGACAGACCTGAAGTGAGGTGAAGGACCGACCTGTTGGAAGGCACTGG
Organism: Streptomyces sp. SD31; assembly: GCF_052068475.1. NCBI lineage: Bacteria > Bacillati > Actinomycetota > Actinomycetes > Kitasatosporales > Streptomycetaceae > Streptomyces > Streptomyces sp. SD31. The sequence goes on along the minus strand of NZ_JBQHCX010000014.1, from coordinate 36,751 downwards.
TGCCGCAACCCGCGCCCGAGCCGAGGGCTTCAGGGCGTCGAGGTCCAGGTCGGGCGCACGCAACCGCTCATCGGGGCACCGGAGTCCAGTGCCGTCGCGCACGCATACGGGCCCGAGGAGCGGTCTCGCGCTCCGGGCGGCCGCACATGAACGGGCCCCTTCGGGGGGTGACCCCGAAGGGGCCCGCGGAAGGCGTCGGCACGACTACGCCGCCGGCCTCAACCAGTGAAGGCGTTGTTGAACTGGCCGCAGGTGGTGTCGAAGGTCTCGGAGAGACCGAGCACGGCGATCGGGAGGTCACCCTCGGCCACCGTCTGCGGGCTGCACTCCTGGTAGGGGCGGTAGAGGTCGGTCGTGCTCGCCTCGTAGGCGACACCGGTACCGGCACCGATGGCGGACAGGCTGCCGGCCGCCGCCGCGACGATCATGACCTGGTGAAGCTTGCGCATGGAACCCTCGGTTTTCATTACCTATACATAGAGGCTGATTGCCTACTGTGACTGCACGAACACTAGCAGTAGCGATGCTATTCCATGCCGGTGCATCTCCCGTGTCCCAGTGGGGAGATGGGGACGTGCGCGAATGAAAAGAAGGAATGAAAAACGACCTGCGGGGCGGTGTCATCGAGAACCGCCCCGCATACGGGAGCCCCCTGTCGGATTCGAACCGACGACCTGCTGTTTACAAGACAGCCGCTCTGGACCAGCTGAGCTAAGGAGGCATGCACGCGCTGTCACGCACGCGCCCGTGCAGTGTACCCAGGTTCCGAGTGGGCCCCGTCGAAAATTTCCGCGAAGTTCACATGCCTCCAGGTACTGACAGATCAGGCGAACGCCGGGTACCGTCCAGAGCCAGTCCGCACATGTGGACTAAACAACCACCTTCCTACAACGGATCGTCCGGCACGTTCCTGCCGGTAGAAGGGGGCCCATTCACCATGGCCACTGTCTCGTTCGACAAGGCGACCCGGATCTACCCGGGCACCGAGAAGCCCGCCGTGGACGCGCTCGACATCCACATCGAGGACGGAGAGTTCCTCGTTCTGGTCGGCCCGTCCGGCTGCGGCAAGTCCACCTCGCTCCGCATGCTGGCGGGGCTCGAGGACGTCAACGCCGGCGCCATCCGCATCGGTGACCGCGACGTCACGCACCTGCCGCCGAAGGACCGGGACATCGCCATGGTGTTCCAGAACTACGCGCTGTACCCGCACATGACCGTCGCCGACAACATGGGCTTCGCGCTCAAGATCGCCGGCGTGCCGAAGGCGGAGATCCGCCAGAAGGTCGAGGACGCGGCGAAGATCCTCGACCTCACCGAGTACCTCGGCCGCAAGCCGAAGGCCCTCTCCGGTGGTCAGCGTCAGCGTGTCGCCATGGGGCGCGCCATCGTGCGTGAGCCGCAGGTCTTCCTCATGGACGAGCCGCTGTCCAACCTGGACGCCAAGCTCCGTGTGTCGACCCGTACGCAGATCGCGTCGCTGCAGCGCCGTCTCGGCATCACCACCGTCTACGTCACCCACGACCAGGTCGAGGCCATGACGATGGGCGACCGCGTGGCGGTCCTCAAGGACGGTCTGCTCCAGCAGATCGACACCCCGCGCAACATGTACGACCGCCCGGCCAACCTCTTCGTCGCCGGCTTCATCGGCTCCCCGGCCATGAACCTGGTCGAGGTGCCGATCACCGACGGCGGCGTGAAGTTCGGCAACTCCGTCGTCCCGGTCGACCGTGACGCGCTGGCCGCCGCCACCGACAAGACCGTCACCGTCGGTGTCCGTCCCGAGCACTTCGACGTCGCCGGTGCCGACTCGGACCAGGGCCTCGCGGTCACCGTGAACGTCGTCGAGGAGCTCGGCGCCGACGCGTACGTCTACGGCACCGCCAAGGTCGGCGGCGACGACGCCAAGGACCTCGTCGTCCGCGTCAGCGGCCGTGACGTCCCGGAGAAGGGCAGCACGCTGCACGTCGTCCCGCGCGCGGGCGAGACCCACGTGTTCTCGACCTCCACGGGTGCGCGGCTCTCCGACTGAGAGCGCGAACGACGGCAGGAACAGGCAGCACAACCCCGGGTAATTCACCCAGGTTGACGAGAAGGGCCCCGCAGACCCCTGCGGGGCCCTTCTCGTTGTCGACAAATACCCCGGCAGATCGGTCATTTCGAGCGCTGTACGTCAACGCAGCACCGGAAATTGGGGCTGCCGCATCCCCCAAACCGGTGACCGAATGTCGCCATGTCAGCACCGAACGCTACCCTCACTCGCGTGAAGCACTCCACCACCCAACAGACACGACGCGGCCACCGGGGCCCCGCCCGCCAGCTCGGCCGCACTCTCGCCCTCGTCCTGCCCGTCGTCCTGGTGCTCTCCGGGACCCTCGCGGTCACCCGGGTCAACTGGTCGGGGAACCCCTCGGACTCGGTGCTCACCGCGACCGACGTCTCGAGCGCGGGCGCGAAGAACGCCGCCCCGCGTGCCCCCCAGGACGTGCTGCGCGACCAGCTCCTGACCGAGCTGCAGGCGGAGAACCCGGGCGTCGCCCTCACCCACCTCCAGCAGGCCGTCCACGACCGGCCGTCCCTGGCCCGGCACTGCGCCTCGATCGCCCGCGCCCTCGGCCGCGCCGCGGTCCGCATGTACGGTCCGACGCGTGCGCAGTCGTACGCCCGGCCCGTCTGCGACACGGCGTTCGCTTCGGGGGTGGCGGCGGCACACAGCTAGCCCTTGTCGATCCTCTTTCGAGGAACACTCCGGAACACTCCTCTTCCGGACGGTAACGGCTGATTAAGGAACGGTTGCCGGCGAATGCCGCGAGCGGGGCGCCGCGTACAGTTCGGTCATGACTGATCCGAACGCCGCGTCCCGCCCCGTTCAAGCCGTCATCCTGGCCGGTGGCCAGGGGTCTCGGCTGCGTCCGTACACCGACGACCGGCCCAAGCCGATGGTCGAGATCCCCGGTACGGGGACGCCGATCATCGGCCACCAGCTCGCCTGGCTCGCCGAAGAGGGCGTGACGGACGTGGTGGTCAGCTGTGGGCACCTCGCCGAGGTGCTGCAGGACTGGCTGAAGTCGGCCGATCTTCCGGTCCGTGTGACGACCGTCGTCGAGACGGAGCCCCTCGGGCGAGGCGGCGGCCTGAAGTACGCGGCCGCGCATCTTCCGCACCCGGACAAGGCCTGGTACGCCACCAACGGCGACATCTGGACCCGCTTCTCGCTGCGCGACATGGCGGACTTCCACACCGAGCGCGACGCGGTCGCGACGCTCGCCCTGGCTCGGCCTCGTATCCCGTGGGGTGCGGTGAAGACGGACGGCTTCGGCCACATCACGGACTTCATCGAGGCTCCGCCGTCGACCTTCGAGATCAACGCGGGCGTCTACGTCTTCTCGCCCGAGTTCGCCTCCCTCCTCCCCGAACGCGGCGACCACGAACGCACCACCTTCCCCCACCTGGCCCGGGAACGCCGCCTCGCCGGCTTCCCGATCCCCCAGGGGGCGTACTGGCGCGCCATCGACACGGCGAAGGACCTCAGGGAGGCGGCGAAGGAACTGGCGGCTCTGGGTCGCTGACGCCCCCAGCCGCGGGCAGTCGTGCCGCTGGGGCGGCACGGGTGGGCGCGGGCGGCACCCCGTCAGCGCCGGGCCGCGCGACCCACCCCCGGCCCAGCCACGGTGCCGGCGCGGCACGGCACGGCGAGGGGCCCCGGACGGAATCGTGTCCGGGGCCCCCTCGTCGTCGTGGCGGGCGGCGAGTGTTCAGCCCAACAGGCCGCCCACCAGGCCCGGTTCGTCGGGTGAGGAGCCGCCCGTCGAGCCGCCGCCGGAGGAGGGGCCTCCGGAGGTCGGGCCGGTGCTGGTGCTGGGGGCCTCATTGGTCGGGGTGGACTGCTGGGGCGGGGCCTGGCCCCCGGTGCCCTGCGTCTGGCTGGGCGCACCGGCGCCCGCGGTGCCCGTGTCGCTGGTGGCACCCGGCGTCGTCGCGGCGCCCGCGCTGGGGCTCGCCGTGCCCGACGTGGCGCCCTGGGTGGGCGAGTTGGCGGCCGACGGCGTCCTCTTGTGCCGCTTGTCCGGCTCCTGCGGGAGAGGGGAGCCCGGCAGTTCGTTGCGGGGGGCCTCGCCGGGGCCGGGAACGACGACACGGTCGGCGTCGCGGACCGCACCGCCGAGGACGGAGCCGATGAGGAGGGTGAGGCCGGTGACGATCGCGGTGACGAGGGCGCCGCGGCGCAGGACGTAGCTACGCAGCTCCCAGATGTCGGCGCGGGGGCCGAGGCGCCGCCAGGCCATGCCGGCGAGACGGCCGTCGATGGAGTAGACGGGGGCGCCGGCGATAATCAGCGGGGACCACGCGGCGAGATAGATGATGTCGGGGGCGTCGTAGGCGGGGACGCTCTTCCAGCTGACCGTGAGCAGCAGCGCGGCGGACAGCAGGGCACCGACGACCGCGGCGACCCGCTGCCAGCACCCCAGGACCGTGAGCACGCCCACGATGACCTGGAAGAAGGCGATGACCAGGCCGGAGCCGACCGGGTGCTCGAGTGCGAACTGGCGGAGGGGCTCGGCGACTTCCCACGGGTGCAGGGTGTTGAGCCACTTCACCATCGAGCCGCGCTTGCCGCCGTCGAAGTAGACGGGGTCGCAGAGCTTGCCCATGCCGGCGTAGATGGAGATGAAGCCGAGGAAGACCCGGAGCGGGAGCAGGACGACGCCGAGGTTCATGCGGCGGCCGGGGTAGTAGGCGTGCCGCGCGGCATCGTCGCCGCCGGGCCGCTTGAGAGGCGCGCCGGTTTCGTCGGCCGCTTCGGGCTCCTCGAACTGCTCGCCCTCATAGGGGAGCTCCTCGTCGTACGCACTCTCGACCGTGCGCATGTTCGACAGGAGTCGGGCCTCGACGGACTCGTGCGTGCGCTGCGCGCCGACGATCGGGGTTTCGACGGTCTGCGCCAACTCGTCGTCGTACCCGCCCTCGTAGCCCCGGCCGTAGCCGTCGAACTCGACGCGCGGGATGACCTGGGTGCCACCGGGGAGCGGTTCGTCGCCGTGGCGGATGCTGCCGTCCCGCACCGCCTGGAGCAGGCGGTGGGCGCCGGTGTCGTCGGGCGCGGACGTGCCGTTCCAGACGGCGACCCGGCGGCGGGCGCCGGGGGCCGCTCCCGCTCTGCCGGCCGCGTTGACGACGGGGATGCGGGTGGTGTTCTCGGTGGCGCTCAGGTTCCGTGCGATGCGCGGGGATTTCGTCCGCCCGGTCGACGCGCCCAACAGCACGCGGAAGCTCGCGTGATTGACGATGATCTGCGCCGGATCGCTCGGCACCTTCACCATGCTCAGCGCGGGAGCGTCGTCGTATCCCGACGAGCGGTCCCCCGTGGGTGTGCGGGGTGTTCTGGTGTCCACACTCAACTAACCGAGTGACGTGTGGTTAGGACACTGCCTTGACCCGTCCGATCTGTCCGGACCCCGTCAAGGATGCGCAGGTCGCACCACTGTCACCAGAATTAACCCGCACGGGTGACGTCACGGATGTCTGTTCAGCCGCGTCGACGGGCCGCCTCGTAGAGGACGATCCCTGCCGCCACACCGGCGTTGAGGGACTCCGCGCCGCCCGGCATCGGGATGCGCACGCGGAAGTCGCACGTCTCGCCCACGAGGCGGGACAGGCCCTTGCCCTCGCTGCCGACCACGATGACGACCGGGCCGTCCAGGGCCTGGAGGTCGCCGAGTTCGGACTCGCCGTCGGCGGCGAGACCGACGATCACGATGCCCGCCTTCTTGTACGCCTCCAGGGCGCGGGTGAGGTTCGTGGCGCGGGCGACCGGGGTGCGGGCCGCCGTGCCGGCGGACGTCTTCCAGGCACCCGCGGTCATGCCGGCCGCGCGGCGCTCGGGTACGACGACGCCGTGGCCGCCGAAGGCGGAGACCGAGCGGACCACGGCACCGAGGTTGCGCGGGTCGGTCACGCCGTCGAGGGCGACGATGAGCGGGTCCTCGCCGTCGTCGTAGGCGGCGTTGGCCAGGTCCTCGGGGTGGGCGTACTCGTACGGCGGGACCTGGAGGACCAAGCCCTGGTGGTTGAGGCCGTTGGTCATGCGGTCCAGCTCGGGGCGCGGGGCCTCCATGAGGTTGATGCCGCCGCGCTCGGCGGCGAGCTGGAGGGCCTCGCGGACGCGCTCGTCGTTGTCGATGAACTGCTGGACGTAGAGGGTGGAGGCCGGGACGCCCCCGCGCAGTGCCTCGACGACCGGGTTGCGGCCGACGACCATCTCGGAGGCGGACTTTCCGCCGCGGCCACGCGGCGCGGGACGGCGTACGGACTGCTTCGCCTTGGCGCCCGCGATGCGGTTCTTCTTGTGTCCCTTGCGCATCTCGGCGGGCGGGGTCGGGCCCTTGCCCTCGAGACCCTTGCGCCGCTGGCCGCCACTGCCGACCTGCGCGCCCTTCTTGCCGGACATGCGGCGGTTGTTCGCGGCCATGACCTACCTGTCTGTCGTGAGACTTTCGTACGTACGTTTATGCAGTGTGCCGCCCGGAGGGCCGGGCGGCACAATCGATCTTCCCGGACTCGGACTCCGTCAGCGTGGGCCGAGGCTCCACCGGGGGCCCTGCGGGCCGTCCTCGATGACGAGGCCGGACTGGTTGAGCTGGTCGCGGAGGGCGTCCGCGGTGGCCCAGTCCTTGCGGGAACGGGCCGCCTCGCGCTGGTCGAGGACCATGCGGACCAGGGTGTCGACCACACCGTGCAGATCATCGCCGCGGTCGGTCTCACCGGCCCAGTGCGCGTCGAGCGGGTCCAGGCCGAGGACGCCGAGCATGGCCCGCACCTCGGCCAGGCGCGCCACGGCCGCTTCCTTGTCGTCGGCGGCCAGGGCGCTGTTGCCCTGACGGACGGTGGTGTGCACGATGGCGAGCGCCTGCGGGACGCCCAGATCGTCGTCCATCGCCTCGGCGAAGGCGAGCGGGACCTCGGCGGACGGCTCGACGACGCCCGCCTTCTCCACCACGCGCTGCACGAAGCCCTCGATGCGCGCGAACGCCGACTCGGCCTCACGCAGGGCTTCCTCGCTGTACTCGATGGTGGAGCGGTAGTGCGGGGTGCCCAGGTAGTAGCGCAGGACGATCGGGCGCCACTGCTTGACCATCTCCGACACGAGCACGCTGTTGCCGAGCGACTTCGACATCTTCTCGCCGCTCATGGTGACCCAGGCGTTGTGCACCCAGTACCGGGCGAACTCGTCGCCGTAGGCCTTGGCCTGGGCGATCTCGTTCTCGTGGTGCGGGAAGATCAGGTCGAGTCCGCCGCCGTGGATGTCGAAGGCGGAGCCCAGGTACTTGTGCGCCATGGCCGAGCACTCCAGGTGCCAGCCCGGGCGGCCCCGGCCCCACGGCGTCTCCCAGTCGGGCTCACCGGGCTTGGCGGCCTTCCACATCGCGAAGTCGCGCGGGTCCCGCTTGCCGGTGATGCCCTCCTCGGCGGGCTGGCGCATCTCGTCGAGGTCCTGCCGGGACAGCTCCAGGTAGGAGGGCCAGGACCGGACGTCGAAGTAGACGCTGCCGTCCGCCTCGTAGGCATGTCCGCGCTCGATGAGACCGCGCATCATCTCGACCATCTCGGTGACATGGCCGGTGGCGCGGGGCTCGTACGTCGGCGGGAGGCAGCCGAGGGCGGTGTAGCCGTCGGTGAAGGCGCGCTCGTTCTCGTAGCCGATGGACCACCAAGGGCGGTCCTGGTCGACGGACTTGGTGATGATCTTGTCGTCGATGTCCGTGACGTTCCTGATGAACGTCACGTCATAGCCGCGGTACGCGAACCAGCGGCGCATGATGTCGAAGTTGAGACCGGAGCGGATGTGGCCGATGTGCGGCGCGGCCTGCACGGTGGCGCCACAGAGGTAGATCGAGACACAGCCCGGCGTGAGCGGGGTGAAGTCACGGATCTGCCGGGCGCTGGTGTCGTACAGGCGAATAGTCACGAGTCCAGGGTAGTGGGCGGGAGCGAATGCCTTGCGACCTTCCCACTCAAGGGGACGTATTCGTGACATCCCCCGCGCCCAAGGCCGTTCAGCCGGCCCGCACCACCAGCGCCGTCGCCACCGCCATCAGGCCCTCGCCGCGTCCCGGGAAGCCCAGTCCGTCCGTGGTGGCGCCCGACACCGACACCGGTGCTCCAGCCGCCTCCGAGAGGATCTTCTGCGCCTCGTCGCGGCGCTTGCCGATCTTGGGGCGAGGGCCGACGACCTGGACCGCGATATTGCCGATCCGGAAGCCCGCCTCGCGCACGATCCGCGCCGCCTCCGTCAGGAGCACGACCCCCGAGGCCCCGGACCACTCGGGCCGCCCCGTGCCGAAGTGCTGTCCCAGGTCGCCGAGGCCGGCCGCCGAGAACAGCGCGTTGCACGCGGCGTGCGCGACTACGTCCGCGTCGGAGTGCCCGGCGAGGCCCGGCCCTTCGCCCTCCCACTTCAGGCCCGCGCACCACAGCTCGCGACCCTCCTCGAAGGCGTGGATGTCGGTGCCGATGCCCACCTGGGGCAGCACCGGCAGTGCCTCAGAAGCCATCGTTCAGCCTCCGGCGCGCCAGGACCGCCTCCGCCAGGACCAGGTCCAGCGGGCGGGTGACCTTGAAGGCCTCCTCGTGGCCGGGTACGACCACGACCGTCTCGCCCAGCTGCTCGACCATGCTCGCGTCGTCGGTGACGTTGTCGGTGACCGTCTCGTGGGCGCGGACCAGCGTCGCGCGGTCGAAGCCCTGCGGGGTCTGCACGGCCCGCAGCCGGGCCCGGTCGGGCGTCGCGACCACCGGCTCCGGCTCCCCCGCGGCCGCGGCGGGCTCGACTTCCTTCACCGTGTCCGCGAGGGGCAGCGCCGGAACGACCGCAAGGGCGCCTTCCCGTACGGCCTCGATGACGGCGTCGACCGTGTCGACCGGGACGAGCGGCCGGGCGGCGTCGTGCACCAGCACGATGTCATACGCGGGCGGCAGCGCGTCCAGCCCCAGCTTCACGGACTCCTGGCGGCTCTCCCCGCCGGGCACGACGAGGAAGTCGGTGCGCTCGGGCAGCGCGTGCGCGTCGAGCAGCGACTTCACCTCGCCTGCGCCGTCGGGCGGGGCCACGACGACGACCAGGGAGACGGCGCGGGACGCGGCCAGCGCGCGGACGGCGTGGATCAGCATGGGCGTGCCGTTCAGCGCGCGGAGCGCTTTGGGGGCGCCCGGACCCAGGCGTACGCCACGGCCGGCGGCCGGGATCACAGCGGCAGTACGGATTTCCGCGGGCGAAGGGCGCGAATCGTCAGACATCGGTTCCTGTCAGGTTTGTGTGCTCGGCCTACGTGGGTATGGCCTCAGCGTGCCGGGCGCGACGCCTTGACCGGACCCTTCCGTGACACCGGTCGAGCCAGCAGCCCGGGCCCGGCACGCCAAGTATCGGGGGGATCTCCCTCCGAGGGTGAACCCGCGTAACCCGCGTACGGCGTCCGAGGTACGGCGACCGAGTGCGAACATGCCGCAGCGCCCGGCGACGAGAGATACGTCATCGGGCACCGCGGCATTTCTTTAAAACAACACACAGCAGTGTGCTGAACCGAGGCGGATGGACCGCGTCAGGACGCGAGGACCTCGTCGAGCAGGGCCTCGGCCTTGTCCTCGTTGGTGTTCTCCGCGAGAGCGAGTTCGCTCACCAGGATCTGGCGGGCCTTGGCGAGCATGCGCTTCTCACCGGCGGAGAGTCCACGCTCGCGCTCACGACGCCACAGGTCACGCACGACTTCCGCGACCTTGATGACATCGCCGGAGGCGAGCTTCTCCAGATTTGCCTTGTAACGACGCGACCAGTTCGTGGGCTCCTCGGCGTACGGCGCGCGCAGCACCTCGAAGACCCGGTCCAGCCCGTCCTGACCGACCACATCACGTACGCCGACGAACTCCGCATTGTCCGCTGGCACACGTACCGTCAGGTCACCCTGGGCGACCTTCAGCACCAAGTAGGTCTTGTCCACGCCTTTGATCTGGCGAGTTTCGATGGCCTCGATCAGCGCGGCCCCGTGATGGGGATAGACCACGGTGTCGCCAACCTTGAACGTCATGTGACAGGTACCCCTTCCGTGGCTATCCAGGGTAACACGGAAACTGCGGGTTCTGAATGGCGTTTTCGCAGGTCAGGGCATATCTCGGGGCTTGACAACTCCGACAGGAACGTGCTGCGCGGGCCGAGTGGAAGAAGGTATTCGCAGGTCGGAGCGGCTCTGCGGGTGAGGTGAAACGCGTACGTTACACACATCCGGCGGCGCGTCCGAGTGGCCGAACGTCCACATATGTCCGGTTCCAAGTGTGCGACTTCCGCTACTCCGTTCGGCGTCCGGAGGCGGGTACCGGACGAATCCAGAATTGATCACGGCCAGGTCGGCAGCACGGTTGGTGATCAATTTCGGGAGGGTCACGCATTCCTTCACGGAAATTTTGCGCGGGGCCTGGAAGACGGCTTGGAAGGCGGCTTGGAAGGCAGCTTGGAAGGCGGCCTGGAAGCGGCCTTGGAACCGGGTTATGTGAATGACGGAGGAGCGGGCGGCAATGTGACTCCCGGGTCACTTGTGAGTGAAGTGACGGGTGGTGGAAGAGGTACTTCGACGGCACATGGCCGCTCAGGGGAGGGTCGGGTGCGGTCGCGCGGGAACGGCTCGGTAACCTAAGGCCGCTGACAGACACTTAGGGCGGCTTTACGCGCCCGCCCCGTTCGAGTCAAGGAGTTGCCGCCGCCGTGAGCAGCAGCCTTCGACGCGGCGCCCTCGCCGCGGCCGCCATCGCGTTCTCCATCACGTCGCTCGGTGCGTGCGCCGCCGGCAACAACAGCCAGACGCTGGAGATCAAGCCGGACAACGCGGCCACCACGGTCGGCGACATCAAGATCCAGAACGCCATCGTCATCACCCAGCCCGACCTGGAGTCGACCGGTCCGGCCGCGATCTCCGCGACCCTGTTCAACTCCGGTCGCACCGCCCAGACGCTGGACGCCATCAAGGTCGACGGCACCGACAAGACCGCCGAGCTCAAGCCCGCCAAGGGCGGCGGCAGCCTGACCATCCCGGCCGGCGGCTCGCTGATCCTCGGCGGCAAGGACAACGCCTCCGCCGTGCTGTCCAGCAGCCGCGAGGCCATCAAGGACGGCAACGCCCAGAAGATCACCTTCACCTTCAGCAAGACGGGTGACGTGAGCCTGCGCGCGTTCGTCGTCCCGGCCGAGCACTACTTCGAGGGCTGGGGCCCGAGCGCGGTCCCGGCGGCGCCGGGCAAGACGTCCTCCCCGACCGGCTCGCCGAGCGGATCCCCGGCCGAGGGCACCCCGGCCGCCCCGACCGGTGAGGCCTCCGCGAACGCGACGTCCACGGACGGCACCGCGGCCGGCGCCGGTGCCGGTGCCGGTGCCGGTGCGGCGACCCCGTCCGACAGCGCCTCGCACACGACGGCCGGTCACTGAGCGGTCGTACCGCACCGAGCGGCCGTACGGCACTGAGCGGTCGTACGGCACCTGCACAGTCGTAGAGCGTGGAAGAAGGGCGGGCCCCCGGAAACGGAGGCCCGCCCTTCGACGTGGTGCGTGTGTTGTTTACGGCTCGAACTTGTAGCCCAGGCCACGCACCGTCACCAGGTACCGCGGGGCGCCCGGGTCCGGCTCGATCTTGGCGCGCAGGCGCTTGACGTGGACGTCGAGGGTCTTGGTGTCACCGACGTAGTCGGCGCCCCAGACGCGGTCGATCAGCTGCATGCGGGTCAGGACGCGGCCGGCGTTGCGCAGGAGCATCTCCAGGAGGTCGAACTCCTTGAGGGGGAGGTCGACCTTGGAGCCGGAGACCGTGACCACGTGACGGTCCACGTCCATCCGGACCGGGCCCGCCTCCAGCGCGGCCGGGGTGACCTCCTCGGGCTCGCCGCGGCGGCGCAGGACGGCCCGGATACGGGCGACCAGCTCGCGCGAGGAGAACGGCTTGGTGACGTAGTCATCGGCTCCTATTTCCAGGCCGACCACCTTGTCGATCTCGCTGTCCTTGGCGGTGACCATGATCACCGGGACGTTGGAACGGCCGCGCAGTTGACGGCAGACCTCGGTGCCCGGCAGGCCGGGCAGCATCAGGTCGAGGAGGACGAGGTCGGCGCCGTTGCGCTCGAACTCGTCGAGTCCGTCGGGCCCGGTGGTCGCGACGGCGACCTCGAAGCCCTCTTTGCGGAGCATGTACGACAGGGCGTCGGAGAAGGACTCCTCGTCCTCGACGACGAGCACACGGGTCACGGAAGGACCTCCGGGGCGGAAAGCGTTTCGTACGCGGTTGAGTCAGGCGGTGAGTTGGGGGATCTGCGGGGATTCGAGCCGGTGGACTGTCCGGCCTCGTCGTCGAGGTCGGGGTGCTGCTGCGCACGGTCGCGGGCCGCACCGGCCTCCGGCAGCCGCAAGGTGAACGTGGAGCCCTGTCCCTCGGAGCTCCACACCGTGACCTCCCCGCCGTGCGAGGCGGCCACGTGCTTGACGATCGCGAGACCGAGGCCGGTGCCACCGGTGGCACGGGAACGGGCCGGGTCGACGCGGTAGAAGCGCTCGAAGATGCGCTCCTTGTCCTTGTCCGAGATGCCGATGCCCTGATCGGTCACGGCGATCTCGACGAGGTCCCCGCCCGGGGCGCTGACCCGGCGGGCGGCGATGCCGACGCGGGTACGGGCGGGCGAGTAGTTGACGGCGTTCTCGACGAGGTTGCCGAGGGCGGCGGCGAGCTGGCCGCGGTTGCCCCAGATGCTGAGGTCCTCGGTGCCGCCCGCGGCCATGTTGATCTGCTTCGTTCCGGCGGCGTGCCGGCAGCGGTCCATGGCCTCGGCGACGAGTTCGTCGACGCGGACGGGCTCGGCGTCCTCCAGCGGATCGTCGTTCTGCACCCGGGAGAGGTCGATGAGCTCCTGCACCAGGCTGGTGAGCCGGGTCGCCTCGATCTGCATCCTCCCGGCGAAGCGCTCCACGGCCTCCGGGTCGTCGGAGGCGTCCATGACGGCTTCGGAGAGGAGGGAGAGGGCACCGACCGGCGTCTTCAGTTCATGGCTCACATTGGCGACGAAGTCGCGCCGCACCGCCTCTATGCGCCGGGCCTCGGTGAGGTCCTCGACAAGGAGGAGGACGAGGCGGGAGCCCAGGGGTGCGACGCGCGCGGACACGGCGAGGGCCTCGCCGCGTCCGGTGCCACGTCGGGGCAGGTCCAGCTCGACCTGCCGTATCTCGCCGTCGCGTCTGGTGTCCCGGGCCATCTGGAGCATGGGCTCGACGGAGAGCTTGCCGCCGCGCACCAGGCCGAGGGCGTACGCCGCCGAGCTGGCCTTGACGACGGCGTCCCCCTCGTCGAGGACGACGGCGGAGGAGCGCAGCACCGACAGGACCGTGTCCACGCCGGGGGGCAGGACCGGGTCGGTGTGCAGGGAGGTTCGGGTGGGTCGCTTCAGGTCGCGTTCGCTCCAGCGGAACGCCAGCATGGCGATGACGCCGGTGAGCACCCCGGCGATCGCTGCCGCTGCGGCGACCGCCGCGTTCACGTCCATGCATCCAGGTTAGGCATGGGGCAGGCAGTGGCCACAGCCGTCGGAGTGCGAGCTCGAACACTCGTCGCCCAGAGTTCACCTTGGAGCCAGTATTGGTTCATTTGGGGTGGCGGAAACGGACGCGTAGCGGCCGGAAGGTAGGAGTGTGGGGTTCGCACAGGCGATTTCGCATGGTGATCGCATGGGTGACCGCGTGCGTGGTCGCGTGCGTGGTCGCGCGGGTGATCACGCGGGTGATCACGCGGGTGACCACGTGGCGATCGGGTGGATGATCGCATGGTGGTCGCACTGGCGGTTTGATGACAGTCCGACTGTCGTTTTCACGGCAGTCTTATGGTCGGAGGTCACGACAGTAAGACTGCCGGTTCAGACGACAAGACTGCCGGTTCGACGACAGTCTCCTGGCCCCGGAACCCCCGAGGCAGACGTAAGAGAGGGACCCTGATGCGGGACGCGTACCACGAGGAACTGGACTCGATCGGCGACAGCCTGGTGGAGATGGCCCGGATGGTCGGGTCGGCGATCGGGCGCGCCACGACGGCGATCCTCGACTCCGACCTGAAGCTGGCCGAAAGCGTGATCGAGGCCGACCAGAAGGTCGACGACCTCCAGCACGAGCTGGAGGCGCGGGCCATAGCCCTGCTGGCCCGCCAGCAGCCGGTGGCGACCGACCTGCGGATAGTCGTCACCTCACTCCGTATGTCGGCGGACCTGGAGCGCTCCGGCGACCTCGCCCAGCACGTGGCGAAGCTCACGCGGCTGCGCTACCCCTCCCGGGCGATCCCGCAGGACCTGCACGCCACCATCCTGGAGATGGGCCAGCTCGCGCAGCGCCTGATGGCGAAGGCGGCCGAGGTGATCGTCACCAAGGACGTCGACCTCGCCCTCCAGCTGGAGCAGGACGACGACGCGATGGACCTCCTCCACCGCACGCTCTTCCAGCACCTGATGGACGAGCGGTGGAAGCACGGCATCGAGACGGCGGTCGACGTGACGCTGCTCGGCCGTTACTACGAGCGGTACGCCGACCATGCGGTCGCGGTCGCGAAGCGTGTGGTGTATCTGGTGACGGGTGAGCACGCTGATGAGCTGCAGGCCGACATCCAGCCGGTTTCGGGCGTGGAGGGGGCGTAAGCCGTAGCCGTAAGCCATACGCCGACGCGGGGCTTGCGGGGGCTGTTCGGGGCGTGTGCAAGCCTCTGTGCGCCGTTGATGCGCCCAGCGGGGCGGGCATGGAATGGGCACAGGCACCAGCCTTGAGGAGGGACCATGGCCGAATCCCCCAGCACTCCCGGCACCACACCCGACCCCACCCGGGAACGCCCGTCCGAGCAGCCCGCCGACATCAGGAGCCTCCCACTCTTCGGCGCCTGCGGCTGCGGCTCGGGGTGCGGGTGCGGATGCCAGTCGGGGAATCCCTGCCAGTGCGGGTGAGGGTGTAGGGCGCAGGGCGCGTACAGGTGCAGAAGTACTGCGGCGTACGACGCCGTGGATCTCGTACGACGGTGAAGGGCCTCGGCGTGAATGCCGGGGCCCTTCGTCGTGCTGGTCGTCGCGGACGGGCGCAGCATGGAAGGAGAGTGAGAGCAGGCGAGCGCACTCCGAGGACCGGAGGTCCGAGGATCGTCAGGAGGTGCGAGGCATGGCTCAGTACATGGACGTACACCACAACATGAAGGGCATCACGGCCGATCAGCTCAGGGAGGCCCACAACGCGGACCTCGCCATCGAGAAGGACGAGCAGGTGCACTTCGAGCGGGCGTGGGCCGACCCCGAGTCCGGCGTCGTCTACTGCCTCTCCGAGGCTCCCTCGGCGGAAGCGATCCAGCGCATCCACGAGCGCGCCGGCCACAAGGCCGACGAGATCCACCCGGTGCCGCTGTCGGTCTGAGACGCGGGTGGGACGAAGCTTCGGGGCGCATCGGGAAGGAGGTGCGAGTCCAGTGACACGCTTCATGGACGTCCACCACGGAATGCAGGGCATCACGGCCCAACAGCTGCAAGAGGGCCACGACGCCACCGCCGCGGTCGAGCAGGAAGAAGGAGTTCACTTCGAACACGCCTGGGCGGACCCGGAGTCCGGCACGGTGTACTGCCTCAGTGAGGGTCCCTCGGCCGAGGCCGTCCAACGTGCCCACGAACGCGGGGGCGGCGGGGTGCCGGACGAGATCCATGCGGTGCCGCTGAGCGTGTGAGTTCGGCACGGCGGAGGAACAGGACAGAGTCAGAGGAACAGTACGGAAGGGGAAACGGCCCCCGGGCTGCGGGTGATGCAGGCCGGGGGCCGATGCGTGGGCTCGGGCGGCCGGGCGGGGCGCCGTATGGGTCGTGCGGGCCGTACGGGTCGTGCGGGCCGTACGGGCCGTACGGGAAATCACCGGCGTCGTGCCGTGCGTGACGCCTCGGGGTGCTCGCGCCGGGCGCTCCCGACAGGCGATCCGTGGGAAACGGACTTACGGTCGAGCGGTGGGCGCTGCACCGGGTGAGGTGCCCTCACGTGCCGGCGCCGACCGTCGACTTCCCTCACGACCCCAACAGGAGACGCCCTGCCATGGCCACAGCATCTGAAACCCCGGTACTGGACACCCTCGCCGCCATGACGGTCGACTCCGTCGAACGGTGCGGGCTGGTGCCGGAAACCTTCATGCTCACCCGCATCGCCGCCCTCGCCGCTTCGGACGCCCCGCCGATCTCCTACGTCGCCCACATCGACCCTGCCATCCAGGCCGGGCTGACTGCCGAGCAGGTGCAGGATGTGCTGATTGCCATCGCGCCGGTGGTGGGTACGGCGCGTGTCATGACGGCGGCCGGCAATATCGCCAAGGCGCTTGGCATCACGATTACGGTGGCGGACGCGGAGACCGAGGCGGCTCAGGGGCGGGCGTAGAGACGGCACCAGGTTCAGCTGAAGGGAACGGCGTCTGCCGGGGCGGTGTGCCAGTTGGTGACGATCGGCTTCTCGACCGTGATGGTGCCGACCGGCAGGGAAACCGGGTTGGGGTCGTCGTCACCTACGCCGACGATGATGCTGTCCAGTTCCTTGCCACCATCTCCGTTGGTGGTCTTCGGGTTCACCCCGGCGTAGGCGGTGGTGCTCCCGCTCAGCTTTATCTGCTCGCCTACGGCCTGCTCGGCGGGACCCGCCTGGGTGCCGTCGGATCCGAACGCCACGGTCGGAAGCGCGGCGGGCAGGTAACAGGTGATCCCCGACTTCGCCTTCGCGGTGATCAGGATGTATCCGCCGGCCTGGGTCTCGGACCTGGTGCTCCAGGAGATGTCGTTGGCGCCGCAGCTCTGCTCGACCGGCTCCCGCTCACCGTTGCCGGTGTCGGCGCCGGATCCGGCTCCGTCCTCGGTTCCCTGGCCCGACGCGTCGGAGCCCTTGTCGGTGCCCTGGCCGCTGCCCGCGGTCGCCGAGCCGGACGGGGTGGCCGCATCGCCGGCCGCGGTGGCGGACGACGAACCCTGCGGGGCGGCGGTGGCCGTGTCCGCGTCCGTGTCCGCGTCCTGGCATGCGGTCATCAGCATGGCGCCGCCCACGATGGCTGCGGAGACGAGGAAGGCCTTGCGACGGTTGCCGGACATGAAATCCCCCTGTTGGTCGGTCGGTTGAGGCCGAAGCGGCTTCGGCTGCTCGGTCCTGCTCGATCACTATGAGGGGGCTGCGAGCCGTAGGGATCCCGGCGCCTTCGTTCCAGGACAACGCTGTCACAGGCTGGTGACATGATCACGAAGAGTTGGGGGAGCCCCTGCCGGGCTCGTAAGGGAGCGACCTGCGGTTTTCGAGCGGTTTCTCCGGGCGCGGGCGTACGAGTGAGTGGGCCCTGTGTGGATCCGTTGGCCTACGCTGCGGTTCATGGGGGCGAGGAGCTGGCGCGGTGTCCGTGGGCGGGTGGAGGCTCTGGCCCGTGCTGACAAGGCGCGGGAAGTCTTCGGCGCGTGGGGACGGTACCGGGGAGCAGGGCATCGGTTCCGGCTTGCTGATCCGCTCTCGGAGGCGGAGGTCGCCGAGGCGGAAGCGCAGTGGGGTGTGTCGTTGCCCGTGGACTACCGGGCCTTCCTCCTCGAAGTCGGTGCCGGGGGTGCCGGGCCGGGCTACGGACTCACCGTCCTGAGCCGTACACCTGCCGGGTGGCTGTGGAGCGACCCGGGCGGCGGCACGGTCCACGAGCGATTGCGCTCCCCCTTTCCCGGTGTGGAGGAGAGCCTGCGTGTTCAGGCAGAGCATGAGCGCAAGGAGCCGGTCGAGCCCGACTTCGAGGACCAAGCAGCGTTCCATGAGGCGTATCGCGTCTGGCTGGAGGAGGACGAGAGGCTGTTCGACTGGTTCGCGTCCGGCGCCGTATGCCTCAGCCACGAGGGATGCGGCTATTTCCATTGGCTGGTCGTCTCTGGTCCGCAGCGGGGGCAAGTGTGGCTTGACGAGCGTCCGGGGGACGGAAGGTTCAGTCCCCTCGGAGAGGTCGGGTTCGCTGATTGGTACCTCGACTGGGTCGAGAAGTCCGAGGCTGTCGTGCGGGGCGCACACTAGGAGGGACAGTCAGGTGCGCCGGGCTTGAAAAAGCATGCACAGACCGGGAGTTCGGCACCTCGCTGGTGCGCGAGCGGCAGCGAGAAGCCCCCTACCCACAACCGCAGGCAGGGGGCTTGATCAGCTCGCGTTACTTCTTCTTGCCCTGGGTCTTGCCGGGGATCTTGGTGACCTGCATTCTCCCTGCTCAGGAGGAGTGGCATCGCGCACCTGGTGGACGTCGTTGGTCGTCATTGGCCACCGTTGGGCGACCTCGGACGGCCCAGGGACGGCCCAGCTTCGCGCGTTCGGCTGACAGCCGGCACCATCGATGCGAACCGTCTGAACCTCAGCCGAGGACAGTCAGCCACGATGGCGAGGACGCCGACCGGCGACGCACGTGTATGCCTCGCTGCACCCCCACCGGACCCAGCCACGCTGCCGATGCCGTCGACCAGAGCGAGCCACGACGGCAGACCCGTCACGACGATGCCTGAGCCCTCAGCTTGGGAAGCTTGGGTTCCACGGGGTCGACAGTCCCCGCTGACCTGCTGCTGAGCGGCGTCATGACCTGAGGCTGTCTCTGGGTGGGTGACCGCTGTTCCCCGTGGTTCCCCGCAGTATCTGGCAGGGTTCTGGCACGACACGTAACTCTGTGGCCGCAGTGCGGCGTCACGCCCGATGATTGGGGCCATGGATGTTGTCGTTCAGCGGGTGTGCACGTCGTGGACGAAGAAGTCGCGCGGCGGCCCTGAAGCTGCTCGCAGAAACGCCGCCCCAACGGCCTTCTTGCTGCCTCCGGGCATGACTGCTGGCCTCCACGAGGTCGCCATGCGGGAATCCGATTCCTTCGAGCCTCGTACACAGGTGCAGGATCTGTCGGCACCCGGGACGATCCTCCGCGAGGTCGATGGGCTGCTGCGCGTGGACCCACCAGAGGTGAGCATGTTTGCCATGCCACGACGCAATCGGCGCCCGCCTGCCGTTCGTCTGGCTCGTGACCAATGGCTGCAATGGCAGATCAACTACCGGTTCGTCGGCCGTTGTGATGGGGCCTGGTCCTATCGACTGGAGACGTTCAACATCCTCTACGGCTCTGCGATGCCCGACGTGTTCCTAGGTGTGCCGGCACGCCACGTAGACGAGCGGCGGTCCCTGCGCTGAACTCTGCGGCACGTTGTCCGTCCGCGTTGTCACGCAGTTAGACACTCACTCGGAACGGAGCCCGATGTGCGGGATCAGTGCACGTCAGCTCAGACCTCCCCCGGTCTCTCGTTCCGATCCACTCACGCGGAGCAGATCATGCATAGCGCCGCGTGCGGCCGCCACAAAGGTGTCGATGCGGTCAAGCAGAGCGGAGTGGACCTCGAACCACGAATCGACGGGCGTCTTCTCCCCTGGCTCACTACGACCTCCGTCCTCCTGCCAACGGCGCAGCGTTCGGAGTGCGGGAGGCAGCCGGGACAGAGACATCATGATTATGTCGCCAAGCCTGTCGCCATCGTGATTGACGGCATGAGCGTCGATCAGAAACTGCTGGTACACCTGTCGACGGTGATCGATCTGGAGCTCTCGTACCTGTCGACGCTCTTCGGCTAGTAGCAGTCGCGCCTGCTGCTGTTCAGCAGACAGGAGCTGGAGCCGTTGCTGCTCCGAGAGGGCTGCATCTTTACGCCGTTCCGACCGGAAGGTAACTGCTGCGGTCAAGCCGCCGCCTGCGAGTGTCCCTAGGACGCTTACGGCCGCCACGAGTAAGGAGTCCGCCATGGCCCTCATGCTGCCAGCGGAAGATCTGTGCGTCAGGAGAATGATCACAGAGGACACCCACCTGGCCGGCGTCGAGACTGGGCCGCCGCATCGACCAGTAGCCGAAGAAGTGACGGGCCGGGTCTCTGACCTGCGGCCGTGCATTCGGTCAACGCTGCGACCTGCGACTTAGCCGTCGGTGGTTGTCAGCGTTGGTCGTCATTGAGCACCCCCGCACGGCCCAGAGACGGCCCGAGCGGGGGTGCACTCGGCCGTCCACGATCGGCACATCCCCCAGACTAGTTTTGCCGCCTGCTTCAAGGGCACACGGCCAGTGACACTCCGCGGAGGTACTGAGATGAGTGCCGGAGAACGGGCCAAGGCGAAGGCCGAACAGGTGGTCGGAAAGACTGTGCGGAAGGCGGCCCACGCTCTGCACAAAGGAACCCTCGAAGCAAAAGGCGCCGCTCTCGAAGCACGGGGCATGATGCGCGGCGCGAAAGACCGGTCCAAAGGCTCCCTCAAGCACTGACGGGTCGCTGCTGTACCGCACGGAGGGCCTGACCACGGTGGTCAGGCCCTCGGCGTGTGTCCGGTCCGATTGCCTACAAGCGTGGTGGGAGTTCCTCGTCCTGGTCGGCTGGGCGGACGGCCATGGCGACAGCGCGGCCGGCGTGCCGGCATACGGCGGATCGCTACCTAGATGTCGCCGCGCACCGCTTTAGGAGCGAGGTTGGGCGATCATAGGCGTGACCTGCGGGTTCCCTACCTTGGGCAGGGTTCGGTGGAACTCACTGCTGTGCACCCTGGTTCCCCGTGAGTCCCCGTCCGTTCTGGCACGGGAGTGGCACGGCCCGGAAGCGGCCCCTGGCTGTCAGGCTCGGTGTTGGCGTCAGCTCTCTTCGTAGTGCTTGAACTTGTCGAGCGTGGCCTGTGTTTTCGCACGTTCTTGAGCAGAGAAGCAGTTGGGGTTCTGTGTGATGACGTAGGCGTGCGTCCGAATGCTCAAGACCCATTCGTCGGCCTTGCTCAGGTCGTCATGACCGAACCGGTCTGCCTCGTGTTCTGCCTTCTTCTCGACGGTCCGCGTGGCCGCGCAGTCCTCGTTCTCGGGCTCCACTGCTGTGGCATGGCCTGCTGCGAACCCCCTCCGCCGGCAAGGACCGCTGTGATCACCACGCCCAGGAACAGCCTGGGCGTGAGCGGGTGTCTTGGCGCAGCAAGCCCGTGTTCGCCCCGCCCAAGGGGGCAAGCTGCGGGATGTACCGCTTCCCGGGCCGGTCGCCGATGCGCTCCGGGAGCACATGAAGCGGTTCCCGCCGGTCGAGATCACCTTGCCGTGGAAGGTGGCCGCCGGGCCTCCGGTGATCAAGCAACTGATCTTCACCGGACCTCGCGGCGGCCATGTCTGGCGTACGTCTCTCAACGAGGAGGTCTGGAAGCGGGCGCTGGCCTCGGCCGGGGTGATCCCCGAGCGGAAGCCGGGCGAGTCGTACGCCGAGTCCCGCGAGAACGGCATGCATGCGCTCCGGCACTTCTACGCCTCGCTGCTCCTGGACGCCGGAGAGAACATCAAGGCCCTCGCCGAGTACCTCGGCCACTCGGATCCAGGCCTGACGCTCCGCGTGTACGCGCACGTCATGCCTTCCAGCCAGGAGCGTACGCGGAAGGCAATTGCAAGCACTTGCGAAGAAACGATGCGCTCAGGGACTAAACAAGGAAAGCGCAAAGCGTAAACCGGAAAGCGTAGCCGGAAAGCCAAAGCGGAGAGCTAAGCGGAGAGCTAAGCGGAGAGCTAAGCGGAAAAGCCAAGTCGGACAGCTAAGCGACTAAGCAAATCGCTTCTCTCGCAAGGGAAAAGGGTCCCTTACTAACGTGCGACAGCAACACCCCGGAGAGCAGGGCGACACGAGGTGATACAGGACAGCACCAGACAGCACGGTGCGACACCAGGCAGCATGGAGCGGCATGGTGCGGCACAGGGCGACACGGAGCGGCACGAGGCGACTCCTGGAAAGATTGGAGAGTCTGGAAAGTCTCCAAGGAATGTTGGAGTTCCGTAGCTGTCCACGATCGTGGGCAATCCGTCCACGCGAGCAAGGCGGCTTTTAGCTGCACGTTTGTCTGGCGCGTGATGACTATGGGAAAGTTCCAGCGGCATGCGAATGCCGCCCGGCCAGGGGCGGCATTCGTCTCCATTGCCACGTCCCAGAAATCACCTTGCCAAGTGAACCGAGCACAGCTGGAGCGCCCCATGGTCCCACGCGTCGGCGTGACCGTCGACATCCACCCACGCGATCTGCCGATAGCGCTCATCGGCACAGCCGGTGGTGCGCTCGCCCTCTGGGCCGACGCTCCCGCAGAGATCGCCGTCCCCGTGGCGCTCCTGATCGTCCTCGATATCCGCGTCCGGCGCTGGCGCCGTCGCACCTGACGGCCCAGAGACGGCCCAGCCCCACCAAAAAGCCCCCGCCCCGCGAGAAACTCGCAGGTCGGGGGCTTACCAGCGTCGCTTTACTTCTTCTTGCCCTGGTTCTTGACCGCCTCAATGGCCGCCGCAGCAGCCTCGGGGTCCAGGTACTTCCCGCCCGGCGTCACCGGGTTGAAGTCGGCGTCGAGCTCGTAGTAGAGCGGGATGCCCGTCGGGATGTTCAGGCCCGCGATGTCGGCGTCGGAGATGCCGTCGAGGTGCTTGACGAGGGCGCGGAGGCTGTTGCCGTGGGCGGCGACGAGGACCGTGCGGCCGGCCAGGAGGTCCGGGACGATGCCGTCGTACCAGTACGGGAGCATGCGGACGACGACGTCCTTCAGGCACTCCGTGCGGGGGCGCAGCTCCGGGGGGATGGAGGAGTAGCGCGGGTCCGACGCCTGCGAGAACTCCGAGTCGTCCTCGAGCGGCGGGGGCGGGGTGTCGTACGAGCGGCGCCACAGCATGAACTGCTCCTCGCCGAACTCGGCGAGGGTCTGGGCCTTGTCCTTCCCCTGAAGGGCGCCGTAGTGGCGCTCGTTCAGGCGCCACGAGCGGTGGACGGGGATCCAGTGGCGGTCCGCCGACTCCAGCGCCAGCTGCGCCGTACGGATGGCGCGCTTCTGGAGGGACGTGTGGACCACGTCGGGGAGGAGGTCGGCGTCCTTCAGGAGCTCGCCGCCGCGGACTGCCTCCTTCTCGCCCTTCTCGTTGAGGTTGACGTCCACCCAGCCGGTGAACAGGTTCTTCGCGTTCCATTCGCTCTCGCCGTGGCGGAGGAGGATCAGCTTGTACGGTGCGTCGGCCATGCCTCAGAGCGTAATCCACGCCTTCGTCCCCTCGCGTGGCTGCCCGAAGGCCGGACAGTTGACGGCATCTGTTAATTGAGTGGTCGGCGTGGAGTGGATCTCCGTAAGTTGTGAGCACCGTCTGAGCCACTTACAGCCGTGCCGCTTGCATCCATGGGGGATCCCGATGTCACTCGCCAGCCTGAGACGCGCCACCCGGGAAAGCGTCTCCGGGCTCCCCCGCGAGTTCTGGTGGCTCTGGACCAGCACACTCGTCAACCGGCTCGGTGCCTTCGTCGCCACCTTCATGGCCCTGTACCTGACCCTCGACCGCGGCTACTCCGCCTCCTACGCCGGTCTCGTCGCCTCACTCCACGGGCTCGGCGGTGTCATCTCCTCCCTCGGGGCCGGGGTCATGACCGACCGGCTGGGGCGGCGGCCCACGCTCCTCGTCGCGCAGGCCTCCACCGCCCTCTCCGTCGCGCTGCTCGGGTTCATGCACCACCCCGTCGCGATCGCCGCCGTCGCGTTCCTCGTCGGTATGGCCTCCAACGCCTCCCGCCCGGCCGTGCAGGCGATGATGGCCGACATCGTGCGCCCCGAGGACCGGGTCCGCGCCTTCTCCCTCAACTACTGGGCCATCAACCTCGGCTTCGCCGTCTCCTCCATGGCCGCCGGTTTCATCGCCGAGGTCAGCTACCTCTCCGGGTTCCTGATCGAGGCGGGGATGACGGTCGTCTGCGCGGTCGTCGTGTTCGTCAAGCTGCCGGAGTCCAAGCCGGTCGCCACGGCCAAGGCCGCCGAGGCCGAGGTCGGGCTCGGCACCGTCCTGCGCGACCGGCGCTTCATGAGCCTCGTCGGGCTGTCGTTCCTGGTCGCCGTGATCTTCCAGCAGGGGTCGGTCGGACTGCCCGTCGCCATGGGCGAGGCCGGGTTCACGCCCGCGGACTACGGTCTGGTGGTCGCCGTCAACGGCATCCTGATCGTCGCGCTGCAGATCCCCGTCACCCGGTTCATCGAACACCGCGATCCCGGGCGACTGCTCGTCATCTCGTCCGTCCTCGCCGGGTACGGCTTCGGACTCACCGCCTTCGCCGGGTCGGTCGGCGTCTTCGCGCTCACCGTGTGCGTGTGGACCCTCGCCGAGATCGTCAACGCGCCGACGCAGACCAGCCTCGTCGTACGCCTCTCCCCTGTGCACGGGCGCGGCCGCTACCAGGGCATGTACACCATGTCGTGGTCCGTGGCCGCCCTGGTCGCCCCCCTGATGTCCGGCTTCGTCATCGACCGCTTCGGCGCGGAGTGGCTGTGGGGGCTGTGCGCGGTCGTCGGCACGGTGGCGGGGCTCGGGTACGGAGCGCTGATGCGGCGGCTGCCGGACGACCCGGGGACGGAGGTGGCCCCGGTCGCCGAACCCCCGGCCGGGACCCAGGCGGAGGCGGAGATGGGCGCGGCCTGACGCCCCGTTCCCCTCTCCGGCCGCCGCTCTTCTCCTACTGCCGCCTGCGTCGCGGCGCGTGCGGGGTATACAAGAGGGTGCGGTGCGGGGGCCGTTGGGGCCGCTGGGGTGGGAGACGGGCATGTCCGACAGTTCTGAGGTGATCTTCGTCAGTCATGCCGGGCCCGACGGCCAGTGGGCGGAGTGGGTGGCATGGCATCTCCAAGAGGCCGGGTACGAGGTCGAGTTGGGCCTCTGGCACTGGCGTACCGGCGACGACTTCGTCAAGAAGATGAACGATGCCCTGGCGCGCTGCTCCGCCGTCGTCGCCCTGTTCTCACCCGCCTACTTCGCTCCGGGCCGCTACACGGAGGAGGAGTGGACCACCCCCGTCGCCCGGCGTGATCGCCTCATCCCCGTGGTGGTCGAGCCGTTGGAGGAGGACCGGCTGCCGGCCATCCTCACCCCGCGGCTGCGCAAGGACCTCCACGACCTGGAGGAGGCCGACGCCCTCGCGGCGCTCCTGGAAGCGGTACGCGGACCTGCCCTGCCCACCGGAAAACCCGACTTCCCCGGCACGCGCACCGCGAAATCGAGACCCCGGCGACGCAAGGCTCCGGCCGGCCCCCAGCCCCGTTTCCCGTCCGGCACCTCCGACCCCGCCGTGTGGGACGTGCGGCAGCGGCGGCGCAACCCGCACTTCACCGGCCGGGACGTCGTCATCGAAGAGGTACGCCGCAAACTCCTCGCCGAACGCCAGGCCGCCGTCCAGGCCCTCAACGGAACCGGCGGCATCGGCAAGACCCAGGTCGCGCTGGAGTACGTCTACCGTTTCGCCGGCCAGTACGACGTCGTCTGGTGGGTCGACGCCGAGCAGGGCGAGCAGGTCCCGGCGCGGTACGCCGAACTCGCCGCCCGCGTCGGCGTGGCCAAGCCGGACGCCGGGGTCGAGGTCAACGCGCGATACGCCATGGAGTACCTGCGCACCCACGACCGGTGGCTGATCGTCCTGGACAACGCGGAGGATCCGCAGCAGCTGCGGGCCTGGTTGCCGGAGGGGCAGGGGCATGTGCTGATCACGGCCCGCAATCCGGACTGGCGCAAGGTCGTGCCGCGACTCCAACTGGGGGTGTTCAGCCGCGCCGAGTCACTGGACTACCTCACCGCTCAGCTGCCCACCCTGAACCCCGAGCACGCCGACGCACTGGCCGACGCCCTCGGCGACCTGCCGCTGGCGCTGGCGCAGGCGGCGGGCGTGATGAGCGAGGGGATGCCGCCGGAGCAGTACCTGCGCGTGCTGGAGACGCACACCACCAAGCTTCTCGATCGCGGTGAGGTGTACGACTATCCCGCCTCGCTCGCGGCCACGGTCACCATCGCGACGGACCGCCTCGACGCCGACCATCCGGAGGCGACTGCGGTGCTGCGGCTCGCGGCCTTTCTGGGGCCCGAGCGGATTCCGACGGCTTGGCTGGTGGCGGGGCGGGCGGAGCTGGCGACGGTTGGTGGAGACCCGGACGACTTCCTGTGGCCGCAGAGCGCCCTCAATCCGCTGGCCCGGTACGGGCTGGCCGTGGTGGAGCCGGACGCGTTTCAGGTGCACCGGCTGACTCAGGCGGTGGTGCGGGACAGGGCGGGTGGAGAGGCGACGGGTGCACTGCAGGACGACGTGGCCGCTCTGCTGACCGCCATCGATCCGGGTGATCCGGATCTGCCCGAGGCATGGCCGCCATGGACGTCGCTCACGCCGCATCTGATGGCGACGCTCCACCTCATGAGTGACAGGGCGGAGCTGCGCCCGATGCTGCTGAGAGCAGCCGTGTATCTCGTACGAAGCGGTCAGGCCCAGGCTTCCCGCGACCTTGCTGTCACCCTTCACGAGGCGTGGTCCGCTTCCCTGCGCGAGGACCATCCGGACACGCTGCGCGCCGCTCAGATGGTGACATGGGGTCTGGACGGTATGCGGGCCCACGAGGAAGCTCTGCCCCTCGTCGAAGACGTCCTGGAGCGGCGCCGCAAGGTGCTGGGTGACGACGATCCGGAGACGCTCAGCTCAGCGCATGACCTCGCCGTCACCCTGGGTCACATGGGCAGACACGCCGAAGCGCACGCCATGCATGAGAACCTCATGGCGAGGCGCAGGGCGAAACTGGGCGACGATCACCCCGACACGCTCGACTCCTTTCACCATCTTGCCTGCACCCTGTACGAACTCGGTCGACCTGACGAATCCCACCCCGCATTGACGGATGTCCTGGAACGACGCCGGCGAGTGCTGGGCAGCGACCACCCCGACACACTGCGCACCACTCAAGGCATCGCCCTCGCCCTGGGCTACCTCGGGCGGTACGAGGACGCCTGCCGCGCTCTGACGGAGAACCTGGAACAACGCCGGAAAGTACTGGGCAACGACCACCCCGACACCTTCAGCTCTGCCAACTGGCTCGCCAACGCTCTGTACCACCTGGGTCGGCACCCCGAGGCGGAGCGTCTCCTGAAGTCCACGAGACTCCGCGTCCGCGAAACCCTGGGATCCGACCACCCCACGTACCAGGCCATCATCAGCAACCTCGTCATGACGCTCAAGGCCCAGGGCAAGAACCACGAAGCTCAGAAACTGACGAGGAAACGCCGCCACTGACCCCCGTCACGGATGCATCCGCGCCCCCTTAACCACCTTGTCCACCGCGTTCCTTGGCCCATACACAGCCACCCCCACCAGATCCAGCTCCCCCGTCCCCACCGCCCGCACCGCCGCCCGGTTGTCCCGATCGTTCCCCGTACCGAACAGGTCGGAGGTGAACACCGCCCGCGGCAGCGCCCGCGACAGCACACGCGTACGCGCCGCCGTCAGGACCTCCTTCGTCCCCTCGAAAACCATCACAGGCTGCCGGAACATCGGCAGGTATCCCACCCCGTCCGCGTCCTCGTACGGCTCCCCGATCACCTCGGGAACCTGCGTCCCCAGCCCACTGACCAGGAACGCGGTCACATTCAGCCGCTGCCAGGGCTCCAGGTCCTCCCTCAGCAGTACGGCGATCTTCGTGTCGAATCGGATGGGCTCGGTGCTCGTACCGCTCGTACCGCTCGTACCGCTCATGTCGCTCGTCTCGCTCATACGACGAGACTGCCGACCACCCCACAACCTCGTCTTGTACGTTCTTTGCATGGCCGCCCGGCAGGCAGTGGCGCAGGAAGTCGCGCAGGAAGTCACCGCGTGGCGCCCCCGCGTCCCGGGCGTCACCGAGGTCTTCCACGCCCACTTCACCGAGTACGCCTACCCGATGCACGTCCACGAGGCCTGGACGCTGCTGATCGTCGACGACGGCGCCGTACGCTACGACCTCGACCGGCACGAGCACGGCACCCCGCACGACACGGTGTCCCTCCTCCCGCCGCACGTCCCCCACAACGGCTCCCCCGCCACCCCGCACGGCTTCCGCAAGCGCGTGTTGTACCTGGACAGCAGTCGGCTCGACGATGACCTGATCGGCCGGGCCGTGGACTCCCCCGACCTGCGCGACCCCGTACTGCGGCTGCGGGTGGGCCAGTTGCACACCGCCCTCGCGCACCCCGGCGACGAACTGGAGGCGGACAGCAGGCTGACCCTCATCGGCGACCGGTTGCGCGCCCATCTGCGGCCCGAAGCCGTCACGGACGATGCCCCGCGGCGCGACCCCGCCCTAGCCCGCCGGCTGCGCGAGCTTCTCGACGAGCGTGTCGTACAGGGGCTCGCCCTCGACGAGGCGACCGGGCTTCTGCACGCCCATCCCGCCCATCTCGTACGGTCGTTCAGCACGGCGTACGGCATCGCCCCGCACCAGTACCTGATGTCCCGCCGTGTCGACCGCGCCCGGCGGCTGCTCCTGGAGGGTCGGTCACCGGCCGACGTGGCCAC
This sequence comes from Streptomyces sp. SD31, assembly GCF_052068475.1. Classification (NCBI taxonomy): domain Bacteria; kingdom Bacillati; phylum Actinomycetota; class Actinomycetes; order Kitasatosporales; family Streptomycetaceae; genus Streptomyces; species Streptomyces sp. SD31. The sequence goes on along the minus strand of NZ_JBQHCX010000014.1, from coordinate 8,344 downwards.
CGCGACCGGCTTCTACGACCAGGCCCATCTCTCCCGCCATTTCCGGAAGCTGGTGGGGGTGCCGCCGGGGCGCTACCGCACGAGCGCGCGCTGAGCGTCGTACCGATCGCGCGGGCGTTGGTTTCAGTCGGCCGGACGCTGGGTCAGATGAGCGAACGCGTCCAGGTTGCGCGTCGACTCGCCGCGCGCCACCCGCCACTCGTACTCCTTGCGGATCGCGGAGGCGAATCCGAGTTCCAGGAGGGTGTTGAAGGCGCCGTCGGCCGCCTCCAGGACCTGGCCGAGGAGGCGGTCGATCTCGTCGGGGGTGACGGCCGAGAGGGGGAGCTTGGCGGTGACGTAGATGTCGCCGAGCCGGTCGATGGCGTAACTCACGCCGTACAGCTTGAGGTTGCGCTCCAGGAGCCAGCGGTGGACGCCGGGCTCGTTCTCGTCGGGGTGGCGGATGACGAAGGCGTTCAGCGAGAGGGAGTGGCGGCCGATGAGGAGGGAGACCGTCGTCGACAGTTTGCGGGTGCCGGGCAGTTTGACGACGTAGTTGCCGGGGGCCGGACTCTCCCAGTCGAGTTCGGCGTCCTTCAGGGCTCCCTCGACGATCTGCGCCGCCTTCTGTGCGTCAGCCATGGTGGGAGCGTACGCGACGCCTGTAGGCCTGGGTCGCGGCCACATAGACGTCCGCCGTGGCTGCCGCCGCGGTGTCCCAGCCGAAGGACAGGGCGTGCCGGGCCGCGGCCTCGCCCATCCGGGGGGACAGGTGCGGGTCCTGGGCGAAAGCGTGCAGCACGCGCGCGTAGTCGGCCGGATTGTGGCCCTGCACCAGGAAGCCGGTGCGGCCGTCCCGGACCGCCACCGGCAGGCCGCCCACCGCTGCCGCCAGGACGGGGGTGCCGGCCGCCTGTGCCTCTATGGCCACCAGGCCGAAGGATTCGCTGTACGACGGCATGACCAGCACGGACGCCGCGCGGAACCAGTCCGCGAGCTGTTCCTGGCCGACCGGCGGGCGGAACCGTACGACATCCGCGATGCCCAGGCGGGCGGCCAGTTTCTGCAGGCCTTCGGGCTTGGCCATGCCGCTGCCGCTGGGGCCGCCGACGATCGGGACGAGGATGCGGGAGCGGAGATGGGGGTGCTCGTCCAGGAGGACGGCCACCGCGCGCAGGAGGATGTCCGGCGCCTTCAGGGGCTGGATGCGGCCCGCGAACAGGGGGATCAGGGCATCCTGGGGGAGGCCCAGGCGGGCTCGGGCGGCGGCTCGGCCGTCGGCGGGCGAGAAGCGGTCGAGGTTCACGCCGGGGTGTACTACGGCGACCTTGGCGCGGTCCGCTGCGTAGTGGCGTACGAGTTCGTCGGCCTCCTCGGCCGTGTTGGCGATGAGGCGGTCTGCGGCCGTGACGATCTGGGTCTCGCCGATGACTCGGGCGGCGGGCTCGGGGGTGTCTCCGTCGGCCAGGTTGGCGTTCTTGACCTTGGCCATCGTGTGCATGGCGTGTACCAGCGGGGCGCCCCAGCGCTGGGCGGCGAGCCAGCCGACGTGGCCGGAGAGCCAGTAGTGGGAGTGGACCAGGTCGTAGTAGCCGGGGCGGTGGCCGGCCCAGGCCTGCATCACGCCGTGGGTGAAGGCGCAGAGCTGGGCGGGGAGGTCCTCCTTGTTGAGGCCCTCGTAGGGGCCCGCGTCGACGTGCCGGACCAGGACGCCGGGGGCCAGTTCCACGGTGGGTGGGAGGCCTGTGGCGGTCGTGCGCGTGAAGATCTCGACCTCGATGTTGATCGCGGCGAGGCGCTGCGCGAGCTCGACGATGTAGACGTTCATGCCGCCGGCGTCGCCTGTGCCGGGCTGGTGGAGCGGTGAGGTGTGCACGGAGAGCATGGCGATGCGGCGGGGGCGGCGGTGCAGGCGCAGCCGGTGGGGGGTGGGCTGGGAGCGACGCCCGAGCCTGCTGATGTACTGGCTCACGTGGCGTTCCTCCTTGCTGCGGGCATGCCGGACGGAGGGTGCTCGCGCCCTCCACGGCGGTGCAACGCTGGAGGGAGGGGTTGCCATTCCTGGTGGGGCGGTTTTTGCCGAGGTATTACCGGGGGTCGCTCAACTGTTCGGGGGTGGGATGCGTTGTGCCTCCGGCGGTTGGGCGGGGGTGCCTGCGGCGGCCTGTTGCTGTTCGGTGGGGGTGCGCGTCGGGTGCCTGCGGCGGCCTGTTGCTGTTCGGTGGGGGTGCGCGTCGGGTGCCTGCGGCGCCTGTGCTGGTGGGGTGGGGGTTTGCGTAGCGCCTGCGGGTGGTGGGTGGGTCGGGGCCGTGCCGGGGGGTGTCCGTCCTCGGTCGGGCGGTGGGCGTTGCGCGGGAGGTGCCGTGTCTTGACGCCCGACTCTGCGGGCGGACACCCCCCGGCACGTCCCCTTCCCGCCGTACGCGGGTGCGGGCCGTCACGCCTGACGCCCTTACTCTCGTATGCATGACATCCCGCGCGTTCGCCCGACCTGTGGGCACCGTCACGCGTGGGACCACCAATCCCAATCGGTTGCGCCGTATGGACCGCTGGATCGCCTGCACGTATGGGGCCGAGTTGCGTCGTGCCGTCGATCCGGTTGCCGTGGATCTCGGGTACGGCGCTGCTCCCTGGACTGCGGTGGAGTTGCTCGGTCGGCTGCGGGCCGTCGCGCCCGGTGCGCGGGTGGTGGGGGTGGAGATCGAACCGGCGCGGGTCGCGGCCGCGAAGCCGTATGAGCGGGAGGGGCTCGTGTTTCGGCACGGGGGGTTCGAGATTCCTGTGGCGCAGCGGCCCCTGCTGGTGCGGGCGGCGAATGTGCTGCGGCAGTACGAGGAGGGTGAGGTCGCCGCGGTCTGGGAGCGGCTGTGTGCTCGGCTCGCGCCGGCCGATCCAGGGAGCGGGTGCCGTGGGGGGCTGCTGGTCGAGGGGACCTGTGACGAGATCGGGCGTCGGCATGTGTGGGTCGCGCTCGGGCCGGAGGGGCCTCGTACGGTGACCTTCGCGACCCGGCTGGGGTCGCTGGAGCGGCCTTCGGACCTTGCCGAGCGTCTGCCGAAGGCGCTCATCCACCGCAATGTTCCCGGCGAGCCTGTTCATGCCTTTTTGCGTGACTTCGACCGCGCCTGGGCCGCTGCCGCGCCCTATGCGTCGTACGGCGCACGTCAGCGGTGGATGAGGGCCGTGCGGGATCTCGCCGTCGACTGGCCGGTGGCGGACGGGCCGGTGCGGTGGCGGCAGGGCGAAGTGACCGTGCGGTGGGAGGCGTTGGCTCCGCGCGTCTGACTGCGCGGAATGGGGGAACGATCTCCGCGAGTCGTTCGCCACAAAGGCGGGGAGATCGTCATGACGGGGAGGGAACGGGGGGAAGCAGACCTCTGTCACTTTGCGCGCCGACATGGCACGATCCCCCGGAACGCTCGTAAGTTACTGACGGGGCATCAGTTTGGGGGCACCAGGTATGGGTTCGGGCAAGCGCGGCCTGATCACTGCGGCTGTGACCGTCGTCTGTGCGGTCACCGTGCTGGCGGCGCCAGGTACGGCGTTCGCGGCGCCCTCCCCGTCACCGAGCGCCTCCTCCCCGAGCGCCGTGTCGAACAGCGACCTTGAGGCCGTCCGCAAGCGGCTCGAGAAGCTCTACCACGCCGCTGCCGTCGCCACCGACGAGTACAACGCCGCCGAGGAGGCGGCCGAGAAGCAGTCCGCCGAGATCGTCGCGCTGGCGAAGAGCATCGTCGAAGGTCAGGAACGGCTGGCCGAGTTGAAGAAGCGGGCCGGGGCCGCGGCTGCCGCGCAGTACCGGTCCGGTGGGCTGCCCGACGAGGCGAAGCTGATGCTCAGTGACGACCCGCAGGCATTCCTCGACGGCACGGGCCGGGTGCTGCAGGGCCAGCGCGCCACCAAGGGACTGCTGGCGGAGATGACCCGCATCCAGCAGGACTTGGAGCTGTACGCCAAGGACGCCTCCGCCCAGTGGAAGAAGCTGGAGGCGGGGCGCAAGGCCAAGGCCGCCGCCCAGAAGAGGATCGAGAAGCAGATCAAGGCGGCCGAGCAGCTCGAATCCCGGCTGGAGGACGAAGAGAAGGAGCGGCTCGCTGAGTTGGAGAAGGAGGCCGCCTACAAGGCGCAGACCGCCTGGCTGGACTCCGGCATCCTGGAGGACATCAAGGGCGAGGCGTCCGAACAGGGACGCAAGGCCGTCGAGTACGCCACGGAGCAACTGGGCAAACCGTACGAATGGGGCGCCGAGGGGCCGGAGACGTACGACTGTTCCGGGCTTACGTCACAGGCGTGGGCCAGCGCCGGGACGGGGATCCCGCGGACCTCGCAGGAGCAGTGGAAGCAGCTGGAGCGCATCGACATCGAGGACATGCGCCCCGGTGACCTCATCATCTACAACGCCGACGCCAGCCATGTGGCCATGTACATCGGCGACGGCGCCATCATCCACGCCCCGCGGCCGGGGCGGACCGTGACCGTTGCGGGGGCCGGCTCGATGCCGATTCTCGGGGTGGTTCGGCCCGATGCGTGAGGATTCGCCGACCCGCGGGGCTGCTTTGACACATGAGACTTCGGGCCATCTCGTGACATCTGGGGCGTGAGCCCCGCCACGTGACCCACCCCACGTCACATCGCTCCCAAACGCCGGGGGACGTGACGTTCGTCATCCCTGGCTCCCATCCAGCCTGTCCAACTGCGGTAGGGAACGCGGCATATGACGGTGGCCGACGCCCAGGCGGCGTGGCTTACACCATTCCGTTGCGCCGCCGACTACCGCTATGGTCCCCGTCGGTGGATCGAGGTCCCTCGTTCCCACCATGCCCTCGGGGGGAGGGAAGGAACTCAAGACGATGCCCGTACCCATACCGCGGCAGAGAGCGATCCCGGCCGTGGAGAGTGGTCAGGCGCAGGCCGCGTCCACAGGCGGCGGCACCTCCCGGGAAGAGGCCCCGCGTAAGGAAGAGACGGTCGAGAACACCACCCACACCAACCTGACGCTGCTGTTGATCGAGGACGATCCCGGCGGCTCGGCGATCGTGCCCGAGCTGCTCGACTCGGCCGGCAAGCCCATCCGGGTGCGCACCGCCCGCAACCTCACCGAGGCCGAGCGGCTGCTGACCGACGACGTCCACTGCATCCTGCTGGACCTCGCGCTCTCGGCGCCCGGCCGCCTCGCCGACGACGACGAGCTGGCCGTGCTCAAGCACGTCCTGGAGCTCGCGCCCCGGCATGCCGTGCTCGCGCTCACCGCTTCCGGTGACGCCGAGCGCGGCGCTGAGGCCGTGCGCGTCGGCGCGCAGGACTACCTCTTCCGGGACGAGCTGGACGGACGACTGCTGAGCCGGGCGATCCGGTACGCCGTTGAGCGGAAACGTTCCGACACGGCCGAGCGGCGCCTCGCCGAGGGCCGGATGCGGGCGCAGGAGAACCGGCGCCTGGAGCGCGGTCTGCTGCCTACGCCGCTGCTGGAGGGCTCCTCGCTGCGGTTCGCCGCGCGGTACCGGCCGGGGCGCTCGCGTGCCCTGCTCGGTGGTGACTTCTACGACGTCGTCCGCACTGCCGACGGCACCGTGCACGCCATGATCGGTGATGTGTGCGGGCACGGGCCCGACGAGGCCGCGCTCGGTGTGGAGCTGCGGATCGCCTGGCGGGCGCTGACGCTGGCGGGACTGTGCGGGGACGCTCTGCTGGGCACGCTCCAGCAGGTCCTCGAGCACGAGCGGGCCGACGACGAGATCTTCGCGACCCTGTGCACGGTGGACATCGCGCCGGACGGCCGACGGGCGGGGCTGTGCCTGGCAGGGCATCCGTCGCCGCTGCTGGCCCGGCCCGGGCGGCCCGCGCAGTTGTTGCCGTACGACAACAACGGGCCGGCGCTCGGGCTGCTGCCCGGGGCTCGGTGGCCGCGGATGGAGGTCAAGCTGGGCGCGGAGTGGAGCCTGATGCTGTACACCGACGGCTTGATCGAGGGCCGTGTCGGTGAGGGCCGGGAACGACTCGGCCAGGACGGCATGGTGGAGATGGTGCGCCGGCAGATCGACGAGGGGTTGCGCGGGGAGGCGCTGCTGCGGGCCTCGGTCAATGAGGTTCGGGACCTCAATGGCGGGGAGCTGACGGACGACGTGGCGGTGCTGTTGCTGGATCGGGCGGTTTGAGTGCTGCTGGGCTGCGGGGCTGCGGGGTTTAGCGCTGCTGGGCCGGGAGCTTGGCGCCGCTCGACCGGGAGGCTTGGCGCTGCTGTACCGGGCGGTTTGAGCGGGACTCGCCGTTGCGGGACAGCCCCTCGCCGCTGAGGGCAGGGGCGTAAGCCCGCGTGCTTATCTGCCGCCGTTCCACGGGCCGTACGGGCCGTCGCTGCTCGAACCCCGTCGGCTCCGGCCACCGCCCGGAAGACCCTTGATCGCGGGGCGTACGTCGACCATGTACACGATCGTCGCGATGAGGCCGATGATCGGCAGGAACGACAGGATGTTGAAGATCAGGTTCACGATGAAGGCGAGCCCGAGGATGATCAGCCAGAACGGCTTGGTCTTCTTGTCGGCCGCGCGGTAAGCGTCCTCGCGGCGCGTGGCGGCGTCGATCAGCGCGAAGCCGCTGAAAAGGATCAGGCCCATGCTCAGCAGCCACATGAACCCCGCGAAGCCCTGCATCAGCACAACGTCCACCACCCGATTCGGCTCGTACCTACGCGGTCACCGTACCCGCAACCGCGGACCCACTACCCGAACAACGGGCCGAGCACTGGGTAAGTGCCCGGCCCGTCCTCAACCGCTCTTCTTCACTCGTCCGTGTTACTTGGCGGGCGGAGTCGTCTTCTTGGCGGTGGTCTTGCGGGTCGTGGTCTTCTTGGCGGCGGGCTTCTTCGCCGCCGCGGCCTCCGCGGACTGGGTCTCGGCGGGCTTGGCCTCGGCCTTGTCCTCCTTGACCTCGACCGGCTCGGCGTTCGGCTCGACGGCGACCGCGAGCTCCTCGATCTCCTCGGCGGCCTCGCCGCGCCAGGTCTTCACGGCCTGCTCGCCGTGCTCGGCGACCTTCTCGTAGGTCTCGCGGGCCTTGACGGCGTACTCGGCGGCGACGCCGACGGTGCGCAGCGCGAGGTCCTGGGCGCTCTCGCCGAACTTCTTCAGGTCGGCGTCGATGCTGCTGCCGAACTTCTTGAAGTCCGCGTCCAGGTTGCTGCCGAACTTCTTGATGTCGGCGTCCAGGCTGCCGATGAACTCGTTGACCTTGGCCTGGAGGGTCTCCTGCGCCCCCTTGGCCTTGGCGCCGGCCTCCTTGGCGCGGGCGGTGGCCTTCTCCTGGACGGCCTTGGGGTCGGTGTTGCGAACGGCCTCGATCCGGGCCGGCGCCTCGGCGCGCAGCTGGTCCACCAGGCCGGGCACCTTCTTGGCCTGCTGGAGAGCCAGGTCCGCGGTGCCGGCGGCGAAGTAGAAGGGGGTCGGGTCGCTGAAGGTCTTACGCAGGTCGTCGGTGATGGCCATGGTGATGGTCCTCCCGGGTTGCTTCGAGGTGAGGGTTTTGGGTCCCGCGGTCGGCCTGCCGGTGCGCGTGGTCAGCCGGCCGACTGCTGGGGGTCGTTCGGGTTCTCCGGGTCGGCGTCGTTGCCGTCGGACGTACGGGTGGTGCGGGGCTTGCGGGTCGTACGAGGCGTGCCGTTCGCACGGGTCGTGCGGGTACGGCGCGCGGCGGGCTTGCGGCCTACGGCGGTGTCGTCGCCCTGAGCGTCCGTCGCGCCGTCGGGGTGGCCGTCGCCCGAGGCGGCCTCGGCCGGATCGACGGCTTGCACCGCCTCGACAGCGTCTGCTGCCGAGGCGGCCTCGACCACCTCGGCAGCCTCACCCGCCTCGGGGGATATCCCGAACCCGTTCTCCTTGCGGAAGGATTCGTAGATCTGGAGCAGCACCTGCTTCTGCCGCTCGTTCAGCGTGGGATCGGCGAGGATGACGGCACGCGTCTCCACCTCGTCCCGGTCCCGCTCGGCGTCGAGGATTCCGGCCCGGACGTACAGCGTCTCGGCGGAGATCCGCAGCGCCTTGGCGACCTGCTGCAACACCTCCGCGCTCGGCTTGCGCAGCCCGCGCTCGATCTGGCTCAGATACGGATTGGACACCCCCGCGGCATCGGCGAGTTGCCGCAGTGACAGCTGCGCGTTGCGCCGCTGGTCACGCAGATACTCACCGAGATTGCCGACGTTGAGCGATGCCATGCCTCCACCTTGCCCCACTCTCGCTAACTATTGCAAGCACCCGCTTGCAAAAGTGCGCCACGCCACGTGACGGGGACTCTGTGACTTCACGCGATAGGTGTCACTTTCCAGCGATTCTTGTCACCAGTGGTCCCGCACATGTCAGGCGGGCAACCG
>NZ_JBQHCX010000013.1:0-282794 GCF_052068475.1 Streptomyces sp. SD31 | reverse complement strand
GAACTGTGCGAGAACACCCCCCTGCGCGACGGCAGCGAGGAATACCTCCACTCGGAGAAGTACCAGCTGCGCCCCCGCGACTGGGCCGCCGCCGAACGCGAAGGTCGCACCATCACCCCCCTGATCACCCAGCTCAACGCCATTCGGCGAGCCAATCCGGCCCTGCGGCAATTGCGCGACCTCCACTTCCATCACGCGGACCAGGAAGCGGTGATCGCGTACTCGAAGCGCAGCGGTTCGAACACGGTTCTGGTGGTCGCCAACCTCGATCCTCACCACACCCAGGAGGCCACGGTCTCGTTGGACATGCCGCAACTCGGCCTGGACTGGCACGAGTCGGTGCCGGTGCGCGACGAGCTCACCGGCGAGACCTATCACTGGGGCAGGGCGAATTACGTGCGTCTCGAACCGGGCACTCGTCCCGCGCACATCCTCACCGTCCTGCGACCGTCCACCCCGCAGATCGGAGGGTCACCCACAAAATGATCGTCAACGAGCCCGTTCAGGACACCTTCGAGGACACGCCTGCCAAGGATCGTGACCCGGATTGGTTCAAGCGCGCCGTCTTCTACGAGGTCCTGGTCCGCTCCTTCCAGGACAGCAACGGCGACGGTGTCGGCGACCTCAAAGGCCTCACCGCAAAACTCGACTACCTGCAATGGCTCGGCGTCGACTGCCTGTGGCTGCCGCCCTTCTTCAAATCACCGCTCAGGGACGGCGGCTACGACGTCTCCGACTACACCTCCGTGCTGCCCGAATTCGGTGACCTCGCCGATTTCGTGGACTTCGTGGACTCCGCCCACCAGCGGGGCATGCGCGTCATCATCGACTTCGTCATGAACCACACCAGCGACCAGCACCCGTGGTTCCAGGAATCGAGGAAAAACCCCGACGGCCCCTACGGCGACTACTACATGTGGGCCGACGACGACAAGCAGTACGCCGACGCCCGCATCATCTTCGTCGACACGGAGGCCTCCAACTGGACCTTCGACCCGGTCCGCAAGCAGTACTTCTTCCACCGCTTCTTCTCCCACCAGCCGGACCTCAACTACGAGAACCCGGCCGTGCAGGAGGAGATCCTCTCCGCGCTGAAGTTCTGGCTGGACCTGGGAATCGACGGATTCCGGCTCGACGCCGTGCCCTATCTGTACGCGGAAGAGGGCACGAACTGCGAGAACCTTCCCGCGACCCATGAGTTCCTCAGGCGGGTGCGGAAGGAGATCGACGCCCACTACCCCGACACGGTGCTGCTGGCGGAAGCGAACCAATGGCCTGAAGACGTCGTCGACTATTTCGGCGACTTCCAAAGCGGTGGCGACGAATGCCACATGGCCTTCCACTTCCCGGTGATGCCGCGGATCTTCATGGCCGTACGGCGGGAATCCCGCTACCCGGTCTCGGAAATCCTCGCCAAGACCCCGGCCATCCCCTCCGGCTGCCAGTGGGGCATCTTCCTGCGCAACCACGACGAGCTGACCCTGGAAATGGTCACCGACGAAGAGCGCGACTACATGTACGCGGAGTACGCCAAGGACCCGCGAATGCGCGCCAACATCGGCATCCGGCGCAGGCTGGCCCCGCTGCTGGACAACGACCGCAACCAGATCGAGCTGTTCACCGCCCTGCTGCTGTCACTGCCCGGCTCGCCGATCCTGTACTACGGCGACGAGATCGGCATGGGTGACAACATCTGGCTCGGTGACCGCGACGCCGTCCGCACGCCGATGCAGTGGACCCCGGACCGCAACGCGGGTTTCTCGTCGAGCGACCCGGGGCGGCTGTTCCTGCCCACGATCATGGACCCCGTCTACGGCTACCAGGTGACGAACGTCGAGGCCTCCATGGCCTCCCCGTCCTCGCTCCTGCACTGGACCCGCCGCATGATCGAGATCCGCAAGCAGAACACGGCATTCGGACTCGGCTCCTACACCGAACTCCAGTCGTCGAATCCGGCCGTGATCGCCTTCCTGCGCGAATACGAGGACGACCTCGTCCTCTGCGTGAACAACTTCTCGCGGTTCGCCCAGCCGACGGAGCTGGATCTCCGGCGGTTCAACGGGCGGCATCCGGTGGAGCTGTTCGGCGGGGTGCGATTCCCGGCCATCGGTGAGCTGCCGTACTTGCTGACCCTCGGAGGCCACGGCTTCTACTGGTTCCGGCTCCGCAAGGACGCCGCCTGACAGCCCGGCGGGGCGGTTTCTCCCGCCCCGCCCGGGGCACGCATCAGTGACACCCCGACCGGCCCGGGGAAAGGACGTGACGCCATGTCGAAAGCCGTCACCCGCACCCTTACCACCCCTCCCAGCCTCCTCGCGTCGCTGGACCCACTTCTGCGGGAGTGGCTGCCACGGCAGCGATGGTTCGCCGGCAAGGGGCGTCCGGTCACCGGGTTCTCGCTGGTGGCGGCCACCGAGCTGCTGCCGCCCGGCGGCAAGCTGGGCCTGTACCACCTGCTGGTGCGCGCCCATCAGCCGCTCGCGCCCCTGCCGGGCGCCCCCGAGCAGCCCGCGGACTGCTACCAGCTCCTCATAGGAGAGCGCGAGGCGTTGCCGCCGCGGCTCGCGCCCGCGCTGATCGGACACGTGGCCGAGGGCCCGCTCGCCGGACGCACGGTGTACGACGCCCTGTACGACACCCGCCCCACCGAGCTGCTCCTGGAGGCGCTGCGCACCGGGGCCCGGATCGGCACGCTGCGTTTCGAGCGGGACGAGAGCCAGGAGATCCGGTCCGGCCTGGTGCCGCGCCTGGTCACCTCCGAGCAGTCGAACTCGTCGGTCGTCTACGGCGATACGTTCATCCTGAAGCTGTTGCGCCGCATCGTGCCCGGCGTCAATCCCGATCTGGAGCTGCCGCTGGCGCTGGCCCGCGAGAGCTGCGACCGGGTGCCCGCGCCGACGGCGTGGATCCGGGCGGAACTGTCCGGCGACTCGTACGTCCTCGGCGTGCTCCAGCCCTTCGTGCAGGGCGCGGCGGACGGCTGGGAGCTGGCGCTGCGCGAGCTGGCCAAGGGCGAGGACTTCGCCGCCGCGGCGCGGGCGCTCGGGCGCGCCACGGCCGAGGTGCACATGGCGCTGGCCCGCACGCTGCCGACCGTGACCCTGGGGCACGCGCAGGTGCAGCAGCTGGTCGACGGCATGGTCGAGCGGCTGGACGAGGCCACCCAGGCGGTGCCCGCGCTGCGGCCGTACGCGCCCGGTCTGCGTTCCGCCTTCGCGGCGCTGGCCGACCTGGCCGCCGAGGGCTGCACCTGGACCGCCCAGCGCATCCACGGCGACCTGCACCTCGGGCAGTGCCTGCGCTCGCCCGCGGGGCAGTGGTGGCTGATCGACTTCGAGGGCGAGCCGTCGAAGCCGCTGGCCGAACGGCGGATGCCGCAGCCGCCGGTGCGGGACGTCGCGGGAATGCTGCGCTCCTTCGACTACGCCGCCCACTCGGCCGACCCTCCGGTACCGGGCTGGGCCGACGCCTGCCGGGCCGCGTACTGCTCCGGGTACGCGCAGGCCGGCGGCGCCGATCCGCGGACCGATCCGGTGCTGCTGCGCGCGTACGAGACCGACAAGGCGATCTACGAGGTCGTCTACGAGGCCCGCCACCGCCCCGACTGGCTCCCCGTACCGCTGTCCGCGATACGTCGCCTCGCCGCGGACTCCGCGATCCCGTCCCCCGCCACGCCCCCATCCCCACCTTCGCCTAGGAGGCCCCGCCCGTGACCCCCCGCTCCACTCCCTCCAGCGGTTCGGATTCGAAGAAGACGGCCGAGAAGCCGGCTGAGCAGACGAGCGTCGCGAAGAAGGCGACGACGAAGACGGTGAAAGCCGCCGAGAAGGCCGCGGAGGCCATGAAGAAGGGGACAGCGAAGAAGGCGACGACGAAGGCCGGCGCGGCGAAGAAGACGGCTGCCAAGAAGACGGCCGCGAAGGAAGCCGCCGCGAAGAAGGCGCCGGCGAAGAAGGCCGCCGCCAAGAAGGCCGTCGCGAAGAAGGCCGTGGCCAAGAAGACGGCCGCGAAGACCACCACCGCGAAGAGCACGACGACGCCGAAGAGCACGGCCGCATCGAAGAGCACGGCGCCGAAGAAGGCCGCCGCCAAGAAGATCCCCGCGCAGAAGGCGACGGCGCCCAAGAAGATCCCCGCGCAGAAGGCCGCCCCCGTCGAGCCGTCGCCCCCCGTCGAGCCGTCCGCCCCCGTCGACGTGGCCGTATCCCCGGCCCTCGACGCCGTCGACCGCGACCGGCTCCTCACCGGCACCCACCACGACCCGCACTCCGTCCTCGGCGCGCACCCCGTGCCCGGCGGTGTCGCCTTCCGGGCCTTCAGGCCGTACGCCCTGTCGGTCACCGTCGTCGCGGGCAGCCTGCGGGCCGAGCTGCACGACGACGCGGAGGGGTTCTTCTCGGGGCTGCTGCCGCTGCGGGACGTACCGGAGGACTACCGGCTCCTCGTGGAGTACGAGGGGGCTGTCCAGGAGACCGAGGACGCGTACCGTTTCCTGCCCGCGCTGGGCGAGCTCGACCTGCATCTGATCGGCGAGGGACGGCACGAGGAGCTGTGGCGGGCGCTCGGCGCCGAGCCGATGACGCACCAGGGCGTGACCGGCACCCGGTTCACGGTGTGGGCGCCCAACGCACGCGGCGTGTCCCTGGCCGGCACCTTCAACTTCTGGGACGGCACGGGATATCCGATGCGCTCGCTCGGCGGCTCCGGCGTCTGGGAGCTGTTCGTGCCCGCCATCGGCGAGGGCGAGCTGTACAAGTTCGAGATCACCCGGCCCGACGGCTCGAAGACACTGCGCGCCGACCCGCTGGCCCGCCGTACGCAGGCCCCGCCCGACACGTCGTCCATCGTGCACGCCTCGCAGCACGAGTGGGGTGACGCGGCGTGGCTGGAGCGGCGCGGGTCGGTGCCGACGCACGAGGCGCCGTTCTCGGTCTACGAGGTCCACCTGGCGTCCTGGCGACCGGGGCTGACGTACCGTCAACTGGCCGAGCAGCTCCCGGCCTACGTCAAGGATCTGGGCTTCACCCACGTCGAGCTGATGCCGGTCGCCGAGCATCCCTTCGGCGGCTCCTGGGGCTACCAGGTCACCGGCTTCTACGCGCCCACGGCCCGCCTCGGCACACCGGACGACTTCAAGTTCCTCGTCGACGCCCTGCACCAGGCCGGGATCGGCGTGCTGATGGACTGGGTGCCGGCGCACTTCCCGCGCGACGACTGGGCGCTGGCCGAGTTCGACGGCCGTCCGCTGTACGAGCACGAGGATCCGCTGCGGTCCGCGCACCCCGACTGGGGGACGCTGGAGTTCGACTTCGGTCGCCGTGAGGTGCGCAACTTCCTGGTCGCCAACGCCACGTACTGGTGCGAGGAGTTCCATATCGACGGGCTGCGGGTCGACGCCGTCGCCTCCATGCTCTACCTGGACTACTCGCGCGAGCCGGGCCAGTGGGTGCCGAACGAGCACGGGGGCCGGGAGAACCTGGACGCGGTGGCGTTCCTCCAGGAGATGAACGCCACCCTGTACCGGCGGGTGCCGGGGGTCGTGACGATCGCGGAGGAGTCCACGGCCTGGGACGGTGTGACACGCCCGACGCATGTGGCGGGGCCGGGCGGTTTCGGGGGCCTGGGCTTCGGGCTGAAGTGGAACATGGGCTGGATGCACGACTCGCTGGAGTACATGGCCAAGGAGCCGGTGCACCGCAAGTACCACCACAACGAGATGACGTTCTCGATGGTGTACGCCTACAGCGAGAACTACGTCCTGCCCATCTCCCACGACGAGGTCGTCCACGGCAAGCGGTCGCTGGTGTCGAAGATGCCGGGCGACTGGTGGCAGCAGCGCGCCAACCACCGCGCGTACCTGGGCTTCATGTGGGCGCACCCCGGCAAGCAACTGATCTTCATGGGGCAGGAGTTCGCGCAGGGCGCCGAGTGGTCCGAGGCGCACGGCCCGGACTGGTGGCTGCTGGACCCGGCGTACGGGGCGGAGCCCGACCACCGGGGCGTGCGGGACCTGGTCCGCGACCTGAACACGGTCTACCGCCACACCCCTGCCCTCTGGCAGCGGGACACCGACCCGTCCGGCTTCCAGTGGGTGGTCGGCGACGCGGCCGACGACAACGTGTTCGCGTTCCTGCGTTACGACGCCGAGGGCGCTCCGCTGCTGGCGGTGTCGAATCTGTCGCCGGTCGTCCGGCACGACTACCGTCTCGGGGTTCCGGACGACGTCCCGGCCTGGCACGAGTCGCTGAACACCGACGCGGCGAAGTACGGCGGCAGTGATGTCATCAACCCCGACGCGATCAAGCCGGAGGCCCAGCCGTGGCACGGCCGCGCGGCGAGCATCCGCCTGACGTTGCCCCCGCTGGCGACGGTGTGGCTGCGCCCCGCCTAGTTCTTCGCCCCCGCCGCCCCTACCCTCCCCCAGAGGGGGGACCCCCACCGTCCCCTGGGGGCTGCCGCCCCCAGACCCCCGCTTCGGCCCTGAACGGGCCTCGTCCTCAAACGCCGGACAGGCTGAAATCCAGCCCCTCCGGCGTTTGAGGAGCGGGGGTCCAGGGGGCAGAGCCCCCTGGGATGGGACGGGTAGGGGCGGCGGGGGCGAGGTCAATTCAGGTGGTGGCGAGCGCCTTCGGCAACCGCCCCGTGTGCAGCACCCCCAGCCGCTGTGTGGCCCGTGTCAGCGCCACGTACAGGTCCGCCGTGCCGTACAGCCCAGGCTCCACCACCAGCACCGAGTCGAACTCCAGCCCCTTCGCCTGGCGCGGATCGAGGAGTACGACCGCCCGCGTCAGGTCGGGTTCCGCGCCCGCCGTCACGCCGTCCAGCCGCGCGGCCAGCGACCGGTGGAGATCGCGCGGGGCGATGACCGCCAGCCGCCCCTCCGCCGGGGTCAGTTCCACGACCGCCTTGGCCACGGCGCCGGGCAGGTCGTCGGTGGCGCGGATCCACGGCCGTACGCCGGTGGAGCGCACCGAACTCGGGGGCTCGAACCCGGGGTTCTCGGCACGGACCACCGCCGCGGCCAGCTCCATGATCTCGGCCGGCGTGCGGTAGTTGACGCCGAGGCGGGTGTGGTCCCAGCGGTCCTCGACGTACGGCTCCAGGATCCCGGCCCAGGAGCCGACACCGGCCGCCTCGGCCGTCTGCGCCGGGTCGCCGACCAGCGTCATCGAGCGGGTCGGGCTGCGCCGCATGAGCAGCCGCCACGCCATCGGCGACAGCTCCTGCGCCTCGTCCACGATGATATGCCCGAACGCCCAGGTACGGTCGGCCGCCGCACGCTCGGCGGCGCTGCGGTGGTCGTCCTCCTCCTGGCGTTCGGCGAAGCGCTCGGCGTCGATGATGTCGTGCGCCGACAGCACCTCGGAGCTGTCGGGATCGCTGTCTTCCTTGTCCTCGAACTCGTACGTCCGGGAGGCGTACGACACGTCCAGCACGCCCTGGGCGTAGGCGATCTGGGTCTCCCGCTCGCGCTCGGCACGCGCCCGCGCGACCCGGTCGTCCTCGCCGAGCAGTTCGGCCGCCTCGTCGAGCAGCGGCACGTCCGCGACCGTCCATGCCCGCGTCACCGGGCGGCGGATGGCGGCGGCGTCCTCGTCACGGACGTATCCCTCGGGGTCGGCGAGGAAGTCCGCGACCAGCCGCTGCGGGGTGAGCACCGGCCACAACTGGTCGATGGCGGACCAGACTTCGGGGTTCTCGGCGAGCTCGTCGCGGATCTGGGTGATGTCGCTCGGGTCGAGGAGGTTGCCGCCGTCGTACGGGTCCGTGCCGATGCGCTCGGCGACCATGTCCGTGAGCGTGTTGAGGATGTAGCCCTCGAAGTGCTCGCGCGCCACGTTGTGCGGGAGCTTCGCGGCCCGCGTCCGCTCGCGCGCCACGTTCACCAGGTCGTCGTCGAGCATCAGGACCTCGCGGTCGTGCTCGATCGCGATCACCGGGTCGGGCAGCCGCTGCCGGTCGCGTACGACGGCGGCGAGCACGTCGGCCATCTCCGCCCGCCCCTTCACGGCGGCCGCCTGCGGGGTGTCCGTCGCGGTCGCCTTCACGCCGGGGAACAGTTCGCCGACCGTGGCCAGCAGGACGCCGGTCTCGCCGAGCGAGGGCAGGACCTCGCCGATGTAGCCGAGGAAGGCGGGGTTGGGGCCGACGATCAGGACGGCGCGTTTGGCGAGCAGTTCGCGGTGCTCGTAGAGGAGATACGCGGCGCGGTGCAGGGCGACCGCAGTCTTGCCCGTGCCGGGGCCGCCCTCCACCACCAGCACTCCGCGGTGCGGTGCCCGGATGATCTCGTCCTGCTCGGCCTGGATGGTCTGCACGATATCGTGCATGCGGCCGGTGCGCGCGGCGTCGAGGGCGGCCAGCAGCACGGCGTCGCCGGTCGGGTCCTCGTGGCCGGTCCGCTCCTGGTCCCCCAGGTCGAGGATCTCGTCGTGCAGGGCGGTGACCGTACGGCCGCTGGTGGTGATGTGCCGCCTGCGCCTGATGCCCATCGGGGTGTGGCCGGTGGCCAGGTAGAAGGGGCGGGCGACATCGGCCCGCCAGTCGATCAGGATCGGTGTGCGCTCGGCGTCGTCGGTGCGCAGGCCGATGCGGCCGATGTGGTGGTGGGCGCCCGAGGCGAGGTCGATCCGGCCGAAGCAGAGCGAGCCGTCCACCGCGTTCAGCGCGGCGAGCAGCCCCGAGCGCTCGGCGACGAGGATGTCCCGCTCCAGCCGGGCCTGCATGGGCGTGTCGCCCTGGGCGAGCGCGTCCCCGACGGAGGCCTCGGTGTCGCCGCGCAGCGCGTCCACGCGCGTGTACAGGAAGTCGATGAATTCCTGCTCGCGTCGCATTTCACCGTCGTGCAATTCGGTGTTTGACAATTCCGCTCCCGCCCGGATATAGTGTGCTCACTGGACTTCACCGCGACTTCGTCGGGCCCAATCCGACTGGAAGTCGCGAACCATTGAATATACGCAGAGAAATCCCCCGGGCGCAATTGCCCGGGGGATTTCTTTGCATCCGAAGTGAGCGGTGGCCGGGTCACAGCACGTCGGCGAGCTCCTCCAGGAGCCTGCGCTTGGGCCGCGCGCCCACCATCGACTTCACCGGCTCACCGCCCCGGAACACCAGCAGCGTCGGCGTCGACAGCACGCCGTACGCGATCGTGGTGTTCGGATTGCGGTCCACATCCAGCTGGACGATCCTCAGCCGGTCGCCCTCCTCGCCGGCGATGGCGCTCAGGACCGGCGCGAGCTGGCGGCACGGGCCGCACCACTCGGCCGTGAACTGCACCAGCACCGGCAGTTCGGAGCCGATCACCTCCGCTTCGAAGTCCGCGTCCGTCACCTCTGCCACGCCCGCCGCCTTGATCACAGCTCCTGCCCTCCCAGTTCGCACAACGGTGGTTCCCCCTCGGCGAGCGCGAGCCGCAGCCCGATCTTGGCGCGCACGGTCTGCAACTCCCCGATCAACGCGTCGAGTTCGTCCAGCTTGCGCCGGTAGACCGCGAGCGAGGCGGGGCATGTGTCGCCTTCCGGGTGCCCGGCCCGCAGACACTCCACGAACGGCCGCGTCTCCTCCAGGTCGAACCCGAAGTCCTGCAACGTCCGGATCTGCCGGAGCAGCTTCAGGTCGCTCTCGTCGTATGTCCGGTAGCCGTTGCCGCTGCGCCGCGCGGGCAGCAGCCCTCGCGACTCGTAATAGCGCAACGTGCGCGTCGTGGTCCCGGCCCGTGCGGCCAGCTCGCCGATTCGCATGCGTACGAACGTAATCCTTGACGCCGACGTCAGGGCAACCGCGGCAGGAGCGGCTTTCCGCGCACCGGGGAGGACAGCACGATCGACGTCGTCGTACGGCCCAGTGCCGAGGTCTGTTCGAGGACCTCCTCCAGGTGGACGGTGTCCTCGACGGCGACCTTGAGGACCCAGCAGTCCTCGCCGACGACGTGGTGCACCTCGATGATCTCCGGGCGGTCGAGCAGCTCCAGGGTGCGGGGGTGTTTGAGGGTGTAGCCGCCGTGCGGGTTGACGCGGATGAAGGCCTGGATGCCGTAGCCGAGCCGGGCGGGGGCGACCTGGGCGCCGTATCCGGTGATCGCGCCCGCCGCCTCCAGCCGCCGTACGCGCTCGGTGACGGCTGCCGGGCTCAGTCGCACCCGGCGGCCCAGTTCGCTCAGCTTGATCCGGCCGTCGGTCTGGAGCAGTTCGAGGATCTGCCGGTCCAGGGCGTCGAAGGCCACCGGTGTTTCGCTGGTGGCTGGGCGCAGATGCCGTGGTTCTTTCGGCACGGTGGCCTGATCTCCCATGTCTTCCCCTTCAGGACGCGGTGCGGGGCCAGGAGAATTATGGTCATGCGAAAGGGACGAGAGGTACTGGTCATCGGCGGCAACCGCTATTTCGGCAAGCGGCTGATCGCGCGACTGCTGGCGGCCGGGGACCGGGTGACGGTTCTCAATCGTGGATCGTCGGCGCCACCGCCGGGCGCCGTCCATCTCGTCGCCGACCGCAGCGACGAGAAGTCCCTGACGGCGGCGCTGGGTTCACGGACGTTCGACGTCGTGGTCGACCAGGTCTGCTACACACCGCGCCAGGCGGAGATCGCCCGCCGGGTCCTCGCCGGCCGCACCCGTCGTTACGTGCTGACGTCGACGGTGGAGGTGTACGAGTACGAGGACTCGATCGCCCCCGTGCGCGAGACGGACGTGGATCCGCTGGACGTGACCGTCGACCTCGAACTGCCCTGGGACGACCCGGAGTTCCTCGACCGCCACTACGGCGAGGGGAAACGGCAGGCGGAGGCCGTCCTCGCCGCGGGCCCGGACCTGCCGTACGCGGCGGTGCGGGTCGCCCATGTGCTGGGCGGCGACGACGACTTCACGGGCCGCATGACGTACTACGCGGACCGCATCCGCGCCGGCGCGCCGATCGCCGTGCCGGTGGTGAACCAGCCGGCGACGTACATCCATGTCGAGGAGATCGCCGACTTCCTGTTCTGGGCGGTGGGCCAGGACTTCACGGGCCCGGTCAACGCCGCCTCGCACGGCCTGCTGACCACCGGCGACCTGTGCGACGCGATCGCCGCGCACATCCCGGACGGCACGGCGGTCTTCCGGCACGTCGAGGTCGGCGAAGTCTCGCCGCTCTCCTTCACCCGCGCCTACGGCATGGACAACTCCCGTGCCACACGCCTGGGGTTCCGCTTCACACCCGCCCGACAGTGGCTCCCGAAGGCCGTCGCCGAGACCCTCGGAAGGGCCGGCTGACGTACGGGACCGCACGGTCGACTCCCGCCGCGCGGCACGATCGGCCCTGGGCCACGCTCGGGGGCGGGCCATGCTCTCGTAGGCACGCCCCATGGCCGGCTGAGCCGGAGCGACGTCGGTCGTGAGGAGCACGGCCCCGGGACCAGGCACGCAAGCTTCCGGTCATGCCCTCAGGCGCACGGCGGTTGCCGTGCGCCTGATGCGGGGCCGGGGTGGACAGACGCGGACCGGGCGGCTGGGAGACGGGGGAGCATCCCAGCCGCCCGGAGTGCGACGGCCGGACGCCCGGCCCCGGTTCAGGAGGGGCCGGACGTCCGGAGTGAGGAGGGGCGGGAGGTGCCGAGGGGTGTCGGGGCGGTGAGCCCCGAGTCGTCCGCGGCTCGCCCGGCGTCGCGCCTACGCCTTGGCGAGTTCCTTCTCGTCGCCCTGTTCCGACGGCTCGGCAGCCGGGGCGCCGTGGCCGTCGTCCTGGAGGGTCGCCTCGTCGAACGGGAGCTGACCGGCGAGCACCTGGTCGACGCGCCCGCGGTCGATCTCCTTGGTCCAGGTGCCGATCAGGACGGTGGCGACGGCGTTGCCCGCGAAGTTCGTCAGGGCACGGGCCTCACTCATGAAGCGGTCGATACCGACGATGAGGCCGATGCCGTCCACCAGGGCGGGCTTGTGCGACTGGAGGCCACCGGCCAGCGTGGCCAGACCCGCACCGGTGACACCGGCGGCGCCCTTGGAGGCGACCAGCAGGAAGAGCAGCAGCGGGATCTGCTCGCCGATGGACATCGGCGTACCCATGGCGTCGGCGATGAACAGGGACGCCATGGTCATGTAGATCATGGTGCCGTCGAGGTTGAAGGAGTAGCCGGTCGGGACGGTGATGCCGACCACCGGCTTGCTGACACCCAGGTGCTCCATCTTCGCGATGAGCCGCGGCAGCGCGGACTCGGAGGAGGAGGTGGACAGGATCAGCAGGAACTCGCGGCCCAGGTACTTGAAGAGCGTGAAGATGTTGAGACCGGCAACGATCCGCAGCAGCGCGCCGAGCACGAGGAAGACGAAGAGGAAACAGGTGACGTAGAAGCCGACCATCAGGATGGCGAGCTGCTTGAGCGCGTCGACGCCGGCGGACCCGGTGACGGCGGCGATGGCGCCGAAGGCACCGATGGGGGCGGCCCACATCACCATGGCCAGGATGCGGAAGACGAGCCGCTGGATGTGCTGCACGCCGCGCAGGATCGGCTCCCCGGCCGAGCCCATGGCCTGGAGCGCGAAACCGGCGAGCAGTGCGACGAGCAGGGTCTGCAGGACCGTTTCCGAGGTGAAGGCGGAGACCATCGTGGTCGGGATGAGGCTGAGCAGGAACTCGGTGGTGTCCTTGGCCTCCGCGTCGACCTGCTCGTGACCGGCGTTCTTGATGGCGTCGGTGATCTGCAGACCCGTGCCCGGCTCCAGGATGTTGCCGACGACGAGTCCGATGCCGAGGGCGACCAGCGACATCGCGAGGAAGTAGCCCATCGCGATACCGCCGACGGCACCGACCTTGGCGGCCTTCCGTACCGAGCCGATGCCGAGGACGATCGTGCAGAAGATGATCGGCGAGATCATCATCTTGATCAGGTTCACGAAGCCCGTTCCGATGGGCTTCAGCTCGACCGCGAAGTCGGGCGCGACCAGGCCCACGGTGATACCGAGGGCCACCGCGATGATCACCGCGATGTAGAGGTAGTGCGTGCGGTCCCGCTTGGCGACGGGTGCGGCAGGTGCCGTATCGGGGGATTTGGCGGCGGCCACGGCTGCCCTCCTTGACGTCTTCGTCGGTATCACCGGCGTGCGGCTCACGTCCGGGGTGGGGGTTCGCTGACGGGGAAGCGCGCCCCGGGGAGCGGGGGTCGTACTCCAGCGATGCGGTGACTATCCCTTGCCGTGTGAGGGCGGTCACCCTTCCGTTCATTGAGTTCACCGCGCATGCCCACGCGTCGCCGCATCGCGTCGGCCGCCACCGGCCGAGCCCTGCTGGAGTGATCTGGGTCACGTCCTGTCACAGCGATCGAGGCCCCGGTGTCTTGAGGTCGAACCCCCTGGAACCGGAGGAGGCACCGTGACCGAGAACAGCAACGTCATCGTGATCGGCGGCGGATACGCGGGCGTCATGGCGGCCAATCGCCTGACCCTGCGCGACGACGTGACCGTGACCCTGATCAACCCGCGCTCGACGTTCGTCCACCGGGTCCGTCTGCACCAGCTGGTGGGCGGGTCCGACGACGCGGTCGTCGACTACCGGGAGGTCCTGGCCGAGGACGTCCGGCTGGTGGTCGACAGCGTGACGCGGATCGACGCGGCCGAGCGCAGCGTGACGCTGTCGACCGGCGGCACGGTCGGCTACGACTACCTGGTCTACGCGGTGGGCAGCGGCAGCGCCGACCCGGGCGTGCCCGGAGCGGCCGAGTTCGCCTACCCCATCGCCGACCTGGAGGAGGCGCAGCGACTGCGGCCGGTTCTCGACGCCGCGTCCGCGAAGGCGCCGGTGACGGTCGTCGGAGCCGGTCCGACCGGTATCGAGACCGCCGCCGAGCTGGCGGAGGCCGGCCGCAGCGTGACCCTGGTCTGCGGTGGGGTGCTCGGCCCGTATCTGCATCCGCGGGGGCGGCGCTCGGTCGCCGGGCGGCTGGCCGCACTCGGGGTGACCGTGCTGGAGGGCGCCGACACGAAGGTGACGGCCGTGACCCGGGACGCCGTACGGCTCGATGGCGGCCGTACGGTGCCGAGCGAGGTGACCATCTGGACCGCCGGCTTCGGCGTGCCGGACCTGGCCGCGCGCAGCGGGCTGAGCACCGATGCCCTGGGCCGGCTGCTCACCGACGAGACGCTGACCAGCGTGGACGACCCGCACATCGTCGCGGCCGGCGACTCGGCGGCTCCGTCGGGCCTGCCGTTGCGGATGAGCTGCCAGGCCGCGATACCGCTGGGCGCGCGGGCCGCCGACACGCTGCTCAGCCGGATCGCGGGTGAGCAGCCCTCGCCCCTCAGCCAGTTCTTCGCCGGGCAGTGCATCAGCCTGGGCCGCGGCGCCGGCATCTTCCAGTTCGCCCACCGGAACGACCTCGCGCTGTGGTTCCACATCGACGGCCGCCCCGCCGCGAGGCTCAAGGAGTTCGTCTGCAAGGCCATCGTCAAGCATCTGTCCGACGAGTCGCGCAAGCCCGGCTCGTTCCGCCTGCACCGCGTCTCGGGGAGTGTCAGGCGTCAGGAACTGCTGCGGGCTGGGCACGGCGGGACCCGGGCAACGGCCGCGGGCGGGACCCCGGCCACAGCTGCGGGCGAGACTCCGGCCGCCGTCGAACGCGTGGCCTAGCCCGCGCACGAACAGGGGAGAGACCTGGGCATGAGTGATCACGCCACCGATCCGGCGACCGAGGCCTTCGTCGCCCACCGCAACCTGCTCTTCACCGTCGCCTACGAGATGCTCGGCTCGGCGGCCGACGCCGAGGACGTCCTGCAGGAGACCTGGCTGCGGTGGGTGGAGGTCGACCTGGGGCAGGTGCGCGACCAGCGCGCCTACCTGGTCCGGATCACGACCCGCCAGTCGCTCAACCGGCTGCGCACGATGACGCGCCGCAAGGAGGCGTACGTCGGCCCCTGGCTGCCCGAGCCGCTGCTCACCGCGCCGGACGTGGCCCAGGACGTCGAGCTGGCCGAGAGCGTGTCGATGGCGCTCATGCTCGTCCTGGAGACCCTCTCCCCCACGGAGCGCGCCGTCTTCGTGCTGCGCGAGGTCTTCGACGTCGACTACGACGAGATCGCGGCCGCCGTCGACAAGACCCCCGCGGCCGTCCGGCAGATCGCGCACCGCGCCCGCCGGCACGTCGACGCCCGCCGACCTCGCGCGTCGGTCTCCGCGAGCGCGACCCGGGCGGCCCTGGAGTCGTTTCAGCGCGCGCTCGCCACCGGGGACCTGCAGGGCTTCCTCGACGTGCTCGCCCCCGACGTGGTCCTGGTCAGCGACGGCGGCGGCGTCAAACAGGCCGCACCGCGGCCGGTGGTCGGCGCCGACAAGGTGGCCCGCTTCATCGTCGGCGGCACGGGCAAGCTCGACGCCACGCTCACCACCGGCCTCACCGTGGTCAACGGCAGCCCGGCACTCGTCCTGCGCCTGGACGGCGAGATCGACGGCGTCATGGCGATCCGCATGGAGGACGCCCGCATCACCGGCCTCTACTACGTCCGCAACCCCGAGAAGCTGACCCGCGTGGAGTCGGAGACCCCGCTCACGCTGCGATGACGAGGCATGCGGCGAGCATCACCCTGCGATGAACGCGGCGAGCACCGCCCGGCGAGCACCGCTGTTCACCGGGCGGTGCCGCCCCTCGTCCACAGGAGAAAGCAGTCGTCCACAGGGGGGAGCAGTCAAAATCGGCCATGGGGCAGACTGACGGCATGCGCATCTCCGTCCCGAGGCCCCGCAGCCTGGCCGGCCAGCTCTTCGCGATGCAGGCCGTGCTGATAGCGGTGCTCGTCGCCGGGTACGCGGTGTTCACCTACGTCAGCGACCGCGGCCAGGCCGAGGACGCGGCGCGCCGCCAGGCAATGGCGGTGGCCCAGTCGATAGCCGACGCCCCGTCCGTACGGGAGGCGATCCGCACCCCCGACCCGACGGCCGAACTCCAGCCGTACGCGCTGCGCGTCCAGCACCACACCGGCGTCGACTTCGTCACGATCATGAGCCCCCAGGGCATCCGCTGGACGCACCCCGACGAGAAGCAGATCGGCCAGCACTTCCGCGGCCACACCGAGGCCGCCCTGCGGGGTGAGCCGTTCACCGAGACGTACACCGGCACGCTGGGCCCGTCCGTCCGCGCGGTCGTGCCGATCTACGACGGTGGTACGACCCCGAAGGACATCGTCGGGCTGGTCAGCGCGGGCATCAGGGTCGAGGAGATCAGCAAGCGGGTGCAGGAACAGCTGACGGCCCTGCTCAGTGTGGCGGCGGGCGCGCTCGCGCTGGGCGCGATCGGCACGTACGTCGTCAACGCCCGCCTGCGCCGCCACACCCACGGCATGAACGCGGCCGAGCTGAGCCGGATGCACGACTACCACCAGGCCGCGCTGCACGCGGTGCGCGAGGGGCTGCTGATGCTGGACGGGCAGTACCGGGTGGCGCTGATCAACGACGGCGGGCGGGAGCTGCTCGGGGTGGGCGGCGATGTGGTGGGGCGGTCGGTCGCGGACCTCGGCCTGCCCGCCCCGCTGACCGGGGCCCTGCTGGCATCCGAGCCCAGGGTCGACGAGGTGCATCTGACGGCGCAGCGCGTCCTGGTGGTGAACACCTCCCCCGTGTCGGGCGGCGAGCGGCGCGGAACGGTCGTGACACTGCGGGACGTGACCGAACTCCAGTCCCTGATGGGCGAGTTGGACTCCGAGCGGGGCTTCACCCAGGCGCTGCGCTCCCAGGCGCACGAGGCGGCGAACCGCCTCCACACGGTCGTCTCACTGATCGAACTCGGACGCGCCGAGGAGGCGGTGGAGTTCGCGACCGCCGAGCTGGAGCTGGCACAGGCGCTGACGGACCAGGTCGTCGCGGCGGTCAGCGAGCCGGTGCTGGCGGCACTGCTGCTGGGGAAGACGGCGCAGGCCAACGAGCGGGGCGTCGAACTCGTCGTATCGCAGGACAGCCGACTGGACGACCACCTGCTGCCGCCCTCCCTGCCGGCCCGGGACCTGGTGACGATCCTCGGCAACCTGATCGACAACGCGGTGGACGCCGCGCAGGGGAGCGTGCGGGGGCGGGTGACGGTGACGGCGTACACGGAGGGTGCGGAGCTGGTGCTGCGGGTGTCGGACACGGGGGCCGGGGTGGACCCCGCGCACGCGGAGGCGGTGTTCGAGCGCGGCTTCTCGACGAAGCCGGCGGGGCCGGGCGGGCGGGGGCTGGGGCTGGCGCTGGTACGGCAGGCGGCACATCGGCACGACGGGACGCTGTCGGTGGCGGAGGCCGCCGGGGGTGGGGCGGAGTTCGAGGTGCGGTTGCCGTTGGGAGAGGGTGTGAGGCGCGAGCCCGGTGCCGGGGCCGCGTCGGGCGCCGGACTCGCGCCGGGTGCCGAAGCCACATCAGGCGGCGGGCCTTCGCGGCAGGCCGACCCGGTGCGGGGCGCCGACCCTGTGCGGGGCTCCGAGGGCGCGGCGGTTTCGAGAGGTGACGTATGACGGGGGCGGCCGAGCAGGCGATTCGCGTCCTGGTCGTGGAGGACGATCCGGTCGCGGCGGACGCGCATGTGATGTACGTCGGCCGGGTGCCGGGGTTCGTCGCGGTCGGCAAGGCGCACACGGGCGCGGAGGCGCGGCGTGCGCTGGAGCGGACGCCGGTGGACCTGCTCTTGCTGGACCTGCACCTGCCGGATGTGCACGGGCTGCAGCTGGCACGGTCGTTGCGGGCGGCCGGGCACCACGCGGACGTGATCGCGGTGACGTCGGCACGGGATCTGGCGGTGGTGCGCGAGGGGGTGTCGCTGGGGGTCGTGCAGTACGTACTGAAGCCCTTCACCTTCGCGACGCTGCGTGATCGGCTGGTGCGGTACGCCGAGTTCCACGCGGCCGTCGGGGAGGCGAGCGGACAGGACGAGGTGGACCGCGCCTTGGCGGCACTGCGGGCACCCGGCCCCGCAGCGCTGCCGAAAGGGCTGAGCGGGCCGACGCTGGAGCGGGTGACCGGTGTGGTGCGGGAGGCCGATGAGGGGCTCACGGCGGCGGGGGTCGCGGAGGCCGTGGGGATCTCCCGGATCACGGCTCGGCGCTACTTGGAGCACCTGGTGGAGGCGGGGAGGGCGGAGCGGAAGCCCGTTTACGGGCAGGTGGGCAGGCCGGAGTTGGTGTATCGGTGGGTTCGGGGGGCGGGGGCGGGGCGGTAGCCCTGAGGGCCCTGAGCTCGCTGAAAATCTCGTCGGCCCGGCCGCGGGCCCTGACCGCCCGGTCGGGGGCATCGGCTCGTTCGAAGGCCTCGGCGGCCCGGAGCAGGCTGAGGGCCATGCCGACCCGAGGCCTTGGGGTACGGGGATGCGCGGGTTGGCCGGCGGCATCGCGGGCGAAGGCGATGTTCTCGAGGGCCAGGCCGACCATGTACCAGTCCTCGGCCTCTTCGCACGCCTCGACCGCGTTACGGAAAGCCGCCTCGGCCTCCTCGGGCCGGCCCGCCTCGCACAGGGCAGCGCCGAGGTTGATCCAAGCCGAGCCTTCGCCATGGCGTTCTTGGGTGGCCCGGTACAGATCGCAGGCATGGGTCAACGCTTCGACCGCCACCTCCGCAAGGCCGGCCTTCAACGCGAGCTTGCCGAAGTGCTCCCACACGAAGGCCTGACCGTGCTGGTCTCCGATGGCGTGGTACAGGTCGTCGGCCTGGAGATACGCATCGATCGCGTCGTCCACCCGGCCGGCCTCCGACCATGCGAGACCGAGGTGATCCCACACACCGGCCTCACCCCTGCGGTTCCCGGCAGCCTGATACAGGGCACGGGCGCGCGTCAGGGCGTCGATCGCCTCTTCCACCCGCCCCGTCTCCCGCAGAGCGTTCCCGATGGAGTCCCAGGCGAGGGCCTCGTCGTGGTGACCCCCTGCGCGGTGAGCCACCTCCTGTGCGACGGTGGCCACGGTGAACAAGTCCTCGAAGTAACGTCGCCAGGACAGGTACCTCATCAGACATCGCCCGAGCCACCCCGCCGCCTCCGCGTGATACTCCTCCCGCCCCCACTGCACGGCCTCCAGCAGCCCCGCCCGCTCGGCGTCCAGCCACGCCAGCGCCTCGGCCCGGTCCTCGAACCTCTCCGGCACCGGATCCCCCGGCAGCCACCGCAGCCACTCGTCGGCCGCCCCGGCGGACCACAGGTAGTAGACCAGCACCAGCCCTCGCGCCATCTCCCCCTCGTCCCGCACGTCAGGGGCCGCGGCCAGCCCCGCCCCGAACACCCGGACCAGGTCGTGCAACCGCCACCACCCGCGTCGGCTGCCCCGCTCGACAAGATGCGCCCGGGCCAGGATCTTCAGGTCACGCGCGGTAGGAGTACCGCCCACGGCGAGCGTGTCGATGACCACAGGGCTCGCCTCGGGCCCCGGCGCGAGGGCGAGCAGCCGCAGCAGCCGGGCCGGCCCGGGCGGAAGCCGACGGTAGGACAGATCGAAGGCGGCACGGACGCTGCGCTCACCGTCGTCGAGGTGGTCGAGACGATCACGGGACTCGGCGAGTTCGCCCACGAGTTCCGCCACCGGCATGTCCCGGTCCTCGGCCAGCAGCGCGACCGCGATCTGCAGAGCCAGCGGCAGGTACCCACAGAGGGCGGCGAGCCGCTCGGCCGCGTCGGCGTCGTCCCGGATACGGCTGTCCTGCGGCTCGGCGATCCGCAGGGCGACGTCGAGAAGCTCCCCGGCGTCCTCGGGCGTCAACTGGTCCAGCGGCACGAGTCGCGCACCGAGTTGGGGCAGCCGGTCGCGGGATGTGATCAGCACGCGGTGCACGGCGCCGCCCGGGAGGAGGGGCCGTACCTGTTCGGGCGAGGAGGCGTTGTCGGCCAGGATCAGCACCGAGCCCCGTCGGCTCGCCCGCTCGGCGAGGAGCGACCGGTAGAGCACCGCGCGCTCGTCGGCCGTGCTGGGGATGTGCTCCGGCTGGACGCCCAGAGCCCGCAACAGGGACTGGAGCGCCTGGTCCGCCGTGACCGGTACGTCGTCGTACCCGTGCAGGTCCAGGAACAGCACCCCACCCGGAAACCACCCCTGCGCCCGGGCCGCGTAGGCCGCCTCCACGGCCAGCGCCGTCTTCCCCACGCCCCCGAGCCCGGAGACGGCGGTGACGAGCACGGGCTGCGGGGCGTCGGCCGCCGCCGTCGGGTCTAGGGCCTCCAGCAGCCGGGCCAGTTCCGCGTCCCGCCCGGTGAACCCCGCCGTTCTGGCAGGCAGGGAGTCCAGCGCGGTGGGCGCGGGAGCCGACTGGTGGTAGTCCGCCTTCCCGATGACGGTCCCTTGGAAGCAGCCGCCCCGGAAGTCGACGTGATCCCGGCCGCTCATCCCACGCCGTCTCCCGTCGACCTGAACGGCACCGCGTACAGAACGATGTACGCCCCCAAGCCCGCGACCGCGAGCGCCTCACCCACGGACAGGATCACGAGCCCCGTCGAGGTCCCGCCCCCCGCCCAGTACACGACGAGCGCGCTCAGCGGTACGACGCAGAAGGCGAGCAGGTCGACCACGAGCTGCACGGCCTTCCGCGACACCCTCCTGGCGTCCCCGCGATGGAAGTCCTCCCACCCGAAGGCGCCTTCCGCACCCGCGAGTCGAGCGAGCCGAGGCCCCAGCTCGCCCCGCACATACCTCCCGATCGCCGAGATCTTCTCGTCGTTCACCAGGTACGTCCATCCGAGCACGACACACACCGGCGGCAACGCCAGCAGCATCGACGTCTGCTTGGCCTGCGCCGCCGCGGCGATGACGGCGGCGACGACCGCGAGGGTGACGTAGAGGAGGTTGTCCCGGAACCCGATCCGCGCCTTCTGCTCGTCCTTCACGCTCTGGTACTCGGCGAGCAGCAGCTGCCCCGCGGTGACGTCCTGATCCGGCACTCGATTCCCTTCCCCCGGCTGTACGTTATGAGTGTGCCGGAGACCCAGCCCACTGTTCTCGCTCTGACCGCACTCCCCCTCGAATACGCGGCCGTCCGCGCGCACGTCGAGAAGCGGCGGGAGCTCGTGCACCCTGACGGGACCCGAGTCGAGAAGGGCCAACTACCCGGCACGGACTGGCATGTTGCCATCGCCGAGCTGGGCATGGGCGCCGAACGGGCCGCAGCTCTCACCACACAGCTCATCAACTGGCTGCGTCCCGAGGCCGTGTTCTTCGTCGGTGTCGCCGGCAGCCTGAAGGACGACGTCGGGATCGGCGATGTCGTCGTGGGTACGCACGTGTACGAGATCCACGGCGGCAAGCAGACACCCGAGGGTTTCCTGGTCCGGCCGAAGGCCCTGCCGGGCTCGCACGCGCTCGAACAGGCGGCCCGTTCCGCCGTGCGGGACATGCCCGACGTACGGGCGCACTTCATGCCGATCGCCACGGGGGACGTGGTCCTGGCGGACGCCGAGTCCGAGATCGCCCGGTTCATCCGGAGCAGCTACAACGACGCGGGCGCGATCGAGATGGAGGGCTCCGGAGCGGCCCACGCGGCCCATCTGAACGGCCAGTTGCATGCCTTGGTGATCCGGGGCATCAGCGACCGCGCCGATGCCGGCAAGCGCGCTGCCGACGCCGCGGGTTCACAGGAGCTCGCCGCCAAGCAGGCGGCCGCGGTGACGGTGGCGGTGCTGCACAAGCACCGGCCCCGCACGGGCTCCGCCGGTTCCTCCGGTTCCTCCGACGCCGAGGAGGGTCCCCATCGACGCGGGGACGGCGGAGCGGCGTACGGCGGAGACCACATCGACTTCCGGGGCGGCACCTTCTACGGGCCTGTCATCGGCAAGCAGACCGGAGGGCGGCGGTAGGGGGACCGCCCATGGTCCGGTGCCGCGGGCGAGTACGACGCTGCCGCCTCAGCCACTGGGGTTCACGGGACGGTCGGCGGAACTCGACCGGCTGCTTGCCCAACTCGCCCCCCGTTCAGGTGATTCGGCCGCGCCTCCGGTACTCATCTTCGCCGTCACCGGGATGGGCGGGATCGGCAAGACCACGCTGGCGGTGGAGGCGGCGCATCGGGCTTGTGCGCAGGGGTGGTTTCCCGGCGGAACGCTGTTCGTGGATCTGCGGGGGTACGACGACAATCCGGTGACGGCGGATCAGGCGGTGCTGGCGCTGCTCGATGCGATGGGGGTGGAGGGCGCGGATCTGCCGCAGTCGGCTGCGCGTCAGTACGACGCATACCGCACGCTCCTCTCCGAGCGGGAGAACCGGGCGTTGCTGATCCTGGACAACGCCTCGGATGCGTCCCAGTTCCTGCCTCTTCTGCCTGGTACGGGCCACCACCGGGTACTGATCACCTCCCGGGATCGCCCGGACGCCCTCCCCGTACGTCTCATCGACCTTGAGACTCTCACTCCGGACGACTCGGTCGCCCTCGTGACCCGTGCCCTTCAGGGCGCCGACGAACGCGACGACCGCGCGACTCGGGAACCGCAGGCGTTGCGCGAACTGACCGCGCTGTGCGGCCACTTGCCGCTCGCCCTCCATATCGCCGCCGCCATGCTCCGTCGGCGTCGGCACCGTGGCATCGCCTCGCTGGTTGCCGAGATCACCGAGGCGGAGGACCCCACCGCTGTCCTGGACAGCGGCAGCCCAGGCACCGACCTGTACGGCCGCTCGCTCGCTCTCCGCCCTGTGCTGGAGACCTCATACCGCCGTCTGCCTCCCGAGCGGGCCCGGCTGCTGCGTCTGCTGGCCCTGGCCCCCGGCTCCGACGCGAGCACGGAGACCGTGGCGTCTCTGACCGCCCTGGACACGGATGTCGCCGTGCGGCTGCTGGAGGACTTGGCCTCCGCCGGTCTGGTGACGCCGGTGTCGGCGGGAGGGCATGTGCGGTGGCGGTTGCACGACCTGGTGCGAGCGTTCGCGGTCGGCATGGTGGCAAGGGATGCGGACTTGCGGGAGGAGGGGGAGGCGGCGCGGGAGCGGCTGCTGCACTTCTACTGGCTCTGGGCCTATGAGGCACATGCTCGGTTGAAGTGGCTGCCGGGGATGCCGGAGCCGCAGTTCACGGACCGGAGGAGTGCTCTGGCGTGGCTGGACCGGGAGCGCGCGGCGCTGGTCGCCGCCGTGCAGTGGGCGGGTGAGGAGCGGTACGGGCAGAACGCGGTGGAACTGGCAGCATGCCTGTCGGAGTACCTGCGCTGGCGACGCCACTTCGACGACGGGCTTACCGTCGCGCTTGCCGCCAGGGAGGCCGCCCACCGCGCCGTGGACCGGCTCCTCGAGGCCAGAGCGGAGGTCAGCCTCGGCAACGCCCTGCAAGAGGCGGGCCGGGCGGAGGAAGCGATCGACGCCCACACCCGCGCCCGCGACCTTTGCCAAAGCGTCGGGAACCGCCACGGCGAGGCCATCGCATGGCACAGCCTCGGCAACGCCCTGTGGGCGACGGGCCAGGCGGAGGAAGCGATCGACGCCCACACCCGCGCCCGCGACCTCTACCGAACCGTCGGGAACCGCCACGACGAGGCCCACGCGTGGAACAACCTCGGCAACGCCCTGCGGACGACGGGCCGGGCGGAGGAAGCGATCGACGCCCACACCCGCGCCCGCGACCTCTACCGAACCGTCGGGGACCGACACCGCGAGGGCACGGCATGGCACAACCTCGGCCTCGCCCTGTGGGAGACAGGCCAGGTGAAGGAGGCCATCGAGGCGTACGGCAAGGACCTGGACATCTGCCACGAGTTCGAGGACTGGTATGGGGCAGGCCAGACCTTCGAGAAGTTGGCCCTCGCCCACCGGAGCATCAACCGCGCCGCAGAATTCCGCGCCTGCCTGCTCCAAGCCGCCGACGCCTACACCCGAGCCGACGCCCCCGCCGAGGCCGCCCGCACCCAATCCGCCGCAGACACATTGACCTGACTAGACCACTCAACCTACGTTCACCAGGCAGCCATCCCCGCGCCACAACGAAGTGAGCCCGCAGGAGGTCATGCCCGTGCGCCCCACCGCCGCCCTCACCCCCCTCATCGCCCTGACCCTCACCGCCGCAGCCACTCTCACCGCCTGCGGCACCGGCTCCGGCAGCGACCCGGACACCGTCAAGGTCTCCTTCAAACAGTCCACGGACAACTCCATCAAGGTGATGGACACCTACCTCGCGGACATCAAGAAGCAGTTCGAGAAGGCGAACCCCGGCAAGAAGGTCGAGTTCGTCCCCATCAAGGCCCCGGACTCGGAGTACTACACCAAGCTCCAGCAGATGCTCCGCTCCCCCAAGACCGCCCCCGACCTGGTCTACGAGGACACCTTCCTCATCAACTCGGACATCACCAGCGGGTACTTGAAGCCACTCGACCCGTACCTCGCCAAGTGGCGGGACTGGGACCGGTTCATCGACACGGCCAAGGAGGCCGCCAAGGGCGAGGACGGCAAGACGTACGGCATCCCGGACGGCACCGACACCCGGGGCCTGTGGTTCAGCAAGGACATCTTCAAGAAGGCCGGCCTGCCCGCCGACTGGCAGCCGAAGACCTGGGACGACGTACTGGACGCCGCCCGCGCCATCAAGCGGAAAGTCCCCGACGTCATCCCCCTGAACGTCTACACGGGCAAACCCGTCGGCGAGGCCGCCACCATGCAGACCTTCGAGATGCTGCTGTACGGCACCAACGACGGCAAGTCGGACCCCCTGTACGACAGATCCGCGAAGAAGTGGGTCGCCGCCGGCCAGGGCTTCAAGGACGCCCTCACCTTCGTGGAGACCGTGTACAAGGAGAAACTCGGCCCGGACGTGTCCGACGCCCTCGACCCCAACGTCATGACCCGGGTCCGCGGCGAGTGGCTCCCGCAGGGCGAACTCGCCATCGCCCTCGACGGCTCCTGGCTCCCGCAGGACTGGCTCCCCGGCAGCGGCCACGAATGGCCCGAGTGGTCCGAGGAACTCGGCCTCGCCGCCATGCCCACCCAGAACGGCCAGGCACCCGGCAAGGTGAGCATGTCCGGCGGCTGGACCTGGTCCATCCCGGCCAAGGCGGGCAACCCCGACCTGGCCTTCGAGTTCATCAAGACGATGCAGACGAAGGCGAACGCCCAGAAGTGGTACATCGCCAACTCCGGCATCGCGGTACGCGAGGACGTGGCCGCCGACCCCGCGTACGTCGACGCCCAACCCGGCATCAAGTTCTTCACGGACCTCGTCGCCAGCACTCACTACCGCCCCGCCTACCCGGCGTATCCGAAGGTCTCCACCGCGGTCCAAGAGGCGATGGAGGGTGTGACGACGGGTGACATGTCCGTGGACGAGGCGGCGAAGGGCTACGACGAGGAGCTGAAGTCCGCGACGGACGACCAGGTGATCGAGAAATGACCGCCCGCCCATGAGGAACGCCCGCACCCTCACCCGCGCCCTCACCGTCACCCCCGCCGTCCTCCTCCTGCTCCTCTTCCTCGCCGGCCCCATCGCCTACTGCGCCTACATCGCCTTCACCGACCTCCAGCTCACCGGCCAGGCCGAGGACTCGTTCGTCGGCTTCGACAACTTCCGTACGGCGTTCGGGGACGAGGCGTTCCTCAACGCGGTCTGGCTGACCCTCGTCTTCACCGTGATCTCGGCCCTGCTCGGCCAGAACACCCTGGGCCTGGGCCTGGCCGTGCTGATGCAGCGCGCCTCGAAGCCCGTCCGCACGCTCACCGGCGGCATCGTCATCGCGGCGTGGGTCCTGCCGGAGGTCGTCGCCGGATTCCTCCTCTACGCCTTCTTCCGCCGCGAGGGCACCCTGAACGCCATCCTGGACTGGCTCCAACTCCCCACCCAGAACTGGCTGTTCACGCTCCCGATCCTCGCGGTGTCGTTCGCGAACGTATGGCGGGGTACGGCCTTCTCGATGCTGGTCTACTCGGCGGCCCTGGGCGAGATCCCCAAGGAGATCACCGAGGCGGCCGAGGTCGACGGCGCCGGCGGCTGGCGCCGTATGTGGCACATCACCCTCCCGATGATCCGCCGCTCCATCGGCACGAACCTCATGCTGATCACCCTCCAGACCCTGTCGGTCTTCGGCCTGATCTGGGTGATGACGAGGGGCGGCCCCGGCGGCAAGAGCCAGACCCTCCCGCTCTTCATGTACGAGGAGGCGTTCCAGAAGAGCATGATCGGCTACGGCACGGCGGTCGCCCTGCTGCTGTTGGTGGTGGGCTCGTTGTTCTCGGTGGTCTACCTGCGTCTGCTGCGAACGGAGGTCTGACACCGATGCCCCGCACTCTCTCCTCCCGACGCACCACCCACCGCCTGGCCGCCGACGCCGGCCTCCTGGCGGTGGCCGCGGCCTTCGTGCTCCCGCTCGCCTGGGTGCTCCTCTCCTCCCTGGACACGGACGCGGACCTCCGGGTGAAGCTTCCCGACGGCGTGACCCTGGACAACTTCGACGCGGTCCTGACGCCGGACATCACCTTCACCCCCCTGCTCAACAGCCTGCTCCTGTGCGGCGGGGGGACGGCCCTGACGGTGGTGTGCGCGGCGCTGGCGGCGTACCCCCTGTCGCGGTTCCGCTCGCGGCTCAACCGCCCGTTCCTCCTCACGATCCTCTTCGCGACGAGCCTGCCGATCACGGCGATCATGGTCCCGGTGTACGCCCTGTTCGTGCGGGTGAACCTGATCGACACCATGCAGGGCACGATCTTCTTCTTCGCCGCCTCTCAACTGCCGTTCGCCATCTGGCTGATGAAGAACTTCATGGACGGAGTACCGAGGGAGCTGGAGGAGGCGGCCTGGACGGACGGCGCTTCATCACTTCAGTCGCTGATCCGGGTCGTGCTGCCGCTGATGGGGCCGGGAGTGGCGGTGGTGACCGTGTTCTCGTTCGTGATGATGTGGGGCAATTTCTTCGTCCCCTTCATGCTGCTCCTCACCCCGGACCAGATGCCGGCCGCCGTGAGCATCAATGAGTTCTTCGGAAACCGGGGGACCGTGGTGTACGGGCAGCTGGCGGCGTTTTCGATCCTCTACTCGACGCCCGTGATCCTGCTTTATGTGCTGGTGGCGAGGCGGCTGGGTGTGGGGTTCGCGTTGGGTGGGGCGGTCAAGGGGTGACCCGACGTCGGGATTGAGCCGCCCCTCGCCCACCTCTCGGCGACGGATCAGCGCATCCGCCACGCCGTACGCCTGTTCCATATCCGCTCATGCGCCCCACAGCCGCAGCACCCCCTCCGCCGGCCACCAAGAGATCGACACCCGAAAGCGCCCGCGAATATGCCCCTTGGCCTTGCCGTTCACCGACGGTCGCCGCCCACCGACCTCGCCCCGTCCCATCCGGGGACCAGTCCCAAGGCCCGTCCCGACTACCCCGCCCGCCCCCCGAGACGATCTCGCCCGTCAACGAACCCGCCAGTAGCCGTAGTTTCCTACAATCCGTGATCCTGGCCGAACAGACCGTAGTCACCCCACTCCGCCCGGCCTACGTTGTGCCCCGTGCGCCGACCCCCAGCCCAACCGAACCAGCCCCCCAACCGCTCGAGCCGCCGGACCCCGCCCACTCCCCCGTTCAACGCCCCCGCCGCCCGCCGCCTGCGTGCCGGGCTCAACATGGGGCCCGAACATGTCGCCTACGGCATGCGGGCCTCC
This sequence comes from Streptomyces sp. SD31, assembly GCF_052068475.1. NCBI lineage: Bacteria > Bacillati > Actinomycetota > Actinomycetes > Kitasatosporales > Streptomycetaceae > Streptomyces > Streptomyces sp. SD31. The sequence goes on along the minus strand of NZ_JBQHCX010000013.1, from coordinate 255,288 downwards.
TACGGGCTCCCCTACGTCACCGAGGACCTCGTCGTCGCCTGGGAACGTGAGCTCGCCTCCCCGAACAGCAATGAGCTCACCGCCCTCGCGGGCGTGCTGTGGTGCTCGCCCAGTGAGCTGCTCGGCAAGCCGAGGACGCTGCGCGAGCATCGCATCGCCCGTGGACTGGCGCCGGAGGACGTGGCCCGTGCCGTCGGGCACGAGCTCGTCGCGTATCTCCGCATGGAGGAGAACGAGGACTGGCACGGCAACGACCGTCAGTCCGCCGCCCTCGCGGATGTCCTCGGGCTGACGCTCCCCGACTTCATCACCGTCACCGGCCGTGACGCGAAGCTCGGCGAGCTGCTGCGCAGTGCCGTGTCGACGCGCTGGCAGGCGTACGTACGGCCGGTGGGCAAGATGGTGCCCCTGGACCGGCGGCTCCTGGAGAACGCCCTCCAGCAGCTGCACCAGGACTACCAGGGGCAGATGACCGCCACGCTGAGCTGGGGCGGCGGCGGCAGCGACTCCAGCGCGGCCGGCCGCGAGTACCTGGAGCGGATCGTGGAGCGCTTCTGGGCGACGGTCGGGGGAGGCGCCGCATGAGGATCCGGCCCGGCATCCTCAGTTCAGACCGGCCTGGAAGACCGGTCTAGAACACCGACTCCGCCTCGTCCATCCGGTCCTTCGGCACCGTCTTCAGCTCGGTCACCGCCTCCGCCAGCGGCACCATCACGACGTCGGTCCCGCGCAGTGCGGTCATCCGGCCGAACTCGCCCCGGTGCGCGGCCTCCACCGCGTGCCAGCCGAAGCGGGTGGCGAGGACGCGGTCGTACGCCGTGGGCACGCCGCCGCGCTGGACATGGCCGAGGATGACCGGCTTGGCCTCCTTGCCGAGCCGGCGCTCCAGCTCGAACGCCAGCGCCGTACCGATGCCCTGGAAGCGCTCGTGGCCGAACTTGTCGATCTCGCCCTTGCCGTAGTCCATGGTGCCGTCGGCAGGGTGGGCGCCCTCGGCGACGCAGATCACCGCGAACTTCTTGCCGCGCGCGAAGCGCTCCTCGACCATCTTCACGAGGTCGGCCGGGTCGAACGGGCGCTCCGGGAGGCAGATGCCGTGCGCGCCCGCCGCCATGCCGGACTCCAGCGCGATCCAGCCCGCGTGGCGGCCCATGACCTCCACGACCATCACCCGCTGGTGGGACTCCGCCGTCGTCTTCAGTCGGTCCATGGCCTCGGTGGCGACACCGACCGCCGTGTCGAAGCCGAACGTCCGGTCCGTCGACGAGATGTCGTTGTCGATCGTCTTCGGGACGCCCACCACCGGCAGGCCCGCGTCCGACAGCATGCGCGCCGCCGTCAGGGTGCCCTCGCCGCCGATCGGGATCAGCGCGTCGATGCCGAAGTCCGCGACCATGTCCTCGGCCCGCTCGCAGGCCTCGCGCAGCCGGTCGCGCTCCAGCCGGGATGAGCCGAGGATGGTGCCGCCGCGGGCCAGGATGCCGCTCACGCTGTCCAGGTCGAGGGCACGATAGCGACCGTCCAGCAGGCCCGAGTAGCCGTCCTCGAAGCCGATGACCTCGTCGCCGTAGTTGTCGACCGCCCGGTGCACGACCGACCGGATCACGGCGTTCAGGCCGGGGCAGTCGCCGCCTGCGGTGAGAACTCCGATACGCATCGTGCTGTGTCTCCTGCTCGCTGTTGATATCGGTGAGCCAATCCGATTGTTTCACGTTCCCGAGGGCCCTGTCCGACCCTGGATCCTGACGGGCGCCTTATCCAGCGGCAAGGGTATTGTCAAGAGGGTTTCGCTCACCTCACTGGGCGATTTTGCGACCCTTGACGGGAACAGACCAAAGGCTCCGCCAAGCCGCCGACAGCCAACGGACGACAGTCAACAGACGACAGACGAAACGGAGAGCACGCGTGACGCGCAGCGTGTACGTGACCGGCATCGACCGCGGAGACGGCCGCCAGGTCGTCGAACTGGGGGTCATGGAGCTCCTGACCCGGCAGGTCGACCGGGTGGGGGTGTTCCGGCCGCTGGTGCACCACGCCCCCGACCGCCTGTTCGAGTTGTTGCGCGCCCGCTATCGGCTGTCCCAGGATCCGGCGACGGTCTACGGCATGGACTACCACGAGGCGTCCGCCCTCCAGGCCGAGCGCGGGACGGATGAGCTGGTGTCCACGCTCGTCGACCGGTTCCATCTCGTCGCCCGCGACTACGACGTCGTCCTCGTCCTCGGCACCGACTACGCCGACACCCAGCTCCCGGACGAGCTGTCCCTCAACGCCCGGCTCGCCAACGAGTTCGGCGCGTCCGTGATACCGGTCGTGGGCGGACGCAGGCAGACCGCCGAGTCCGTGCTGGCCGAGACGCGCAACGCCTACCGGGCGTACGAGGGCCTCGGCTGCGACGTGCTGGCCATGGTCACCAACCGGGTCGCCCGGGACGACCGGGACGAGATCGCCCAGCGGCTCCAGGCGCGGCTGCCCGTGCCCTGCTACGTCGTGCCGGACGAGCCCGCCCTGGCCGCGCCGACCGTCTCGCAGATCGCCCAGTCCCTGGACGCTAAGGTCCTGCTCGGCGACGACTCGGGGCTCGCCCGCGACGCCCTCGGCTTCGTGTTCGGCGGCGCGATGCTGCCGAACTTCCTGACCGCCCTGACCCCGGGCTGCCTGGTCGTCACGCCGGGCGACCGCGCCGATCTGGTCGTGGGCTCCCTGGCCGCGCACAGCGCCGGCACCCCGCCGATAGCCGGTGTGCTGCTCACCCTCGACGAGCGTCCCGGCGACGAGATCCTCACCCTCGCCGCCCGCCTCGCCCCCGGCACCCCGGTGCTCTCGGTGCCCGGCTACAGCTTCCCCACCGCCGAGCAACTCTTCTCCCTGGAGGGGAAGTTGAGCGCGGTCACCCCACGCAAGGCGGAGACCGCCCTCGGCCTGTTCGAGCGGTACGTCGAGACCGGTGACCTGCTGAAGCGGGTCTCGACGCCGAACAGCGACCGGGTCACGCCGATGATGTTCGAGCACAAGCTGCTGGAACAGGCCCGCTCGCACATGCGCCGCATCGTGCTGCCCGAGGGCACCGAGCCGCGCGTCCTGCACGCCGCCGAGGTCCTGCTGCGACGGAACGTCTGCGACCTCACCCTCCTGGGGCCGGTGGACCGGATCCGCAAGCAGGCCGCCGACCTCGGCATCGATTTGGGTGACTGCCAGCTGATCGACCCCGCGACCAGCGAGCTGCGCGACGCCTTCGCCGAGAAGTACGCGAGGCTGCGCGCCCACAAGGGGGTCACGGTGGAGCTGGCGTACGACGTCGTCTCCGACGTGAACTACTTCGGCACGCTGATGGTGCAGGAGGGCCTCGCGGACGGCATGGTCTCCGGCTCCGTCCACTCGACCGCCGCGACCATCCGGCCCGCCTTCGAGATCATCAAGACCAACCCGGACGCCGACATCGTCTCCTCGGTCTTCTTCATGTGCCTCGCCGACCGGGTCCTCGTCTACGGCGACTGCGCCGTGAACCCCGACCCGAACGCCGAGCAGCTGGCCGACATCGCCATCCAGTCGGCCGCCACCGCCCAGCGGTTCGGCGTGGAGCCGCGGATCGCGATGCTGTCGTACTCGACGGGTACGTCCGGTTCGGGCGCCGACGTCGACAAGGTGCGCGAGGCGACCGAGCTGGTGCGCCAGCGGCGGCCCGACCTGAAGACCGAGGGGCCCATCCAGTACGACGCCGCCGTGGAGCCGTCCGTCGCCGCGACCAAGCTGCCGGAATCCGAGGTCGCCGGGCAGGCAACGGTTCTGATCTTCCCGGACCTCAATACGGGCAACAACACCTACAAGGCGGTGCAGCGCTCGGCCGGCGCCATCGCCGTCGGACCGGTGCTGCAGGGTCTGCGCAAGCCGGTCAACGACCTGTCCCGGGGCGCCCTGGTCCAGGACATCGTCAACACCGTCGCCATCACGGCGATCCAGGCCCAGTCCCCCGCCCTGTCCCCCGCCCAGTCCCCCACCGAGAAGGCAACCGCCCAGTGAGCCCGTCCCGCGTCCTCGTCCTCAACTCCGGCTCCTCGTCGGTGAAGTACCAGCTGCTCGACATGCGCGACAGCAGTCGGCTGGCCGTCGGGCTCGTCGAGCGCATCGGCGAGGACTCCTCCCGGCTCAGGCACACCCCGCTGGCGAGCGGCGGCGAGACCCGTGAGTGGACCGGGGCGATGGCCGATCACGAGGCCGCCCTGAAGGCCGTGTCGGCGGAGCTCGCCAGGGACGGCCTCGGACTGGACTCGCCCGAGCTGGCCGCGATCGGGCACCGGGTGGTGCATGGCGGCAAGCACTTCACCGAGCCGACCGTCATCGACGACGCCGTGCTCGCCGAGATCGAGCGGCTGATCCCGGTCGCCCCGCTGCACAACCCGGCCAACCTCACCGGGATCCGCACGGCCCAGGCGCTGCGCCCGGACCTGCCGCAGGTCGCCGTCTTCGACACGGCGTTCCACACGACGATGCCGGAGTCGGCCGCCCGCTACGCGATCGACGTCGAGACCGCCGACCGGCACCGGATACGCCGGTACGGCTTCCACGGCACTTCGCACGCGTACGTCTCCCGGGCCACCGCGAAGCTGCTGGGCAAGGCGCCCGAGGACGTGAACGTCATCGTGCTGCACCTGGGCAACGGCGCGTCCGCGTCGGCCGTGCGGGGCGGTCGCTGCGTGGACACCTCCATGGGGCTGACGCCTTTGGAGGGGCTCGTGATGGGTACGCGCTCCGGTGACATGGATCCCGCCGTCATCTTCCATTTGGCGCGTGTTGGAGGAATGTCCATCGAGGAAATCGACACTCTTCTCAACAAGAAGAGCGGATTGATCGGCCTGTGCGGCAACAACGACATGCGGGAGATCCGCCGACGGATCGACGAAGGTGACGAGCGGGCGCAATTGGCCTTCGACATCTACATTCACCGGCTGAAGAAGTACATAGGCGCCTATTACGCGGTGCTCGGCACGGTGGACGCGATCGCGTTCACGGCCGGGGTCGGCGAGAACGCGGCGCCGGTGCGGGAGGCCGCTGTGGCGGGCCTGGAACAGCTGGGCCTCGTGGTGGACGCCGAACTGAACGCCGTACGCGGTGACGCGCCGCGGCTGATCTCGCCCGCGGGCGCGCGGGTGGCGGTCGCCGTGGTGCCCACGGATGAAGAACTGGAGATCGCGACGCAGACCTACGCACTGGTCGAAGAGAACGCCTGAGTAACACGGCTGAGCAAAGCGCAGCTCATTTGTATCTTCCGCCAGACGGAATATTCCGTAGCGAAACAAACCGATAGGATCGTCCCATGCGCCGTTCGAAAATCGTTTGTACTCTCGGCCCCGCGGTCGACTCCCATGAACAGCTCGTCGCCCTGATCGAGGCGGGCATGAATGTGGCCCGCTTCAACTTCAGCCACGGCACCCACGAAGACCACCAGGGGCGGTACGAGCGCCTGCGGGCCGCCGCCGAGGAGACCGGCCGGGCCATCGGTGTGCTCGCCGACCTCCAGGGTCCGAAGATCCGTCTGGAGACCTTCGCCGAGGGCCCGGTGGAGCTGGAGCGCGGTGACGAGTTCGTCATCACGACCGAGGACGTCCCGGGCGACAAGCAGATCTGCGGGACCACCTACAAGGGCCTGCCGGGCGACGTCACCAAGGGCGACCAGGTCCTCATCAACGACGGCAACGTCGAGCTGAAGGTCACCGAGGTCGACGGCCCCCGGGTGAAGACGATCGTCATCGAGGGCGGCGTCGTCTCCGACCACAAGGGCATCAACCTGCCGGGCGCGGCCGTGAACGTCCCGGCGCTGAGCGAGAAGGACGTCGAGGACCTCCGCTTCGCGCTGCGCATGGGCTGCGACCTGGTCGCCCTGTCCTTCGTGCGGGACGCCAACGACGTGCAGGACGTGCACAAGGTCATGGACGAGGTCGGCCGCCGCGTCCCGGTCATCGCCAAGGTGGAGAAGCCGCAGGCGGTCGCCAACATGGAGGACGTCGTGATGGCGTTCGACGGCGTGATGGTCGCGCGTGGCGACCTGGCCGTCGAGTACCCGCTCGAGAAGGTCCCGATGGTGCAGAAGCGGCTCATCGAGCTGTGCCGTCGCAACGCCAAGCCGGTGATCGTGGCGACCCAGATGATGGAGTCGATGATCACCAACTCCCGCCCGACCCGCGCCGAGGCCTCCGACGTGGCCAACGCGATCCTGGACGGCGCCGACGCGGTCATGCTGTCGGCGGAGTCCTCCGTCGGCGCCTACCCGATCGAGACCGTCAAGACGATGTCGAAGATCGTCACCGCGGCCGAGCAGGAGCTGCTGAGCAAGGGCCTGCAGCCCCTCGTCCCCGGCAAGAAGCCGCGCACGCAGGGCGGTTCGGTCGCCCGCGCGGCCTGCGAGATCGCCGACTTCCTCGGCGGCAAGGGCCTGGTCGCCTTCACCCAGTCCGGCGACACCGCCCGCCGGCTGTGCCGCTACCGCGCCGCCCAGCAGATCATCGCGTTCACCACGGACGAGTCGACCCGCAACCAGATGACGCTCAGCTGGGGCGTGGAGCCGCACGTCGTGCCGTTCGTCAACAGCACCGACGAGATGGTCGACCTGGTGGACCAGGAGATCGTCAAGATGGGCCTGTTCAACGAGGGCGACATCGTGGTCATCACCGCCGGTTCCCCGCCCGGCGTTCCCGGCACCACCAACATGGTCCGCGTCCACCACCTCGGCGGCGGCGCGCGGGACTGATCCCGAGAAGGGCCTGCGAGGCCCCGTACGGCGCCGAGGGCGCCCCCTGTGATCCAGGGGGCGCCCTCGGCGTTTTCGCGGCTCCCGAACAGGCTTGGGAGGCGTCCGCTCGAGACGCCCGGCTCGGTCGGCTCGGTCGGCTCGGTCGGCTCGGTCGGCTCAGTCGGTGATGTAGGAGTGCAGCCCGGGCACGTGCAGGGTGCCGCCGAACTGGCCGGCCTGGACGACCTTCACCTTCGTGAAGTAGATCAGCGGGATGTTCAGCGGCGGCGGGCTCTCGGGGCTGAACGTCAGCGGGATCAGGCCCAGCAGGTTGCCGGAGATGCTCTCCGTGTACATCACGACCTTGCCGTTGCGGAAGGTGGACGTCGAACCCTCGGCCGCCTGCACGTGGTAGGTCTTGCCGGACTGCTTGTCCTTCACCGTCTGGTGCAGGTCGCCGATGTCGACCCCGTCGGAGACGACGTACTTCAGCACCTTCTTGGTGGAGCCGTTGGCCGTCTTCACCTTGACGACGCCCTGGTAGTCGGCGCCCTTGAGCAGCAGCGAACTGGCGTCCAGGAACCAGGGGTCGTCGGGCAGCGGCACGGTGTTGTCGACGCCGCCCTCCTCGTCCGTGGCGGCCGGGCAGTCCTCCGGATCCGTGGTGGAGCTCGCGGAGGGGCTGGGCGAGGCGGTGGCCTCGCCGGCCGCCTCGGTGGCGTCCTGCGCCGCCTCGGACGCCTTGTCGGTGGCGCCCTCGACGGTGTCCTTCACCGTGTCGGTGACCTTCTCGGCGGTGTCCTTGACGGGGTCGGAGGCCTCGGTGGTGTCCTTGCCCGCGGAGTCGGCGGAGTCCGAGGAGCCGGAGGGCGCCTCCTCGCTCGCGCTCGCGGAGGGCGTCGGCGTCGGGCTCGCGCTCTCCTCGGCGGCGGAGCCACCCGTGAAGACGCCGGTGATCGCGTCACCGATGTCCTCCAGCAGGTTGCCGCCGCTCTCCGACGCCGAGGGGCTCGGCGTGGCGGTGCCGCCGGACTGGGCCTCGCTCGTCCTGCTCGGGGAGGGCGTCGGCGTGGGCTCGGTCCCGTCGCCGGAACCTGAATCCGACGAAGATGAGTCGCCCGCGGAGCCAGAAGAACCCGAAGAGTCCGAAGACCCCGAACCGTCCGAGGAGTCGGAGGAGTCCTCGCCGGTGGAGGCCGACGCCGACGGGGTCGGCTCCGTCGCCTCGTCGCTGTCCGTGGACGCGTCGGCGCCCGGGGACGCGGAGGCATCGCCCTCCAGGGCCGCCACGCACTCCTTGTACTCGTCGGCCGTCAGGCTGTTGGACGTCGGCTTCGTCGCGTTGTTGCTGTCGGCCTGGGCGAGGGTGGGTGTGAAGCCCATCCCCATGAGGACCGCCGTGGGCATCGCCGCCAGGGCTATCGCCTTGCCGGCCGGCATGTGGAACCTGGTGAACAGCGGCTTCTTGGGCGCCGCGTGACGCGGCCCGGTTCTCGCACGGGACTTGTCCACCTCAGTCCCGTGGGTCACCTCGTCAGCCGGCACTGTGCCTCCCGTTCGCCCCGTTCGCCGGGCTCGTTCCTGACAGATCGTTCGACTTGCCCCACGCGTCCGTGTCCTGCACGGGCTTGAGGACCGTGGTGTCGGGGTCCAGGCCCTCAGGAGCGCCACCCGTTCCCGTCGTGCCCTGCTGCACCTGCTCCGCGTCGGGCGGCGTGCCCGGGACCCACGACACGGCCATCGCTCCGCCGACGAGGGCGAAGAGGAAGCCGATGAGGAAGCCACCGAGGTTGGACAGCGGGATGGAGACGAGCGCCAGCAGGATCGCCGCTACGCCCGCGAAGGTGCGGACGTGCTTCTGGAACCACAGAGTGAAGCCCAGGACGACGAGCAGCACACCGATGATCAGGGAGCTGGAGCCTCCCGCGGTCTGCATCGCCAGCGTCAAGTGGCCGATCTGGAGGTTCGCGTACGGGAAGTAGGCGATCGGGAGTCCGCCGAACATGACGAACAGACCGGCCCAGAACGGCCTCGTGCCCCGCCAGGCGCGGAAGTTCCGCCGAAAGACCCGGAGGTAGTGCTCGTCACGGCCGGGCGCGGCAGGAGTTTCGGCGCTCATCGAAAACAGCTCCCTGGTACGGCGTTGCTGTGATGGTGGTGCTGTGGTGGTGAGTTGTGGTGCATGTGACCACTTGTGAAGAAAGCGGGCGGAGAGTGGACGGGCGGGGGCGCCATCGGCTCCCCCGCCCGTCACAGAGTGCTTAGTAGCACTCCTTGACACCCGTCGACAGCGACATCTTCAGACCGCTGAGCTTGAAGGTTCCGGCGGTGGTCGCCCACGCCGTCTGCTTCACGCCGACCAGCGTGGCCTTGTCGGCCTGCTGGGCGAACCCGAAGGGGTTGGCCTGCTCGCCGCCGCCCTTCATGCCCGGACCCTTGTTGGCGTCCTTGGCGGCCACACCGATGTCGATGTTCTCGAACGTCGCGTCGGCCTCGAGGTCGGCGACGTCGATGTAGAGGTTCTTGGCCTCGACCGGCTTGTTCGGGTCCTGGCCCGCCCGCAGGATCAGGCTGACGCTCCCGAGGATCGGGACGTCGGGGGTGACCACGGACTGGCACAGGCTGTTGATCGTCGCGGACTTGAAGCCCGAGACGGCGACGGGGTGAACCGTCTTCTTGCCGGTGAGCGTGTAACCCTCGTCAAGAGCGCCGTACTGCGAGAAACCCGTACCGACGAGCTTGTCGGTCGTGACCTTGAACGACTGGCCGGAGACACTGAACGACGCGGCGAGAGCGCCCTGCGCGAGGGCGACACCTATCGCAGCCGTGGCGGCGACGCTGGGCACCATGACCACAGCGAACCGCTTCCATCTGGTCCCGCCACGCACCTGGGACTCCATATTTCCTCCTTCTCGGACGTACATCTCCTGGCCCTGGCTGCCACTGTCAGTTCGACGGCTCAGCCGGGCAGGGATGGGAGAAGTGCTACGTCCTCGGGAAGGAGAGCGCCTGCGCTCGGTGGCGCAAAACGCGCCCGAATCACCGGCGATCACCCCCGAGCGACAACCACTGGTCGCGCCTGACACGCATCACGCACAACCTTGCTGGACAGGCTTCGCCGGGTGGGCGAAGACCCCCCTGTCCAAGAGCCGGCGCCACTGCCGCCGACTCTGCTCGGTGGGGACCCAGGAACTCCCGCGACCCAACCGGCTGTCGGGGTACGGGAATGGACCGAGCGTGGCCGATCGTGGTGCATTCTCGCCGCCCGCACAAGGGGCTTCGTTACTCGGTAGTAACGGCGGGATAACCGAACAACGACCCGCCGGTCTCGATCAGCGACACAGGGTGGTGCCCAGTGACCGGACAAGTCCAGTAATCACCGGACAGAATCTGACAGAACGACGCCTGTGACTTACCCCGAGTAACTGCGGCCGCGATTACCAAGATTTGGTAAAGCGCGGCCGCTTTGATGCCCTGTCGGCAGATCTTTCACTCAGGCAACACGCGCCTGCGCGTTTAGTGACTGGTCAGAACGGGGCCGCCGCCCCGCCCGCGACCACGGTCAGAACAACGCGCGCGCCAGGGCCCTGCGAGCCGCCGCCACGCGCGGATCCTCGCCGCCCACGACCTCGAACAGCTCCAGCAGCCGAAGCCGTACGGCGTCCCGGTCGTCACCCACCGTGCGCTGCACGGTGTCGATGAGTCGCCCGAAAGCGTCCTCGACATGCCCGCCCACCAGATCCAGGTCGGCGGCGGCGATCTGCGCCCGCACATCGGCGGGCTTCTCGGCGGCGTCCTTGCGCACCTGCTGCGGGTCGGCGCCCTGCACCCGCTGGAGCAACTCGGCCTGGGCGAGCCCGAGTTTGGCCTCCGTGTTCGCCGGGTCCTCGCTCAGTACGTTCTTGTACGCCTGGACGGCACCGCCCAAGTCGCCCGCGTCCAGCGCCTGTACGGCGGCCTCGAGCAGCGCGTCGTACGGACCGGACGGCGCTGTGGGAGCGGGTTGGGCGTCACCGGGCTCGGCGTCCGGGTCGACGGTGAGGCCGGTGAGGCCGAACCTCTGCTCGGCGACGGTGACGAGTTGGTCGAGCGTCTGACGGATCTGGGCCTCGCCGGCCGCCCCCTGGAAGAGCGGCAGCGCCTGACCCGCGACGACGGCGAAGACGGCGGGGATCCCCTGCACGCCGAACTGCTGCATCAGCATCTGGTTGGCGTCGACGTCGATCTTGGCGAGGAGGAAACGGCCGTTGTACTCGACCGCGAGCCGTTCCAGTACCGGGCTCAGCTGCTTGCAGGGCTGGCACCACTCGGCCCAGAAGTCGATGACGACGGGCACCTCGGCGGACCGCTGGAGGACGTCCCGCTCGAATCCCGCCTCATCCACATCGATAACAAGATCGGCGGGCGATACGGCGCCGGTGCCCCCGCCCTGCCGGGCGGCCTCGACACGCGCCTGCTCCGCCTTCGCCTTGGCCTCCTGGGCCGCCTTCACCGCGGCGAGGTCGACGACTCCGCTCATGGACATGTTCCGTGGCTGCATGCGTCTATCCTCCCCCGTACCCCGCGCACACGTGAAAAGCACCGTGAAAGCCGGTCGGGCCTGATGCTGTTCCCTGATGCTGTTCCGACGCCGGGTCCCCACCCACGCCGAGCGTGCGGTCGCTCGCGTACGTCCATCGCAAGCTTTCGCTACGAGTCGTAGCGTAATGGCATCGAGTGCCTCCGCGACACCACGCCCCGGTGATCTCCCTCACGACCTCACGGAATCCCCCGATATCGCGGGGATATGGTCGTGGGATGCAGAGCCGCACCTCCGCCGCCCGCCCCGGCCGCCCGCGCAGCGCCGCCGCGGCCCCGGCGATCCTGGCCGCGACGCGGGAGGCGCTGGTAGAGGTGGGCTGGTCCAAGCTCACCCTGGGAGACGTGGCGACGCGCGCCGGGGTTGCGAAGACGACCCTCTATCGCCGCTGGTCCGGCAAGAACGAGCTGGTGGTGGACGCAGTCGCGGAACTCTTCGACGAACTGGAACTCCCCGACAGCGGGAGCCTCGCCGCCGACATCGAGGGCGTGGTCCTGCAGTTCGCGGCGATCCTGGCCCGCCCCGAGGCCAGGAGCGGACTGATGGCGGTGGTGGCGGAGTCGACGCGGGACGAGGCGCTGCGCGAGCGCATCCGCCGGTCCATCGTCGACCGCCAGAAACGCCTGGTCCTCCAGGGCCGCTCCCGGGCCCAGAGACGCGGCGAACTCCCCCCGGAGACGGATCCGGAGGAAGCCGCACGCACAGCCGACCTCATCTTCGACGTGGTGGCGGGCGCGGTGGTCCACCGCACCCTGGTGAGCGCGGAGCCGGCGGATGAGGAGTGGGTACGCAGCTTCACGCGCGTCCTGCTCCTGGGCCTCACCGGAGCCTCCTAGCTCAGCACATTCAGAACCCTGCCGGCTCCGTGTACACCCCCCACTCGTCGCGCAGCACCCCGCAGATCTCGCCCAGGGTCGCCTCGGCCCGGACCGCGTCCAGCATCGGCTCGATCATGTTGCCGCCGTCCCGCGCGGCGGCGAGCATCGCGTCGAGCGCGGCCCGCACGGCACCGTCGTCCCGCGCGTCCTTGCGGGCACCCAGCACCCGCACCTGCTCCCGCTCCACCTCATGGCTCACCCGCAGGATCTCCAGGTCGCCGGTGACGGAACCGGTGTGGGCGTTGACCCCCACGACCCTCTTGTCACCCTTCTCCAGCGCCTGCTGATAGCGGAACGCCGACTCCGCGATCTCCCCGGTGAACCACCCGTCCTCGATCCCCCGCAGAATCCCGGACGTGATCGGCCCGATCGGGTGCCGCCCGTCGGGATGCGCCCGCAGCCCCCGCTCCTTTATCTGCTCGAAGATCTTCTCGGCGTCGGCCTCGATCCGGTCGGTCAGCTGCTCGACGTACCACGAACCACCCAGCGGATCGGCCACGTTGGCGACCCCGGTCTCCTCCATGAGGACCTGCTGTGTGCGCAGGGCGATCTCCGCGGCCTGCTCGGAGGGCAGCGCGAGGGTCTCGTCGAGGGCGTTGGTGTGCAGCGAGTTGGTCCCGCCGAGCACGGCCGCGAGCGCCTCCACGGCCGTACGCACCACGTTGTTGTACGGCTGCTGCGCGGTCAGCGAGACGCCGGCGGTCTGCGTGTGGAAGCGCAGCCACTGCGCCTTGTCGCTCCGCGCCCCGTACACGTCGCGCATCCAGCGCGCCCAGATCCTGCGCGCGGCACGGAACTTGGCGATCTCCTCGAAGAAGTCGACGTGCGCGTCGAAGAAGAAGGACAGGCCGGGGGCGAAGACGTCGACGTCCAGTCCCCGCGACAGGCCCAGTTCGACGTACCCGAACCCGTCCGCCAGCGTGTACGCCAGCTCCTGCGCGGCCGTCGATCCGGCCTCGCGGATGTGGTAGCCGGAGACGGACAGCGGCTTGTAGTCGGGGATGCCGGCCGCGCAGTACTCCATGAGGTCGCCGATGAGGCGAAGGTGCGGTTGGGGCTGGAAGAGCCACTCCTTCTGGGCGATGTACTCCTTGAAGATGTCGGTCTGGAGGGTGCCGTTCAACAGGGACGGGTCGACGCCCTGCCGCTCCGCCGCCACCAGGTACATGCAGAAGACGGGGACGGCCGGCCCGCTGATCGTCATGGACGTGGTCACATCGCCCAGCGGGATGTCCTTGAACAGGACCTCCATGTCGGCGGCCGAGTCGATGGCGACCCCGCAGTGCCCGACCTCGCCGAGCGAGCGCGGATCGTCGGAGTCGCGGCCCATGAGCGTCGGCATGTCGAAGGCGACCGAGAGACCGCCGCCGCCGTTGCCGAGGATCATCTTGTACCGCTCGTTGGTCTGCTCGGCGTTCCCGAACCCGGCGAACTGCCGGATGGTCCACGTCCGCCCTCGGTAGCCGGTCGGATACAGCCCGCGGGTGTAGGGGTACTCCCCGGGCCAGCCGATCCGCTCGAAGCCCTCGTACCTGTCCCCGGGTCGGGGTCCGTACACGGGCTCCACGGGGTCCCCGGAGAGCGTGGTGAAGTCTGCCGTGCGCTTGCGTGCGGCGTCGTACCGGGCCTGCCAGCGACGGCGGCCCTCCTCGATGGCGTCAGCGTCCATACCTTCGAATTTACTAGGGCGTCCAAGTAAATGTCGATGGCAGAACCGCCGTACGCGTCCGTACGGCGGTTGCGTCAGGCTTCGTCAGGCCTTGGCGACAGCCGGGACCGGCTCGCTGACCAGGGGTTCGACCTGGCGGGTGACCTTGCGCTCGACGAAGAAGGCCGCGAAGGGGATCGTCCCGGAGAGCAGCACCCACAGCAGCTTGCCGAACGACCACTTGGCCTTGGAGCCGAGGTCGAAGGCGAAGACCAGATAGATGATGTAGAGGAAGCCGTGGACCTGGGAGACGGCGAAGGTGACGTCCTCGCCCATGTCGAAGCCGTACTTGAACACCATGCAGGTGCACAGCACGAGCAGCATGACGGCGGTGACGTAAGCCATCACCCGGTAGCGGGTCAGGACGCTCTTCTTCATGCGTACGAGCGTAACCACCCGTTCCGGGAGATCTTGCCCGGGGCCCCGGGTCGGCTTTCCGGAGGTCAGCCCTCTTCGAAGTCGTGCGCCGCCACCCGCAGCGGGCGCAGCATGGCGAAGATCTCCGCGCACTCCTCGGCGTCGTACACCCCGAGGCCGAAGTCCATGGCCATCAGGTCACGGGTGGCCGCCTCGACGACCTCGCGGCCCTTGTCGGTGATGGAGGCGAGCGTGCCACGCCCGTCGTTGGGGTTGGGGCGCTTGTCGACCAGGCCCGACTTGACCAGCCGGTCGACCGTGTTCGTCACGGACGTGGGATGCACCATGAGCCGCTCGCCGATCTTGGACATCGGCAGTTCGCCGGCCTTGGAGAAGTTGAGCAGCACCAGCGCCTCGTACCGCGCGAACGTCAGGCCGTACGGCTTGACCACCGCGTCGACCTCGCCGAGCAGGATCTGGTGCGCGCGCATGATCGAGGTGATGGCCGCCATCGACGGCACGTTGCCCCAGCGCTGCTTCCAGAGTTCGTCGGCGCGGGCGATGGGATCGAAGGGAAGACTGAGCGGCTTCGGCACGGGACCGACCTTACCGGCCGGTCACATGCTGGTCAGCCCCGTCTCGTCTTTCGGTCCGGCCGCTCAGGCGGCCACTGTCTCCTTCACCTGGAAGACCGCCGTCCACCGGTCGTCGTGCAGGCAGGCATTCATCGGCTCGACCAGGGTCCGGTGCTCGGGGTCGGTGCGCCACCGCTGGACGGCTTCGAAGCTGTCCCACTCGCTGGTGAGCAGCCATTGCGCGGGATCGTCCAGGGAACGGCACAACTGTTCGCCGAGGTGTCCGGGGAATCGCGCGGCCCCCGCGAGTACGTCCTTGTAGGACTGCACGAAGTCCGCTTCCATCCCGGCGCGCACGCGCAGCAGTCGGATCACCCGCACCCGCTCCGGGGCCGAGGGGCCGCCCGTCATGACGGGTCGAGGACGACCGGGAGTTCCGCGAGCCCGCGGAAGGCGGGGAACGGCACGGTCAGCCAGCGCGCGTCCTCCGGCGCCACGGCCAGCTCCATGCGGGGGAAGCGCGCGAAGAGCGAGGTGAGGGCGGTCTGCATCTCCAGCCGTGCCAGCGGCGCGCCGATGCAGTAGTGCGGGCCGTACCCGAAGGCGAGATGCGTCGCCTGGACGTTCGGCCGCTGGACATCCATCTCGTCCGGCGCCGCGAACATCTCCGGGTCCCGGTTGGCCCCGGTGATCGAGATCTGGACGAGCGCTCCCTTGGGGATGAGCTGGTCACGGATCACGATGTCTTCCTTCGCGTGACGGAAGGTGGAGTTCTCCACGGAGGTCTCGAACCGGAAGATCTCCTCGATCGCCGCGTTCATGGCGCTCGCGTCCCGGAGCGCCAGTTCCTTCTGATCCGGCCTGCTGAGCAAGTGGTAGACGGCGTTTCCGATCTGGTACGCCGTCGACTTGTGGCCCGCGAAGAGGAGCACCCACGCCGTCGAGACGAGTTCGTGGTCGGTGAGCGAGCCCTCCTGGTCCTGGGCCGTGACGAGGGCGCTGAGCAGACCTCCGTCCGGCTCACTCCGCTTCCGTGTGCACAGCTCCGCGAGATAGTCGCGCAGGTTTCCCTCGGCGATTTCCAGCGCCTTTCGCGCCTCCGGTCCGAAACCGGTCTGCGCGACGGTGGCGGACCATTCCTGAGCCTGTTTGCGTTCGTTTTCCGGAACGCCCAGGAGTTCACAGATGACGTGCAGCGGCAGCGGGAAGCAGAACTCCGGGAGCAGGTTCACCGGACCCGAGGTGGGACATTGGTCCAGTAGGTCATCGGTGATCTCCTGGACGCGCGTACGCAGCGACTCCACCCTTTTCGGCGTGAAAGTGCTGCCGACGATCCTCCTGAGCCTGGTGTGCTTCGGAGGGTCCGAGAAGAGCATGTTGTCGTCCAGCGCGATCGACGAGTCACCGAAGATGCGGTGGTAGGCGTCGATGGCGCCGTACATGTCCTTGCTCAGCCGGGGGTCGGCCAGGGCGGCACGCGCGTCGTCGTATCGCGTGATGAGGTACGTCTCGACACCGTGCGGCGGAGACAGTGGGCAGACGGGCGCCGTCTCCCTGAGCGCGGCGTACACGGGGTGCGGGTTGGCCCGAAACTCCCGGGTGCAGTTCGAGGCCGCGGTCGCGGCCTCCTCGGGCGACAGTGCCTCGGATTCCTCGGATGCGAACGCTTGCGTCATGACTGGATCCCCGGGGTAGGCGTGGATTCCGGCGGTCGGATTCCGTCGGTCAGAGCCACCGTTTCCCGGGCGACACCACGCCGCAAACGGCACTGCGCCATACGGGTCGGCTCGTCGTACGACGTGTGTGTGACAGTCCGGCTTGGTAAACATCGTCGACGTGAGCGGACACGAAGCGGAATCTGTACCAATTCTCATCGTCGGCGGATCCCTGGTGGGTCTTTCCACTTCGGTTTTCCTGGGGCGCCTCGGTATCGAGCACATGCTCGTGGAGCGCCATGCCGCGACGTCGACGCATCCGCGTGGCCGCGGCAACAACGTGCGCACCATGGAGATTTACCGGACCGCCGGCCTCGAATCACGTATTCGGGACGCGGCTCGCGTGCTCGCCGGAAACGACGGCATTCTCCAGGTGGACACCCTCATCGGGAAGGAGCGCCGCTGGATCATCGGGGACATCGCCGGGGGCATGGACGTCTCGCGGGTCAGCTCCTCGGACTGGTGCCTGTGCAGTCAGAACGATCTGGAGCCGGTCCTGCTGAGCTACGCCACCGAGCAGGGTGCCGACATCCGCTTCAACTCGGAGATGCTCTCCTTCACCCAGCACGGCGAGGGCGTGCGGGCCCGGATCAGGCACCGGGAGACCGGTGAGACGTACACGGTGAACGCCGACTTCCTGGTGGCCGCGGACGGCCCGAGGAGCCCCGTCCGCAACCAGTTGGGGATCGGCCAGTCGGGGCCGGGCGAGCTGTTCCACAACGTCAGCGTCACCTTCCGCAGCAGGGCGCTGAAGCACCACGTCGGAGAGAAACGATTCGTCGTCTGCTATGTCACCGACCCCCAGGGCGAAGGTGCCTTGCTGCCGGTGGACAACGAGGAGCGCTGGGTGATCCACGTCCCCTGGCATCCCGACCGGGGCGAAGAGCTGGAGGACTTCACCGACGAGAGGCTGGCGGCGCACATCCGTGCCGCCGTCGGCGTCGCGGACATCGACGTCGAGATCACGGGCAAGGCGCCCTGGCACGCGTCGAAGCGGGTCGCGGACAGCTACGGCGAGGGCCGGGTCTTCCTGGCCGGCGACGCGGTCCACGAGATGCCGCCCACCGGGGCGTTCGGCTCCAACACCGGGATCCAGGACGCCCACAACCTCGCCTGGAAACTGGCCTCGGTGCTCCGCGGCTGGGCGGGCCTGCCGTTGCTCGACACCTACGAGCGTGAACGACGGCCCATCGCCCTCGCGACGGGCACGCGCGCGTGCGTCCAGGCGGCCGACGAGCAGCACCCGGGATTCAGTCCCGCCGCGGGACGCAACGACGACCCGGCGGACCTGATGACCGTCGCCCTGTGCTACCGGTACGCGTCCCCTGCCGTGCTGGACGCCCCCGCGGACCGGCCGATCGTCCCCGACGCCTTCCAGCTGGGCGGCGAGCCGGGGAGCCGTGCGCCGCACATGTGGGTGACGAGAGGGGGCGGCAGGATCTCCACGCTCGACCTGTACGAGCGTTCCTTCGTGCTGCTCGCCGGGTCCGGCGGGCAGAAGTGGCGGACCGCGGCGGAGAAGGCCTCCTCGAACCTGGGCCTCCCGGTCGAGGTGTACCTCGTGGGCACGGGCCCCGACCACGACCTCGCCCCCGACGCGGACGCCGACTGGGCGGAGCTGCACGGCACGGCCGAGGACGGTGCCGTACTCGTACGCCCCGACGGTTTCGTCGCCTGGCGTGCGGACGCCGCCATGCCGGACGCCGATCGCGTGCTGACCAAGGTGCTGCAGTCCGTGCTCTGCCGCGACTGAAGCCCCGCCTCCCCTGACTGACGCCACCCTGCCCGACCGCACCCCGCCTGCCCCCTCCCACTGAACGACCCACCCCTAGGACGTTGTTATGACCCTTGCCGGACGCGTCGACGTCCACCACCACTTCACCGCCCCCGCCTGGCTGGACTGGGCGGAGGAACGAGGCGTGGTCAACCGCGAGAAGCTGCCCTGGTGGACACGCTGGGACCTGGACACGGCACTGGAGGTCATGGACAAGAACGGCATCGGTACGTCCGTCATGACCGTCGCGATGCTCGGCCGGCTCCGTGAGCGCGCGGAGCGCCAGGAGAGCGCACGCGTCGCCCTGCGGGCGGCGGCCGACGTCGTCGAGAGCCACCCCGCGCGCTTCGCCTTCTTCACGCCCGTGTTCCTCGACGACCTGGAGCTCTCCTCGTGGAGCCTGCGCCACGGTCTCGACGAGCTCGGAGCCATCGGGGTGAGCACGCGCACGAGCATGGACGGCGTGGTGCTCGGCGACGAGTCGCACGACCGCCTGCTGCAGGAGCTGAACGACCGGTCCGCGGTCATCAGCACGCACCCCATGGACGTACCGGCCGGGAAGGACGGTGCTGCGGGACTGCCGGGAATGCCGCCCTTCGTGTGCGACTTCCTCATGGACACCACGCGTGCGGCCATCAACCTCATCAGGAACGGCACCCTGGACCGCTATCCGAACCTCAGCTTCATCCTGCCGCACGGAGGGGGCTTCCTCCCCTACATGGCCACCCGGCTAGAACTCTTCGGCGGGCGCATCACCCCCGCCATCGAGCCCGGCCGGGTCCGTGACTACCTGCACCGGTTCTACTTCGACACGGCGGGCCCCATGTCCCCCTCCGCCACGCCCACCCTGCTGACGACGGTGGACCCCGGCCGCATCCTCTTCGGCACGGACTGGCCGCCCACCCCCGCGCATGTCATCGCCGACAGCGTGACGCCCGCCCTGGACAGCGACCCGTTTCTGTCGGAGGAGCAACTCGAGGGCATCAACCGGGAGAACGCGCTTCGGCTGATGCCGGGGCTCGCGCGGCAGTGACCGGCTACGCGCGTCTGTGACCGACTGTCACCGGAACGCCGCCGCCCGCGCCTGGTTCAGCGCGGGCGGCGGCGTTCGTACGTCGTTCAGTCCCGCTGCCAGTGGTAGAAGCGCCGCGCCATCGCGTCCTTCGGACTCCGCCAGGTCTGCGGGTCGTACGGGCTGACGAACGCTTCGAGCCTCCTGCTGATGTCGACGAACTCGGGGTGCCCGGCCACCTTCGCGATGGCGGGGCCCGGGTCCTGCTCGGCCTCGATGAAGTGCATGTACACATCGCCGAACTGGAAGAGGGAGCGCTGGGTCACACCGACGAGGTGCGGGAGTTCGCCGCGGTCGGAGGCCGCGAAGACGTCGGCGATGTCCGGTGCCGACTGCGGCGCCATCCGGGCGACGATCAGGGCGTGGTGCATGAGACCTCCTCGATGCGGTCGCGGATGAGGGCCATCTGGATGGGCGAGTTGCGGTTGATGATGTCGGTCATCCCGGCGTCGTCGACCGGGGCGTCGGGCTTCATGGCGAAGTCCTGTGTCCAGTGCATCCGCGTGCCGTCGGGGGTCTCCTCGTACTCCCAGACGATGTTCATGTACTCGAAGGGCCCCGTCTCGACCCTGCGGGCGCGGACGATGAGCTTCTCGCGGTCGGCGACCCGTTCCGAGACCCAGCTCCACACCTTGCCGTTCTCGTCGGGGTGCATGGTCAGGCGGAAGGTCACCGTGTCGCCCTCGCGGGACAGCACCTCGCAGGAGGCGTACTCGCTGAACAACTGCGGCCATCGGTCCAGGTCGTTCGTCATGTCCCAGACGAGGTCGACGGGTGCGGCGATGGTGATCTCGTTCTCCGTGTGTCCGGCCACCTCAGGCTCCCGTCGTGAGTGCGCCGTTGACGAGGTCGAGGAAGGCGCGGGGGGTCTTGCAGCGCTCCGCGTCGGTGGGGAGCGCCCGGCCGTGCCGGTTCTCCAGCTCGCCCACGATGCCGAGGAGGCCGAGCGAGTCCAGCCCGAACTCGGCGAACGGGGCGTCCGCCCGGCGCTCGAGTTCCTGCGGGTCGACGGTCACGCCGGCGGCCTGCTTCATCAGCGCGGCCAGTTCCTCTACGGTCAGTTGGGTCACTTCAGTGGTCATGCCTGTTCTCCTTGTCGTTCTATGCAGCGGATCCGGGGCCGCGGCGTAGCACGAGCGCCGCGTTGGAGCCCATGAGGCCCCGGCTGAGGACCAGGGCCGTGCGGAGCTCGGCCGGGCGTGCCGTGGCGGTCACCAGGTCGATGTCGTGGCAGACGTCGAAGACGTTCGGGGTCGGCGGTATCTGCCCGTGCTCCATGGCCTGCACCGCGGCCACGATGTCCAGCAGGGGTGCCCCGCAGTAGGACCGCCCGATGCCGGCCTTGGGGGCCGTGACGGGCACCTTGGTGCCGTGCGGGCCGAGGGCGTCGGCGAGGGCGAGGGCCTCGGCGCGGTCCGCCTCCGGGACGCCCAGCGCGTCGGCGAAGACCACGTCGATCTCCTCCGGTGCGCAGCCGGCCTCGTCGAGGGCGCCGCGGATGGCGTGCGCGAGCCCCTCCCGTGACTGCTCCCAGTGCGAGGCGCCGGTGAAGGTGGCGCAGTGTCCGGCCACGGTGGCCCGGACGGTCGCGGCACGGCGCTGGGCCCGCTCCAGGTCCTCCACGATCAGCACCGCGCCGCCCTCCGCGGGCACGAAGCCGCAGGCCGCCGCGGTGAAGGGACGGTAGGCGCGCGCCGGGTCCTCGACGGTGCTGAGCTCGGGGTATCCGAGCTGGCAGACCCCCGAGTAGGGGGCAAGCGGCGCCTCGGCCGCCCCGACCACGACCACGTCCGTTCCCCGCTGCACGGCTTGCGCGGCGTGCGCGACGGCGTCCAGACCGCCCGCCTCGTCGCTGGCCACGACCCCGCAGGGGCCCTTGAAGCCCTTGCGGATGGATATCTGGCCGGTGCTGGCCGCGTAGAACCAGGCGATGGACTGGTAGGGCCCGACGAACCGGGATCCCTGTCCCCACAGCTTCTGCAGTTCCCGCTGACCGAACTCACCGCCGCCGGAGCCGGCCGCGGTGACCACACCGACGGAGTACGGGGAGTCGGCGGCGGTGCTGCTCAGTCCCGCGTCCTGCAGGGCGGCGTCGGCGGCGGCCAGGGCGAAGTGGGTGAACTTGTCGGTCTGGACGAGGAAGGTCTCCTCGATGAGGGCCGACGCGTCGAATCCGCGGACCTCGCCGGCGACGCGGAGCGGAAAGTGCTCGCAGCCGTCCCGGGTGATGCGGTCCAGGACGCTCGCGCCCTCCTTGACGGACTTCCAGTAGGTGTCGGCGTGCAGGCCGTTGGGCGCGACCACTCCGATGCCCGTGACGGCGGTGTGCCGGGGGCGTATGCCACTACCACTCATTTCGTCCTCCCACCCGGCCCCGTGAGGAGCACCGCGGACTGGAAACCGCCGAAGCCGCTGCCCACGGAGAGCACGTGGTCGAGCCTGCGCGGGCGTGCGGTGCGCGGTACGTAGTCCAGGTCGCACTCGGGGTCCGGGGTCTCGTAGTTCGCCGTGGGCGGCACCACCTGCCGGGCCAGGGCGAGCACACAGGCGACGACCTCGATCGCGCCGATCGCCCCGAGCGAGTGGCCCACCATGGACTTGATCGAGCTCATGGGTGTGTCGTAGGCGTGGGAGCCGAGGGATTTCTTGACCGCGGCGGTCTCGTGACGGTCGTTCTGGCGGGTGCCGGAGCCGTGGGCGTTGACGTAGTCGATGTCGGTGGGGTCCACGCGCGCGTGGTCGAGCGCGGCGTCGATGGCCCGGGCCATCTCCAGTCCCTCACTGGTCAGCCCGGTCATGTGGTAGGCGTTGCCGAAGGTGGCGTAGCCGCCGATCTCGCAGTACACGTGCGCGCCGCGCGCGCGGGCGTGCTCCAGTTCCTCCAGGACGAGGACGGCGGCGCCCTCGCCCATGACGAATCCGTCGCGGTGGGCGTCGAAGGGGCGGGAGGCGTGCTCCGGGTCGTCGTTGTTGGGCGAGGTGGCCTTGATGGCGTCGAAGCAGGCCATGGTGATCGGGGAGATCGGCGAGTCCGACGCTCCGGTGATGCAGAGGTCGGCGCGGCCCTCCTCGATGGTGTGGAAGGCGTAGCCCACGGCGTCGAGCCCGGAGGTGCAGCCGGTGGAGACGGTCTGCACCGGTCCCTGGGCGCCGAACCGCTCGGCGACGTCCGACGCCAGCGTGCTGGGCGAGAAGGCGCGGTGCAGGTACGGGTTCGCGGCGCGGTGGTCGACGTCCCAGCGCTGCCCGCCTTCGCTGACCAGGACGTAGTCGTGCTCCAGCCGGGTCGTGCCGCCCACCGCGCTGCCCAGGGACACGGCCACGCGCCAGGGGTCCTCGGCGCCGAAGTCGACTCCGCTGTCGGTGACGGCCTCTGTCGCGGCGACGAGGGCGAACTGGATGTACCGGTCGGCGCGTTGGACCAGTTCGGGTTCGAGTCCGTGGGCGAGCGGGTCGAAGTCGCACTCGGCGGCTATGCGGGACCGCAGTCCCTCGGGGTCGAACAGGGTGATGCCACGTGTCGCGGTACGGCCGCTCGCGAGGAGGTCCCAGAACGCGGGCACCCCTATGCCTCCCGGAGCGACCACGCCTATGCCGGTGACCGCCACCCGCCGGGTCATGAGAGGACCCCGCGCCGTTCGGGCCGCCCGCTCTCCTCCTGGACGAGCGGGTACGGCTTGAGGTCGTCGCTGATCTCCGGGGCCTCCGTGTCGACGTGGCCGAGGCTCGGCTTGGGGGCCAGCGGGCTCAGGTGGAAGACCATCCGGGCTTCCTCGTCACCGACGTTGCGGAAGCGGTGCCGCATGTCGATGGGGATCATGAGGCCCTGGTCGGCACGGAGGGAAAACGTTTCTCCGTCCAGGTCGACCTCCAGCCTGCCCTCGACGACGTACACGAACTCCTCGGAGTACGGGTGGTAGTGCTCGCTGATGCGTTCGCCGGGCCGCATGATGGCGAGGCCCATGAACCCGCTCGTGGCTCCCACCGTGACCGGGGTGAGCAGGGTGCGCAGGTCGCCACCACGCTTGCGGTTGGGCTCGATCTCGTTCACGTCCACGACGCGCGGGCGCATCTTCTCCATGGTCTGTCTCCAGGTCGTTCGGTGGGGTGTGGGTCCCTGCGCTGCGCCGTCAGGACTGCGCAGCCCTGCGGTCGGTGATCAGCGCCATGTCGGCGTGCGTCAGGAGGCGGGTCGCCTCCCGCTCGCCCGCGGGCGGTCCCGCCACGCCGAGCGCGTCGCCGTCGAGCAGCCGGGCCAGCACGGCGGCCTTGCGCGGGCCGTGGATGCCGAGCACCCTGACCGGATCGGCCTCGGGGTCACCGCGTACGTCGACGAGGCGGACGACGATGTCCTCCCGCTGGAAGACGGTGCTGCGGTGGACGGGGCCGGCCGGGTCGGCGGCCGCGGTCTCGTCCTGCCGGGAGAGCAGCCGGGCCAGCGCCATCCCGCAGCCCGGGCGGGCCGGGTAGTACAGGGCGTGCCGGGTGAGGCCGTCCGGTTCCGGTCCGCCGCGTGCCACATGATGGACGGCCGGCATGGCGGCGCGGGCGAAGAAGGCCCTCGCGGACTCGGGGTCGGACAGGTCGCGGTGCTGCTCCAGGTGGGGGTTGAGGGCCTCCTCGACGGCCCGTACCTCGGGCTGCCGCGAGACGTGGCGCAGGGCGGCCATCAGGTCGCCCTCCACCTCGACGGTGCGGACGACCCGGTTGCCGTGGAGGAACAGGGTGGTGCGGCGCAGCCGCGTGGAGTCGTCGACGCGGGCCTGGGGCGGCGCGTAGCCGGCGAGGATCTCCGTGACCTTGGACTCGGAGCCGGGCTTGACGGTGAAGGTCAGGGCGTGGCGTGTCACACCGTCGCCCACCCGTACGGTCGTCTGGAGTCCGCCGGTGTCCGGGCGGGCGCGGCCGGTCTCACGGACGACGCCGTAACGCATCGACCGCAGCTCACGGACGCAGTTCTGCAGGGGCCTGACCGTCTCGAGATGCTCTTCACTGTTCACCCAGGCGAGGTACGGCGGGGCGGTGGCCCATTCGCTCGTGATGACCCACTGGGACGGGTTCTCCAGGGACTGGCACAACTGGTCACCGAGGTGACCGGGAACCGACGCGACTCGGTCACGCATGTGCTCGTACGCGTCGAGGAACTCTTGCTGGGCGCCTTCGTGGAGATCGACGAGCAGGATGACGCGCATCCTGGAACCGTCGAATGCCGACTGGGATGTATAGGGCGAAGTGGTCATCCGGCGGACCCTTCCTTCGCGGGAGCAAGCGGCGGCCGTCCGTGTTCACCTGCGGGAACGCGGGTTTCGGCCCTGAGCCTTCATCGTGGGTCAGGGCTACGGGGACCGCGAGCCGCGCGGGCCAATTGAGGGAACTGGCCGCGAGGGGGTGCTCGCTGGGGCCGACGGCGTGTCAGGGGAGGCGGGGGGCGCGGTATGTGCCGTCGCGGGGGCGCGGGTTGGGGAGGCGCGGTGGGTGCCGTCGCGGGGGCGCGGGTTGGGAGGCGCGGTGAGTGCGCGTCCATGCCTGCGGCGGCCCGTTGCGATGGGTGGGGGTTCGCGTAGCGCCTGCGGGTGGGGGGTGGGGCGGGGCCGCGTCGGGGGGTGTCCGTCCTCGGTCCGGTGGTGGGCCTTGCGCGAGAGGTGCCGTTTGTTGACACCGGACTCTGCGGGCGGACACCCCCCGACGCGTCCCCTCGCCGCCGTACGCGTCTGCGGCGCCGCGGGGGCCATCGTCTGGAGGGCGGGTGTCGAAGGTCCGTTCGGGGCGGGGACTTGGGTACGGCGGCTAAGCAGGTCGGGCGAAGTCCGCTGCGGTTCGGCAGCGCCCCAAAGGGGCGCGGGGAACTGCGCGACCAGCCGCGATGGCGCCGCAGACGACCGACGACACATCGCGGCACTTCAAGCGGAGCGCTTAGTCGGCCAGGTGGCGTTCCACCGTCTCCACCTTGGAGGTGAGGCCGTCGGTCACGCCGGGGCGGATGTCGGCCTTGAGGACCAGTGAGACGCGCGGTGCCCGGGCCTCTACGGCGGCTACGGCGCGCTTGACGACGTCCATGACCTCGTCCCACTCGCCCTCGATGGAGGTGAACATCGCGTCGGTGCGGTTGGGCAGGCCGGACTCGCGGACCACCCGGACGGCGTCGGCTACGTACTCCCCCACGTCCTCGCCGACGCCGAGCGGGGTCACGGAGAAGGCGACGATCATGCGTTGACCTTGCCTTCCCTGCGGGCGCGGGCAGCGATGACCGCGTCCTCGGCCTCGCGCTTGAGCTTGCGCTCGGCGAAGAAGCCGCCGGCCGGCAGGACGGAGAGGACGAAGTAGAGGGCCGCAGTCTTCAGGGACCACTTGGTGCGATTCCAGGCGTCCGCCCAGAAGATCACGTACAGGATGAAGAGAACGCCGTGGACCATGCCCATCACGGGCACCGCGTTGAAGTCGGTGGTCCGCTTCAGCACCGAGCAGACGAGCAGGAGCAGGAACGACACCGCCTCGGGGCCCGAGACGAGACGGAGGCGGCGGAGGGCGGTGGCGGTCTTGATGTCCACGGGTCACCTTCGGTGGGTTCGGCGGGAGAGACGTGGGTCGGCTCGGATTCAGCTTGTGAACGCAAGCACAAACGCTCGCCCATTGTGGCAAACGCCGGGAGCGCGTGTGGCTCGGGGTGCCGTCAGGGGTGATGTCCACCTTCAGGACCTTTTGGCGGATGGCACCGCGGGCTACCTTTCGCTGCGTGGCGATGTTCCGACTTCAGGGCAGCAAGGTGCTCGCCGTCGACATGACCGGGGACGCCGTGAAGGCGAAGAACGGCTCGATGGTCGCGTACGACGGGCAGATGGCCTTCAAGAAGATGAGCGGTGGCGGGGAGGGCATCCGGGGCATGGTGACCCGGCGGCTCACCGGCGAGCAGATGACGTTGATGGAGGTGAAAGGGCACGGGACGTGCTGGTTCGCGGACCGGGCCTCGGAGATCAACCTGGTGAATCTCCAGGGGGACAAGCTGTATGTGGAGTCGAGCAATCTGCTCGCGACCGACGCGGGGCTGCGGACCGGGACCAGCTTTACGGGGATGCGCGGCGCCTCGCAGGGCAACGGGCTGTTCACCACCACCGTCGAGGGGCACGGACAGGCGGCGATCATGTCGGACGGGCCGGCGGTGGTGCTGCGGGTCAGCTCGCAGTACCCGTTGACCGTCGATCCGGGGGCCTATGTGGCCCATCAGGGGAATCTGCGGCAGTCCTTCCAGTCCGGTGTGACCTTCCGCACTCTGATGGGTGAGGGCGGTGGCGAGGCCTTCCAGATCCGGTTCGAGGGGGACGGACTGGTGTACGTACAGCCGAGCGAGCGGAACACGATCGCGGGGGACGTGTGACATGGGCTTCCGTGAGATCAACTCCAGGATGGTCGAGGCGACGGTCGTGCCCGGGCAGCGGCTGTTCAGTCAGCGGGGTGCGATGCTCGCCTACCAGGGCGAGGTGTCCTTCACGCCCAATATGGGCGGTGGCCAGGGCGGGATCATGTCGATGATCGGGCGCCGGGTGGCCGACGAGGACACTCCGCTGATGACCGTCGAGGGCAGCGGCACCGTGCTCTTCGGGCACGGCGGCCATCACGTCCAGGTGATCAACCTCTCCGGCGACACCCTGTGCGTCGAGGCGGACCGTCTCCTCGCCTTCGAGGGCACCCTCCAGCAGGGCACGATGTTCCTCGGCTCGCAGGGCGGCGTCATGGGCATGGTCCGGGGACAGATCAGCGGGCAGGGGCTGTTCACCACGACCCTCAAGGGGCATGGGGCTGTGGCGGTCATGGCGCACGGCGGTGTCTTCGAGATTCCGATCACCCCGCAGCGGCCCGTCCATGTCGACCCCCAGGCGTATGTGGCCCATCACGGCGACGTGCGCAACAAGCTGTCCACCGCGCTCGGCTGGCGGGACATGGTGGGCCGCGGCTCCGGCGAGGCCTTCCAGCTGGAGCTGAGCGGGAGCGGTGCGGTGTACGTCCAGGCGTCGGAGGAGAAGCTGTGAGCCACTACCCGGGCGCGGGTCCGACCGTGTACGACCCCATGACGCTGCCCTCCGACGACAACGTCAACGCCTACACCTTCTGCGTGGAGCTCAAAGGGAGCCAGTGGTTCCTGCAGAAGGGGAAGATGATCGCCTACTACGGCTCGATGGAGTTCAACGGCATCGGGCACGGGCGACTCGACCGACTTGTCCGTACGTCCTTTCATTCGCCTCTGCACGCGAGCGACTGGGTCGTGGCCGAGGGCTCGGGCAAGATGCTGCTGGCCGACCGGGCCTTTGATGTGAACTCGTACGACCTCGAAGACGGCAACCTGACCATTCGCTCGGGCAACCTGCTCGCTTTTCAGCCAAGTCTCGCGCTCAAGCAATCGATTGTGCCGGGTTTTCTGACACTGATCGGAACCGGAAAGTTCGTGGCCGCATCTAACGGTCCGGTGGTGTTCATGGAACCCCCGATCCGGGTGGACCCGCAGGCCCTCGTCGGCTGGGCCGACTGCCCGTCGCCGTGCCACCACTACGACCATGGCTACATGACCGGCGTAATGGGCGGTCTACGTGCACTGACGGGCCTCGGCGGGGCCTCCGGAGAGGAGCATCAGTTCGAGTTCGTCGGAGCCGGGACCGTGCTGCTCCAGTCGACCGAGACCCTCATGGCCGAGCAGGCCACAGGGGCGGTTCCACCGGACGCCGGAGTGCCCGGCGCCGGCGGGACGCACACAGGCCCTTCACAAGTGGCCGGGACACCGCGCCTTCCCGGACAGCTGGGAGACCTCCAGCGTCGCTTCGGGCTGTGAGCGGTAGTCTGCGGAGTGTGACATCGAACGTGTGCGCACACAGGGATGTCACAGAAAACCCTCACTAGTTCGCCTTTCAACATTTTAGGTAGACTTCATTTATGGAGACCGAGACGGCCACCCGCTGGCTGAGCGATGCGGAGCAGTGCGCCTGGCGCACCCACCTGGAGGTCAACAGGCTGTTGACGTACCAGCTCGAGAGGGACCTGCAGCCGTTCGGCCTGACCATGAACGACTACGAGATCCTGGTGAATCTCTCCGAGTCGGACGACGTACGGATGCGGATGAGCGACCTCGCGTCGGCCACCCTCCAGTCCAAGAGCCGCCTCTCCCACCAGATCACCCGGATGGAGAACGCGAACCTGGTCCGGCGGGAGAACTGCGAGTCCGACCGCCGCGGGCTCTACGCGGTGCTCACCGAGCACGGCATGGAGACGATGCAGAAGGTCGCGCCGCATCATGTGGCGTCCGTGCGGAGGCACTTCATCGACCTGTTGCCCCTCGAGTCCCTGACGGAGCTCGACAAGGCCCTCAAGCCGATCGCGGAGCACCTGCGCGGTCAGCGCGGGCGCCCGTGACCCGGGCGGACCCGCCCGGTACCTACTGAGCCTGCGGCAGGCGGAGTTCGAACAGGGCTCCGCCCGCCGGCGCCCGGCCCACGGTGAGCGTGCCACCGTGCCGTACGGCCACGTCGCGGGCGATGGCCAGACCCAGCCCGGCGCCGCCGTCGTCGCGGCTGCGGGCCTCGTCGAGCCGTACGAACCTCTCGAAGATCCGCTCCCGGTCGGCCTCGGCCACCCCGTCCCCGTCGTCCGCGACGGCCACGACGGCCCACTCCCCGTCCTTCCGGACGGTCACGGTGACCGCCGAGCGGGCGTGCCGCTGGGCGTTGTCCAGCAGGTTGGTGAGCACCCGGCCGACCTGCCCCCGCGACCCGGTCACCTGAACGACCTGCGCCTGAACCGTCACACCGGCCCGCCCCTCCGCCTCCGCCCGGGCCAGCGCGCCCAGGTCGAACCGCGTGTCCCCGGGCCGCTCCCCCGCGTCCAGGCGGGCCAGCAGCAGCAGGTCCGCGGCCAGACCCTGGAGCCGTACGGTGTCCTCCACGGCCCCGTCGAGGTCGAGCAACTCGGGGTGGGCGGCGCCCACTTCGAGCTGGGTGCGCAGGGACGCGATCGGGCTGCGCAGCTCGTGCGAGACGTCGGCGACGAACCGGCGCTGGCGTTCCACCGAGGTCTGCAGGGCGGCCAGCGTCTCGTTCGTGGTCAGCGCGAGGTGGGCGACCTCGTCGTGCGTGTCCGGCACCGGTACGCGGCGCGCGAGGTCCTCGGAGGCGGTGATCGCGGCCATCTCGCCGCGGATGCCCTCGACCGGGCGCAGGGCACGTCGGGTGACCAGCCAGGTGACGGCCGCGACGACGCCGAGCAGCAGCGGGAAGCCGATCAGCATGACGGTCAGCGCCGTCCTGACGGCGCCCTGTTCGGCGGAGAGCGGGGCGCCCGCGTACACGGTGAGCGTGCCCCTGCCCTCGACCTCCACCTGGACCTTGGCGAAGCGGTAGTCGTCGGTCTCGCCGTCGAGCGTGGCGGTGCCGTTCGTGAAGGTGGTGTGCTCGCCGATCTCGCCCGGGTCGAGGGATTCGAGGGCCGAGTCGTCGTCCGCGTCGTCGGAGTCCTCACCGCTGTCGGCCCCACCGGGCGAGCTCTGCGGCTGTGGCCGCACCGCCGCGGTGCCCGTGCCGCTGATCCGTTCCAGGTTCTCGCTGGCCGCGAGCAGCTTGTTGTTCTCGTCGACGACCTGGACGGGGTCGTCGTTGTCCACCGACAGCGGCTGGTCCGGTCTCGTGAGCGCGATGTCCGTGGCGACGGCCCGTGCGGTGTGTTCCGCTTCCGTGCCGGCCTGTCCGACCAGGTTGGACCGGAGCGACAGCAGTACGGCGGTCCCGGCGGCGACCAGCGCCACCGCGACGACGAGGGTGGCGGCCAGCGTCGCCCGGGACCGGACGGAGCCGAACAGGCGGCCTCTCATCGCGCGGCCTCCGCTCTGTCCAGCCGGTAACCGGCGCCCCGGACCGTGCGGATGAGCCCCGCGCGCAGCTTGCGCCGCAGAGTGCTGACGTACACCTCGACGATGTTCGGATCGCCCTCGTACGCGAAGTCCCAGACGTGCTCCAGGATCTCGGCCTTGGACACCACCTCGCCGGCCCGCACCACGAGTTGCTCCAGGACGGCGAACTCCTTGGCGGTGAGGGAGACTTCGTCGTCACCGAGGAAGACGCGGCGCGCGGCGGTGTCGACCTTGAGATCTCCGTGGACGTGCACGGGCGAGGCCCCGGTGCCCTGCCCCCCGCGCCGCAGCAGCGCCTTGACGCGGGCGACGAGGACGACGTACGAGAACGGCTTGGTGAGGTAGTCGTCGGCGCCGGTGTCCAGCCCCTCGGCCTCGTCGTACTCGCCGTCCTTGGCGGTGAGCATCAGGATCGGCACGTCATGGCCGCCGGCGCGCAGGGCGGCGCAGACGCGGTAGCCGTTCATGCCGGGCAGCATGATGTCGAGGATCACGAGGTCGTACGACCCCTCCGAGGCCCGGTACAGCCCCTCGCGGCCGTCGTGGACGACGTCCACGGCGTACCCCTCGGCCGTCAGGCCCTTGGCGAGCGACAGGGCCAGCCGCTTCTCGTCCTCCACGATCAACAGGCGCATGGGTACAGCGTGGCAAAGCGAGGCTGAAGATCTCTTCAGGGGGCTTCAGGTTCCTCTCAGCGTCGGTTCGGCAGATTGGTTCCCGTCGAAACGACGTGAAACGTGATCACCCGGGAGGGAACCCCATGAAGCGCAACATCGTCATCGCCACCGTCGCCGCCGCGGCACTGATCGGAGGCGGCACCGTCGCGGCCTACGCGTCCGGTGACGACAACGCGCCCACGCAGCAGCGGTCGACCGTACGGGTCGCAGACGACCGGGACGACAGCGCGGAGGACGCCGCGGAGGACAAGGCGGACAGGGCGGACAACACCGCCGACGACCGGGACGACGACCTCACCGAGGTCCGCTCCCAGGCCGGCACCGCCAAGGTCACCGCCGCCGACGCGATCGCGGCCGCACTGAAGCACACGCCGGGCACGGCCGTCGCCGCCGACCTGGACGACGACCGCTCGAACGTCTGGGAGGTGAACGTCGTGAAGGGCGACGGCACCGACTACGACGTCCGGGTCTCCGCGGACAACGGCAAGGCCCTCGGCGCCCAGCGCGACGACGATGACGACAACGACGGCCGCGAGGACCTCGCCGCGCTGAAGGGCGCGAGCGTGGACGCCCGCGAGGCCGCGCAGGCCGCTGCGACGAAGGGCACGGTCACCGACGTCGACCTGGACGACGACGGTCCGGCGGCCTGGAGCGTGGAGACCACGAAGGGCGAGTGGAAGGTGGACCTCAAGACGGGCAAGGTCACCCAGGACCACGACGACGACCAGAACGGTCAGGACGACCGCGACGGCGACGACGACTGACGCCGGGCCGCGCGCACGGAATCCCGCACTGCTCAGGGGCGCCCCCGGTCATTCACGGGGGGCGCCCCGAGCGCGGCGAGGCCGCCCGGCCGACGCCACGAAGGCACCATCCCGCACGCCGACGCCGACGCCGCCGCCGCCGAGCTGAACGGTCACGATGACCGCGGCGACGACGGAGATCAGGCCGCCCGCACGGCACCCCCGTCCCCCGCCTCCCCCACTTTCTCTTCCTCAGGGGCGCCCCCGTCACGGGTGGCGCCCCTCGCCGCTGCCACGGCCGCGAGCAGCGTCACCGCACCGGTCACCGCGAAGCACCACCCCGTCGACAGCCCTCCGACCAGCAGCCCGGCGGCCGCCGTGCCTGCCGTGCCCCCGGCGTTGACGGCCGTGTTCACCCAGGCCCCGGCCTGGACCCTGGCCTCGGGCGCGGCGGCCTCGTCGGCGATGAGATAGGCGGTGGTGATGGCCGGAGCCACGAAGAGCCCGGCGACCGCCATGGCCGAGGCGAGTGTGCCGAGGCCCGGTGCCAGTCCCGCGCCGAGCAGCGCCAGCCCCAGTCCTGCGGCCAGCAGCGGCAGCCGTAGCCCCGCCGAAATGCGCCACGCGACGGCCCCGTTGGCGAGCCCGCCGACGGCGCTTCCGGCCGACAGGGCGGCCAGCACCCAGGCCACGCTGTCACCGCCGTGGCCGCGCCCCTCGGCGAACGCCACGACCAGCAGTTCGACGGCGCCCAGCGCGAGCCCGACGCCCGCCGCGGCGATCACGGGCCGCCCGATCCCGCGCAGCACCCGACGCCGGCCCCTGCCGCGCGGCCTCGCCTTCGCGTCGCCGGGCGTCACGTCCCGCACCACGGGCGACGACACGAACCCCACCGTCCCCGCCGCGATCAGCACCGCCCCGATGACGATCCCGAGCGCCGGCGGAGCGAACCCGACGACGACGCCGACCAGCAACGGGCCCGAGACGAAGAGCAGTTCCTCGGCGACGGCGTCCAGGCTGTAGGCGCGCTGCACCGACGCCCGGTCACCGGCGATCCTGCCCCACACGGCCCGCATGGTCGGCCCCAGCGGCGGAGTGCAGGCGCCCGCGGCGGCGGTCACGGCGCCCAGCACGAGCGGCGAGGCGACACCCGGGCGCCAGACAATCACCGTCAACAGCCCGAGCAGCGCGGTATAGGCCGCGGTCATCGGCACGAGCGCCCGGCGCGGGCCGTGCCGGTCGATGAGGGCCGCCCGCGCGGGCGAGAGGAAGACGCTGGTCCCGGAGAACAGCGCCATCACGACGCCCGCCACGGCGTACGACCCGGAGGCCCGGGTCACGGCGAGCATCACGGACAGCGGGACGATGCCGTACGACAGCCTGCCGAGCAGGGCCGCGGCGAAGGTGCGGCGGGCGTACGGGATCCGGAGAACGGCGGCATACGAAGGCCGCACAACAGGCATGGAAGACAAGGGAGTTCCTCGACTCGAGGCGAAAAAGGGGACACCTGATCGCCACGCCGGTTACGGCCGACCGGCCGTTCACCGTGCGTGGGCGAGGCGCGCCCTATGCCAAGAGGAGGTACATGCGGATCAACTTATCAGCGGGGCCCGGGAGTTGACCACGCCAAATCCCGGGAGCCGGCTGCCCGGTCGGGCCACGCGGGGCAAAGGACGCCGACGCATCCGAACCACGCGCTCGCAGCGGGCCACGCCAAACAACCCGCGAGACCCGCGCCCCCGCCCAGGACCGCGCACATGAAGGGACGCCGACCCATGCAAGCCCGCACTCCCAGCCGGCCACACGAACTGGCCCCGGCACACCCGAAGCCGCCCGCCCAAGCCCGGCCCACGAAAGAGCCCCGCCACCCCCGCAGACCGCCCGCCCGGACCCGGCCTCACGACAGCACCCCGCCGCACGTGCGAGCCGCCCGCCCAGGGCACGCCTCACGAAAGGCCCCCGCCGCCCCCGCGAGGCCTCAACCCTGCGTGAGCCCCGCCACCAGTTCGTCCGCCGCCCGGTACGGATCGAGCTCCCCGGCGGTGATCTTCTCCGCCAGTGCGCCGAGGCGGCGGTCGCCGTGCAGGTCGGCGATGCGTTCGCGTAGGGCGGTGACGGCGATGGTCTCCACCTCGCGGGCGGCGCGGGCGCGGCGGCGTTCCGTGAGGACGCCGTGCTCCTCCATCCAGGCGCGGTGCTTCTCCAGGGCTTCCAGGACCTCGTCGACGCCCTCGGCACGCGCGGCCACCGTCTTGACGATCGGTGGGCGCCAGTCGCCGGGGCCGCGGGACTCGCCGAGGCCGAGCATGTGGTTGAGCTCGCGGGCGGTGGCGTCGGCGCCGTCGCGGTCGGCCTTGTTGACGACGTACACGTCGCCGATCTCCAGGATGCCCGCCTTGGCCGCCTGGATACCGTCGCCCATTCCCGGGGCGAGCAGGACCACGCTCGTATCCGCCTGCGAGGCGATCTCGACCTCCGATTGGCCCACACCCACCGTCTCGACCAGGATCACGTCGCAGCCCGCCGCGTCCAGGACGCGGATCGCCTGCGGGGCGGCCCAGGCCAAACCGCCCAGGTGACCGCGTGTCGCCATCGAGCGGATGTAGACACCGGGGTCGGAGGCGTGGTCGGACATCCTCACCCGGTCGCCGAGCAGGGCGCCGCCCGAGAAGGGCGAGGACGGGTCGACGGCCAGGACGCCGACCCGCTTGCCCTGCTTGCGATACGCCGTCACCAGCGCCGAGGTCGAGGTGGACTTGCCGACACCCGGTGAGCCCGTCAACCCCACCACGTACGCGTTGCCCGTGAGCGGGGCCAGCGCCGCCATGACCTCCCGCAGCTGCGGGGACGCCCCCTCCACCAGGGAGATCAGCCGGGCCACGGCCCGCGGCCGGCCTTCCCTGGCCTGGGCCACCAGGGTGGAGACGTCCTGCATCACAGCTCCGTTCGCGAAGAGGTCCTACAAAAGGAGAACTCAGGCCTTGGGTACCCGCACGATCAGCGCGTCACCCTGACCACCGCCACCGCACAGCGCGGCCGCGCCCACGCCGCCGCCCCGCCGCTTGAGCTCCAGGGCCAGGTGCAGGACGAGCCGCGCACCCGACATACCGATCGGGTGACCCAGGGCGATGGCTCCACCGTTGACGTTCACCTTTTCCGATGACACTCCGAGGTCCTTCATTGACTGCACCGCGACGGCGGCGAAGGCCTCGTTGATCTCGATCAGGTCGAGGTCGGAGACCTCCAGGCCCTCCTTCTTCAGGGCGTGCAGGATGGCGTTCGAGGGCTGGGACTGGAGGCTGTTGTCCGGGCCCGCCACGTTGCCGTGCGCGCCGATCTCGGCGATCCAGTCCAGGCCGAGCTCCTGCGCCTTGGCCTTGCTCATGACGACGACCGCGGCGGCGCCGTCCGAGATCTGGGAGGCCGAGCCCGCCGTGATCGTGCCGTCCCTGGAGAACGCCGGGCGCAGCTTGCCCAGCGACTCGGCCGTGGTCTCCGCGCGGATGCCCTCGTCCTTGCTGAAGAGGACCGGATCGCCCTTGCGCTGCGGGATCTCGACCGGGGTGATCTCGGCCTCGAAGAGGCCGTTCTTCTGGGCGGCCGCGGCGCGCTGGTGGGACAGGGCGGCGATCTCGTCCTGCTCGGGGCGCTGGATGCCGAGGCGGGTGTTGTGCTTCTCCGTCGACTCGCCCATGGCGATGCCCTCGAAGGAGTCGGTCAGACCGTCGTGCGCCATCGCGTCGATCATCTCGATCGCGCCGTACTTGAAGCCCTCGCGGGACTTCGGCAGCAGGTGCGGGGCGTTGGTCATGGACTCCTGGCCGCCCGCGACGATCACGTCGAACTCGCCGGCGCGGATCAGCTGGTCCGCGAGGGCGATCGCGTCGAGGCCGGACAGACACACCTTGTTGATGGTGAGCGCCGGGACGTTCATCGGGATGCCGGCCTTGACGGCCGCCTGGCGGGCCGGGATCTGGCCCGCGCCGGCCTGGAGGACCTGGCCCATGATGACGTACTGCACCTGGTCGCCGCCGATCCCCGCACGGTCGAGGGCGGCCTTGATCGCGAAGCCGCCGAGGTCGGCTCCCGAGAAGGACTTCAGCGAGCCCAGCAAGCGTCCCATGGGCGTACGGGCGCCCGCGACGATCACCGAGGTACTGCTGTTCGTTCCAGACATGAGGTGCGATCCCCTTCCGGCTGCACTGCCGAGGAGTGAACGAGGGTTTACTTCGAATGTACTGAGTGGCACTCCGTGCCGTCACCGGGCCGTCGGTGTGATCGCGCGCACGTTGCGTAACCACCTCGGGGGCGCTGCACTGAGTTCCATGCTGACGCGAATCGACCACATCGGAATCGCCTGTTTCGATCTCGACAAGACCGTCGAGTTCTACCGGGCCACATACGGCTTCGAGGTGTTCCACTCCGAGGTCAACGAGGAGCAGGGCGTCCGCGAGGCCATGCTCAAGATCAACGACACCTCCGACGGCGGCGCCTCCTACCTGCAGCTTCTCGAGCCCACCCGCCCGGACTCGACCGTCGCGAAGTGGCTCGACAAGAACGGCGAGGGCGTCCACCACATCGCTTTCGGAACGGCGGATGTGGACGGCGACGCCGCCGACATCAAGGACAAGGGCGTACGCGTTCTGTACGAAGAGCCCCGGCGCGGCTCCATGGGGTCACGAATCACTTTCCTGCACCCGAAGGATTGCCATGGCGTACTGACAGAACTGGTCACTTCGGCGCCTGTTGAGTCACCTGAGCACTGACCCTCGTACATATGGGCCGGTAGGGTTGGGGGCGGTCGCCGCTCAGTCCAGGGCGACCCGGCCCCTCCGTCCGACGGGGGGACCGTCCGGGGTCCGGGTTTCGGGGGACGAGGGTGGGGCGACAGCCCGTGCTTCGCCGTTGATCTGACACCATTCCCCGGGGGCCCCGTTCGGCGGATGGACGGTGCTCGTATGGAGAGACTTGCGACCAGGGGACGGATGGGACCGCGCAGTGCGGGGCTACGAACGCCAGGAGCGAGAGCCGGCGGCTGACGTCGACCACCTCTCTCGGTTCGAGGCCGAGATGGATCGGCTGAAGACCGAGCGGGAAAAGGCGATCCAGCACGCCGAGGACCTCGGCTACCAGGTCGAGGTGCTGCGCGCCAAGTTGCACGAGGCGCGGCGCACCATCATGTCCCGGCCCGACTTCGCCGGCGGCGACATCGGCTATCAGGCCGAGCAGTTGCTGCGCAACGCCCAGGTCCAGGCCGACCAGCTGCGCCAGGAGGCGGAGCGGGAGCTGAGCCAGGCCCGCGCGCAGACCCAGCGGATCCTCCAGGAGCACGCCGAGCAGGCCGCCCGGCTCCAGGCCGAGCTGCACCAGGAGGCGGTCACGCGCCGCCAGCAGCTGGACCAGGAGCTGGCCGAGCGGCGGCAGACCGTCGAGTCGCACGTCAACGAGAACGTGGCGTGGGCGGAGCAGCTGCGCGCCCGCACCGAGCAGCAGGCCCGCCGCCTCCTCGACGAGTCGCGTGCCGAGGCCGACCAGGCCATGGCGGCCGCGCGCGCCGAGGCCGAGCGGCTCACCGGCGAGGCCCGCCAGCGGCTCACCAGCGCGGCCGAGGAGGCCCGCGCGGAGGCCGAGCAGATCCTGCGCCGCGCCCGCACGGACGCCGAGCGGCTGCTGAACGCCGCCTCCACCCAGGCCCAGGAGGCCACCGACCACGCCGAGCAGCTGCGCAGCTCCACCGCGACCGAGTCGGACGCCGCCCGCCGGCAGGCCACCGAGCTCAGCCGGGCCGCCGAGCAGCGCATGGCGGAGGCCGAGGAGGCGCTGCGCAAGGCGCAGTCCGAGGCCGAGAAGCTGGTCGCCGAGGCCAAGACGGCCGCCGAGAAGGCCCTGTCGAGCGCCGAGTCGGCCAACGAACAGCGCACGCGTACGGCCAAGGAGCAGGTCGCCCGCCTGGTCAGCGAGGCCACCAAGGAGGCCGAGTCCACCAAGGCGGACGCCGAGCAGATCGTCGCCGACGCCCGCGCCGAGGCCGAGAAGCTCCTCGCCGAGGCGGCCGAGAAGGCCCGCACGATCACCGCCGAGGAGAGCGCGACCCAGCTGTCCAAGGCGGCCAAGACGGCCGAGGACGTCCTCAACAAGGCGCAGGAGGACGCCCGGAACACCACCAAGGCCGCGGCCGAGGAGGCCGAGCGGATCCGCACGGAGGCCGAGGCCGAGGCGGACCGGCTGCGCGCCGAGGCGCACGACATCGCCGAGCAGCTCAAGGGCGCGGCGAAGGACGACACCAAGGAGTACCGCGCCAAGACGGTCGAGCTGCAGGAGGAGGCCCGCCGGCTGCGCGGCGAGGCCGAGCAGCTGCGCTCCGAGGCGGTCGCCGAGGGCGAGAAGATCCGCGCGGAGGCCCGCAAGGAGGCCGTCCAGCAGATCGAGGAGGCGGCCAAGACCGCCGAGGAGCTGCTGTCCAAGGCCAAGCAGGACGCGGACGAGCTGCGCCAGAAGGCCACGACCGACAGCGAGAAGGTCCGCACCGAGGCCATCGAGCGGGCGACGACGCTGCGCCGGCAGGCCGAGGAGACCCTCCAGCGCACCCGTCAGGAGGCCGAGCGCCACCGCGACGAGGTCGTCGAGCAGGCCGAGGGCATCAAGGCCGACGCCGAGCGCGCCGCCCGTGAACTGCGCGAGGAGACCGAGCGCGGCGTCGAGGCCCGCCGGGCGGAGGCCACCGAGGAGCTGACGCGGCTTCACGCCGACGCCGAGCAGCGGCTCGCCGCGGCCGAGCAGGCGCTCACCGACGCCCGCGAGGAGGCCGCACGCATCCGGCGCGAGGCCGCCGAGGAGACCGACCGGCTGCGCGCCGAGTCCGCCGAGCGGATCCGCACGCTGCAGCAGCAGGCCGAGGCCGAGGCCGACCGGCTGCGCAACGAGGCCGCGTCGGACGCGTCCGCGTCGCGCGCCGAGGGCGAGGCCATCGCCGTACGCCTCAGGTCGGAGGCGGCGGCCGAGGCCGAGCGGCTGAAGTCGGAGGCGCAGGACACCGCCGACCGGGTCCGTGCGGAGGCGCAGGCCGCCGCCGAGCGGCTCGCCACCGAGGCGTCCGAGACGCTGGCCGCCGCCCAGGAGGAGGCCGCCCGGCGCCGCCGCGAGGCCGAGGAGACCCTCGGTTCCGCCCGCCAGGAGGCCGACCAGGAGCGTGAGCGGGCCCGCGAGCAGAGCGAGGAGCTGCTGGCCTCCGCCCGCAAGCGGGTGGAGGAGGCGCAGGCCGAGGCGGTGCGGCTGGTCGAGGAGGCCGACCGGCGCGCCACCGAGATGGTGTCGGCGGCCGAGCAGCACGCGCAGCAGGTCCGCGACTCCGTGGCCGGGCTGCACGAGCAGGCCCAGGAGGAGATCACCGGGCTGCGCAGTGCCGCCGAGCACGCGGCGGACCGGACCCGCCGGGAGGCGCAGGAGGAGGCGGACCGGGTCCGCTCCGACGCCTACGCCGAGCGGGAACGGGCCAGCGAGGACGCGGGCCGCATCCGGCGCGAGGCGAACGAGGAGTCCCAGGCCGCCAAGTCCCTCGCCGAGCGGACGGTCGCGGAGGCGATCGCCGAGGCGGAGCGGCTGCGGTCGGACGCCGCAGAGCACGCCCAGCGGGTGCGTACGGAGGCGTCGGACGCCATCGCCGAGGCCGACCAGGCCGCGTCGCGCACCCGGGCCGACGCCCGCGAGGACGCCAACCGGATCCGGTCGGACGCGGCGACGCAGGCGGACACCCTCATCACCGAGGCGCGTTCGGAGGCCGAGCGGCTCCAGTCGGAGACGATCGCGGAGGCCGACCGGGTGCGCACCGACGCGCTCGCCAAGGCCGAGAAGCTGGTCGGGGACGCCACGTCGGAGGCGGAGCGGCTGCGCGCCGAGGCAGCGGAGACGGTCGGGTCCGCGCAAGCGCACGCCGAGCGGGTCCGCAGCGACTCGGAGCGGGTCAAGGCCGAGGCGGCCGCGGAGGCCGAGCGGCTGGTGACGTCCGCGCGTGAGGAGGCCGAGCGCACCCTCGACGAGGCCCGCAAGGACGCCAACAAGCGGCGCTCCGAGGCGGCCGAGCAGGTCGACAAGCTCATCAGCGAGACCACGGCCGAGGCGGACAAGCTGCTGTCGGAGGCGCAGCAGCAGGCGCACAAGACGACCGCGGACGCCGAGGGACAGGCCGACACCATGGTCGGCGCCGCCCGCAAGGAGGCCGACCGGCTCGTCTCCGAGGCGACGGTCGAGGGCAACTCCATGGTGGAGAAGGCCCGTACCGACGCGGACGAGCTGCTCGTCGGCGCCCGCCGGGACGCCACCGCGATCAGGGAGCGCGCGGAGGAGCTGCGCGACCGCATCACGAGCGAGATCGAGGCGCTGCACGAGCGGGCCCGCCGCGAGGCCGCCGAGACGATGAAGTCGACCGGCGACCGCTGCGACGCGCTCATCAAGGCCGCCGAGGAGCAGTTGGCCAAGGCGCAGGCGAAGGCCAAGGAGATCGTCTCGGAGGCCAACTCCGAGGCGGGCAAGGTCCGTATCGCCGCCGTGAAGAAGGCCGAGGGGCTCCTGAAGGAGGCCGAGCAGAAGCGGTCGACGCTGATCAAGGAGGCCGAGGAGCTCAAGGCCGAGGCGATCCGCGAGGCCAGGCGCACGGTCGAGGAGGGCAAGCGCGAGCTGGAGGTGCTCGTGCGGCGCCGCGAGGACATCAACGCCGAAATCTCGCGCGTCCAGGACGTGCTGGAGGCGTTGGAGTCCTTCGAGGCACCGTCCGGGGGCAAGGACGGCGGGGTCAAGGCCGGTGCGACGGTGGGTGCCCCCCGATCGGGTGGCAAGTCGTCAGAGAGCTAGCGCAGCGAGCGGGTTCCGGTGTCTCCTGGGGCCTTTGACCAAGTTTTTGGCAAGCCGTCCGACGGTTAGCCACTCAAAAGGGGTCTCATTCTCCAGATCAAACACGTATCCGCTCGATGACACACCGCTTCGGCCCCTAGGATTCCACTTATCACCTCACCGGTCTCATTCGACAGGAACCCCATGAGCGACACTTCCCCCTACGGCTTCGAGCTTGTGCGGCGTGGGTACGACCGCGCTCAGGTGGACGAACGAATCTCCAAGCTCGTCTCCGACCGTGACAGCGCTCTCGCCCGCATCACCGCTCTGGAAAAGCGCATCGAGGAGCTCCACCTCGAAACGCAGAACGCCCAGGCCCAGGTAACCGACGCAGAGCCGTCGTACGCCGGTCTCGGCGCGCGTGTCGAGAAGATCCTCCGCCTCGCCGAGGAAGAGGCCAAGGATCTGCGCGAGGAGGCCCGCCGCGCCGCCGAGCAGCACCGCGAGCTCGCCGAATCGGCGGCCCAGCAGGTCCGCAACGACGCAGAATCGTTCGCTGCGGAGCGCAAGGCCAAGGCCGAGGACGAGGGCGTCCGGATCGTCGAGAAGGCCAAGAGTGACGCGTCCCAGCTGCGCTCCGAGGCGCAGAAGGACGCGCAGTCCAAGCGTGAGGAGGCCGACGCCCTCTTCGAGGAGACCCGCGCCAAGGCCGCGCAGGCCGCCGCCGACTTCGAGACGAACCTCGCCAAGCGTCGCGAGCAGTCCGAGCGCGACCTGGCGTCCCGTCAGGCCAAGGCCGAGAAGCGTCTCGCGGAGATCGAGCACCGCGCGGAGCAGCTCCGCCTGGAGGCCGAGAAGCTGCGCACCGACGCCGAGCGCCGCGCCCGCCAGACGGTGGAGACGGCTCAGCGCCAGGCCGAGGACATCGTGGCCGACGCCAACGCCAAGGCCGACCGGATCCGTTCGGAATCCGAGCGCGAGCTCGCGGCGCTCACCAACCGCCGCGACAGCATCAACGCTCAGCTGACGAACGTCCGCGAGATGCTGGCGACCCTCACGGGCGCCGCGGTGGCCGCCGCCGGCACCCCGGCCGAGGACGAGCCGATCTCCCGCGGTGTCCCGGCGCAGCAGACCCGGTAACCGTTCGGCGTACGTCGTCTGAACATCTGTGAAGCCCCCTGCCACTCCGGTGGCAGGGGGCTTTGTGGCGTTTTAGCGTGGTCGGCATGATCGAGCTCGAGGGGCTGACCAAGCGGTACGGCGAGAAGGTGGCGGTCAACAACCTCACCTTCACCGTCAGACCTGGCATCGTCACCGGGTTCCTCGGTCCCAACGGCGCCGGGAAGTCCACCACGATGCGGATGGTCCTCGGCCTCGACCACCCCACGGCCGGCGACGTCCGTATCGACGGCAAGCACTACGGCGAGCTCAAGGACCCCCTGACGTACATCGGCGCCCTGCTGGAGGCGAAGGCCTGGCACGGCGGGCGCAGCGCCTACAACCACCTGCTGTGCCTCGCGCAGAGCAACGGCATCCCGAAGCGGCGGGTGCGGGAGGTACTGGAGACGGTGGGCCTCACGGCGGTCGCCCGCAAGAAGACCAAGGGCTTCTCGATGGGCATGGGGCAGCGGCTCGGCATCGCGGGGGCGCTGCTGGGCGATCCACGGATCCTGATGTTCGACGAGCCGGTCAACGGGCTCGACCCCGAGGGCATCCACTGGATCCGCAACCTGATGAAATCCCTCGCCGGGCAGGGCCGTACGGTCTTCGTCTCCTCGCACCTCATGAGCGAGATGGCGCTGACCGCAGACCACCTCGTCGTGATCGGCCAGGGCCGGCTGCTCGCCGACACGTCCATGGCGGACTTCATCGCGCGGAACTCGAAGTCGTACGTCCGGATCCGCACCCCGCAGCGGGAGCTGCTGCTCGACGTGCTGCACACGGCCGGGATCACGGCCGTCGAGTCGGGCAACGGCACGCTGGAGGTCGACGGCGGCAAGGCGGAGCAGATCGGGGAGCTGGCGGCGCGGCACGGGGTCGTGCTGCATGAGCTGAGCCCGCAACAGGCGTCCTT
This sequence comes from Streptomyces sp. SD31, assembly GCF_052068475.1. Classification (NCBI taxonomy): domain Bacteria; kingdom Bacillati; phylum Actinomycetota; class Actinomycetes; order Kitasatosporales; family Streptomycetaceae; genus Streptomyces; species Streptomyces sp. SD31. The sequence continues at coordinate 212,698 of NZ_JBQHCX010000013.1, read as the reverse complement.
GGAGGAGGCGTTCATGCAGCTGACCGCGGAGTCGGTCGAGTATCACGCGCACTCCGCGGCGCAGCCGCCCGGACAGACGCCCCCCGATCAGCGGCCGTGGGGCGAAGGCTGGAGGAGGAGCTGATCATGGCAGCCACCCAGGTGATCCGCTCCGAGTGGACCAAGATCCGGTCCGTGGCTTCCACCGTGTGGACGCTCTCCCTCGCCGTGGTGGTCACGATCGCCCTCGGCATGCTGATCTCGGGCCTGTCGGCGAACGAGTTCGACAACATGAGCGAGCGGGACAGGCTCTCCTTCGATCCGACCTTCGTCAGCTTCGCCGGGATGACCCTCGGTCAGCTCGCGCTGATCGTGTTCGGGGTGCTCGTCGTCTCCAACGAGTACAGCACCGGCATGATCCGCACCTCGCTGGCCGCCGTACCTCGGCGCGGCACCTTCCTGTTCAGCAAGATCGCGGTGGCGACCGGCCTCGCGCTCGCGGTCGGCATGGCCACCAGCTTCGTCACGTTCTTCCTCGGGCAGGCGATGCTCGGCGAGCACAAGGCGGCCATCGGCGATCCCGGCGTGCTGCGGGCGGTGATCGGCGGCGGGCTCTACATGACCCTCATCGCGATGTTCTCGATGGGCGTCGCCGCGATGCTGCGCTCACCGATGCTGTCGCTGGGCATCCTGATGCCGTTCTTCTTCCTGATCTCGAACATCCTGGGCAACGTCCCGGCCACCGAGAAGATCGGCCGCTATCTGCCCGACCAGGCCGGCAGCAAGATCATGCAGGTGGTCACCCCGGTCGACGACGACACCCCGTACGGCCCGTGGGGCGGGCTGGGCATCATGGTGCTGTGGGTGATCGTGGCGCTCGCGGGCGGTTACGCCACGCTCAGGAAACGGGACGCGTAGCCGACGGGGCGCCGCGGCTCGGACAAGCTTTACTCGCCCTTGGGTGGAACCGTCAGCGCCTCGGTATCCTCCTAACCCTTACGGGGGGCGTGTGCCCCGCTGTCCTGAACCTTTCGATGGGTGCGGAGCATGATCGAGGCAGTCGGCCTGACCAAGCGCTACGGCGACAAGACCGCTGTGTACAACCTGTCCTTCCATGTGCGGCCCGGTGCCGTCACCGGCTTCCTGGGCCCCAACGGCTCGGGCAAGTCGACGACGATGCGGATGATCCTCGGCCTGGACAACCCGACCGCGGGCCACGTGACCATCGGCGGCTTCCCGTACCGCAAGCTGCCCAACGCCCCCCGCCAGGTCGGCGCCCTGCTGGACGCCAAGGCGGTGCACGGCGGCCGGGCCGCCCGCAACCACCTGCTGTGCCTGGCCCAGCTGTCCGGCATCCCGGCCCGCCGGGTGGACGAGGTGCTGGGCGTGGTCGGTCTCCAGGACGTGGCCAGGCGGCGCTCGAAGGGCTTCTCGCTCGGCATGGGCCAGCGCCTCGGTATCGCCGCCGCGCTGCTGGGCGACCCGCAGGTGCTGCTGTTCGACGAGCCGGTCAACGGCCTCGACCCCGAGGGCATCCTCTGGGTGCGGAACCTGATGAAGTCGCTGGCTGCCGAGGGCCGGACGGTCTTCGTCTCCTCGCACCTCATGAGCGAGATGGCGCTGACCGCCGACCACCTGATCGTCATCGGGCGAGGCCAGCTGCTCGCCGACATGAGCGTGCAGGACTTCATCGCGGCGAACTCCGCCGGCTTCGCCCGGGTCCGTACGCCGGACACCGAGCCGCAGCTGCGCGAGAAGCTGGCCGGCGCGCTCACCGAGGCGGGCGGGCACGTGCTGCCCGAGCAGGACGGCGCGCTCCGGGTGACCGGGCTGCCGCTCCCCCGCATCAGCGACATCGCGCACGACTCCGACGTACGGCTGTGGGAGCTGTCGCCGCACCAGGCCTCGCTGGAGGAGGCGTACATGCGGATGACGCAGGGCGCGGTCGACTACCGCTCGACGGCCGACCAGAAGGCAGGGCTGATGCAGCCGCTGCCGCCGGGCGCGCAGCCCCCGGTGCCGGTCCCGGGTCAGGGCCAGCCCGGCTGGTACGCCCCGCCGCCGCCCGAGCAGGGCGGACAGCCGTTCGCCCCGCCGCAGGGTGGGCAGGGACCGTACGGCGCCCCTGGCGCGCCCGCTGCGACACCCGGAGCGGGTGCGCCCAACCCCTACGCCCAGCAGGCCCCGCAGGCGCCCCAGGCCCCGGCCCAGCCCCCTGCCGCTCCTCCGCAGGCCCCGGCCCAGCCTCCCGCCGCACCCGAAACCCCCTCCGCCCCTGCCACCCCCGCCGCCCCGACCAAGCCCGAGGACGCCCGATGAGCACGCCCCAGCCCCCGATGCCGCAGAGCGCCGCACCGAACTGGCAGGCGGCGCCCGGCTCGTCGTACCCCACCTACACCTCGCCGATCCCCGTCGTGCGCACGCACCTCGGCCACGCGCTCGCCTCGGAGTGGACGAAGATCCGCTCGGTGCGCTCCACGATGTGGACGCTCGGTGTGTTCGTGCTGCTCGTCGTCGGCATCGGTCTGCTGGCCGCCGCGCTGGTCGCCGGCAACTCCTCGGACGGCAGCCTGAGCCAGGAGAACCCGCTGTCGTTCGGCTTCTTCGGCCTGCTGCTCGGCAGCATGTGCATCATCACGCTCGGCGTGCTGACCACCGCCTCGGAGTACGGCACCGGCATGATCCGGACCACGATGACCGCGTGCCCGTCCCGCGGCCGCGTGCTGGCGGCGAAGGCGATCGTGTTCTTCGTCGTCGCCTTCGTGGTGACGCTGGTGTCGGCCGTCCTCGTCGCCCTCGCGGACGTGGCCATGCTGGACGCGCGGGAGCCCACCGTCCAGGAGTGGCTGAAGGGCACGGTCGGCATCTCGCTCTACATCGCGCTGCTCGGCCTGCTCTCGCTCGTCGTCGGGTCGATGATCCGGCACTCGGCGGGCGCGATCACGATCATGACCGGCGTGCTGCTGGCGCCGCTGGTCATCGCGCTGTTCATGTTCTCGCAGTCGCTGGAGGACCTGCAGCGGGCCCTGTTCGAGTACTCGATCCCGAACCAGCTCAGCGTCTTCTACGAGCAGTCCCTCAGCGATTCCGGCCCGTCCGGCTGGGACCCGCTGTGGATCATGCTCGTCGTGACGGCCGCCGCGTTCGCCGGCGCCTACGCCCTGCTGGAGCAGCGGGACGTGTGAGCCGGTCCGGCCGGACCCTCTAGAACTTCGGCGCGTTACGGGACCGCTGCACCCGCGTGGTGCGGCGGTCCTTCGCGTTCCAGCACGCCTTGTGCCAGTGGCGGCGGTCGTCGACGCCCGCGTGGTCCGGCCAGGCGACGACGTGCGGGACGCCGTCCGGGATCATCTGTTCGCAGCCCGGGCAGCGGTACGCCTTGCCCTGTGCGCTCGCGCCCGCGACATGCCGTACGTTCCAGTCCTCGCCCTGCCAGTTCTCGGCCGACTGCCAGCCGCCGTAACGGCCGGGGCGGTCGTCCTCGGCACTGCGTCCGGACGAGGCGGCTCCCTTGGGGCCGTTGGGTCGGTTGCGACGCGGGGACACGGAACACCTCTCGGGGCTATACAGGATGCACGGGTCATGTCCAGCCTACGCGGCACGGACAGGGGTATTCGTACGGCACCAACCCCCACAAGCCCCTCGCTCCGGCGCTCGATTCTGCAGACAATCCGCAAATCCCTTCGCCAAGCCGTGTCCTCGGCACGTGTCAGACGGTTATGCCCGGTGGGGGAGCTCCGCGTCGGAGCCAAGGAAGCAGGAAAAGGCAATGCACGTAGGAAGTTTCGTGTTGGCGGCCCGGTTCCCGGGGCAGGGCGACGGGGAGGCGCTGCACCGCGCGGTCCGCTCCGCCGAGGTCGCCGAGGAAGCGGGGCTCGACACGGTCTGGCTGGCCGAGCACCACTTCGTGCCGTACGGCACCTGTCCGTCCGCGATCACGCTGGCCGCGTTACTGCTCGGCCGCACCGAGCGCCTGCGGGTCGGCACGGCGGTCAGCGTGCTGCCCACCGCCCACCCGGTGGCCCTCGGCGAACAGGCCGCGCTGCTGCACATCACCTCCGGCGGGCGGTTCTCGCTGGGGGTCGGGCGCGGCGGGCCGTGGGTCGACCTGGAGGTGTTCGGCCAGGGCCTCGAGGCGTACGAGGAGGGGTTCCCGGAATCACTCGATCTGCTCATGCGCTGGCTGCGCGAACCCTCGGTCGCGGCCTCCGGGGACCGCTTCGGTTTCCGTGAAGTCCCCGTCGTACCAAGGCCGTCGGAGTGCCTCACAGAGGTCGAGGGGCCCGAGGTCGTCGTCGCGTGCACCTCGCCGGCCAGCGTGCGCCTCGCGGCCGAGCGCGGGCTGCCGATGCTGCTGGGGATGCATGTGGGCGACGAGGAGAAGGCGGAGATGGTCGCCCTGTGGCGGGAGCACGCCCGCGCGGCCGGGCGCCCGGCTGAGGAGATCCTCGGCGCGGCCCATGTCTCGGCCGGCGTCTGCCAGATCGCCGACCGGCGCACGGACGCGGTCGAGACGCTGACGAAGGCGATGCCGGGCTGGCTCCGTCAGGGCCTGGAGGCCCATGTGACGGTGGACGGCCGCCATCGCGTGATGCGGGACCCGCTCGCCTACACCGAACTGCTCTGCGGGCTGCACCCGGTGGGTACCCCCCGCCTGTGCGCCGACCGGCTGGCGGCGACCAGCGAGCGGACCGGCATCTCCCGCTTCGCCCTGCTCGTCGAGGGCTCGGGCGATCTGGCGGCGACCGAGGAGAACGTACGGCGACTGGGCGCCGAAGTACTGCCGCACCTCGGCTGAACCGACCGGCCGAGGATGCACGGCTCCCTCACCTCTGAACGCCGTTCCGCCAGAAGGGCTTGCCGCCCCGGTACTGATTGCACCTCCCGCGTACGGAGCGGCAAGCAAGCGGTTCAGCGCGTCAGCAGTCCCTGAATTCCGGGGACTGGTTCAGCACCTGGCTGCGGACCGAGGTGAAGCGGGCATGCGTCTCGTCGACCGAGGCGTCAAGCGGGAACACCGCCACCCGGTGGCAGTTCTGGAAGGCCAGTCGCACCCCGAAGTGCCGCTGCAGCGCGCCGCGTATCGCGTCACTCGCAAGCGCACGCAGCAGCTGGCCACGTGCCTGCTCGTCCGGCGGGGGCGTCTGGTTGTCGGCGAACTGACCGCCGTCGACCTTCAGCTGAGCCACCAGTGAGCTGATCATCTCCCATGCATAAGGCAGGGAGGTCCGGACGCAGTCGACGAAGACGGCTTCGTCGACCTCGCCTCGCTCGGCCTGTTCGAGTAGGGCCGGTGAGACGTCGAGCGACATGGGTTCTCCTCTCGCACCCCCAGAACATCAGGGGTTGCCGGACAGATAAGGGAGTTCGCGATGCCGGACACTCTGCGTACACGCCTCGCGACCTCCCGTTTAATACGGTAGGCAACAGACGGTGACGGCACCAGGAGATTGGGTACATGCGCAGTCCTCGTTAGGCACACAATCGGCCAGAAATGAACAGGGGCAGTCCGGGGTCATACGGACTCCCCCAGGGCGAATCGCGTCGACCGGGACCCGTCGAGTAGCGTTGCCGACCATGCGTCTCGTCATTGCCCGATGCTCCGTCGACTACGCGGGCCGGCTCACCGCTCACCTGCCCTCGGCGCCCCGTCTGATCCTGGTCAAGGCGGACGGCAGCGTCTCGATCCACGCGGACGACCGGGCCTACAAGCCTCTGAACTGGATGTCGCCGCCCTGCACCCTGAAGGAGGGGGACGGCGAGCAGCAGGACGTCTGGACGGTCACCAACAAAGCGGGCGAGAAGCTCATCATCACGATGGAGGAAATCCTCCACGACTCCTCGCACGAACTCGGCGTGGACCCCGGCCTGATCAAGGACGGCGTGGAAGCGCACCTCCAGGAACTGCTCGCCGACCGCATCGAAACGCTCGGCGAGGGCTACACGCTCATCCGCCGCGAGTACATGACGGCCATCGGCCCGGTCGACATCCTGTGCCGGGACGCCGAGGGCCAGACGGTCGCCGTCGAGATCAAGCGGCGCGGCGAGATCGACGGTGTGGAGCAGCTCACGCGCTATCTGGAGCTGCTGAACCGGGACCCCCATCTCGCACCCGTCCGGGGCATCTTCGCGGCACAGGAGATCAAGCCGCAGGCCCGCGTCCTCGCCACGGACCGCGGCATCGGCTGCCAGGTCCTGGACTACGACGCGATGCGCGGGATCGAGGACGACAAGCTGCGGCTGTTCTGACGCGCCCGCTTTGGGCGGTTGTACGACGACGAGGGCCGGGTCCGCAGGGTGGACCCGGCCCTTCTGTCTTGATCGGTGGTCAGATCACGGCGTCCGAGCCGGTGCTCGGCGTACCCGCGTCGGTGCTCTGCGGGGCGCTCGCGGAACTGGTGGTCTCCGCCGGGCTGGACGGGGCCGGGCCGCTGGCCGACGTGGAGGTCGAGGGGGATTCCGTCGGCGGCGTCGTCGGGTCGTCCGTCGGTGGCGTCGTCGGGTCGTCCGTCGGCGGGGTCGTCGTCGGATCGTCCGTCGGATCGTCGGTGGGGTCGTCCGTCGGCGGCTTGGTCGTGGACGGCGGCTTGGTCGTCGACGACGGCGGCTTCGTCGGCGAGCTCGAACCGCCGCCCGAGCCCTGCGTACCGGTCGGGTCGTCCGACGGCCCGTCCGTCTCCGTCGGAGTCGGGTCGTCCGACGTGCCGTACGTGCCGTCGGGACCCGGGTCCGTGGGCCGGCTCGTCGCCGTGCCCGTGTCGCCGGAGTTCTCCCCGTCGTCGCCCTCCGCCTTGTCGGCGCCGATGCTGTCGTCGCCGATCCCCTGGCTGGCGGACGGGTTGACGCCGACCTGCGTGGACGGGGTGCTCGGGTCGTTGTCGGAGGTCGCGCCGAGCGTCACCACCGTGCCGAGCACGGCCACGAGCAGCGCGCCCGAGCCGGCCGCGACGAGGTTGCGCCGGGCGAAGTTCCGGACGCCGCCGCGGCCCTTGTGCGAGGTCCCCTGGGACGACGGCGAGGAGGGCGACGACGCCCGGTGGGTGACCAGCGTCGTGGCGTCCCCGGCGGGCGGGAAGGCGACGGCAGGTACTCCTCCCGGCGGCGACTGCGACTCCTCGTACCGTGCGCCCGACACCTCCTCCCCCGCCGTGGCACCGAACGCGGCCACCCCCGGCGTCGTACCGGAGCGGTCCGAGACCAGCGCGAGGGCGCGACGGCCCGCGACCGTGCCGCGCTTGTCGGCGAGGGCGCCGCGCAGGCCGATGGAGGTCTCCAGCTCGGCTCGGGCCCGGTCCAGTCGGCCACCGCAGAGCGCGAGGATGCCCAACTCGTGGTGGAAGTAGGCCTGTTCGGAGACGTCACCGGCGAGGCGAGCGGCCTCGGCGCCGGCCCGCAGCGCCCGCTCCCAGGCGCTCCAGTGCAGCCCCGCGGCGAACGCGGGCGCGGCCGTACGGGCCAGCTGCACGGTCGGGCTCTCGTCGTCCTCGTCGGGCGGCGTCGTAGCCGGCACCAGCACGCCCAGGGCGGCGAGCACGGCGTCCGCCTCGGCACACACGCGCTCCGGCGTGACCGAGGGGTGTCCGGCCCACCAGGCGTAGTGCCGGGCGGCGGTGAGGGCGCCGTCCTGGACGTCCTCGGCGTATCCGACGGCCTCCAGCTGGGCCTGCACGCCGGGGGCGAGCCGGTAGCGGGAGCCGACCGGCGAGACGAGCCCGCACTCGGCCAGCTCGCCCAGTGCGGCGTCGGCGTGGGTGTCACCGACCAGTGCCGGCAGATGGGCCTGGTGCGGCACCTCGCCGCCGAGCGCGACGGCGAACTTCAGGGTGGCGCGGGCCGAGGCGCCGAGCCGTGAGGCGAGCAGCGGCGCAGGGCCGGCCGCCTCGCCGAGCGACGGCAGCGGCACCTCCTCGCGGCCGCTCTCGCCGCCGAACGGCGCGTCGAAGGGTGCGTCGACCGGCTCGTCCACCAGCGGCGGCGCGTCCTCGAAGACCCCGAACTCGTCGACGGCGTCCGCGCCGGCCCGCAGTCGGTCCCGCTGCCGCAGCAGCGCCCCGGCCTGGACGAACCGCAGCGGCAGGCCCTCCGACTCGAACCACAGGTCGCCCGCCCAGTTCAACTCGTCCTCGGTGAGGACCCGGCCGACCTGGCGCTCCAGGAGCTCCACGCTCGCGGCACGGTCGAGACCGCCGAGGGCGACGTCCTCGATGCCGGACTCGACGGACGGCGCGGGCACGTCGGGCGTGACGCCGAGCACGAAGGCGCACTCGGGGGTCGCGTCCAGCAACTCGTCGAGGGCGGCGCCGCCGAACTCCAGGTCGTCCAGGACGACGACCGCGCCGATCTCACGGACGAAGGGGAGCAGTTCGTCCTGTTCCGGGCGGTGCAGGGGGGCCCTGTATACGGCGTGGAAGAGGTCGTACAGCAGGTCGGTGGGCGTGCGGTGGAAGCCGGTGAGGCGGACCACGCCGTCGGGGGCGAGGTCCGCGCAGTCCTCGGCGACGAGGTCGAGGAGGCTGGTGCGGCCGGCGCCCGGGGAGCCGACGAGGCGCACGGAGCGGCCGCGGGCGAGCAGCCGTACCAGCTGTTCGCGCTCGTCCTGGCGGGCCAGCAGCGGCTGGGCGGGACGGCTCGGGCCGGGCGGGACGGGCGGTCTGGCGGCGCGGTCGGCCTCGGCGCGGTCGGCCGGGCCGAGCTTCTCGGGCCGCCCGGGGCGCTCAGCGGGCGGGCAGACCTCTATCTCGCTGCCGTCGACGGGGTTGACGGTGAGCAGGAAGTCGCCCGAGACCAGTTGCACCGTGCGGGCGAGTCCGGGCGCGTGCTGTCCGAAGTCGGGTGTGAGGGGATCCCTGGGCGGCCGCTGGCGCGACGCCTGGCCGTCGCCGTCGTGTCCGTACTCCTCGGATCCCCGGTTGTTCGGGTCCATAGCTTCAAGCCCCCCAAAAGCGTCGTGTGCTGCGGGTCCTGGCCCCTCCCGGCCTTTGCACACCGCGCTGTCGCTTCTGGTCCGGGCCCGCTCGAAGGGGTTTGTCTGCTCGGCGGGCAGCCGAACCCTAAACCTTCGCACAGTATCTACGACAGGTCGGGGTACCGCGCCGTCCGAGACGTCACAGTCTCGTGAGGATTGTGCCCGACGTACGCTTCGCAGATGGAACGCCCGACTGTCCCGCCCCACCTGTGCCGGGGCGCCTCACTTCTATGCAGCGTCCCGCCCGATCGCAGTGTCACACCCGGGGCAGGGACTCCACCCCGATGCCGCCCTCGATCGCCAGGATCCGGTGCAGCCGGGTGGCCACCAGCAGGCGCTGCATCTGCGGCGGCACGCCGCGCAGCACCAGGCGCCGGCCGCAGCGGCCGGCCCGCCGGTGGGCCCCCATGATCACCCCGAGTCCGGTGGCGTCCCAGGAGTCCAGCTCGGACAGGTCGAGCACCAGATCGCCGACTCCGTCGTCGACGGCCGAGTGCAGGACCGTACGGGCGTCCGCCGCGCTGCGGACGTCGAGGACGCCCCCGACGACCAGTTCGGCGTGGTCGCCCCTGATGTACATATGCGCTCCCCAAGCGTGCGTTCGTGCTCCGCGATGAGTTGACTGTGGCTGTAGCTGTGGCTGCTGTAGCTGTGCCTGTGTTCGCTATGAGTCTTCGCTGTGACGGGTGATGCAACCTCTGACGGCGTTGAGCCGTCGGAGGTTGCCGTCTGTGAGCGAACCGATACCGAATTCACCCCATCGCGTGATGGGCGCGGGGGCCGTGCGGTGATCTACGAAACCTCAGTAGCTGTAAAAGCCTTGCCCGCTCTTGCGGCCGATGTCACCCGCGTCCACCATCCGGCGCATCAGCTCCGGCGGGGCGAACTTCTCGTCCTGGGACTCGGTGTAGATGTTGCTGGTGGCGTGCAGCAGGATGTCGACGCCGGTGAGGTCAGCCGTGGCGAGCGGGCCCATGGCGTGACCGAAGCCCAGCTTGCAGGCGAGGTCGATGTCCTCGGCGGTGGCGACGCCCGACTCGTACAGCTTGGCGGCCTCGACGACGAGGGCCGAGATGAGCCGGGTCGTCACGAAGCCGGCGACATCCCGGTTGACGACGATGCAGGTCTTGCCGACGGACTCGGCGAAGTCCCGCGCGGTGGCGAGGGTTTCGTCACTCGTCTTGTAGCCGCGGACCAGCTCGCACAGCTGCATCATCGGCACCGGTGAGAAGAAGTGCACACCGACGACCCGCTCGGGGCGCTCGGTGGCCGCCGCGATCTTGGTGATCGGGATGGCGGAGGTGTTGGAGGCGAGCACGGTGTCCTCGCGCACGATCTTGTCGAGCGCGCGGAAGATCTCGTGCTTGACCTCGAGCTTCTCGAAGACGGCCTCGACGACGACGTCCGCGTCGGCGGCGGCGTCCAGGTCGGTGGTCGCGGTGATCCGGGCGAGGGCGGCGTCGGCGTCGTGCGCCTCCAGCTTGCCCTTGCTGACGAACTTGTCGTACGACGCCTTGATGCCGTCGGTGCCACGCTTGAGAGCCTCGTCGGTGACGTCCCTGAGGACGACGTCCCAGCCCGCCTGAGCGGAGACCTGGGCGATCCCGGAACCCATCAAGCCGGCGCCGATGACGGCAAGCTTCCGTGCCACTGTTGCGACTCCCCTTTGAAACGCCTTACACCCTGTTTAGGTTGCCTCTTCGGCGGACCTTAGCGGTCGTGAGGGACTGTGTGACCGGTTAGTAACGCGAGTCACGTCTCGCCTGACGGACATCACACCGGCACGGGTCATTGAGCGCCTCGGACGGCGTAGTTGAGCACCTTCTCGCTCAACAGCTCCTCGATGTCATCGAGAAGCACGAGCGCCTCACGTGACACTTCGTCCGGATTGCGCCCCTTGAGCATCTCGCGGCCGACGGCGACGAAGACCGTGTGGTGACACCAGGAGATCTGACCGGCGATCAGACCCGGCAGCGGGTCGCCGTCGGGCGCGCCGACCTCCTCGCGGAGGGTGGCTTCCAGGTGGTCGTGGATCTCCTGCTGGAGGCTCCAGAGCCGCGAGCGCAGCGGCGGCGCCTCGTGGATGACGCGCATGAAGCGGTCGTAGCCCTCCATGAGGCCGAGCCGCGGGGAGACCGCCTCGGCCTCGGCACGCAGCTCGCGCAGTACGGCCCGGGCGGCCGACTCCCCGTGATCCCGTCCGCGCACCCAGCGGGAGAGCTGCTCGACGACGCCGGCGGAGCGGTCGAAGAAGAGGTCCTCTTTGGCCGGGAAGTAGTTGTAGACGGTGTTCACGGAGACGTCGGCGGCCTCCGCCACGTCCGCGATGGTCACCGTCAGGAACCCGTGCTCCAGGAACAGCCCGGTGGCGATGTCCGAGATGCGCTGTCGCGTCTCGCGCTTCTTCCGTTCCCTGAGCCCTTCAGCCATGGTCCACATCCTAACTTCGCTGGACTCTCTGAAACTTTGGGGTCATTGCAAAATTTAAGAGACTCTGTTTTTCTGGTGCCATGCCCATCATCAGTACGGCCGCACTGGCCCGTACCTTCCAGACCAAGCTCGGCCCCGTCGAGGCCGTGCGCGGCATCGACCTGGCCGTCCGCGAGGGCGAGATCCTCGGCTTCCTGGGCCCGAACGGGGCAGGCAAGACGACGACCCTGCGGATGCTGACGACGTTGCTGGCGCCCACCGGGGGCGCGGCCACCGTGGCGGGCTGCGATCTCGCGACCGATCCCGCCGGGGTGCGCCGGGCGTGCGGATACGTGGCCCAGTCCGGCGGGGTCGACCCGCAGATCACCGTGCGGGAGGAGCTGGTCACGCAGGGCCGCCTGTACCGCCTGACGAAGACACAGGCGAACGGGCGGGCCGAGGAGCTGGCCAGCGACCTGAGCCTGACCGACCTCCTCGACCGCAAGGCGGGCGCCCTCTCCGGCGGCCAGCGGCGCCGCCTCGACATCGCGATGGCGCTCACGCACCGCCCGAAGGTGCTGTTCCTCGACGAGCCGACGACCGGCCTCGACCCCGGCAGCCGGGCCGACCTGTGGGACCTGATCCGCCGCCTGCGCGACGAGCACGGCACCACGGTCTTCCTGACCACCCACTACCTCGACGAGGCCGACGCCCTCTCCGACCGCCTGGTCGTCGTCGACCGGGGCGTGGTCGTCGCGGAGGGCACACCGAGCGCGCTGAAGCTGCAGTACGGCGGCTCGATCGACGCCTCCCTCCAGGACACGTTCCTCGCCATCACCGGCCGCAGCGCCACGCCGGCCGACGCCGCCCCCGTAGCCGTATAGGAATCCCCGGATGCTGTTCCAGGACACGGCCCTCATCTACGGCCGTTACCTCCGCCAGTCCCTGCGCTCCCGCTTCGCCCTGCTCTTCGGCGTGCTGATGCCGCTGCTGTACCTGCTCTTCTTCGGCCCGCTCCTGACCGACCTGCCGCTCGGCGGGCGCGGCAGCTCGTGGCAGCTGCTGGTGCCCGGCCTGCTGCTGCAACTCGGCTTGTTCGGGGCGTCGTTCGCGGGCTTCTCGGTCATCATCGAGCAGGGCCAGGGCGTGGTGGAGCGCATGCGCGTGACGCCCGTCAGCCGCCTGGCGCTGCTGCTGGGCCGCGTCCTGCGCGACGCCACCGTCTTCGTCTTCCAGGCGGTGCTGCTGGTGCTGGCGGCGTTGGCGATGGGCCTCAGGGCTCCCGTGCCCGGCGTGCTGATCGGCTTCGCGTTCGTCGCGCTGCTGACGGTGTCGCTGGCCTCCCTGTCGTACGCGCTCGCCATGAAGGTCCGCACACCGCAGGAGTTCGGGCCGGCGATCAACGCCATGACGATGCCGATGATGCTGCTGTCGGGCCTGATGCTGCCGATGACACTGGGGCCGAGGTGGCTGGACGTCCTCTCCCACTTCGTGCCGTTCCGCTATCTGGTGGACGCGGTACGGGACGCCTACGTCGGCTCGTACGCGACGGCGCACATGCTGTACGGCGTCCTGGTCGCGCTCGCCTTCACCGCACTGGCCGTGACAGTCGGCACACGCGTGTTCCGAACCGCCGGAGCGTAACTACGCTGGCCACATGGTCAATCTGACGCGCATCTACACCAGGACCGGCGACCAGGGCACCACCGCCCTCGGCGACATGAGCCGGGTCGCCAAGACCGATCTGCGGATCTCGGCGTACGCCGACGCCAACGAGGCGAACGCGGTGATCGGCACGGCGATCGCGCTGGGCGGGCTCGACGAGGAGGTCGTCAAGGTCCTCACCCGTGTGCAGAACGACCTGTTCGACGTGGGTGCGGACCTGTCGACGCCGGTGGTGGAGAACCCGGAGTTCCCGCCGCTGCGGGTCGAGCAGTTCTACATCGACAAGCTGGAGGCGGACTGCGACCGCTTCAACGAGCAGCTGGAGAAGCTGCGGTCCTTCATCCTTCCGGGCGGCACGCCGGGCGCGGCCCTGCTGCACCAGGCCTGCACGGTCGTACGCCGGGCCGAGCGCTCCACGTGGGCCGCGCTGGAGGTGCATGGCGAGGCGATGAACCCGCTGACGGCGACCTACCTCAACCGCCTGTCGGACCTGCTGTTCATCTTGGCGCGGACGGCGAACAAGTCCGAGGGCGACGTCCTCTGGGTCCCCGGCGGGGAGCGCTGAAGCAGCCTTGGCGAAGTCGACCGCGGTTCGGCAGCGCCCTGAAGGGGCGCGGGGAACTGCGCGACCAGCCTCGACGAACCGCGGACGAACAACGGCCCAGCACGGCGCTTCCAGCGGAGCGCTCAGCTGTTCTCCCGCACCCGTTGATACGGGCCCACGAGGACGAGGGCGCCGCCGACACTCTTCGACGCCTGGCTCATGACCGGACACGCTCCTCGCCGCTCGTGAGCCGGGACTCCTTCTCGGCGTCGGCGGGGGCCTTCTTCGGCCAGATCCAGTACCCCAGGGCGATCAGGCCGTAGATGCCGACCGTGCGGATCGCCACCCACTGGAAGGCCCGGAGGGAGCTGACGTCCCCGGAGTCGCCGACGTACCAGACCGCGAGCTGGAGCAGTCCCAGCGCCACCGCTCCCCCGAACACCGCCCGCAGCCACAGCTTCGCCTCGTGCCGGGCGCGGGCGCGGCCGTAGCGGGGCGGCTTCGGCGGGGGCGGGCCGCCGGCCAGGCGGTGGGCGGCGTGGCCGTCGAGCCAGCGGATCGTGTAGTGGCCGAAGGCCACCGTGTAGCCGATGTAGAGCGCCGCCACGCCGTGCTCCCAGCTCGGCTCGGCGCCGTTCTTCAGGTCGATCGCCGTCGCGACGAACAGGACCAGCTCCAGCACCGGCTCGCACAGCAACAGCACCACGCTGGTGCGGCGCCACTTCAGCAGGTAGCGCACGGCCAGGCCCAGGGCCAGCAGCACCCAGAAGCCGACCTCGCAGGCGATGATGAGGGCGACGATCACGACTTGCTCCCTTCGGTCACCTGTCCAGGCTCCCGGCGGCCACGCCCCCTTTCGTCGTCGGCGGTGACGAAACCGCCGTACATCGAAAGATGCAGTCCAGGACCCTCCCCCGGAATCAGGCGTCGGCCGCGGCCACCGTGTTGGATGGAGTCATGGCCCTCCCCCGCCCGCACCGCTTCGACGTGTACATCGCCCTCGGCGGGCTGGCCGGCGGGCTGCTGCTGGTGAGCATCGGCCTGGGCACGCGGACCGCCAAGGACCCGATCACGTTCTTCGACGGTCCCTGGCCGATCCTGGTACCGCTCACCGTGATGGCCGGCTGCGAGCTGCTGCGTCGGGCGGCGCCCCGCACGGCCCTGCTGATCGGCACGCCCGCGATCTGCGCGGACGTCTTCACCCAGGGCAGCCTGGCCACGGTCCTGATGTTCACCGACCTCGTCTACGCGGCCGTGCTGTACGGCCCGCTCGCCGCGGCCCGCCGTATCCAGTGGATCACCGGCCTGCTCACGGTGGCCGGGACGCTGGTGCCGTTCGCGGTGTGGCGCGTCCCGGAGGCGCTGCTGATCGGCGTGGTCGTCGGTGTCGTTGCGTACGCGCCCGCCGCCACCGGCTGGATCGTCCGCAACCATCGCGACGCCGCCGAGGCCGCCCGCCTGCGCGCCGAACAGACCGCGCTGCTGGCCGAGATGGACCGCGCCCAGGCCGTGACCTCGGAACGCGCCCGCATGGCCCGCGAGTTGCACGACATGGTCGCCAACCACCTCTCCGCCATCGCCATCCACTCCACGGCCGCACTCTCCCTCGACGACCCGAAGACCTCCCGGGACGCCCTCTCCGTCATCCGCGAGAACAGCGTCGAAGGGCTCGCCGAGATGCGCCGGCTCATCGGCATCCTGCGCGACTCCAGCGGCGACACCGAGCCGGTCGCCGCCCCCACGCTCGACGGCCTCGACACCCTGGTCGACGGCGCCCGCACCAACGGCCTCGACGTCACGCTCGACGCCTCCTGCCCCGCCGTCCCCACCCCGGTCGAACTCGCCGCCTACCGCATCGTCCAGGAGTCCCTGACCAACGCCCTCAAGCACGCCTCCCCCGGCCGGGTCAGGGTGGCGGTGGCCCAGCGGGACGGCTGCCTCACCGTCTCCGTGACCAGCCCGTTCGGCGGCGACCGCGAGGGCCCGCGCGCGCCCGGCTCGGGTGCCGGGCTGGTCGGGATGCGGGAGCGGGTCGCGCTGCTGGGCGGCGATTTCGAGGCCGGGCCCGTCCCGGACCCGGACTCGGTCGACGGCAAGATCTGGGCCGTACGCGCCACCCTTCCCGTGACCGAAGGAGACAGAGAATGATCCGCGTCCTGGTCGCCGAGGACCAGTCGGCCGTCCGCGCCGGGCTCGTCCTCATCCTGCGCAGCGCGCCCGACATCGAGGTGGTCGGCGAGGCGGCGGACGGCGCGCAGGCGGTGGCCCTGACACGCGAGCTGCGGCCCGACCTGGTGCTGATGGACGTTCAGATGCCGCGCCTGGACGGGGTGTCGGCGACGCGGCAGGTGGTCGCCGAGCGGCTGGCGGACGTCCTCGTGCTGACCACCTTCGACCTCGACGAATATGTGTTCGGGGCGTTGCGGGCCGGGGCCGCGGGGTTCCTGCTGAAGAACACGGAGGCGAGGGATCTGATCGAGGCCGTCCGGACGGTGGCACGCGGGGAGGGCCTCATCGCCCCGGCCGTCACCCGGCGCCTGATCGCCGAGTTCGCCGCGAAGCCCGCACGGGAGCCGACGGCGGACCCGTCGGTGCTGGACAGTCTCACGCGCCGCGAACGCGAGGTGCTGGCCTGCCTCGGGGAGGGGTTGTCCAACGCCGCCATCGCGACGCGGCTCGACATGGCCGAGGCGACGGTGAAGACGCACGTCAGCCGGTTGCTGGGGAAGCTGGAGCTGCGCAGCCGGGTGCAAGCGGCCGTATTGGCGCAGGAGTTGGGGATCTAGCGGAACGGAGCGAATCCGCGAGGGGCAAGTGGTCCAGACCTATTGACCCGTGGTCCAGACCTTTCTATTCTCACCGCACCATGAGTGGGCGTGAGGCTCAGCATGCCCCCCAACTCCCCAACAAGGAGGCGCAGCATGCGCTTCAGACACAGAGCCGCGGCAGGGTTCGCGACCCTGTTGCTCCCCTTCGCCGGCCTGGTCGGCCTCGCGGGCCCCGCAGAGGCCGCGACGTCCGCCACCGCCACCTACGCCAAGACCCAGGACTGGGGCTCCGGCTTCGAGGGCAAGTGGACGGTGAAGAACACCGGCACGACCTCCCTCAGCTCCTGGACCGTCGAGTGGGACTTCCCGTCCGGCACCTCCGTCACCTCCGCCTGGGACGCCGACGTCACCTCCTCCGGCACCCACTGGACCGCCAAGAACAAGTCCTGGAACGGCACCCTCGCCCCCGGCGCCTCCGTCACCTTCGGCTTCAACGGCACCGGCTCCGGCTCCCCCGCGAACTGCAAGCTGAACGGCGGCAGCTGCGACGGCGGCAGCGTCCCCGGCGACAACCCGCCATCCGCCCCCGGTACGCCCACCGCCTCCGACATCAGCAACACCTCGGTGAAGCTGACCTGGAGCGCCGCCACGGACGACAAGGGCATCAAGAACTACGACGTCCTGCGCGACGGCGCCAAGGTCGCCACCGTGACGACGACGTCGTACACCAACACCGGCCTGACCGCCGGCACCGACTACTCCTACACCGTCCAGGCCCGCGACACCGCCGACCAGACCGGCCCGGTCAGCGGCGCCCGCGCGGTGCGCACCACGGGCGGCGACCCGGACCCGGACCCGGATCCGGATCCGGACCCCGGCGCCAAGGTCAAGCTCGGCTACTTCACCGAGTGGGGCGTCTACGGCCGCAACTATCACGTCAAGAACCTGGTGACCTCGGGCTCCGCCTCGAAGATCACACACATCAACTACGCGTTCGGCAACGTCAAGGACGGCAAGTGCGTCGTCGACGACACCTACGCCGCCTACGACAAGGCCTACACCGCCGACCAGTCCGTCAGCGGCACCGCCGACACCTGGGACCAGCCACTGCGCGGCAACTTCAACCAGCTGCGCCAGCTGAAGGCGAAGTACCCGCACATCAAGGTGCTGTACTCCTTCGGCGGCTGGACCTACTCCGGCGGCTTCGGCCAGGCCGCGGCCAACGCCGCAGCCTTCGCCAAGTCCTGCAAGGCCGTGGTCGAGGACCCGCGCTGGGCCGACGTCTTCGACGGCATCGACATCGACTGGGAGTACCCGAACGCCTGCGGCCTGACCTGCGACACCTCCGGCGCCGCGGCGTTCAAGAACCTCTCGCAGGCACTGCGTGCCGAGTTCGGCGCGAACTACCTGATCACCGCCGCCATCACGGCCGACGCCTCGTCCGGCGGCAAGATCGACGCGGCCGACTACGGCGGCGCCGCGCGGTACCTCGACTGGTACAACGTGATGACGTACGACTACTTCGGCGCCTGGGACAAGACCGGCCCGACCGCCCCGCACTCGCCGCTCACGTCGTACTCCGGCATCCCGAAGGAGGGCTTCAACTCCGCCGCCGCCATAGCCAAGCTCAAGGCGAAGGGCGTCCCGGCGAGCAAGCTGCTGCTCGGCATCGGCTTCTACGGCCGCGGCTGGACCGGCGTCACCCAGTCCGCCCCCGGCGGCACCGCCACCGGCCCGGCGACCGGCACCTACGAGGCCGGCATCGAGGACTACAAGGTCCTCAAGAGCTCCTGCCCGGCCACCGGAACGATCGCGGGCACGGCGTACGCGCACTGCGGCAGCAACTGGTGGTCGTACGACACTCCCGCCACCATCGTTACGAAGATGTCGTGGGCCAAGACCCAGGGGCTCGGCGGCGCGTTCTTCTGGGAGTTCAGCGGTGATACCGGCAACGGCGAGCTGGTGAGCGCCATCAACAACGGGCTCAACTGACCGGCGTACGGCGTACTAAGCCACATTGACGCGCTGACCGGGCGGGGCTGCCTCAAGCCACGCGAGAAAACCGGTCAGCGCGTCTTCGCTCATGGCGAGTTCGAGGCGCGTGCCCCGGTGCAGACAGGTGAGGATCACCGCGTCGGAGAGCAGCGCCAGCTCCTCCTCGCCGTCGGGGACCCGGCGGCCGGCCACCTCGATCGCGGAGCGCTCCAGGATGCGGCGCGGGCGGTAGGCGTAGGAGAAGACGCGGTACCACTCGATGCGGTCGCCGTTGTAGCGGGCGACGCCATAGCTCCAGCCTTTGCCGCTGGTGTCGGGTTTCTCCGGCACGTCCCAGCGCAGGGAACAGTCGAAAGTGCCGCCGGAGCGCTGGATGAGCCTGCGGCGCAGGCCGAAGACGAACAGCCCCAGCACCACGAGGGCGACAACGATTCCGCACACAGTCAGAGCGAGGACCATCGACACCGACCTCCTCGTCTCCTAGGTAACGGAACGGAAAAAACTTCCATATCTGCCTCAGCCGCGACCGGCACCGGATTGCTCCGGTCCCAGCCGCGGCTGAGTGACGTCGTCGCGTGCACTGTCCCAGAGCCTAAGGGCACTGGGCGCTACCCCCAGGGGTCAGCGCGCCGTCGCCGCCCGCAGGCGGACCTCCGCGCGGCGCTCGGCGGCGTCGTCGCCCTCCGCCTTCGCGCGCTCGAGCTCCCGCTCCGCGCGCTGGACGTCGATCTCGTCCGACAGCTCGGCGATCTCGGCCAGCAGCGACAGCTTGTCGTCCGCGAACGAGATGAAACCGCCGTGCACCGCGGCGATGACAGTTCCACCGTCACTCGTACGGATGGTCACCGGGCCCGACTCCAGCACACCGAGCAGCGGCTGGTGACCGGGCATGACGCCGATGTCGCCGGACGTGGTGCGCGCGACGACCAGGGTGGCCTGGCCCGACCAGACCTCACGGTCGGCGGCGACCAGCGCGACGTGCAGCTCAGCAGCCAAGGTGGCTCCTCGGGTCACCACCCGGCGGTTCTGCCGGGTGTTGGTTACAAGTCTAGTAGGCGTGAGAGAGGGGGCGGGACGAACCCCCGCCCCCTCCATCAAGAGCTCAATGGCTCAAGAGCACCGGTGCGTCAGGAGACGCCCAGTTCCTTCGCGTTCTTCTTGAGGTCCTCGAGACCACCGCACATGAAGAACGCCTGCTCCGGGAAGTGGTCGAACTCACCGTCGCAGATCGCGTTGAACGCGGTGATCGACTCGTCCAGCGGCACGTCGGAGCCGTCCACACCGGTGAACTGCTTGGCGACGTGCGTGTTCTGGGACAGGAAGCGCTCGACGCGGCGGGCACGCTGGACGACCAGCTTGTCCTCCTCGCTGAGCTCGTCGATACCGAGGATCGCGATGATGTCCTGGAGGTCCTTGTACTTCTGGAGGATCCCCTTGACGCGCATGGCGGTGTTGTAGTGGTCCGCCGTGATGTAGCGCGGGTCCAGGATGCGGGACGTGGAGTCCAGCGGGTCGATCGCCGGGTAGATGCCCTTCTCGGAGATCGGACGGGACAGAACCGTCGTCGCGTCGAGGTGGGCGAAGGTGGTGGCCGGCGCCGGGTCGGTCAGGTCGTCCGCGGGGACGTAGATCGCCTGCATCGAGGTGATCGAGTGACCACGGGTCGAGGTGATGCGCTCCTGGAGGAGACCCATCTCGTCGGCCAGGTTCGGCTGGTAACCCACCGCGGAGGGCATACGGCCGAGCAGGGTCGACACCTCGGAACCGGCCTGGGTGAAGCGGAAGATGTTGTCGATGAAGAACAGCACGTCCTGCTTCTGCACATCGCGGAAGTACTCCGCCATGGTCAGACCGGCCAGGGCCACGCGCAGACGGGTGCCCGGGGGCTCGTCCATCTGACCGAAGACCAGCGCGGTCTTGTCGATGACGCCGGACTCGCTCATCTCGTCGATGAGGTCGTTGCCCTCACGGGTGCGCTCACCGACACCGGCGAACACCGACACACCGTCGTGGTTGTTGGCGACGCGGTAGATCATCTCCTGGATGAGCACCGTCTTGCCGACGCCGGCACCGCCGAACAGACCGATCTTTCCACCCTTGACGTACGGGGTGAGCAGGTCGATGCACTTGACGCCGGTCTCGAACATCTCGGTCTTCGACTCGAGCTCGTCGAAGTTCGGCGCCTTGCGGTGGATGGACCAGCGCTCGCCGTCGTAGGTCTCGTCGACGTTCAGCACCTCACCGAGGGTGTTGAACACCTTGCCCTTGGTGAAGTCGCCGACCGGGACGGTGATGCCCTTGCCGGTGTCGGTCACCGCGGCCTGGCGGACCAGACCGTCGGTGGGCTGCATGGAGATGGTGCGGACCAGGCCGTCACCCAGGTGCTGGGCGACCTCCAGGGTCAGGATCTTCTTCTCGCCCGCGTTCGCCGGGTCGGCGACCTCGACGTGGAGGGCGTTGTAGATCTCCGGCATCGCGTCGACGGGGAACTCCACGTCGACGACCGGGCCGATGACCCGGGCGACGCGGCCCGTAGCCGTCGCGGTCTCAACAGTGGTGGTCATTAGCGGTCACTCCCCGCGGTCGCGTCGGCCAGGGCTGCGGAGCCACCGACGATCTCGCTGATTTCCTGGGTGATTTCGGCCTGGCGGGCCGCGTTGGCAAGCCGGGAGAGCGTCTCGATGAGCTCTCCGGCGTTGTCGGTGGCCGACTTCATCGCGCGCCGCGTGGCGGCGTGCTTGGAGGCGGCCGACTGAAGAAGCGCGTTGTAGATACGGCTCTCCACATAGCGCGGCAGAAGGGCGTCGAGGACGTCCTCCGCCGAGGGCTCGAAGTCGTACAGCGGAAGGATCTCGCCCTTGGTCGGGGCCTCCTCCGCGACCTCTTCGAGGCTGAGCGGCAGCAGACGCGCATCCAGCGCCTGCTGGGTCATCATCGACACGAACTCGGTGTAGACGATGTGGAGCTCGTCCACGCCGCCCTCGGCCGTCTCCGTCTCGATCGCCTCGATCAGCGGAGCCGCGACCTTCTTGGCGTCCGCGTACGTGGGCTCGTCGGTGAAGCCGCTCCACGACTCCGCGATCTTGCGCTCACGGAAGTTGTAGTGGGCGACACCGCGCCGGCCGACGATGTAGGTGTCGACCTGCTTGCCCTCGCGCTCCAGGCGCTCGGTCAGCTGCTCCGCCGCCTTGATGGCGTTGGAGTTGAAGGCGCCGGCAAGGCCACGGTCGCTCGTCAGGAGCAGCACCGCGGACCGCGTGACCGTCTCGGCCTGCGTGGTCAGCGGGTGCTTGGTGTTCGAGCCGGTGCCGACCGCCGTGACCGCGCGGGTGAGCTCGGTCGCGTACGGCGTGGAGGCCGCCACCTTGCGCTGCGCCTTGACGACGCGCGAGGCGGCGATCATCTCCATCGCCTTCGTGATCTTCTTGGTCGCGGTGACGGATCGGATGCGACGCTTGTAGACCCGGAGCTGGGCTCCCATGAGTCAGGTCCCTTCCTTACGTCACTTGGAGGCGCTGGTCGCCTTCGGGGCGGCCGGAGCCTCTTCGCCGAGGAGCTTGCCGTCCGCGGTCTCGAACTGCTTCTTGAACTCCGCGATGGCGTCGGCGACGGCGGTGAGGGTGTCGTCCGACATCTTGCCGCCCTCCTTGATGGAGGTCATGAGGCCCTGCTCCTTGCGGTGCAGGTACTCCAGGAGCTCCTTCTCGAAGCGGCGGATGTCGACGACCGGCACGTCGTCCATCTTGCCGGTGGTGCCGGCCCAGACGGAGACGACCTGGTCCTCGGTGGACATCGGCTCGTACTGGGCCTGCTTCAGCAGCTCGACCATGCGCTGACCGCGCTCCAGCTGCGCCTTCGACGCGGCGTCCAGGTCGGAACCGAAGGCGGCGAACGCCTCCAGCTCACGGAACTGGGCGAGGTCCACGCGCAGACGGCCGGAAACCTGCTTCATCGCCTTGTGCTGCGCGGAACCACCGACTCGGGAGACGGAGATACCGACGTTCAGCGCGGGGCGCTGACCGGCGTTGAACAGGTCCGACTCCAGGAAGCACTGGCCGTCGGTGATGGAGATGACGTTGGTCGGGATGAACGCCGAGACGTCGTTGGCCTTGGTCTCGACGATCGGCAGACCGGTCATCGAGCCGGCGCCCATGTCGTCGGAGAGCTTCGCGCAGCGCTCCAGCAGACGGGAGTGCAGGTAGAAGACGTCACCCGGGTAGGCCTCACGGCCCGGCGGGCGGCGCAGCAGCAGGGACACGGCGCGGTAGGCGTCGGCCTGCTTCGAGAGGTCGTCGAAGATGATGAGGACGTGCTTGCCCTCGTACATCCACTGCTGACCGATGGCCGAACCGGTGTACGGCGCCAGGTACTTGAAGCCGGCCGGGTCGGACGCGGGGGCGGCGACGATGGTCGTGTACTCCAGCGCGCCGTTCTCCTCCAGCGCGCGGCGGACCGACGCGATGGTGGAGCCCTTCTGGCCGATGGCGACGTAGATGCAGCGGACCTGCTTGTTCGGGTCGCCGGTGCGCCAGTTGTCGCGCTGGTTGATGATCGTGTCGACGGCCAGGGCGGTCTTGCCGGTCTGGCGGTCACCGATGATCAGCTGACGCTGGCCACGGCCGATCGGGGTCATCGCGTCGACGGCCTTGTAGCCGGTCTCCATCGGCTCGTGCACCGACTTGCGCTGCATGACCGTGGGGGCCTGCAGCTCAAGGGCGCGACGACCGCTGGTCTCGATCTCACCGAGGCCGTCGATCGGGTTGCCGAGCGGGTCGACGACGCGGCCGAGGTAGCCCTCGCCGACGGCCACGGAGAGAACCTCACCGGTACGGGAGACCGGCTGACCCTCCTCGATGCCGCTGAACTCACCGAGGACGATGGCACCGATCTCGCGCTCCTCGAGGTTGAGGGCGAGGCCGAGGGTGCCGTCCTCGAACTTCAGCAGTTCGTTGGCCATGGCCGAGGGCAGACCCTCGACCTTCGCGATGCCGTCGCCGGCAAGGGTGACCGTACCGACCTCCTCGCGCGAGGCCGCGTCCGGCTTGTACGACTGGACGAACGTCTCCAGCGCGTCCCGGATCTCCTCCGGCCGGATCGTGAGCTCCGCCATCTGGGTTCCCTGCTCTCCTTGTTGGGCCCGAAGTTTCACTTTGGGGGTCTGGGGGCGACCCCCAGGATTCTTCTGCACGGCCCAACCAGGGCCGTAAGTACGTACTGCCTATTGAGTTGCTGGTCAGCTCGCCAGGCGGCGGCCGGCGTCCTCGATGCGGTCCGCGAGGGAGCCGTTGATGACCTCGTCACCGACCTGCACCCGGATTCCGCCGAGGACCTCGGGGTCCACGTCGAGGTTGAGGTGCATCTGGCGGCCGTAGAGCTTCGCGAGGGCGGCGCCCAGGCGCTGCTTCTGCGGGCCGCTCAGCGGTACCGCCGAGGTGACGACGGCCACCATGCGCTCCCGGCGCTCGGCGGCGAGCTTGGACAGGGACTCCAGTCCCGACTCCAGGCTACGTCCACGCGGCGCGGTCACAAGACGCGTCACCAGACGCTCGGTGGTCGCCTTGGCCCGGCCGCCGAGCAGGCTGCGCAGCAGCTCGCCCTTGGCCGAGGTGGTGGCGGACCGGTCGGTCAGCGCGGCGCGCAGCCCGGTGTTCGAGGCGACGATCCGGCCGAACCGGAACAGCTCGTCCTCGACGTCGTCGAGCGTGCCCGCCTTCTGCGCGGCGGTGAGGTCGGCGGTGGCCGCCAGCTCCTCCAGCGCGTCCACCAGGTCGCGCGACTGCGACCAGCGGGAGCGCACCATGCCGGCCAGCAGATCGGCGGCCTCGCCGCTGACCTGGCCGGCGAGCAGGCGCTGGGCCAGCTCCGCCTTGGCCTCGCCGGCCTGCGCCGGGTCGGTCAGGACCCGACGCAGCGACACCTCGCGGTCGAGCAGCGCGGTGACGGCGGCCAGCTCGTCGGCGAGCTTGGCCGCGTCGACGGACGTGTTGTCCGTCAGCGCGTCGAGACGCTCACGTGCGGCTGCCAGGGCCTCGCGGCTCGCTCCGTTCATCGTCCGGCCTCGGCCTTCTCCTCGAGCTCGTCGAGGAAGCGGTCGATGACGCGGCTCTGCCGGGCGTGGTCCTCGAGGGACTCACCGACGAGCTTGCCGGCCAGGTCGGTGGCGAGCTTGCCGACGTCCTGGCGCAGCGCGGACGCGGCGGCCTTGCGGTCGGCCTCGATCTGCGCGTGACCGGCGGCGACGATCTCCTCGCGCTGCCGCTGGCCTTCCGCGCGCATCTCGGCGATGAGCGTGGCGCCCTGCTCCTGCGCCTCCTGGCGCAGACGCGCGGCCTCGTGCCGGGCCTCGGCGAGCTGCGCCTTGTACTGCTCGAGGACGCTCTGCGCCTCGACCTGCGCCGCCTCGGCCTTCTCAATACCACCTTCGATCGCCTCGCGGCGCTCTTCCAGAACCTTGTTGATGTTCGGAAGCAGCTTCTTCCAGAAGAAGAAGAACACGATGGCGAAGGCGATGGTGCCGACGAGCAGCTCGGGGCCCGGAGGAATGAGCGGGTTCTGCTCCTCCTCCGCCGCAAGCCGCACCAGGTTGTCGATCACATCAGTGCCTTTCGTGGAAAGGTTGGCTCGTCAGGGCTCGATCATCCGTAGACGAACGGCATGACGATGCCGATGAGGGCGAGCGCCTCACAGAAGGCGAAGCCGAGGATCTGGTTGGCACGGATCAGGCCGGCAGCCTCGGGCTGGCGGGCGAGGGCCTGGGTGCCGTTGCCGAAGATGATGCCGACGCCGACGCCGGGGCCGATGGCGGCCAGGCCGTAGCCGATGGAACCGATGTTGCCTTCGACGGCGGCGAGGGTCTCAAGGGCAGCCATGCTGATTCTTCCTTCTCTTTCATGGACCGGCGGGGGTTGGCCACCGGACGTTCTTGGGGGCTTGCGGTGCGGCGGGGCTCAGTGGTGCTCGGCGAGAGCGCCCTGGATGTACGAGCAGGCCAGCAGCACGAAGACGTACGCCTGGACGGCCTGCACGAAGAGCTCGAAGAGGATCATGACCATGGTCATGACGAAGGAGATACCGGCCGCCGGGATCATCCAGCTGTTCAGCAGGTACCAGGAGGCGACGGTGAACATCACCAGCATCAGGTGGCCGGCGAACATGTTGGCGAAGAGTCGCACCGCGTGCGTGAACGGGCGGACCAGCAGGTTCGAGAAGAACTCGATGACCATCACGAGCGGCAGCACCGCACCCAGCGACTTGTCGTAGCCGGTGACGTTCTTGAAGAACCCGACGAAGCCGTGCCGCTTGAAGGTCACCGAGACCCAGATGAGCCAGACGATGGCAGCCAGCACCATCGGGAACGCGATGATCGACGAGACCGGGAACTGGGCCAGCGGGATCACGGACCAGATGTTCATGATCCAGATGAAGAAGAAGAGCGAGACCATGAACGGGACGTACTTCTCGCCCTCACGCTTGCCGAGGGTCTCGTAGACGATGCCGCGGCGCACGAAGTCGTAGCCGGCTTCGCCGATCATCTGCAGCTTGCCCGGCACCACCTTCGCCTTGCTGAAGGCGAGCGTGAAGAAGGTGATGACGAGGAGCGTGGTGATGATGGCAAGCAGCATCACCTTGTTGAACTCGAACCCGCCGACCGTGGCGATCGGCTTGAAGAGGAACGAGTGCAGGCCCGGAGCCGGGAAGCCACAGCCGTTGTCGGACATGATCCGACAGCTCCAGTCAAAGGCGAGCTGGGTCTGGTCAGCACTCACCGCGGGCTCCTTCGGCGTGACGCATGGGTACGGCAACCTCGTTGTGTCGGCGCGGCGCGTAGCCGCGGTTCGGCACGGGACTGGTGTTACAGATGTGGGGGCGGCTGTGGGGCATCAAGCCTCGCGAATGAGCAGGCGTCAGCTCAGATGCCCGCGCCCGCGATGCCGCAGTTGGCACCGGACGATAGCAGGACTTCTCACACGCACTTATCTCAGCCCTACCCCTCACGACGAGTGCCCCGA
This sequence comes from Streptomyces sp. SD31, assembly GCF_052068475.1. Taxonomy (NCBI): domain Bacteria; kingdom Bacillati; phylum Actinomycetota; class Actinomycetes; order Kitasatosporales; family Streptomycetaceae; genus Streptomyces; species Streptomyces sp. SD31. The sequence continues at coordinate 186,364 of NZ_JBQHCX010000013.1, read as the reverse complement.
TTTTTCGGGCTTGTCGCCCGAGGAGTCGGGTTCGACGTAGAGGATCTTGGCCTTCATGTGGGCCCGGGTCTGGGCTGCGATCCACGCGAGGGTGGTGACGATCAGAGTGATCGCGAAAGCCTTGGGATGGAACAGCGTGGTGTTCTTGAACACGCTCAGAAAAATGAACAGCAGCAGGATCTGCGCCGCGTAGAGCATCAGGCCCATCATCTGGAACAGATGCGGAAGCGATTTGGCAATGCGCTGCAGAACATAGAGCCCGATACCCATGAAGAGGATCGTGAGCACCGCCGCCACGACGGCCCCGATCGCCCCCTTGCCGCCGACGACCACACCGCTGACGACGGCGGCAATCGCGCCGACGGCAGCCGTGGGCACGGCAGCCTGAAGGAGAATCCGGGCGTCATTGGACGGCATGGCGGCAACTCCGCTTTCACGGTGGGGGCAGGGTGTCGTCATGGACGAGCGTAGTCCCGGGATGAGAGGGAACCTCACGCCAATGAGCCGTCGCACTGCGGCCCTTCGGCTCTATCCGGGGGTTCTCGTGAACCGTATCACAAACTATTTGATGAGGTCTTTACCTGGAGGTGTGCGCGGTGTCACACATGAGAGTGACAGTGCGCGTCTGTGCAGAAACGCGGCCGGTTTGTCTGGTATAGGGGCACTTCGTTCCCCCATGACTTGGCAATGCTCTAGTCAGATTCTTACCTTGGCCGCGCTCTTACCCTGACCGTCAGCGCGACGTTCCGGCTTTGCGCCGGTCCAGGAAACGCGAACGGGCGCCGATGGCGGTCGCGCCATTGACCCCGGCCACACCGGCGGCGACCGGGGTGCGCGGCGCCCCCTCGGCCAGGGAGTCGACGCCGGCCGGTACCTCGGCGGCAGCCGTCTGCGGCGTGGTGGCCGCCGGCTCGGCGACGGCGTTGCGGCGGCGGTAGCGCGGCGGCACGAAGGCCTCGGCCCAGTGCGGGGCGCGCGGCGTGAAGCGGGGCAGCAGAAGCAGCCCGAGGCCGATGGCGCTGAGGAACACCACGCTCAGCACGATCCACATCGACGCCGAGTTCACGGAGTAGGCGAGCGCACCGAAGGCGATCAGCGCGGACCAGAAGTACATGATCAGCACCGCGCGGCTGTGCGAGTGGCCGATCTCCAGCAGCCGGTGGTGCAGGTGCCCCCGGTCGGCGGCGAACGGCGACTGGCCCCGCCAGGTGCGGCGCACGATCGCCAGCACCAGGTCGGCGGCCGGGATCGCGATGATCGTCAGCGGCAGCAGCAGCGGGATGTAGACCGGCACCGTCTGGTGCACGGCCTCCTTCTCGGAGCCGGCGAACAGCTTCAGCGCGTCCGGGTCGACCTGCCCGGTGATGGAGATGGCGCCCGCCGCCAGCACCAGGCCGATCAGCATCGAGCCGGAGTCGCCCATGAAGATCCGCGCCGGGTGCATGTTGTGCGGCAGGAAGCCCAGGCACATGCCCATCAGGATCGCCGCGAACAGGGTGGCGGGGGCGGCGGCCTCGATGCCGTACGAGACCCAGACCCGGTAGGCGTAGAGGAAGAACGCGGCCGAGGCGATGCACACCATGCCGGCCGCGAGGCCGTCCAGGCCGTCGACGAAGTTGACCGCGTTGATGGTGATGACGACCAGGGCGACGGTGAGCAGGGTGCCCTGCCACTGGGTCAGCGCGACCGAGCCGAAGCCCGGGATGGGCAGCCACAGGATCGTCAGACCCTGCATGACCATGACGCCGGCGGCGATCATCTGGCCGCCCAGCTTGATCAGGGCGTCGATCTCGAACTTGTCGTCCAGGACGCCGATCAGCCAGATGAGCGCCGCTCCGGAGAGCAGCGCCCGAGGTTCGTTGGACTTCTCGAAGACCGCACTGAGGTTGGTGAGATGGTCGGCGACCAGCAGGCCCGCGCACAGGCCGAAGAACATCGCGATCCCGCCGAGCCGCGGAGTGGGTTCCCGGTGCACGTCGCGTGCCCGGATCTCCGGCATCGCTCCGGCCACGATCGCGAACTTACGCACCGGCCCAGTCAGCAGATACGTCACCGCGGCCGTGATGCAGAGCGTCAGCAGGTATTCACGCACAGGCTTCCCCACAAGTCTCGCTGGCCATCTCAGCCCCACACCCTAGCGACGTACACATACGCGACGCATATGTGCGGGGACTTCCGGGTAGCGACGATGGTTGCACGCGTGGCTGTGTGCTCCGGTGCGTCTACCCCGCCTCAGCCGGGATACGGGGGAAATCTACCGGCCAGCTCCCGCACTTCTTCACGAACCTTCTGACTTTCGGTCTCCCCGCGCAGCACACCCGCCAGCGACGCGGCGAGCCACACCATCTCCTCCTCCCCCATGCCCTGGGTGGTCACGGCCGCCGTGCCCAGGCGCAGGCCGCGGGCGTCGCCGTGCGGCAGCGCGCAGCAGTCCAGCACGATCCCGGCCGCCGCGAGCCGCCCGCGCGCCGCACGGCCGTCGACGCCGAGCGGTGCCGGGTCGGCGGTGATGAGGTGGGTGTCGGTGCCGCCCGTGGTGACGACGAGCCCCTCCGCCGCCAGCCCCGCCGCCAGGGTCCTCGCATTGGCGACCACCTGATGGGCGTACGCCGTGAACGCCGGTGTTGCCGCCTCGCCGAACGCGACGGCCTTGGCGGCGATGGTGTGCATCTGCGCGCCGCCCTGGGTGAACGGGAACACGGCGCGGTCGACCCGCTCGGCGAGCTCCGAGCCGCACAGGATCATGCCGCCGCGGGGCCCGCGCAGCACCTTGTGGGTGGTGGCGCACACGACATCGGCGTACGGCACCGGACTCGGCGCCGCTCCCCCGGCGACGAGCCCGATCGGGTGGGCGGCGTCGGCGATGAGATACGCGCCCACCTCGTCGGCGATGTCGCGGAAGAGGGCGTAGTCGATGTGGCGCGGGTAGGCGATGGACCCGCAGACGACGGCCTTGGGCCGGTGGTTGCGGGCCAGCGTGCGCACCTGGTCGTAGTCGATGAGCCCGCTCTCGGCGTCGACGCCGTAGCCCACGAAGTCGAACCAGCGCCCGGAGAAGTTGGCCGGCGAGCCGTGCGTGAGGTGTCCGCCGTACGGCAGCCCGAGGGCGAGCACGGTGTCGCCGGGGCGCAGCAGGGCGGCGTACGCGGCGAGGACGGCCGAAGACCCCGAGTGCGACTGCACGTTGGCGTGTTCGGCCCCGAACAGCAGCTTGGCCCGCTCCACGGCGAGCCGCTCGGCGACGTCGACCATCTCGCAGCCACCGTGGTATCGGGCGCCCGGATACCCCTCGGCGTACTTGTTGGCGAGCGGCGACCCCAGAGCCGCCAGCACCGCGGGCGAGGTGAAGTTCTCGGCGGCGATGAGCTGGAGCGTCGTCGACTGCCGGTCGAGCTCTCCGAGCAGGATGTCGGCGAGCTGCGGGTCCTGGCGGCGCAGGACGTCGGCCTCGATGGCATGGGCAACCGTCATGGTGGGCTCCGGGCGTCGACGGTGACGTACGTCCAATGTAGGCCCGGGGCGACAGGGACGCCCGGTTGTTACGCCCTCGCGGGTACTCCGGTCAGAGCCGTCACCACCGGATCCAGCGCCTGGTGTATCTCGTCCCCGACGGAACGGAAGAAGGGCAGCGGGGCGCCGTACGGGTCGTACACCTCGTCCGCCTCCGCGGTCGGCGCCAGGAGCCACCCGCGTAGAGCCGCCGCGGCCCGGACCAGTGCACGCGCGCGTGCCACCACTCCGTCCTCCAGGGGCGGCAGGGTCGCCGGGTCTATCGCGCGGACCAGGCGGGTGAACTCCTTCAGCGTGAAGGTGCGCAGGCCCGCCGAATGGCCCATGGAGATGACCTGGGCACGGTGGTCGCGGGTCGCCGTCAGGACCAGGTCGGCGCGGATGACGTGCTCGTCGAGGAGCTCGCGGCCGACGAAGCCGGCGGCGTCCGCGCCGAAGTCGGCGAGGACCGTCTCCGCGTTGGCCTCCATGGGCGCGCCCTCATGGCCCCAGGTGCCCGCGCTCTCCACGATCAGCCCGCCGCCGAGCACACCGAGGCGCTGCGCCACGAAATGACGGGTCAGCCGCTCGGTGATCGGCGAGCGGCAGACATTTCCGGTGCTGACGTGGAGGATGCGGAAGCTGTCGCGCGGAAGCCCGACGAACGTCGTCGTGATCTCCGCGGCACGTTCCCCGTTGCCTATGCCACGCCCCGCCTCAGGGGCTGTCAATTCGCCACCTCGAGGTCGGGTACGACCTTCCGCAGCTCTTCCGCGGAAATGGCGCCCGCGCGCAGGAGGAGGGGCACTTCGCCCGTCACGTCGACGATCGACGACGGGACGTTGCCGGGGGTCGGGCCGCCGTCCAGGTAGACGGAGACCGAGTCGCCGAGCATCTCCTGCGCGGCGTCGCAGTCCTCGGGGGCGGGGTGGCCCGTCAGGTTCGCCGACGACACCGCCATCGGGCCGACCTCCGTCAGCAGCTCGATGGCGACCGGGTGCAGCGGCATGCGCACGGCAACCGTGCCCCGGGTGTCGCCCAGGTCCCACTGCAGGGACGGCTGGTGCTTGGCGACCAGGGTCAGCGCGCCCGGCCAGAACGCGTCGACCAGCTCCCAGGCCAGCTCGGAGAAGTCGGTGACGAGACCGTGGAGCGTGTTCGGGGAGCCGATCAGCACGGGGGTGGGCATGTTGCGGCCCCGCCCCTTGGCCTCCAGCAGGTCGCCGACGGCCTCCTTGGAGAACGCGTCGGCGCCGATGCCGTACACCGTGTCGGTCGGGAGGACCACGAGCTCGCCACGGCGGACGGCGGACGCTGCCTCACGCAGACCCGTCGTGCGGTCGGTCGCGTCGTTGGTGTCGTATCGCCGTGCCATATCTAGCGGGCCTCCTCGTACACGTACTTCGGGAAAAGACTCTGGGGGGTGGTCACGGCAGCGCCTTGCGGGCGGTCGCGAACCTCGGGCGGTTGTTGAGGTCGGGGTGGTCGGCCGCGTCGGCCCAGCCCCGCTCCTCGGTGAAGATCCACGGCACCTGCCCGCCCTGGGTGTCGGCGTGTTCGATGACGACGACACCGCCGGGGCGCAGGAGCCGGTGTGCGGTCCGTTCCAGGCCGCGGATGAGGTCGAGGCCGTCCTCCCCTGAGAACAGGGCGAGTTCGGGATCGTAGTCCCGCGCCTCGGGAGCGACGTACTCCCATTCGGTGAGCGGGATGTAGGGCGGGTTGGAGATGACCAGGTCGACCTGGCCGTCGAGGTCCGGGAAGGCGTCCAGGGCGTTGCCCTGCCGCAGGTCGACCCTGGACCCCTCCACGTTCTTGCGGGTCCACCTCAGGGCGTCCTCGGACAGCTCCACGGCGTGCACGCGCGAGCGCGGGACCTCCTGGGCGAGGGCGAGCGCGATGGCGCCGGAGCCGGTGCACAGGTCGACGATGCACGGCTCGACGACGTCCATCGCGCGCACGGCGTCTATGGCCCATCCGACGACCGACTCGGTCTCGGGGCGGGGCACGAACACGCCGGGCCCCACCTGGAGTTCGAGATACCGGAAGTAGGCCCGCCCGGTGATGTGCTGGAGCGGCTCGCGCTGCTCACGGCGGGCGATGACCTCCCAGTAGCGGGCGTCGAAGTCCGAGTCCTTCACGGAGTGCAGCTCGCCCCGCTTCACGCCGTGCACGAACGCGGCGAGCTCCTCCGCGTCGTTGCGCGGCGAGGGCACGCCGGCGTCGGCCAGCCGCTGGGTGGCCTGTGCCACCTCCGCGAGCAGCACGCTGCGGGGGCTTGGGGATCGCCCCCCAATGAATTGCTGCACGCAAGTCCTCCGGTCGTACTCGTACGTGCCTTACGCGGCCGCGAGCTTGGCGGCCGAGTCCGCGTCGACGCAGGCCTGGATCACCGAGTCGAGGTCGCCGTCCAGGACCTGGTCCAGGTTGTACGCCTTGAAGCCGACGCGGTGGTCCGAGATCCGATTCTCCGGGAAGTTGTAGGTGCGGATCTTCTCGGAGCGGTCGACCGTGCGGACCTGGCTGCGGCGGGCGTCGGCGGCCTCCTTCTCGGCCTCCTCCTGCGCCGCTGCGAGCAGCCTGGAGCGCAGGATACGCATAGCCTGCTCCTTGTTCTGCAGCTGGCTCTTCTCGTTCTGGCAGGAGGCCACGACTCCGGTGGGAATGTGCGTGATGCGCACGGCGGAGTCGGTGGTGTTGACGGACTGACCACCCGGGCCGGACGACCGGTACACGTCGATCCGCAGGTCGTTCGGGTTGATCTCGACGTCGATCTCCTCGGCCTCCGGCGTGACCAGCACACCGGCCGCGGAGGTGTGGATACGGCCCTGGGACTCGGTCGCCGGCACACGCTGCACACGGTGCACACCGCCCTCGTACTTCAGCCGCGCCCACACGCCCTGACCGGGCTCGGTGGCACCCTGGCCGCCCTTGGTCTTCACGGCGACCTGGACGTCCTTGTAGCCGCCGAGCTCGGACTCGGTGGAGTCGATGATCTCGGTCTTCCAGCCGACGCGCTCGGCGTAGCGCAGGTACATGCGCAGCAGGTCGCCGGCGAACAGCGCCGACTCGTCGCCGCCGGCGCCGGCCTTGATCTCGAGGATGACGTCCTTGTCGTCGCTGGGGTCGCGCGGGACGAGCAGCAGGCGGAGCTTCTCCGTCAGCTCCTCGCGCTGCTTGTCCAGTTCCTTGACCTCGGCGGCGAAGTCCGGGTCGGCGGCGGCGAATTCCTTCGCCGTCTCGATGTCGTCGCCGGTCTGCTTCCAGGAGCGGTACGTGGCGACGATCGGGGTGAGCTCGGCGTAGCGCTTGTTCAGCTTGCGCGCGTTCGCCTGGTCGGCGTGGACCGACGGGTCGGCGAGCTTCGTCTCCAGGTCGGCGTGCTCAACGACCAGGTCCTCGACGGCCTCGAACATCTTGGGCTCCTGTACGTACGTGGGTGAAGGGCGGGCGACCAAAAACGCCGGTCCCGGCGCGGGCTCCTCCTTGCGGGAGGGCACGCGAACCGTGGACCGGCGAATTGGAGCTCGCTACTTCTTGGAGCCGGCAGTTGCCTTGCCGAAGCGGGCCTCGAAGCGGGCCACACGGCCACCGGTGTCGAGGATCTTCTGCTTGCCCGTGTAGAACGGGTGGCACTCGGAGCAGACCTCGGCACGGATGGTGCCGCTCTCGATCGTGCTACGGGTGGTGAACGACGCGCCACAGGTGCAGCTGACCTGCGTCTCGACGTACTCGGGGTGGATGTCGCGCTTCAAGGTGTCTCCTAGTTTCGGGAGGGCGCCGGGTCGCAGCTGCGGATTGCTGCCGCGTGAACCGGAGCCGACGTACCAGTCTGCCAGGACTGGTGTCCATCAGCCAAAACCGGGGGTGGCTGCGGGGTATTCCCCGAGGCTCCCCCGACTAGCTCACCACGCCCTTGGCATCACCTGTGGCCGTGCCTTCGGTGGCCGCCTTCGGGATCGCCTTGTCGTTCTTCAGGGCATCCCACACCAGCTGGGCCTTGGCCTTCGCCACGAGGACCCGGTTCGGGTCCGCGGGGTCGTACCGGACCGGCATCGTGACCATGTTCATGTTCTTGGAGCTGATGCCCTTCAGGCCGTTGGCGAAGGACATGAGCTTGTTGACCGAGCCGAGGTCGGAGTCGGTGGTGACGGCGTTCGTGGCGGTGTCGGCCAGGTCGTAGAGCCTCTTGGGGTTGCCGAAGAGGTTGATGTCCTTGACCTGGTTGATCAGCGCCTTGATGAAGGCCTGCTGGAGCTGGATGCGACCGAGGTCGGAGCCGTCGCCCACGCCGTGCCGGGTGCGGACCAGGCCGAGGGCCTGCTTGCCGGTGAGCTGGTGGGTGCCGGCCTTGAGGTCGAGGTGGCTGTCGGGGTCGTTGATGTCCTTGGTCGTCGTGACCTCGACGCCGCCGAGCTCGTCTATGAGCTTCTGGAAGCCGGAGAAGTCGACCTCCAGGAAGTGGTCCATGCGGATGCCGGTGACGGACTCGACGGTCTTCACGGTGCAGGCGGCGCCGCCCGTGGAGTACGACTCGTTGAACATCACCCCGGACGCGGCGTCGTGCGTCTTGCCGTCGGTGTCGGTGCACTGGGGGCGGTCGATGAGGGTGTCGCGCGGGATGGAGACCACGCTGGCCTTCTTGTGGCCCTCGTAGACGTGCACGATCATCGCCGTGTCCGAGCGGGCGCTGCCGTCGTCGGTGCCGCCGCCGAGCGCCTTGTTGCTGCCGGAGCGGGTGTCGGAGCCGAGGACGAGGATGTTCTCCGAGCCGTTGTCGACCTTCTGCGGCCGGTTGGTGCCGAGGGCCTGGTCGATGTTCACGCTCTTGATGTTGCCGTTGAGCTTGAAGTACAGGTACCCGGCGCCGGTGCCGCCCAGGACCACGATCCCGGCGGCCGTCCAGGCCGTGATCAGCAGGCTCTTGCGCTTGTCACGGGGCTTGCGACGGCGGCCCTTGGCGCGGTGGCGCGGACCTGTGGTGCCGGTCTCGCCCGGTATGCCGGGCTCCGGCGTGCTCTCGGCGGACACAATGCTCCTCGGTTCTCGTCCGGTCGGTTACCCCCTGTTTTCAGGGTCAGGCGTGACCATTTGGCCCGTACCACACCATCGTCACCCCGTCCGGTCAGACGGGGAAACTCGGAGAAGGGTTGCACAACGCCCCGTGCCCACCGCCGAGGAGCGGTGGGCACGGGGCGTATTCGGTGATACCGGGTATACCCGTCTCACCTGCGTTTTCAGCCGAAGATGTCGTACTGCTTGAAGTCGGTACCGACGGACTTCGGTGTGCTGAAGATCTCGCTCGTGGCCTTTCCGGTGCCCGGGTACAGGTAGAGCGTGCCGGAGGAGTTGCGGGCCAGGAAGTCGGCCTTTCCGTCGCCGGTGACGTCACCGACGGCGTCAAAGCCGGTGTACGTCGGCCAGGTGCGCACCTTGACGCGGGTGGCGAAGGCGCCCGTGCCGGCCTTGCCGGTGCCCTTGAACAGGTAGATGTAGCCGCCGGACGAGCTGCGCGCGATCAGGTCGGTCTTGCCGTCGCCGGTGAAGTCGCCGTGGCCGCGCAGGGAGTTGTACTGGTTGAAGCCCGTGCCGGACTTCACCGGGCTGGCGAAGGTGCCGTTGCCGTTGCCCGGGTAGATCCACAGGGCGCCGCCCGAGTCGACCGAGATCAGGTCGGGCCGGTAGTCGCCGGTGACGTCACCGGGGGCGACGATGCGGGTGCGGGTCTTCCAGTTGCTGAAGATCGTCTTGGTGGCCCAGGAGCCGCTGGACTGCACGTAGTGCGCCCAGAACATGGCACCGTCGGAGCTGCGCCGGAACACCAGGTCCTGGTAGCCGTCCCGGTCGAGGTCGGTCTGCAGGACGAGGTTCACTCCGCTCCAGTCGCCCCAGGACTCGCGCGCGGCGAACGAGGTGCCGTTGGAGTTCTTCGAGTAGCCGGTCTTCGTGGACGCGTTGCGCACCCACATGTCGGCCCGGTGGTCACCGCTGATGTTGGTGTCGTCGACCCGCGGGTAGACGGCACCGACATAGCTGCTGACCTTGGCGAACACGCTGTACGCGCCCTCGGCGACGCAGTTCTGCATGCCCCACGAGACGACACCGACGATCCGGCCGTTCACCACGAGCGGCCCGCCGGAGTCGCCGTTGCAGGCGGAGGTGGTGCCACTGTCGCTGCCGCTCGCCGGCGGGCCCGCGCAGACCATGTGGCCCTTGATGAACTTGCTGCCGTAGTAGCCCGTGCAGGTGCTGTCGGACTGGACGGGCAGCGTGGCTGTCTTCAGCGTCTCGGAGATGTCCTGGCTGGTGGAGCTGGTACGGCCCCAGCCGTAGACCTTGGCGCTCGTCCCGGCGGCGTACGAGGCGGTGTCACCGGACGTCGTCATGCGGATCGGCGTCGCCTTGACCGCGTTCGCCAGCGTGATGACGGCGATGTCGTTGTCGATCGTCGTCGAGCTGTACGACGGGTGGTTCCACTGCCGGTGCGGCAGCGTGACGGTGCCGCCGTGCAGGTCGGTGTTGCCGGCGTCGTCGGTGGTGGGCAGCTGGGCGGTGCCGGTGATGACGGCGCCGTAGTTGGACCAGTCGCGGCCCTTGACGCAGTGCGCGGCGGTCAGGATCTTCGTCGGCGCGACGACGGCGCCACCGCAGAAGAACCCGAGGTCGTCGGCCTCGTCGGCGGTGCCCCGGTCGTCGTAGTACCAGAGCTGCGCCATCCAGGGCGCCGAGGTGATGGTGGTGTCGGTGCCACCGATGACCATGGGGCTCGCGGTGGAGTCACCGGAGGAGCTGCTGGTGCTCGCGCTGTACGACGACTCCTTCGCCGTCTCCCCCGCGGTGTCGTCACTGGCGATGGCCCCCGCGACGCGCCGCTCCAGCTCGGCGAGCGAGGCCGAACTGGTGGTGGGCTTCACGGTGGGCTGGGGCAGCGCGGTCGCGGCGCCCGCGGACGAGGTCAGCAGCGCGGCGGCGACGGCCGCGGCGACGCCGGCGGCGGCGATGGGCAGCCCGAAACGGATCCGGCGTCTGTGACGACCGCTGCCGGACAGGGTGGTGGTCAAGAAGGTCCCCCCAGAGACACAAGAGTAGGAAGGGGCGCATGGATACGCCCGTCCCTATCAGCGCCAAAAGGCCGCTCCCCGTCACTGTGTGACAGGGAGCGGCCGTTACGCCCCAAGGGGCGCGGGACTGTAGCGATTTATGGCTCCGCCGCGTGGGCGCGATCAACCACGAACCACCCGCAGTCGACGAACAACCCGCAGACCCGACGTCTTAGTCGCCATTGCCGGGCGTCGGCGTCGTCTTCTGGATCTGCATCAGGAACTCGGCGTTCGACTTCGTCTGCTTCATCTTGTCGAGGAGCAGCTCCACCGCCTGCTGCTGGTCGAGCGCGTGCAGCACCCGGCGCAGCTTCCAGACGATGGCGAGCTCGTCGGGGGCGAGCAGGATCTCTTCCTTACGGGTACCGGACGCGTCGACGTCCACCGCCGGGAAGATGCGCTTGTCGGCGAGCTTGCGGTCGAGCTTGAGCTCGGCGTTGCCGGTGCCCTTGAACTCCTCGAAGATCACCTCGTCCATGCGGGACCCGGTGTCGACGAGAGCCGTCGCCAGGATGGTGAGCGAGCCACCGTCCTCGATGTTGCGCGCGGCACCGAAGAAGCGCTTCGGCGGGTACAGCGCGGTCGAGTCGACACCACCGGACAGGATGCGGCCGGAGGCGGGGGCGGCGAGGTTGTAGGCACGGCCCAGACGCGTGATGGAGTCCAGCAGGACGACCACGTCGTGGCCCAGCTCGACGAGCCGCTTCGCACGCTCGATGGCGAGCTCGGCGACCGTCGTGTGGTCCTCGGCCGGGCGGTCGAAGGTCGAGGAGATGACCTCGCCCTTGACCGACCGCTGCATGTCGGTGACCTCTTCCGGACGCTCGTCGACGAGGACGACCATCAGGTGGCACTCGGGGTTGTTGTGCGTGATCGCGTTGGCGATCGCCTGCATGATCATGGTCTTGCCGGTCTTCGGCGGGGCCACGATCAGACCGCGCTGGCCCTTACCGATCGGCGACACGAGGTCGATGATGCGGGTGGTCAGCACGCCCGGGTCCGTCTCCAGGCGGAGGCGGTCCTGCGGGTAGAGCGGGGTCAGCTTGTTGAACTCCGGGCGGCCACGGCCGTGTTCGGGCGCCATGCCGTTGACGGAGTCGAGACGCACCAGCGCGTTGAACTTCTCGCGCCGCTCGCCTTCCTTGGGCTGACGGACCGCACCGGTGATGTGGTCGCCCTTGCGCAGGCCGTTCTTGCGGACCTGGGCGAGGGAGACGTACACGTCGTTGGGGCCCGGCAGGTAGCCCGACGTACGGATGAAGGCGTAGTTGTCGAGGATGTCCAGGATGCCCGCGACGGGGATCAGGACGTCGTCCTCGTTGATCTGCGGCTCCGCGCTGCCCATCTCGTCGCGGCCACGGCGGCCACGGCGGTCGCGGTAACGACCGCGACGGCCACGGCGGCCGCCCTCGAAGTCGTCGTCGTCCTGCGGGGCGTTGTCGCGCTGACGGTCCTGACGGCCACCGCCCTGCTGCTGGCCCTGCTGACGGTCCTGACGGCCGCCGCCCTGCTGGTCGTCGCCCTTGCGGCGGTCGCCACGGTCGCCACGGTCACCGCGGTCACCGCGGTCGCGGTCCCGGCCGCGCTCACGGCGGTCACGACGGCGGCCCTCGCCGCCCTCACCGGCGTCGCCCTTGGCATCGCCCTGCTGGGCCTGCGACTGCGCGGGCGTCTCGGCCTTCGGCTCGCTCTTCGCCTCGGCGGCAACCGTCTCGGGGGCCGCCGCGGGCGCACCGGCGTCGGCGGTGGCGCGGCGACGGCGGCGCTCGGCCGGGCCCTCGTCGCTGGCCGGCTGGCCGGGGATCTCGATCTGCTGCTGGGCCACGGCCTTCTCGGCGGGGGCCTCAGCCTTGTCCGCCTTCTTCTCGGCGGCTTCGCCGGTACGGGCCTTGGAGGTGGCGCGGCGCTTGGGCTTGGTCTCGGTGGCGTCCCCGGCGGAGGAAGACGCGGCCTTGGGAGCCGCGGCACCTCCCCCGGCCTGCGCCTCCTTGATGACCTCGATCAGCTGGCTCTTGCGCATACGCGCGGTGCCCCTGATGCCGAGGCCGGATGCGACCTGCTGCAGCTCGGCCAGCACCATGCCCTCGAGGCCGGTACCGCGGCGCCGCCGGGAGCCGGCACCGGTGGCAGGCGCGGAGGCGTCCGTGGCGGGCGCGGCAGCGGTCTCCTCGACACGTGCGCCCATCAGATCGGTGGTGTCGCTCACGAAGGGTCCTTCCCTGGAGCGGACGTCGGCCTGTCTGGCTCGGCGACCGGTTGTGCTGTCCGGCTTCGGTCCTTGGTGTGTGGACCGTGCCGGGGCGGTGTTCCGCCGAAGCGGCGGAGGAAATATCTGCTGGTGATGGCGCTTCCCAGAGCCGTGGCACTGAGTGTCTGTGTCACTGGGCTCGGTCGCACCGGTTCCGGAGCGTGCCCGGCAAGTCGCTCAGTGCCCGCGTACGAGGTACTGCCCGCGTACGTCGTACGAAACACAGTGCGGCTTGGGAGGCTCCCGGAAGAATGTCTGTCCCGGACGGGGACACGAAGCACCTCGCCATGGTGGGGTCGGGTGCAGACTTGAGGTTAACACTACCGGATCCAACAAACATTCCCCCTCTCGAAATCCGGCAACCGTACGCTTTTAAAAGTCACCGGAGGGTGCAAGCGGCAGCACGCTCGCTCCCTGAGCGTCGAGGTCGAGCCGGTTCGCGGCCCACCCCTCTCCTGCCAGATGGGCCACCTTGTCGGCGCTTTCGTCGTCGACCAACGCCAGAACGGTGGGGCCCGCGCCGGAGATCACTGCCGGGACGCCGTCGGCCCGCAGCCGCTCCACCAGCGCCGCGCTCTCCGGCATCGCGGGCGCGCGGTACTCCTGGTGGAGACGGTCCTCGGTGGCGGGCAGCAGCAGCTCGGGGCGCCTGGTCATGGCCTCGACGAGCAGGGCGGCACGGCCCGCGTTGGTGGCGGCGTCCACGTGCGGCACGGTGCGCGGGAGCAGGCCGCGCGCGGTCTCGGTGAGGACCGGCTTTCCGGGCACGAAAACCACCGGAACGATGGAATCGGCGGGATCCATCCTGATCGCCCGCGCGGCACCGGCCTCCATCCAGGACAGGGTGAATCCGCCGAGCAGACAGGCCGCCACGTTGTCGGGGTGGCCCTCGATCTCGGTGGCGAGCTCCAGCAGGGCCGTGTCGTCGAGCTTGGCCTCGCCGCCTATGGTCACGGCGCGGGCGGCGACGATGCCGGCACTGATGGCGGCCGAGGAGGAGCCGAGGCCCCGGCCGTGCGGAATGCGGTTGGCGCAGACGATCTCCAGGCCGCGCGGCTGGCCGCCCAGCAGATCGAAGGCGGTGCGCAGGGACCGTACGAGAAGGTGCTTTTCGTCACGCGGCAGCGTCTCGCTGCCCTCACCCGCGATGTCGATGTGCAGCCCGGAGTCGGCCACCCGGACGACCACGTCGTCGTAGAGCCCCAGCGACAGGCCGAGGGCGTCGAAGCCCGGGCCGAGGTTGGCGCTGGTGGCGGGGACGCGCACCCGGACGGCGGCGGCGCGGAAGGCTGGACCGGCCATCGCTCGATGACTCTCCTTGAGCTGCGTGATTGTCGAAGACACTCGGTGACGACATTCGATGACGTACGAAGACCCCTGGGGCCGCTTCCGGGCCGCGGAGACGGCGCGGCACCGCGCCCCATGCGGAGGCATATGCGGCGGGCGGGTTCAGTACAGCCTATCGAAGGTGGGTTCTGTGGCGACATAGGGCGCACAGGAGGCGCACGATGCGTGTCGTATACCCCCTGTGCACCCCCCGTAGGGAAGTCCCCCGGGTAAGCGCCCTCTTACGCGCGGACACGAGCCCCGTACGACGGGATCGGGCGCCGCTACGACGGGGTGTGGCCCCGCTTACGCCAGTCCGAGCCGCTCGGCCGCCGTCACCGCGTCGACCGGGACGGTGACGGGCTGCGGGGCGCCGGCGACGGCCCAGTCGGGGTCCTTCAGGCCGTTGCCGGTGACGGTGCACACGATCGTCTGGCCCGGGTCGACCTTGCCCTGCTCGGCGGCCTTCAGCAGACCGGCGACGGACGCGGCGGACGCGGGCTCCACGAAGACGCCCTCCTGCGCGGCCAACAGCCGGTAGGCGCGCAGGATTTCACGGTCCGTCACCTCGTCGATGAAGCCACCGGACTCGTCCCGCGCGGCGAGCGCGTACTGCCAGGACGCGGGGTTGCCGATGCGGATGGCGGTGGCGATGGTCGACGGGTCCTTGACGACCTCGCCGCGCACGATGGGCGCGGAGCCGGAGGCCTGGAAGCCCCACATGCGCGGGGTCTGCTTCGAGACACCGTCGGCGGCGTACTCCGTGTAGCCCTTCCAGTACGCGGTGATGTTGCCCGCGTTGCCCACCGGCAGGACGTGGATGTCGGGGGCGTCGCCCAGCATGTCCACGATCTCGAAGGCGGCCGTCTTCTGCCCCTCGATACGCACCGGATTGACTGAATTGACCAGCGCCACGGGGTAGTTGTCGCTCAGGTCGCGGGCGAGCGTGAGGCAGTCGTCGAAGTTGCCGTCGACCTGGAGGATCTTCGCACCGTGCACGAGAGCCTGGCCCATCTTGCCGAGCGCGATCTTGCCCTGCGGGACGAGAACGGCCGAAACCATGCCCGCGCGTACGGCGTAGGCGGCGGCGGAGGCCGACGTGTTGCCGGTGGAGGCGCAGATGACCGCCTTCGCGCCCTCCTCCTTGGCCTTGGTGATGGCCATGGTCATACCGCGGTCCTTGAAGGACCCGGTGGGGTTGGCGCCTTCCACCTTGAGGTGGACCTCGCAGCCCGTGCGCTCGGAGAGCACCTGCGCGGGCACGAGGGGCGTGCCGCCCTCACGGAGCGTCACGACCGGCGTGGTGTCGGAGACGGGCAGCCGGTCCCGGTACTCCTCGATGATTCCGCGCCACTGGTGGGTCATTGCTGGTTACTCTCCTTCAACCCGCATGATGCTGGCGACACCCCGCACGGTGTCGAGGTTGCGCAGCGCCTCCACGGTCCCGCCGAGGGCCGCGTCGGACGCACGGTGGGTGACGACGACAAGGGAGGCCTCGCCGTCCTTGCCCTGCTGGCGAACCGTATCGATCGAGACTCCGTGCTCGGCGAACACGGTCGCCACCTGGGCGAGAACACCCGGTTTGTCCGCCACATCGAGGCTGATGTGGTAGCGCGTGACGACGTCGCCCATCGGCGACACGGTCAGGGCGGCGTACGCCGACTCGCCGGGCCCCGTTGCCCCGCTGAGCCGGTTGCGGCATACGGCGACGAGGTCGCCGAGTACGGCGGACGCGGTCGGGGAGCCGCCCGCGCCGGGGCCGTAGAACATGAGCTGCCCGGAGGCGTCGGACTCGACGAACACGGCGTTGTACGCGCCGCGCACGGAGGCCAGCGGGTGGGTCAGCGGGATCATGGCGGGATGCACGCGCGCGGTGACCGACTGGCCGTCCCCGGCCCGCTCGCAGATGGCGAGCAGCTTGATGGTGCAGCCCATGTTCTTCGCGGAGGCGAAGTCGGCGGCGGTCACCTCGGTCATGCCCTCGCGGTAGACGTCGTCGAGGCGCACGCGCGTGTGGAAGGCGATTCCGGCGAGGATAGCGGCCTTGGCGGCAGCGTCGAAGCCCTCGACGTCGGCGGTCGGGTCGGCTTCGGCGTACCCGAGGGCGGTGGCCTCGTCGAGGGCCTCCTGATACCCGGCGCCGGTCGAGTCCATCTTGTCGAGGATGAAGTTCGTCGTGCCGTTGACGATGCCGAGCACGCGGTTGACCTTGTCGCCGGCGAGGGACTCGCGCAGCGGGCGGATCAGCGGGATGGCGCCGGCGACGGCGGCCTCGTAGTAGAGGTCGCGGCCGTGCTGCTCGGCGGCGGCGTGCAGGGCGGCGCCGTCCTGGGCGAGGAGCGCCTTGTTCGCGGAGACGACCGACGCGCCGTGCTCGAAGGCGGTGGTGATGAGGGTGCGGGCGGGCTCGATGCCGCCGATGACCTCGACCACCACATCGATGTCACCGCGTTTGACGAGGGCGGTGGCGTCGGTGGTGACGAGCCCGGGGTCGATGCCCTCACGGACCTTGGACGGCCGCCGTACGGCCACCCCCGCGAGCTCCACGGGGGCCCCGATCCGGGCGGCGAGGTCGTCGGCGTGCGTCGTCATGATGCGCGCCACCTCTGAGCCGACAACTCCACAGCCCAGCAGCGCCACCTTCAGCGGACGCGTACGCATCATCCGACCTCGTTTCCTCTTACCGTCTACGGTTGCACCAGTCTCACTCACCGGACGGGAGTTTCTGCCCTTCGTCCGGATCGTGAGACATCTATTTCATTTGTACGGGGGTGGAAGACAGGAGATCTTCCACCCCCGGGTCTCCCCCAGGTCTCCCCAGGTCCTCTCCGGGGCCGTCTCCGGGGTTACCCGACGTCGAGACGCAGGAGGTCCTCCTCCGTCTCACGGCGGACGATCACCCGGGCCTCGCCGTCGTTCACGGCGACGACCGGCGGCCGCAGCACGTGGTTGTAGTTGCTGGCCATGGACCGGCAGTAGGCGCCCGTGGCCGGTACGGCGATGAGGTCACCCGGTGCCAGGTCGGCGGGGAGGAACGCGTCCTTCACGACGATGTCCCCGCTCTCGCAGTGCTTGCCGACGACACGGGCGAGCATGGGTTCGGCGTCGGAGGTGCGTGAGACGAGGGCGACGCTGTACTCGGCGTCGTACAGCGCCGTACGGATGTTGTCGGACATGCCGCCGTCGACGGAGACGTACGTCCGCAGCCCGTCGAGAGGCTTGATGGTGCCGACCTCGTAGAGCGTGAAGGCGGTCGGCCCGACGATGGCGCGCCCCGGCTCGACGGAGATACGGGGGGTACGGAGGCGGGCGACCTCGCACTCGCGGGTGACGATCTCGGTGAGCGCCTTGGCGATCTCGTGGGGCTCGCGGGGGTCGTCGTCACTCGTGTACGCGATACCGAGGCCGCCCCCGAGGTCGATCTCGGGAAGCTCGACGCCGTGCTCGTCGCGGATGTCCTTCAGCAGCCCGACGACACGGTGCGCGGCCACCTCGAACCCCGACATGTCGAAGATCTGCGACCCGATGTGGCTGTGGATCCCGATGAGCTCCAGCCCGTCGAGCTTCAGCGCACGCCGCACGGCCTCGGCGGCCTGCCCCCCGGCGAGCGGGATGCCGAACTTCTGGTCCTCATGGGCGGTGGCGATGAACTCGTGCGTATGCGCCTCGACCCCGACGGTGATCCGGATCTGGACGCGCTGTCGCTTGCCGAGTTCCTGCGCGATGTGGGCGACGCGGACGATCTCCTGGAAGGAGTCGAGGACGATACGCCCGACGCCGGCCTCGATGGCCCGGTGGATCTCTTCCACGGACTTGTTGTTGCCGTGGAAGGCGATGCGGTCGGCGGGCATGCCGGCCGAGAGGGCGGTGGCGAGCTCGCCACCGGAACACACATCCAGGTTGAGCCCTTCCTCGTGCAGCCACCGCACGACGGCACGGGAGAGGAACGCCTTGCCGGCGTAGAACACGTCGGCGTCGGCCCCGAAGGCGGTGCGCCAAGCCTGCGCCCGGGCCCGGAAGTCGGCCTCGTCGAGGAAGTAGGCCGGCGTGCCGTGCTGTTCGGCGAGCGTCTTCACGTCGACACCGCCGACGGTGACGACGCCGTCGGCGTTACGGGCGACGGTCTGGGCCCACACCTTCGGGTCGAGGGCGTTGAGGTCGGTGGGCGGCGCGGAGTAGTGCCCCTCGGGGAGGACGTCGGCGTGGCGGGGCCCGGCGGGGTGTGCGGAACGGCTCATGACTGTCGTGGGCTCTCTCAGAGGTGTTCGGGTGCGTCGATGCCGAGCAGGGACAGGCCACCGGCCAGCACCGTCCCGGCGGCTTCGGCGAGCGCGAGCCGGGCGCGGTGGGTGGCCGAGGGTTTCTCCGCACCACGGGGCAGGACGGCGGGCAGCAGAGGGAGGACGGCATCGGCGACGGTGACGAGGTGCCGGGCGAGACGGTCGGGGGTGCGGTCCGCTGCGGCTCGGGCCAGGACGCGGGGGTGGTCGGCGAGGGCGGCGAGGAGGTTCTGCGCGGCCTCGACGGATCCGGGTTGCCGGGGTTGCCGGGGTTGGCCGGGCTGGCCGGGCTCAGAGGTGAAGCCGAGGTCGGCGGCGTTGCGGCCGAGGGCCCGGATGCGGGCGTGGGCGTAGCGGACGCGGAAGAGGGGGTTGCCCTCGCGCTGGACGAGGTGGTCGTCAGTGATACGGGGTCGGTCGTGGGCGGCGGGGTGCAGCAGGGCCCAGCGGGCGGCGTCACGGCCGAGCGGCAGGGGGTCGGCGGGGGCGGGCACCGGACGCACGAGGAAGTGGGGCGGGGCCGGCGAGTCCTGCGCGCCGTGCACGTCGACACGTACGCCCAGGATGTCGGCCCACCGCGGCTCGAGCGCGGCCTCGCAACGCGTGCGGACGAGGGCGCCCTGGGACCGCAGGATCCGGGCGACGGCGTCCATCACGACCACCGCGCGCACCTCGGGCGGGCAGTACAGCGGCACGAAGTCCGCGGAGGGACCGTGGGCGTACCCGTACCGGGTGCCACGCCGCAGGATCTCCTCGACGAGGGCGACGGGCGCGGCGCCGCCCAGGCTGATGTTGAGGAAGCCGGGTCCGGTAACGACGACGTCGGCGACACCGTCCACGCCGGCGAGGTGCGGCCGCAGGATCTCGGCGACGCGCAGGGGCGGCTGTCCGGCGGGGCGGGCGAGCTGGAGGGCGATGTTGGTGGCGTAGTCACCACAGCCACCGGGCCCGGGAACGCTCACCACGGCCCGCTCCGGCACGGCGACCCGCAGCTCCCCCTCATCGACAGCACGACGCACCGCGCGCAGCACGGTACGGGAGAGCTCGACGGGGGTCACGGGACAAGCGTAGGGGAGGAGGGGGGTGGGTATGCGAATGGGTTTGGGTGGGGTCCCGGGATGTGGACGGGTGGGGCGTCCGTGGGTAGAAGGGGTGGGGCGGACGGGGTGCGGTAAGGGCACGGCGCGAGCGCCGCAGGCGTGCGGGCGTGCGGGCGTGCGGGCGATGTGTATGCCGCGGACGTCACGGGCGGCGAGGCCGCGCAGCGTGGTCGGCGGCCGCGCCGGCAGAGGTTGTCAGGCGCCGGTGCGCCCGGCGGCCTCACCGGCGCCGAAGACGCTCCCGAATACGATCTCGCCGGCGCCCGCGGCCTCGACCGCACCCTCGGCGTTCCCGCCCCGCTCTCCACTCAGCTCCCCGCTCCTCTCCCCACCCCTCTCCCGCTCGATCAACCGCCGTACGACGCTGACGAGTTCGGCGGGTTCGAAGGGCTTGGGCAGGAAGGCGTCGACGCCGACGTCGAGGCCGCTGTCGACCTCGTACTGGGTGCAGGCGCTCACGATGGCGAGGGGAAGATCGCGGGTACGGGGGTCGGCACGCAGCCGTGCGGCGGTCCGCAGCCCGTCGAGGCGCGGCATGACGACATCCAGGGTGACCGCATCGGGCCGTACCTGATGAACGACATCCAGACACTCGGCACCATCGGCCGCGGTCACCACCTCGAACCCCTCCAGTTCGAGATTGACCCTGATCAGCTGCCGGATGACCTTGTTGTCGTCCACAACAAGCACCCGGCCCGACGCGCCTGGCACAACTCGAGAGTAGGTCGAGACCGGCCACCGCGTCCGGGTTTTCCCCACTTCCACCCCCTGAGGACGCGCCACCCCAGGTCGCACCCGGTGCCACCACCCCAGAAACCTGTTCATGAACACCCCGGAGGAACTGGTAGTGTTCTACCCGTCGCCGCCAAGCAAGGCGCCCGACACGCCCCCGTAGCTCAGGGGATAGAGCAACGGCCTCCGGAGCCGTGTGCGCAGGTTCGAATCCTGCCGGGGGCACCCTGTATGAGGTGCCCAAAGACCCCGTCACCAGCGGAAACGCTGCGGTCGGGGTCTTCGCGTATGTGCAGGCGTGTGCCGCTCGGAGCGGCTGTACGTCGGCGTCTGTGGACGAGGCGTGGACGGGATCTTGGAGCATCGCCGCAGGTGAGGTCCAGGAAAAGACGAGGGCCCGCAGCAGCGCCAGGCGGCCGCCCGGATCATCGTCACGCAGTGAAGGTCACCCACAGCTCTCTCGGGGGGTGGCCGGCACCTCACTGAGGCGCACCGGCTCAGGCCCGGCTCCAAGCCTGGCGATGGCGAGCCACGCGGTACACCTGCTCGACCTGATCGGTCGTCAGCATCCCTGAGAGCGGCGCCAGTGCTGCTACTTGGCGTTCCTGGTACACCCGCACGCTGAGCTGCGTGGCGACCACCTTCAGATCGGTCACGCCGACGAAGACGAGCACTGGCTCCACCGGTACGGGAAAACCGCAATAGTGCTCAAGCACTCGGACTACTCGCTTGGCCTCCGCCCGGCTCTTGCGTGCGTAGGGCGCTGGTTTTCCGTGATCGACCTTCACGGCATCGTCGCCGACCCATACGGCCTTCTTGTGGTGGTGCTTTGTATTGATGCTGAACACCCCACCAGGCCCGATCAGCAAGTGATCGACGTCCACGTTGTTGGCCAGGGGGATGGAGTGCAGGACCCGCCAGCCGTGGCGCGCTAAGCGGTTCAGCTCGGCCCCCACTCTCCTCTCTCCCGCCAGCCCCTTCCGCCAGGAGTCCCACTCTGTGGGGCGCCGCAGCAGCCGTGAAACGACACGCTCCATTAGGCCCGGGCCAGATTCTTTGAGCAGCTGGCGGAGGGATGCTCCGGGAGAGTTGACGGCCAGGTCATCGTCCGGCGTCAGAGGCGGCAGCATCGGACGCGCATCAGCTTCGGGTGCTTTCTCTGGAACGACTAGATCGGGGTTGTTCTGTAAGTGGTGTGTCAGCACGGCGATCACGTCGTCACGATGCTCAGCACGCAAGACCGTGATGTCCCCCGTACTCAGGTCCGCCCAACCGACAGCGGTGCCATCGGGCAGGTTCGCATACAGGCGATCATGTCCGTACCGCTTCCACCGCGTGACCTTCAGCTCCACGAGCCCCCCTCATCTGCTCTGGGCCTGAGCATCGCAGCAGGTAGGGCTCAAAACGAGGGAGACCCCGGACAAGATGCCCGGGGCCTCGGTGTTGGTGCAGGACGTCTCACTCGTACTCGCGAAGGAGCTCCTCGATACGCCGGTTGGCAACATCCTGCCGTCCGTCGAGACACTTCGCGTAGCGGGCCAGCAGGACCTCAACGCTGTTACCAGCGCGCTCGGCAACCTCGGTCGGATCGACACCTGCGTTGAGCCATGTCGACAGCGCCGAGTGCCGAAGGTCGTACGGGCGACTCGCGAGAGGCGAGGAAGCTACGGCCGGCGGTAACGCGAGAAGCCGAGCTTCCTGCCACACACGGTAGTAGGTCGAGGACGGGACCACGGAGCCCTTCTCACTGAAGAAGAGCCGCCCGTCATCCGCCGTGCCGAAGGTGGTGAGGTGCTCGCAGAGCACGGCGACGAGGTGGGGCGGGATCGGCACCCGCCTGACATCCTCGGTCGGTCGGTTCTTCAGGCCGCGGTCGTCGTGGGTCTCCCCCGAGTCGGTCCACTGCTTGCCGACCGAGGGTCGAGTCCGGTGGAGCAGCACCGAGCCCCAGCCTCGTTCGGGGAGGGTCAGGTCCGTCTCAACTAGACCGACCGCTTCAGCCGGCCGGCTCGGCCTCGCTGCCGCCCTGTGTTGCTACAAACGACTCATCCGCCTCACCAGGTAGGACACGGTCTAAGCCGAGTTGTGGCCCCAAGGCTAGGCGGGGGCTCTGACAACGAGCCCCGCACAGCAGCGTCGGCAGCAGCTTTCAGCCCGAGCGCGTGGCAGTCACCCCCCTCCACCAGCCTGCACCCGACGGCTCCGATACCCGAAGACATCGTCCGGTCGCAGATCCAGCGGGGCGTAGGTCTGGCAGTCCATAGATGGGTGCCTTGCCTAAAGCGTGTTTCAGAACGGCGATCACGACAGGATCCGGCCACCCACGGCAAGGTCGACTGCCCGGTTGTGCGCCGATTTCCTCCGTCCTGGCAGCGCCCTCGAAGCACCTTTTGCAAGATCGGTCCGCGTTCTGCAACACGCTTTAGGGCGGATGTCTCCGCCCACCCTCAGACTGACCAATCAGGCCAACGTGCGGCGTCGCGACAATCCCTCGCGGCGTGACAGCAGCGACCTCGCCGGCATGATGACCGGCCGGCTCACAGGGCCAGCCGTGAGCACCAGCCGTCAGCGTCGGCTCGCCAGCCAGGTGACCAGCACTGCAAGCCCGATGAGGACAAGGACGGCACAACCGACGTTGCCCAGAAATGCGCGGAGCACTTGAGGGTGCAAGTCGCGAGGGTCACCACTTAGCGCCCGGCGGGCTCTGCGCCGTGGCCAGATGGTGAGGGGGCGCAGAATCCACGCCAGTGGGCCTCCAACCGGCGAATGGGGTGCGAAAGCAATTCGCCCGACCTGAACGGCTTTACGCCAGGGGGTCTTCATCCCTCCCTCCGCTGCGTCGGGCGGGAGGGTGCTGTTGATGATCCGGACTAGCGCGCCCGACAAGTCGCGCAGCAGTTGTTTTCCGGCCTCGGTCTCTACGACGTCACCCAGAATTTCGGAGTCTGTCTTCTTTGCCTGGTTGAGATGGCCCTCCAGCCAACTAATCGCCTCTTCCTCGCTCGGAGGCACATCCTCATGAGTTCGGGGTGCCTCATCCTTCAGGATCGCGAGGTGCAGTCGGCGCTTGAACTCCTGCCGGTCCGCAGCAGGGAGCTCAAAGAGCGACAGCAAGTGGTTGACGGCATCCAGGCGGCCCCAGGCGAAGTCCGATCGGCGCCAATCCGGGTCGACGAAGGCTCCGAAGTGTCCGAGCCTAAGCCCGTAGAGCTTCTTGTCCCCGAGATCCACCAGGTCAGGATCGCGGATGAGGGGGCTCATGTTGTCCGGGCTGAGTCTGAGGAAGGAGAACTCCGGCGGCAGAGGTGTGAGGAGCTTGCCCGGCGTCGCATACACGCGTGTGACGACTTCGATGGCAAGACAGCTGCTCATGACCTTTTCAGCAGTAAATCCGTTGCTCAATCCAGCTTCCGTGACGGCGTGTACATATGCACCGCTTGCTTCCTGGACGAGGTCCAGCAGGTTGGCCGGCATGTGGAGGTCGGTGTACGTGTGGTGGATCGCGGAGGCCAGCGTCTCGATGGAGACGGGTTGCTCCATAGCGTCGACCTTGGACTGTAGGTCGGTATCGGCCGTTTCCATCATGGCCAGTACTTTTCGGAGTACTTCGGTGACCTGCCGGTCGCCGTCGACGAGTGCTGTCTGTGCCTTTTCGGAGAGGCGCTCCTTTCCTGAAGGTTTATGGTCGGCTAGATGGCGCAGGTGCACACTCAGGCACTGCAGGAGACGTTCCGTCGCGGCCAGTCCCCATTGCCATGTGTCCCACGGGCCCGTCAGCTCCGACGACTTCCAGCGCGGGACCCAGGAAAGGGGATCAGGGCGGAGCAGTACACGGGCACAGTCATCGATCGTCCCGTCGCGGGGGGTGGCGAAAGTGATTTCGGTCCTGCCGTCGGCGAGCCTGCGGCGGGCGTCTAGCACTCCCGCGTAGACCCGATTTCGCCGGTACTCTCCGAGCAGGTCGCGCGCCGCTTTGATCAGGTGGTCCGCCAGTGGAGTGGACCCGCCAGGGCCGGGAAGTTGCTCTACGGAAGAGGTGGGTGCATGTGCCTCCCTCCACATACGCGCCAGGAGGTCGCTGGGCATGTCCTGAGCCCGGCCACGCAGCCTGGTGAGCATCTCCTCGACCGAGGACCGCAGGTTCGCTTCCGTCGGGTACTGCAGCGCACTCATCGGAGGCTTGTAGATCGGGATGTCACGGCATTCTGTGGCGTCGCCTGGGCTTGCCATGGCTTGACCGGTGGACGGCACGACGTAGACGAGCACGCGCCGAATGGGGCTGAACGCGATACCCCGGCTCGTGATGGCAGCGAGGACCGGCTCGAAAGGGGCGTTGTTGAGGACCCCGCCGTCCATGACACAGCTGGCATCTGACTCCGACAGCGGCCGTCGGCGCAGCTGATGGTCCTTCAGCGGTTGGCTGTCCACGGGCGGGAAGGCGGCGGGGTAGCTTGCGGAAGCCCTGGCGGCGAGCACTAGGCGAGCGGAGAATTGCGCAGCGAAGTCATTCTGCTGTTCCTGCTCGAAGCTCCACCCGTTCCCAGCCCTGCTATAAGTCCACCGGTGTCCGTGCCGGAACTGGTACAGGCGGCGGTGATCCTGGACTTCGAAGGGGTTGGAGAAGCTGTCCTTGAACGGAAAGCCCGCCCCGCCCAGCGCTGTGGCAGTCACGAGCAACTCCACCGCATTGGTCTCGCGTCCCACAGCTTGATCGATTCGCTCAACGGCATCGGCGACCTCTTCCCGGAAGGTCTCGCCGTTGAGAATGCTCGACGTGGTCGCCCCATGGAGAAGCCGGGTCAGCGAGGCCGACTCCTTCCATACATCACGCAGTGGCGGCAGCGCGCGCCCCCGGGCGATCGCGGTGGCCAGCAGCACGCCGTTGAGCCCGCCAGCCGATGTCCCCGACACGACATCGATGACCACACGTTCCTCGGCCGCGGCCAGTACCTCGCGCCAGATACGCTGGACTTCGTCTGAACCGTGGCCTTCCCTATGAGGGGGAGCGGAGGCATTCCGCAGCAGATCGAGCTCGTGCGTGACGCCACCCATCCAGACGGCAAGGCTCACACCGCCGTTCATCACCAGTGCCAGCCGTACCTCCCGTCGCACAACTTCATGACCGACGGCATTCGGTGTTCCCATGCAATGAAATCCTGCACGCCTGTGTGGCCGCGGGCCGGTACGCACGCGGACATGTCAGCCGAACGCCCGAAAGAAACAGAAGGAAGCGGTGACCTGCACCTACACCAGGTTCAGCTCACCGGCACAGCCACTCCGCTGCAACGCAAGCGGTGTGGCTCGGCTCTCCCCGGGCGCCCGTTGCCGGTAATGACGAACGTCGAGGACTACCGAGGTCAACGACGCCTCGCCACGTAGGGCACGGTCTAAACCGCCAGCCGCCATTGCCGGCCGATCAACCCATCAGACTTCTATGGCTCCCCGGACGAGAGATCAGACGAAGAGGTCCAGTGCCAGACCCGTGCCAGATTGTGCGGGGAACCACGGGGAGCCAATCATCCGCCCTCCGGGCGCCAGCACTGCTGAGGTGCAGGTCAGACGTGAGAATGCGCCTAGATCACCTTAGCTTCCCAAGCTGATGGCTCAACGCATAACGATGAGGCATCTTCGCACCAACGGCCTCAGCACCGATGTGATCCTCTCGTCATGGTCAGCGAGGACACCTCCACACACGAGAGCACCCAGGCAGCAGCCTCCTCCGAGGAGCCTGTGACCTTCATGAAACGCCGTCGTGGCCCAGTGACAGGCACGATGGCCCTTACCGCGGCGCTCTCTCTCACTGTCGGTGTTGGCATCGGCTATGCCATCGCGCACGCCTCCGAGGCTACGAACGCCACGGCGTCTGCAAGCGCTCCAATCATTTCCGGAGTCAGTGAGGGGACGGTCTGCGAGCTCGTGAGCGATGCCATGCAGCGACAGCTAAGCGTCAGGGAGGCGTCTCCAGTGGCCGAGGAGGAAGGTGGAGCCTCCTGCTACCTGATGATGACGGAGGACGGCGCGGAAGAACCAGCAGGCTTCGTGGTCGCCTTCTACCCCACAACGGCGTCTTTGCAGCAGACGGTAGATGCAACAGACGTGAT
Source organism: Streptomyces sp. SD31 (assembly GCF_052068475.1). Classification (NCBI taxonomy): domain Bacteria; kingdom Bacillati; phylum Actinomycetota; class Actinomycetes; order Kitasatosporales; family Streptomycetaceae; genus Streptomyces; species Streptomyces sp. SD31. The sequence goes on along the minus strand of NZ_JBQHCX010000013.1, from coordinate 159,988 downwards.
CCCGGAAAAGGCAGAGCCGCTGCTGATCGAAGGGCGCGCCGCTGCCCGCCAAGTCCTTTATGGCGACGCTTGGAAGGCTCAGCTGACCGTCGAAGTGGGAGACGGGGCAACCCTCTATGTCGAGCGGTTCGGCCCCAAGAACTCGCTGTCAGAACGAGAGCTGCGTCGTTCCGTCGACGATCTTGCCGCAAGCGTTCTTCAGGGTCAGAAAGCCTGACGCCGGCAAGCGAACCGACTGAGGCGCTCCGCTAGGGTCAACTCGTAACGCCAGCAGAGGGCAGGCGAACGGGAACACCTGCGAACCATCAAGGCAGGCGAGGGCCACACAACCCAAGACTGAGCCGGCATCCGAGTTGGTTTCTGGACGAAGATGTCGCGTGATTACGCAGCTAACTCGCGCTCAACCACAACTGCTCCGCCGGTGAGCGCGCAGCTACACCGGCTGATCCGAGTACAGAGCCCGCAGCTGACGGCTCAAACGATCTTGGAGATCGTCCAAGGCAGTCCGGGCCGCCTCAGCGTTCGCATGAGCCCCCAGCCACTCTTGCACGCCAGCAGAAAGCTCTCGATCTTCCAGGCGAGCGATGTGCGCGTTGAGGTGAAGAGCCGACTGCGTAGCCGCCGCGCGGAATTCAGTACTCAGTGATCGTCCTCGACTAGGAACGTTCGCTGCCATGATGGCTTCGAGGCCGTGCTGAATCTCGATGATCGCTTCTCGCTGGAGGCTGACCCGCTCCGCGCGCAGACGAATCTTTGCTTCTTCCTGCGCCAATATTCGGTCCCGCCGGAGGGTGCGGGTGTCAGCAAGCTTCTGCCCCAGCAGCGTGCCGAGGCTGCCCACAACGACCCCAACAAGCGGCGCGATCGTCTTCCACCATTCCATCGGTGGATCGTATCCAAGCCAGCCAGGTCACCAACCGCCGTGTGTTACTCGTCCACAGGGCCCAAAAAACACCGCTCGTCCTTGGCATCACACCAAGCCGTGCCCACGCTCTCTTATCGACGCCCAGAACGGACGGGGTGACATCCACGGCTGACATCAACGTAGAGAAACACCAGCGGTCCGGGGCGGGCGAACTTGACCATGTCCTCCTGCGGTGAGGTGCTTCCAAGCGACCCGGGATCGAACTCCTAAAGCGGGTGTCACCGGTTCTCGTTCAGAAGCGACAGCACACGAAAAAACCGGCCCACACGAGATCAAGGGCCGGTCGTTCGCAGTGTTGACCAGCATGGAATCTCAGCGAGCCGTGCGCCGGAGCCTTCTCAGCCGGGCCCAACGGCTCTGGTGAATACGGCATCCCAGCAGCAGGCCGCGCGCGTTATTCCGGCATCCCGTGCCATCACGAGTCGCAGCACCACAGTAAGTCGGCACCTGAAATGCGAAGTACAGGATGCTCGCGCCAGCAAGAACTAGGGCCAACGCCACGCCCTCAGTCATCCAAACGGCTGGCGATAGCACAGACGTTGCGTAGCCCCAGTACGAGCGAAGCCCACCAAGGCTGTCCGGAAACGCCAGCCGCACGTGAGAACGGGGCCTCCGCCTTCGCCCCCTCGCGCCGGCTCCTGTATCCGCTGTGCGGAAGATATCTCGCATCCGCCAGGACGCTCCGACGACGATGGAGATCGCAGAGATCAGTTGCAGCAGCTTCCCAGGGCGATCTTCGAGGCCAGCAAGCCACTCCTCTTCGTACCGCTGAGCCATCGGAGCATCAGTGATGCGCCGCGCAGACCAACGCACCAACTTACGAGCCAGCCAGGGACAGACGTCAATCGCCTCGTTGACAACTGCTCCCAGCACGAGAGGAACGAGGATCTCGAGCGCGCTCACCAAGCGTTCCCCCAACGGGGCATCAGCCGTAGGGCAGGCCGTAGTCTGCCGCCGCTCCGTGCGGACGGTAGTTCGCCTCGCCTCTCCAACACAGTGGCCCGACTTGCTGCAGCCCCGTCACTGGTGAGGGAGTAGAAGCGCCGCCGAGGGCGACCTTCCTCAGGGTGCTCATCCTCCCAACGGCTCTCCAGCCATCCGGCCTGCTCCAGGCGGGCAAGGATGGGATACACACTGCCCGTCGGCCTTCCTGCGGCTCTGGCCACAGCGAAACCGTACAGCTCGCCGGATGTCAGAAACGCCTCCATGACGTCGAGCATCGCCGACGTGATCCGAAAGGGTTGCTCCATAGGCTAACTCTACATATGCAGCGGAAGAGTTGGCGGCACTCTTCGCGATTACTCGTGACGCACGTCCGGGCACGGCGGCACTGACGCGGCCTTGAGGTAGGTCACAAGTCATGTGCCAGATCCTGTGGGGAACCACGGGGAACACCGGGCAGCAAGGGGCGCCCGTCCGTGCACCGGCACAGCTCCACCGCAGGTCAGCAAGACAAGTACCCATAGATCGCCTCAGCTTCCCAATCTCAGAGCTTCAGCCGGATGTCTGGTGATCCGGCGCTTCTCCGCCGTTCAGTGCGTGACTGATCTCTAGAAGGCAGCCCTCGGGCAGAGCGAAGGCGTTGCTGGGGTTTCGGTAGGAATGCCCGCCGTCGTTGATGCAGAGGCCTCCTGCCAGCCTCCAGTGAGCGGGAGCCCATTGGCCCTGGTTCTCAAGGAGCATGTTCGCCACGTCGGCGGGCTCTTCGATCAAGGTGAGAGCGCTGAGCGCGGTGGTGACGGCAACGTTTGCGTCGTCGGGAAGTTGCGCGTCGCCGAGTGTGGGGAAGAGCAGCAAGAGACGGGCGTCGGGGTCGTCAACGCCCTTTGTTGACGGCTGTCGAGCAGCGGACAGCAACTCCGGCCAGGCCGTGCCGGGGCCCATGAAGTGACCGTCATCCACAGCGAAGGTTTCCGCTGCCGGCCAAGTCGGGTGATGTATCAGATAGTCCACCCCTCGGTCTCCGTCGAAGTTTCGGTAGACGACGTAGATGGTGTGGCCGGAGTGGAGGGGCACGCTGAACATCGGCCACTCCTGCTCGGCGGAGAGCACGCGGTAGAGCTCCATGGCCGCGTCCCAGTCGGCTCCGAACGCGGCTCGTTGCGCGTCCTCGCCTCGCAGGCAGGTGCCGAGGTGCACGGGCCAGAACAACGGATCGTCAAGGTAGGCACTGCCCTCGACCAGAGGGCCGCCTTCATATCCGGGGATCTTCAACACGCGAGGATGATGGCACGAGGGACCGACACCGCCCGGGCGTGAGGGTCGGCCCGCTCCGTCTCAGTTCCCGTCTCATTCAGCGCCGTTCACGGCCGTTCAGACGAGACCCAGAGCCGCTCCCGCCCCGATGGCCGGCCGCCCATGAACGCAGGTGAACTCCCGAGGCCGACGCCCACCACCGACCCAACACAGTGGGAAAGCGTGTTGGCGGTGCAGCGCTTCAACTGGTGTCTGGTCGTGACGGGGCACCTCGGCGGCTGGTAAACCATCCGCTTAACCGCGCGCACTTGCCCCTCATCGGCTGGTGGGAGACCGGTCACAAGCGAGCTAGACCGCAACCGAGCCCCTGCCCCTCCCAGATACCATCGCGGGTAAGGCGCCTTCATTCGACAAAGGGGACCGGTGGACCTTCCCAACAGGCTCACCAAAGCCAAAGACCTGCTCATAGCGGGCGAACATCAATCAGAGGTCCCCGACGTCATCGGGTATCAGGACGTACAACACCAGTGGGAACGCGGCTACCGCGAAACGCTGGTGCGGGCCATCGAGAACGACGCATGCGGCCCGGAAAGTACCAGCATCATCGACTTCCCCAAGACCGATTTGACCGTGCGGCCACTGGCCCGTTTCTCCACCCGAGACCGGCTTATCTACGACGCACTGGTCTTCACCATCGCTGATCAGATCGACTGCCAGCTTCACCCCGGCGTCTCCAGCTACCGATGGAACCGCTTCAAGGGCGAGCCTATCGGATGGTGGCCCAGCTGGTCCTCCTACCGGGCGAAGTCGCTTCAGGCTATCCGCTCCGACACTTCACTCAAGGTCGCCTACCTCGACATCGCGGCCTTCTACGAGCACATCGACGTGGCCATGCTCGGAGACGATCTAGAAGCCCTCGGTGGTGACGGTCCGGCCGCCGGCCACATCATCGACTTCCTCACCCGGTTCCAGACCATCAACCACGCTTGGGGCCTACCCCAAGGACCGGACGCCTCCGGCATACTCGCCAATCTCTACCTGGCCCCTGTCGATTCCTATCTGGCCCAGAACAGCGCCCGGTTCCTGCGCTACTCCGACGACATCAAGGTCTTCCACCCAGACTGGAGCGAGCTGCGTGATCTCTTCCTCGGCGTGAACAGCCAACTGCGCTCCAGGAGGCTCGCTATCTCCTCCAGCAAGACCGTCATCCTTGATCCCCAGGACGCCCGGGAACGCGAAACCGACATCCGACATGACTCGCTCGCCGGCGCCATCAAGAGCGGACGCCCACGGGCTCGCGAAGATCTCGCAGCCTACTTCGAGAAGATCGCCAAAGAGGGGAAGTTCAACGGTAACCAGGTCCGTTTCGTTCTCGGTCAACTCCGCATGATCAGAGATGATCGCGCCGTCGGCTGGTGCCTGGACAATCTCACCCGCCTCCCACACGCCATCACGCACGTGTTCAAGTACCTCAACGCAGCCAAGAGAAGAGCGCCCGAGATCGAAACCACCCTGGTCCGGTTTCTGCACTCCAGCAACAGCGCCACACACCCACTGATTGAGCAGCGCATCCTGCGCTACCTCATCGCCATGGGCATCAAGGATGAACGAGCGAAAGAAGCAGCGTGGAACATTCTCGGGGACCGTAACCGGGCCGAATACGCCCGCGAGTTCGCCGCCCGCTACATCGGAGAGCACTCGTCCCTTGCCGAGGCCCAGATGCTCCGCCACCGCTTCGAGGGGGAAACCAACGCTGCCGTCCGACGCGCCGTGCTCGTCGCGCTGTACACGGCTGGCTACCTCACCACCCGCTACCGCAAGGAGATCAGAGCCTCCGTCCCCGGCATGGAATGGCTCTGCAGCTTCCTTGCCACCAACCCACACATCAGTCCGCCCCGGATTGGACCCTATGTCTACTTCTGACACGCCGTTCGAGAGTATCAAGACCGAACTGGCGCGTATCCAGAGCAACTGCCTCTACACCGCTCAGGGATACTTCGAAGCGGCCAAGAGCGCAGAGAAGTGGGGGCGGCTAATGGTGTTCATCCCCGCCTGCGTGACCGCAATATGCAGCCTTCTGGTGGCTGTCAAAGTCGGCCCGCAAGTCTTTTTCAGTGGGCTCGGCGCCGTCTCCGGAGCCATCGCGGCCACTGCAGCTTTTCTGGGCTCACCAAAGACGGCGGCTGACCATCTCGCATCTGCCCGCGCCTACACCGCGCTCAAGCACCGCGCAGACACCGAGATCAGCCTCATGACCGAGGCATCCGACCTGGCGGTCCTCGAAGCCAGAACTCGAGAGCTGAGCGCCGACTACGTACGAATCACCTCTACCGACACACCGATGGCGAACAGGTTCTACGAAAGGGCCCAGCAGCGGATACAGCAAGGCGCGGCCGAGTAGTCGAGTCCGGGACAAGCAGCCAGTACCAAGCAAGAGCTTGGGCCAGGCAATGGCGGTTCACGACGAGACGGGGATGGTGGACTATCCGTGGACTCATCCCGCCTGATCAGCTAGGTGCAGGGCCGTGACCTGCCGCGTTGCCCTGCTAGCAAGGGGCCTCCGGAGCCGTGTGCGCAGGTTCGAATCCTGCCAGGGGCACTCACCCAGGATCAGCAGAGATCAGGTGCTGACCAGGGTGGATGCCTGGATGAGAGAGCGGGACCCAGTGTCACTGGGTCCCGCTCTTTGTCGTTCGGTCAGGGCAGGGCGGTGGCGCCGCGGGTGCCCTGGGGCGGAGGAGGTTTGGGTTCTCTGCGTGGGTGGTTCCGGGCGCTGCCGTGTAGGTGACCATGCGGAGGTGTGCGCCGGGCCATGAGGACGTCGCCGTCGAAGAGGATGGCGTCGAGCTCGGGGGTGGTGGATCGTCTTGTGGTCGGTCGTGTGGTCGGCGGCGTTCGTGTGGGGGGACCGGTGGTGGGCGAAGGCGTCGGATGCTTCTCGCGGGTCGCTGTGCAGGGCGCTCCACAGCGAGGCCCGGGTCGGGAGTCGCCGGACGTGCTCGCCCGTATGGGTGCCGTCGCCGAGCCGGGCATCACGGGCCATGGGCGCACCGCGTAGTCGACGAGCAAGTCGGCCGTCATCCATTTCGTGCACGCGTACGCGCGCCGGGTCCACGCCGGGATCGACGCCGTCGCCCGCGCCCCGGGCTTCGGTGAGGGTCCCGATGATGCCCGTGAGGCAGACCCCGTGGCCCGGTTCGCGATGCGGTACGTCCTGCCCTTGCCGGCGCTGACCCTGTTCGCCACCAAGCCGGCCCCATGCCGACCGCGGACGGGTGGGCCGGGCCGCTCCTCGGAGGAGTCCTACGACCACGACCCACTGCGGTCGTTGCGGCCTACGAAGCTGTCGGTGCCGCCACCGTGGATCACCCGAAGTGAGGGTCCCGATGATGTCCCGTCGGCCGGTCCCAGCGGGGTGGTTCGCCGTCGGTCAGTAGTTCCGCTGCCTGGGTCTGCGTGTGTGCGGCTGCTCTCTGGGCTTCCGCCACGGCGTCTCCGCGCTCCCGCACCAATTCTTCATAAATCGGCGGGTGATCGTTCTCGGATGAAGTGCGTGCCATGATTCCGGTCCTTCTGCTGGGTAATGCCGTCAGGCCCTGTTGAGACGGGCGGCAATTCCATGCCCGAGGAGCAGGTAAAGGGCGGCCGGGAGACCGTAATTGAGGATGACTCGTAGGCTCTCTGTGTCCATCGTGAAAATGTCCTGTGCCCATCCGCCGAGCCAGTCCGCCGTGCCCTGCACGAACTCCACGAACGCGTTGCCTTGGTTCGCGTCGAGCAGGTACAGCACGATCCACAGGCCGAGCAGACCGGCCGCGACGTCGGCGATCGTGCAGATGGCCAGGGCCGTTCTGCGTGCGGCGGCTTGCCTGCGGAGGGAGTGGTCGGGGTCTGCGGGGCGGTCGTACGCCTGGTGTCCGGAAACCGGGTCAGTGTTCACGAGAAATCCGATCTGACGCATTGCTGGGCGGATGGGTCGCCCCGCACAGCCGAAATTCGGCCGTCGGGGGTGACCGCTTCTACCTGGTTCTGCGCCATGCAAACGCGACCGCGTTACACCGCCGCCCGAGGCGTCCCGAATATGGCGGCCTAATAAATATGCCGGCCTATACGGACACTTATGCGTTGATCAGGCCTGGCGGGCGGTGGGGAGCATTGCCCACACCGTCTTGCCGAGGGGCTGGCGTCGGGTCCAGCCCCAGTGTTCGGACAGGGCGTCGATGATGCGCAGCCCGCGCCCGTGTTCGTCGAGGTCGAGGGGGTCGCTGGTGCGCGGGTACACGGGCGGGTCGTCGCTCGGATCGGTGACCGCGCAGACCAGGTGGGCGGGGCGGCGGAGGCTGAGCTTCAGCCAGATCTCGGGCTCGCCGGCGGCGGAGGGGTGGGCCGTGGAGTGCGGGGCGGCGTGCAGTACGGCGTTGGCGGCCAGCTCGGTGACCACCATGAGGGCGTCGGCGCTGCAGTGGTCGAGGGCCCAGTCACCGAGGGTGCGGCGGACGAAGTCGCGGGCCTGGCCGCAACCCTGTTCGGCGCCGACGAGGCGCAGGGCTGCCGAGCGAGGCGGGGTGCACGGGGGCTCGGGCCTGGCGAGATGGCTCCGGCCCAGGGTGCCGGGGTGAGCTGCCGGCGCCACGGCCCTCTCCACAGGCGGCGCAGCGCTACCGGGCGCTCGAAGCCCTTCGTACGCAGGTAAGGACACAACGTCTCCCTGATACACGGTCAAGGCGGGGGGTACGCGCTGCAGTTGACGCCACGGACTATTATCCACGCCGACGGCGCCTCCGTGCAATTTCACGGGAAATTGCGCGAGCGGTGTCGACACAGAGCACGTGATGCCCTCGGGCCCGTCGGGGCGGCGGGGCGCACACGTGGCCGAACGTGAGCAAGGAGAGTGCAGTGCCAACAGCACCGAACGGCGTGCGGGCAAGCTCGTTGGGCGTCCGCTGGACCAAGAGCCGGCACAGCAATGCCGAGGGCAACTGCGTCGAGGTGGCCCCCCTGGGCGACGGCAGCGTCGCGATGCGCAACTCCCGCGACCCCGACGGGCCGGCCCTCGTCTACACCCCCGCCGAGATCGCCGCCTTCCTGGCGGGCGCGAAGGAAGGAGAGTTCGACCACCTGGTCTGACCCGGACCGCCGCGAGGGGGCGTCCACGGAAGGCCAGCGGACCGCTGGGAAGCGGAAGTTGGGCCCCTCACTTACGCCGGTTCAAGCGGCACGAGGCGGCGGGATGCGATAATGCGGTCTGTCCCATGCCGGTCTACGGGGAGTCAGGATGTCCGCCGAGTCGCCTCGCATCTCCCGCCTCGAACCGTATCTGAACCGGTCCGAGCCCGCGCCGACCCTGCTGAAAATGCTGGTCGGCGTCCAACTGACGGGCATCCGTGAGGACTTCGGGCTCTCCCAGGACCAGGCGGCACGCGCCGCCGGGTTCAGTCCGGCGAAGCTGTCGCGCATCGAGGCGGGCAAGGGCCGTCGGCCGCCCACTGAGGCCGATGTCCGTACGCTGCTGGAGCTGTACCAGGCCGAGGAGTACGAGGCCTCGGTGCTGCTGCAGTTGCTGCGGCGGGCCGGTGAGCCCGGGTGGTGGCAGCGCTATGACAAGCGGCTGATGCCGGAGTGGTTCGACCGGCTGGTCGGGTTGCAGGAGGCGGCGACCGCCATCCGTACCTTCGAGCTCCAGTACGTGCCGGGCCTGTTGCAGACCGAGGCCTACGCCCAGGCCGTGGTGGAGCGCGGGCTGCCGTCGGCACCGGGCCGTGAGGTGCAGCGGCGTGTGGAGCTGCGGATGCGGCGACGGGAGCTGCTGCACCGGCCGGACGCGCCGCAGCTGTGGGCGATCGTGGACGAGTCGGTACTGCTGCGGATGCTGGGCAGCCGCGAGGTGATGCGCGAGCAGCTCGAGTATCTGGAGGAGATGGCCCGGCGCCCCCATGTGACCCTGCAGATCGTGCCCTTGGACGTGACCAACGCCTCCGCGCCCGCCATTCCCGTCACCTATCTGCGCTTCGGCGGCATCGATCTGCCCGACATCGTCTATCTGGAGCACATCAAGAGCGCCGCCTTCCTGGAGGACCAGGACGAGACGGAGGAGTACCGGATCGTCCTGGACCGGCTGGGCGACGAGGCCCTCAACCCGCGCGAGTCGCTGGAGCGGCTGCGTGAGACGAAGGCCCGGTACGCCCCTGCCCCTTAGGACGGCGCTTCGCTACGGCATTCGGCCCACGCCGCCGAACTCGATCCACTCCTGGGTGAGCTGGCGCGGAGCGACCTCGGTGTCGGGGCGCCAGGTGGAGACCTCCACCAGGCCCGGCTCCAGGATCTCCAGGCCCTCGAAGAGCTGCGCCACGTCCTTCTCCTGGCGCACCCGGCCCCAGTGGCCCTGGGTCGCCTGGTCCATGAAGTTGGTGACGAACTCGCGGACCTCGGCGTCCTCGCTGACCAGCTGGCACATCACCAAGTAGCTGCCGGGCACGAGTCGTGCGGCCACACGGCGGGCCACGGCGAGCGGGCCGTCGGTGTCGCTGTCCGGGATGCAGTGGAACACCGAGTTGAACAGCACGGCCACCGGCTGCGAGAAGTCGATCAGACGCTTGGTGTCCGGGTGGGAGAAGATGCCGTCGGTGTCGCGCATGTCGGCGTGGATGACGGCGGTGTTCTCGTTCTGCTCCAGCAGGGCGCGGCCGTGGACCAGGACCATCGGGTCGTTGTCGACGTACACCACGCGCGAGGACGGGTCGATGGCCTGCGCGACCTGGTGGACGTTGTTCTGGGTGGGCAGGCCGGAGCCGTGGTCGAGGAACTGCCGGATGCCGTAGTCCTGGGCCAGCGTCCCGACCACCCGCTGCAGGAAGCGCCGGTTGTTCAGCGCGAGGGCGCGGGTGCTGGGGACGACCTTGTCCAGCTGTTCGCAGGCGGCTCGGTCGGACGCGTAGTTGTCCTTGCCGCCGAGGTAATAGTCGTACATGCGCGCGGCTGTCGGAATCGTGGCATCGATCGACTTGGACAGCGGCTTTCCAGGTTCCATCGTTTCCCCCAGTGGCAGGGCCGGTCGAGGAGGTCACCTCGCCCGACAACACATCCTAGGGAGGCGGCAGTTGCTCAGGCCAGTCCGTCTGTCAACCACCGGAGGAACGCCACCCTTGTCGCCCGTCCCGGCATCTCGTTGTGTCGTCAAATGATCGTAGGTGTCTACGACGTGGCCGCGTCCGACGCCTGTCAGAGCGCGGCACTCATGGTCATGCAGGTGGCGTCCGTGAGGGCTTCTCGGCCTCCTTTCATGATCCGGCTGTGCGGCGCGCCACTTCGAACTAAGGTTCTCCGTCGGAAGCCACATTCGACGGGGGTACGCACGTGGCCGATTCGGCGCGCTCGCTTGACGACACCGCGCAGGACGGGGGGAGGGCAGGCCGGTTCGCCGGCATGGGTCCCTTCATGCTCGTCTGGAGCGGGCAGGCGATCTCCCTGGTCGGCAACTCCGTTCTGCGGTTCGCCTTCGTCTTCGAGACATGGTCGGCCACCGGCCGGGCCACGGCGCTGACCACGCTGTCGCTCTGCGCGATGCTCCCCCAGGTGCTGCTCAGCCCGCTCGCCGGAGCCTTCGTCGACCGGCTCAACCGGCGTACGGCGCTGCAGCTCGCGGACGGTGGCGGACTGCTGGTCGTGGCGCTGCTCGGCGTGCTGCACCTCGCCGGCGGGCTGCACACCTGGGAGGTCTACGCGGCCGTCATGCTGCTCGGTGGCGCCGCCGCCTTCCAGTTCCCGGCGCTGGGCGCCGCCGTGCCGCTGCTGGTGGACAAGGCGCAACTCCAGCGGGCCAACAGTCTGCTGGCGAGCGCCAAGAGCACGGCGGATGTCGGCGGTCCGGCGCTGGGCGGGCTCCTGGTGGCGTTCTCCGGGCTCGGTTTCATCCTCGTCGCCGACCTGGTGAGCTTCGCTGTCGCGCTGGCCGCCATCCGGGTCGTACGGATGCGGGAGGACGGCAGCCCCGCGAGGAAGCCGGGGGGCGCGGCGCGGGGGAAGCTCGTCGCGGAGGCCGTCGAGGGGATGCGGTTTCTCTTCCGGTATCCGAGCCTGCGCGATCTGATGCTGGCGTTCTGCGTGGTCAACCTGGTCATGGTCTTCGGCTTCGCCGCCGTACAGCCCATGGTGCTGGCCCGGTCCGGCGGCGAGACCACGGCGCTGGCGAGCGTCAACACGGCGATCGGGGTCGGTGGGATCGCGGGCGGGCTGCTGATGGCGGCCTGGAGCGGGCCGAAGAACCGGGCCCGGGGCATGCTGCTCGGGATCATCGGCATGTGCCTGTCCGCCCAGGTGGCCATGGCTCTCGCGCGCGGTGTGGTCGGCTGGTGCGCGGCCATTCTGGTGGGCGCGGCGCTCATGCCGATGATCAACGGCGTGATGCAGGCGATCGTGCAGACCAAGGTTCCGCAGGAGTGGCACGGGCGGGTCTTCGGCGCCGTGGTGTTCCTGTCGCAGATCTCCGTCCCGCTGGCGACCGCGGTCTCCGGGCCGCTCGCCGACCATGTCTTCGAACCGCAGGCCGAGGACGGCACCGGGATCTTCGTGCTGCTCGGGCCGCTCGTGGGCGACGGTCCGGGCAGCGGCATGGCCGCCATGCTGCTCATCGCCGGCCTGTGCGGCATCGCCGTCGGGGTGCTGAGCATGACCCGGCGCACGGTGCGGGAGATCGACTCGCTGCTGCCGGACATCGATGCCGAGCCCGGCCGGGACGACGCGGGGAGCGGGGCCCGCACGGGCGACGGGGACGGCACGGGTGACGAGGGCGGCACGGGTGACGAGGGCGGCGCGAGCGCCGACGAGGCGGTGACCCGCGACGACGCCGGGCGCCCCGGTGGTCCCGAGGATCCGGACAAGCGCCGCGACGCCCCCGGCGATCCCGAAAACCCCGAGAACCCCGACAACCCCGAGAACAAAGCACTCGTGGAGGGCTGACCATGACCACCAATCCGTTCGAGGACGAGAACGGCACCTACCTCGTGCTCACCAACGCCGAGGGCCAGTTCTCGCTCTGGCCCGACGGGATCACCGTGCCGGGCGGGTGGGACGTGGCGCTGCCCGCGAGCAGCCGTGCGGACTGCCTCGCCTACGTCGAGGACCACTGGAGCGACATATGTCCCGCCCGCACGGCAGCCGATGGCTGAGAAGGGGGCAACGGGGGCGTTGCACGGGGTGCATGAACTCTTCGGCGAACAGGCTCGGCGGACACCGGCGGCGACCGCGCTGGTCCACGGCGAGCAGCGGCTGAGCTACGGCGAACTCGACGCGTGGGCCGACCGGTTGGCCGGGCTGCTGCGGCGGCACGGCGTGCGGCCGGGGGCCCTGGTGGGCGTATATCTGGAGCGGTCCGCCGAGATGGTGGTCGCCCTGCTCGGCACGCTCAAGGCCGGGGCCGGCTATGTGATGCTCGACCCCGAATTTCCGGCGGAACGGCTGCGGGGGATGGCGGCCGACGCGGGCGTCGCCGTGGTCGTGTCACGGCGCGCGGCCCGACCGACGGGCATCGCGGCCGAGCCGGTCGCGGTGGAGGACGCGGAAGAGGCGCCGCCTCTCGAACGCGGCACTGTGACCGTACGGCCGCAGGACCCGGCCTGCGTGATGTTCACCTCCGGCTCCACCGGCCGTCCGAAGGGCATCGTCGCCTCCCATGCCGCGATCACCGGGACGCTGACCGGGCAGGACTTCGCGGCGTTCGGGGCCGGCGCGGTGTGGCTGCAGTGCTCCCCCGTCTCCTGGGACGCGTTCGCGCTGGAGCTGTGGGGTCCGCTGCTCGGCGGCGGCCTGTGCGTACTGCACCCGGGGCAGCGCCCCGACCCGGTGGTGATGGCCGGTCTGGTCGACCGGCACGCCGTCACCTCGCTCTACCTCTCCGCCTCCCTCTTCCACGTGATCGTCGACGAGTACCCGCGGGCCCTCGCCGGAGTACGTGAACTGATCGTCGGGGGCGAGCCGTTGTCGCCCGCGCACGCGGCCCGCGCCCTGGAGCGCCACCCCGGGCTGCGGCTGAGCAACGGCTACGGCCCCGTCGAGGGCATGGTCTTCCTCACCGTCCATCAGGTCACCGCCGAGGACGTACGGGACGGACGACCGGTGCCGATCGGCCGCCCGCTGGCCGGCAAACGGCTGCGGGTGCTCGACGAGCGGCTGCGGCCCGTCGCGGACGGCGAGACCGGTGAGCTGTACGCCGCCGGGGCGGGGGTCGCCCTCGGCTACTGCGGTCGGCCCGGGCTGACCGCCGAGCGCTTTGTGGCCGACCCGTACGGGGCCGCCGGTGATCGGATGTACCGCACCGGTGACCTGGTGCGGCGGCGGGCGGACGGGGTGCTGGAGTATCTGGGGCGGGCCGACGCCCAGGTGAAGATCCGCGGGTTCCGGGTGGAGCCCGGGGAGGTGGAGACGGTCCTGGCCGGCCACCCGGATGTCGTCCGGGCCGCTGTCGTCGCGCGTCCCGACGCCTCGGGTGACAAGCGGCTGATCGCGTACGTCGTCCCGCGCGACGGACATCGCCGGCTGCTGTCGGAACAGCGGTTGCGCGAGCACGCCGCTCGCGTGCTGGCCGACTACCTGGTCCCGGCCGCCTTCGTCCTGCTGGACGCCCTGCCCCTCACCGCCAACGGCAAGCTGGACCGCGCCGCCCTGCCGGAGCCCGGCCCGGTCACCGGCTCCCTCGCCTCGGCGGCCGCACGGCAACCGTCGGGGCCGGTCGAGGAGGCGCTGTGCGGGCTGTTCTCCGAGGTGCTGGGGGTGGCGTCGGTCGGCCCCGAGGACGACTTCTTCGCGCTCGGCGGCAACTCGCTGATGGCGGCGCGGCTGCTGGGCCGGATCCGGCTGACGCTGGGCGCGCAGGTCGGCGTACGGACACTGTTCGAGTGCCGGACGCCGGCGGCGCTGGTGCCGTACGTGGAGAAGGCCGAGAGGAACAAGCAGGACGACCAGGTGGACGTTCCCGCAGTTCCGCGGGACGGGGACGCGCTGCCCCTGTCGTACGCCCAGCGGCGGCTGTGGTTCCTGGACCGGGTCGACGCGGGTGCCGCCTACACCCTGCCCGTGCTGGTGCGGCTGCGCGGTGAGATCGACGCGGAGGCCCTTCGGGCCGCTCTCGGGGATGTCGCCGCCCGGCAGACGGCGCTGCGTACCGTCTTCGAGGAGTGCGACGGCGAGCCGAGGCAGCGGGTGCTGAGTGGCGCCGAGGGGCTGCCTCGGCTGCGGCATGTCACGGTCGGTTCGGGCGAGTTGGCGCAGGCGGTCGGCGCAGCCGCGCGGCACCGGTTCGACCTCGCCGCCGAACTGCCCCTGCATGCCGTGCTGTTCGGCGTCAGGGACCGGCCGGGTGAGCATGCCCTGCTGCTCGTCCTGCACCACATCGCGGGTGACGGCTGGTCTTTGCCGCCGCTCTTCCGGGACCTGTCGCGCGCCTACGCGGCCCGCAGTGCCGGTGCCGGGCCGGAGCTCGCCCCGCTGCCCGTGCCGTACGCCGACTTCGCCCGCCGGCAGCGGGAGCGGCTGGGCTCGGCGGACGATCCCGGGTCCCTGGCCGCTGCCCAACTCGCCTTCTGGAGCAAGACCCTGGCCGACCTGTCGGCCGGCGGACCGCTGCTCCCCCGGCGTCCCGGGCGGCCCGAACTGCCGGGTCGGGACGCCGCCACCGTCGTACGGCGGCTGGACGCGGGCGCGCACGCGCGGATCGTCGAGGCGGCGCGGGCTCAGGGTGCCACGCTGTTCATGGCGCTGCACGCCGCGCTCGCCGCCACGCTGGTGCGGGCCGGGGCGGGTGAGGATCTCGCGGTCGGGTCGCCGGTCGCCGGGCGTGGGCACGACGGCACGGTCGACGACGTCGTCGGGTTCTTCGTCAACATGCTGGTGGTGCGCACGGACGCCGCCGGTGACCCCACCGCCCGGCAACTGCTCGCGCGCACCCGGGAGACGGCACTGAACGCCTTCGCCCACCAGGACGTGCCGTTCGAGGAGGTCGTGGACGCGCTCAATCCGGTACGGCCGCCGGGGCGGCAGCCGTTCACCGAGGTGGTGCTGGCGTTGCAGAACAACGCCAGGGCCGAGGTGGAGCTGCCCGGCGCCGAGGCCGGCGTGGAGCCGTTGCGCACCGGCACCGCGCGGTTCGAGCTGCTGGTCGACGTCACGGACGACCACGGGCCGGCGGGCGCCCCGGACGGCATGACGCTGGTCTTCGAGTACCGGACGTCGTGTCTGGAGCCGGAGTTCGTCCAGTGGCTGGCGGACGCGGTCGTCGAGGCGCTGCGGGCGGCGGCCGCCGAGCCGGACGTACCGCTGTCCCGGCTTCCGCTGCCCGCGCCTCCCCGGCGGGCGGACGCGGCCCGGGACGCGGTCCTCGCCCCCGCCCGCACCACCGCCAACAAAGCCGGGGACTCCGCGCTGCACCGGGAGATCGCCGCCGTCTGGTCGGACGTCCTCGGCGTCGAGCGCATCGGCCCGCACGACGACTTCTTCCGGCTCGGCGGCAACTCCCTGCGCGCGGTCCGGGTGGCGGCCCGGCTCACCGGCGCCGGGCGCACGGTGACGGCCGCCCAGCTGTTCACCTCCCCCACGGTCGCCGCCCTCGCCGCCGAACTGGAGCGGGCACCGGCGCAGGCACCCGCGGCCGCGGCGCCCATCCCGCGTCGGCCGCGCGTTCCGCGGCAGCCCGGCCGCGACAGCCGTACCGACACCGGCCGCAGCGGCCGTACCGACACCAGTCAGAAGGAGGTGCCATGGACCTGAGCGTGATGTTCTTCGGCGCCGACACGCCCACCGCCGACACCCCGGGCGGGGGTACCGCGCCGCGCCACAGCGAGGCCTACGACGACATCCTCACCGTCGCCCGTACCGCGGACCGGCTCGGCTTCCACGCGATCTGGACGCCCGAGCGGCACTTCCAGCAGGTGGGGCAGGTCTTCCCCAGTCCGCCGGTGCTCAGCGCGGCGCTCGCGGTGGCCACCGAGCGGATCAACATCCGGGCGGGCAGCGTGATCCTGCCGCTGCACCATCCGCTGCGGATAGCGGAGGACTGGGCCGTCGTGGACAACCTCTCGCACGGCCGGATCGGGCTGTCCGCGGCGACGGGCTGGCACTCCACCGACTTCGTGCTGGCCCCGGACCACTACGAGGGCCGCCGCGAGCAGACCCTGCGGGACATCCCGCTGCTGCGGCGGCTGTGGGCGGGCGAGGCGGCCGAGTTCACCGACGGCACCGGCGCCTCGGTCCCCGTCCTGCCGCAGCCCCGCCCCGTGCAGGACACCCTCCCCCTGTGGCTCACCAGCTCCGGCAACCCCGCGACCTGGGAGGCCGCCGGCAGCCTGCGCACCGGGGTCCTCGGGGCGACCGTCGGGCAGAGCCGGGAGGAGCTCGCCGAGAAGATCGCCCGCTATCGGGCGGCCTGTGCCGCCGCGCCCGAGCAGGGCGGCACCGACGCGCACGGCCGGGTGACGCTGATGGCGCACACGTTCGTCGGCGCGGACGACGAGGAGGCGCGGCGCCTGACCGGCGTACCGCTGACGAGGTATCTGCGCTCGTACGTACGGCAGACCACGGCCAACCGCACCGCCAACCGGGCGACGGCGGAGCTCACCGAGGAACAGACCGCGCTGCTCGCCGAGTTCGCCTTCCACCGCTATCTGACCTGGGGCAGTCTGCTCGGCTCCGCCGAGACCTGCCGGAAGATGCTCGCCGATCTGCGCGAGCTGGGCTGCGACGAGGTCGCCTGCTTCGTGGACTTCGGACTCGGCCGCGACGAGGTGCTGGCCGGGCTGCACCGGCTGGCCGAGCTGCAGGAGGAAGTGGCATGACGGGGGTGACGGGGCCGGCCAGGGCGGGCGGTGCGTCGATGGCCGAGCGGTTCGGCGCGCTCAGCGGGGAGCAGCGCGTCCGGCTGATGCGCCGACTCGTGGAGTCCGGGCAGTCGGGCCTGATCCCGGCCGTCGTACCGCGACGGGACGGGGACGGGCCGGTGCGGCTCAGTGCCGCGCAGGAGGACCTGTGGGTGTACGAGTCGCTGTATCCCGGCACTCCCGCGCTCAACCTGTGCAGTGCCTACCACTTCGACCAGCCCGTCGACCCGGACCGCCTGGAGACGGCGTTGACGCAGGTCCGGGCGCATCACGACATCCTGCGGGCACGCATCGGCGGGGAGCCGGGCGCGCTGCACCTCACCTTCCCGCCCGAGGACCGCTTCGTCCTGGAGCGGGAGGACCTGCGCGGCACCGGCACCACCATCGCCGAGGCCTTCGAGACGTTCCGGCGCCGCTCCTTCGACCTGGGCGGGGGGCCGCTGATGCGGGCCCGTCTCGTCACGGTCGACGAGAAGCGGACCACCCTGATGCTGGGCCTGCACCACGTCATCGCCGACTGGTGGTCCTTCGACGTCCTGCAGACCGAGTTCGCCGAGGCCCATCACGCGACCGGCGCCGGCGTCGCGTCGACCCTGAACCGGCCGCTCATCCAGTACGCCGACTTCGCCTCCTGGCAGGGCGAGTTGGAGGAGGCCGGGGTCTTCGAGGCACGGCTGGACTTCTGGCGCCGCTATCTGGCCGAGCCGCCCGCGCCGCTCACCGTGCCCGGCACCCGTACCGGGACCGGGGACGGCATCGCCCAGGTCCCCTTCCGTGTCGACGCCCCCACCGCCCAGGCCGTACGGACGCTGGCCCGCGAACGCGGCGCCTCCGTCTACGTCGTCCTGATGGCGGCCTTCGCGGTCCTCGCCCACCGCCTCACCGGCGCCGACGACATGGTGCTCGGCACGCCGACGGCCAACCGGGCCGCCAAGGGGCTGGAGCGGGTCATCGGGTACGTCATGAACGCCATCCCGACCCGCTGGCGGATCCGGGCCGATGACTCCTTCGCCGACGTGCTGGCCCGGTTCGCCGCGGACTTCCCCGAGCTGATGGCCAACTCCGACGTGCCGGTGGGCCGGATCGTCTCGGCGGTCGCGCCCGACCGCAGTGCCGGGCGCTCCCCGCTGTTCCAGTGGGTCTTCATGCACCTCACCCAGCAGCGCAGCGTGGCCGCGCTGCGGGAGTTCAGCGAGCCCGAGCGCATCCACACCGGTGGCGAGCACGACCTCGTCGGCATCGTCCGGGACTCCGACGACGGCACGATGGAGGGCAGCTTCGAGATCCGTACGGCTCTCTTCGACGCCGACGCCGTACGGCACTGGACGGACGCCTACCTGGAGCTGCTGCGGCGCTTCACCGCCGCTCCCGGGGTGCCGCTCGCCGAGGTCGGCCTGGTGCCCGAGGCCGACCGGCGCCGGCTGGTGGAGCTCGGCTCCGGCGGGCCCGCCCCCGAGCCGCTGGCCCTTCCCGACCTGGTGGCCCGGCAGGCGGCCCGCACTCCCGACGCGCCCGCGCTGGAGGGCACTGCGCTGGCGCTGACCTACGCCGAACTGACCGACCGGGTTGACCGGCTGGCCACGCATCTCGCGCGGCACGGTGCGGGCCCCGGCGCGGTCGTGGCCCTCGCGCTGGGCCGCACCGCCGCCATGACGCCGGCGCTGCTGGCGGTGCAGCGGACCGGTGCCGCCTATCTGCCGGTGGACCCGGACTATCCGGCCGAGCGGATCCGGTTGGCGCTGGAGGACGCGAGGCCGGTGCTCCTGGTCGTGGGAGAGCGGGGGGCGCTGATCGATACGGATGTGCCGACGCTGGTGCTTGACGCCTCAACGGAACTGAGCGAGCAAGATTACGACGAACCGCCCCTGCCCGAAGCCGAGTTGAACCCCGCCCACCCCGCCTACGTCATCCACACCTCGGGCTCCACCGGCCGCCCCAAGGGCGTGGTCGTCCCGCACACGGGTCTGACGGCCCTCACGCGCGGCCTCGTGGACGCGCTCGCACTGGACGCGGACAGCAGGGTGCTGCAACTCGCCTCGCCCGCCTTCGACATCTCCCTGGGCGAGATGTGCCTGGCGTTCGGGTCCGGCGGCACCCTGGTCGTCCCGCCGGAGGGGCCGCTCGTCGGGCAGGACCTCGCGGATGTGCTGACCGGGCGGCGGGTCAGCTGTGCGCTGTTGCCGCCCTCGGTGCTGGCGACGGTGCCGACCGGGGAGTACCCGGAGCTGCGGTCGCTGGCCGTGGGTGCGGAGGCGTGTCCGCCGGACCTGGTGGCCCGCTGGGCCGTCGGCGGGCGCCGGTTCCACAACGCCTACGGGCCCACCGAGTTCACCGTCGGTGCCACCGTCTCCGGCCCGCTGACCGGCGACGGCACGGCACCGCCCATCGGCGCCCCGTTCCCGGGCACGCGCGCGTACGTCCTCGACGGGCGGCTGCGTCCCGTGCCGCCCGGGGTGTGCGGCGAGCTCTATCTGGCGGGGCCGGGAGTGGCGTACGGCTATCTGGGGCGGGCGGCGGCCACCGCCGAGCGGTTCGTCGCCGACCCGTACGGGCCGCCCGGCGAGCGCATGTACCGCACCGGAGACCTGGCCCGCCGCCGGGACGACGGGCAGCTGGAGTATCTGGGCCGCTCCGACGACCAGGTGAAGATCCGCGGCCTGCGCATCGAGCCGGGCGAGATCGCTGCCGTCCTCACCAGGCATCCCTCGATCGAGCGGGCGGTCGTCGTCGTACGGGAGGACCGGCCGGGCAGGCCACGGCTCGTCGCCTACGTCGTGGGCGGCGGCGAGGGCGTCCCGGTACCGGACGCGCTGCTCGCGTACGCCGCCGGACGGTTGCCCGCGGCCATGGTGCCGTCCGACGTGGTGGTGCTGGACGAGCTGCCGCTGACGGCCAACGGCAAGCTGGACCGGGCCGCACTGCCCGCCCCGGGCAGCAGGGCGGACGGCTCCGGACGGGCCCCGCAGGGCGCCCGCGAAGTCACCCTGTGCGCCCTGTTCGAGGAGGTGCTCGGCGTCGAACAGGTCGGCGCCGACGACGACTTCTTCCGGCTGGGCGGCGACAGCATCATGGCGATCCAGCTGGCGGGGCGGGCCTCGGGGGCGGGGCTCGGCATCGCGCCGCGTGACGTCTTCACGGCCCGTACGCCTGCCGTGCTCGCGCTGACGGCACGGGAGGCGACGGACCCCGGCGTCGGCGAGGACACCGGCACGGGCCGGTTCCCGCTCACGCCCGTCATGCGGTGGTGGCGTGAACAGGCCGGGGACCCGGCCGCGTTCACGCAGTCGATGGTGTTCCCGGTACCGCGGGATGTCGGCCCGGAGCGTGTCGAGGCGGCGGTGCGCGGGCTGGTCGAGCGGCACGGTGTGCTGCGGATGCGCCTGGTGGACGGGGAGCTGGAGATCCCCGAGGAGGTCCCCGGTGTGGCGGTGGAGCGGGTCGAGGTGCCCGTCGGTGCCGATTCACGGGCGATGGCCGAGGAGTGGGCGGCGTCGGTGCGGCTCGACCCGGAGAAGGGGGAGATGCTGCGGGCCACCTGGCTCGACCCGGCCTCCGGCGGGCCGGGGCTGCTGTTGCTGACGGTGCACCATCTGGCGGTGGACGGGGTGTCCTGGCGGCTGCTGGGTCCCGAGCTGGCGGCCGGGCCGGCCGGGGAGCGGCTGCCGGACCAAGGCGACCGGGCCATTCAGGCGACGAGCCCGGGCACGTCCTTCGCGCGCTGGGCGCGGCTGCTGGCGCGAGAGGCGGTCAGGCCCGAGTTGGCCGACACGGAGTCCGCCTGGTGGGAGCGGATGCTGAGCGGCCCGGACGCGCGGATCGCGGGCGGGCGGGGTGTCGGGGCGAGCCGTGCCGTGCTCACCGTCGAGCTGACCCCCGAGGTCACCGAGGCGGCGCTGTCCGAGGTGACCGCGGCCTTCCACTGCGGCCCGGACGCCGTGCTGCTGACGGCGCTGGCCGCGGCGGCGGCACGGCGGCGGGGCGAGGATCCGGCGACGGTCACCGGCCTGCTGGTCCACCTGGAGGGCCACGGCCGCGAGGCGCTGTCCGAGCCCGTCGACATCTCCCGCACCGTCGGCTGGTTCACCACCCAGTACCCGGTCCGGCTGGACGCGGGCGGCGCGCTGGGCCCGGACTTCTGGCAGCCCGCGCGGGACGCGGCCGGTGAGGCCCTCAAGCGGGTCAAGGAGCAGCTGCGGGCGGTCCCGTCGGGCGGCCTCGGCTGGGGGCTGCTGCGCCACCTCAACCCGGACACGGCCCCGAAGCTGGCCGCGCTGCCCGTCCCGGACCTGCGCTTCAACTACCTGGGCCGGTTCTCCGGCGGCGACACGGCAGACGGGGAGCTGCTCGGCATGGCCGCCGAGGCGCTGCCGCTCGGCCATGCGGTGGAGGTGGACGCGCTGGTCCTGGAGCGGAACGACGGGCGGCTGTGCCTGAGCGCCGGGTTCTCGTACGGGCGCGGGGTGCTCGGCGAGGACGAGGTGAGGGAGCTGGCCCGGCTGTGGTGCGAGGCGATCGAGGTGCTGGTCGAGCACGCCCGCAGGGACGGCGCCGGCGGCCACACCGGCTCCGACTTCCCCCTGGTCGACCTGTCGTCGGATCAGCTCGCCCAGCTGGAGGACGACTTGGAGTTCGAGGACTGGGACGAAGACGACGAAGAGGGGGACGACTGATGGGCGGCCGCATCGCGGACGTGCTGCCGCTCTCCCCCGCCCAGGAGGGCCTGCTCTTCCACGCCCTGCGCGACCCGGACCGCCCCGACCCGTATCTGGTGCAGGCCCGTTTCCGGATCGCCCCCGGCATCACGGCCGAGGCGGTGCGGGCCGGGGTGACGGCGCTGCTGGAGCGGTACCCGAATCTGCGGGCGCGCTTTCGGCACGAGCATGTCGACCGGCCGGTGCAGGTGATCCCGCGCTCGGTGAAGGTGCCGTGGGCGGAGACCGACTGCACCGGCCGTACGCCGGACGAGACGGAGGCGGAGCTCGCGCGCCTCATGGCCGAGGACCGGGGCAGCCGCTTCGATCTGGCCCGGCGCCCCCTGGTGCGGGCCACGCTGGTCCGGCACGACGCGGGCGCCGACCTGCTGCTGACGCTCCATCACATCTTGCTGGACGGCTGGTCGCTGCCGTTGCTCGCGCGGGATCTGGAGGCGCTGACGACGGGTACCGCCGCGCTGCCGCCCGCCGTGCCCTTCAAGCAGTACCTGGTCTGGCTGAACGGCCAGGACCGGGCGCGGGCTCAGGCCGCCTGGCGCGAGGCGCTGGACGGGCTGTCGCGGCCCGCGCTGCTCCCCTCAGTCGAGCCGGACGGGCCGGAGGGGGCTGAGGACACGGTCGACGTGGAGCTGACGCCCGAGCTGACGGCGGCGATCACCCGGCGTGCCGCGGACGCGGGCGTCACCGTCAACACCGTGGCGCAGACCGCCTGGGCCCTGGTGCTGGCCCGGCTGACCGGTGCCGAGGACCTGGTGTTCGGCGCGGTCGTCTCCGGGCGGCCGCACGATCTGCCCGGGGTCGAGCGGATGGTGGGCCTTTTCATCAACACGCTGCCGGTGCGGATCCGGCTGCGCTCCGGTGAGTGCGTCGACGAGCTGCTGGCCCGCGTGCAGAGCGAGCAGCTGCGGCTGGCGCCGTATCACCATGTACGGCTGTCGCAGGTGCAGCGGGCGGCCGGAGCGGGCGAACTGTTCGACACCGTCCTGGCGTTCGAGAACTTTCCGCGCGCCCAGGGGCCCGCCGCGGCCGTCGAGCTGGTCGAGACGCGGGACGCGACGCACTACCCGGTGACGGTCGCCGTCGTCGCCGGTGAGCGGATGCTGCTGCGGATCAGCTGTCGCCGGGGCATCTCCGCGGCCACGGTCGGCGCCCGCCTGGCGCGCGCCTTCGAGGCGCTGACGTCCGCGCACGGCACACCGGCCGACCGGCTCGACGTCCTCCCGCAGGAGGAGCGGCGACAGCTGCTCGCCCTGTCCGAGGGGCCGGTACGTCCGGTACCGGAACCGCCGAGCATCCCCGGGTGCTTCGCCGAGCAGGTGGCCCGTACGCCCGATGCGCCGGCCGTCGAGGCGGACGGTGAGGTGCTGACGTACGGCGGTCTCGACGCGGCGTCCGACCGGCTGGCGGCGCGGCTGTGGGAGGCGGGGGTGCGGCCCGGCGACACGGTGGCGTTGCCGCTGGCCCGGTCCGTGTCCCTGGTCGTCGCACAGCTGGCGGTGCTGAAGGCGGGCGCGTGCTGTCTGCCGCTGGACCCGGCGGCTCCGGCGGGGCGGGCGGCGGCGCTGGTGGAGCAGGCCGGCGCGCGGGTGGCGGTGACGCCCCCGGACGTTCAACTGCCGGACGACGTACGGAGGTTGGGCCCGGAGGACACCGACGCCGACGCGCCGCCGACTGTGTCCGTGCACCCCGAATCCGCCGCCTACGTGATGTACACCTCCGGCTCGACGGGTGAGCCCAAGGGCATCCTCACCCCGCACCGGGCCGTCGTCGAGCTCGCCGCCGACACCCGCTTCGCGGGTGGCGCGCACGAACGCGTCCTGCTCCACAGTCCGCACACCTTCGACGCCGCGACCTTCGAGACCTGGGTGCCGCTGCTGAACGGCGGCACGGTCGTGCTCGCCCCGTCCGGCCCCGTCACCCCCGACCTGCTGAAGCGGCTGCTGCCCGAAACGCGCGTCACCGCTCTGTGGCTCACCGCCGAACTCCTGCGAGCGGTCGCGGAGATCGCGCCCGAGGCGCTCGGCGCCGTGCGGGAGGTGTGGGCGGGCGGGGACGTCCTCGCGCCCGATGCGGTCCGGCGGGTGCGCGAGCAGTGCCCCGGCACTCGGGTCGTCAACGGCTACGGGCCCACCGAGACGACCGTGTTCGCCACGGCCCACCGGGTGACCGGTGACGTCGGCGCGTCCGTGCCCATCGGGCGGCCCCTCGACAACACCCGCGCCTACGTCCTCGACCACCTCCTGCGCCCCGTACCGGCCGCGACCGTGGGCGAGTTGTATGTCGTCGGCACCGGGCTCGCCCGCGGCTATCTGAACCGTCCGGGGCAGACCGCCGAGCGCTTCGTCGCCGACCCGTACGGGCCGCCCGGCGAGCGCATGTACCGCACGGGCGATCTGGTGCGGCAGCTCCCCGGCGGTGAGCTGGAGTTCATCGGCCGGAGCGACGACCAGGTCAAGGTGCGGGGCTTCCGCATCGAGCCCGGCGAGGTGGAGGCCGCCCTGGCCGCCTGCCCGGGCGTGGAGCGGGCCGTGGTGGCCGCGCGCCCCGGGCCGGACGGCGGCAAGAGGCTCGTCGCGTATGTCGTGGGCGGCGACCTGGGCCTCGTACGGGACCATGCGGCGCGCGCACTGCCGGCGCATCTGATGCCGTCGGAGTGGGCCGCCCTCGACGCCGTACCGCTGACCGCGCACGGCAAGGTCGACCGGGCCGCGCTGCCCGAACCCGGGCCGCAGCGAGCCCGGCCGAGCCACGGACGGGTCGCCCGGCCGGGGCGCGAGCAGCTGCTGTGCACGCTGTTCACGCAGGTGCTCGGGGTCGAGGCGGTCGGCCCCGACGCCGACTTCTTCGCGCACGGCGGCCACTCGCTGCTCGCCCTGCGGCTGACCGCGCAGATCCACGCCGAGCTCGGGACACAGGTGTCGCCGGCCACGCTGTTCGAGGCGCCGACGCCGGCCGCGCTCGCCGCCCGCCTGGCCCCTGCCACCGGACAGGGGGGCCACGACCAGGGCAAGGACGACGAGGACGCGTACGCCCCGCTGCTCGCCCTGCGCCGCGCGGGCGATCTGCCCCCGCTGTTCTGCCTCCACCCCGGGCTGGGGCTCGGCTGGGGATACGCGGCGCTGCTGCCGCACCTCGCCCCCGGCCGCCCGGTGTACGCACTTCAGACGCCGGTGCTGCACGGTGAGCCACTTCCCGACACCTTGGGCGAGTTGGCCGAGGGCTATGTGCCACGCATCCGGGCGGTGCGGCCGCACGGGCCGTATCTGCTGCTGGGCCGCTCCTTCGGCGGGCCGTTCGCCCATGAGCTGGCGGTGCGGTTGCGCGCGGCCGGCGAGGAGGTCGCGCTCGTCGCCGTCCTGGACTCCATGCCGAAGCCGCCCGAGGTCGCGCGGGTGCCGCTGGACCCGGCGGTCGTGGAGCAGGTGGCGCTGGGCAACCTGCTGCGCAACGCGCTGCCCGGGGTCACGGCCGGTGCCGAGCCGCTGGAGCGGGCCGAGGTCCTCGCACGCGTCCACGCGCACAGCGCGCTCCTCGCCGACCTCGACGAGCAGCGCCTCGACACCCTGGTCGCCGCCATGGAGCGGTACATCGGGATGGCCCGTGCCTGGCAGCCGTCGCCGTACGACGGCCGGGTGACCCTCTTCTCGGCCACCCGCGCCTCGGAGGCGACGACCGCGGAGAAGAACGCCGCGTGGCAGGCCTGCTCGGCCGGGGTGGACGTACACGAACTGGACTGCGAGCACAGCGATGTGCTCACGCCGGGGCCGCTCGGCGAGATCGCCGCGGCCGTGGAGGACGTACTGGCAAGGAACCGCACGGGGGACGGAGCACAGACAGATGGACGCTGACGACACAGGGACTGCCGGGGAGCACGAGGAGGCTCCCGGCGACGGCGAGGAGTACGAGTTCCCGGCCTCGGACGCACAGGCCCGGCTGCTCGTCCTGGACCACATGGACCCGGGCAGCCCGACCTACCATGTGCCGGCCGCGTTCGCCGTGCGCGGGCCGTTCGATCCGGCCGCCTTCGGGCGGGCCCTGGACGCGCTCGTCGCCCGGCACGAGTCGCTGCGCACGGTGTTCCGCACCGGCCCCGACGGGGTGCCGGTGCAGATCGTGTCCGCCACGGGGCGGGCCGAGCCACGCCTGGAGCGCGACGTACCCGCGTCCGAGGTGGACGCGCGGATGCGCGCTGAGGCCGCCCGCCGCTTCGACGTGACGTCCGGCCCGCTGCTGCGCTGCACGCTGTACGCCGTGGACGACGGCAGCCACCGCGTCCTGCTCGTCGCCCACCACCTGGTCTGCGACGGCTGGTCGCTGGGCGTGCTGCTGCGTGAGCTGTCGGCCGGGTACGAGAACGAGACCAAGGGCCTGCGCCACACCCTGCCCGAACTCCCGTTGCAGTTCCCGGACTTCGCGGCCTGGCAGCGGGAGCGGCAGGCGGCGGGCGAGTACGCCGACTCCGTCGCGCACTGGGCCGGGCGGCTGCGCGGTGCTCCCGGGACGGTCGCGCTGCCGCTGGACCGGCCGCGTGGGGCGGTCCGTTCGGCGGCGGGCGGCACCGAACGCTTCACGCTGTCGGCCCGGCTCCGGGAACGGCTCGCCGAGACGGCAGGAGCACGCGGCGGTACGCCGTTCATGGCGGTGTTCGCCGCGTACGCCGCGTTCGTGAGCCGGCTGTCCGGCTCCGAGGACCTGGTGATCGGCTTCCCCGTCTCCGGCCGCGACCGCCCCGAACTCCAGGACATGGTCGGCATGCTGACCAACACCCTGGCCTTGCGCGTCGACCTGTCCGGCGACCCCTCGTACCACGACCTCATCGCCCGCCTGCGCACCGCGTTGCTGGACTCCCAGCCGTACCAGGACGCCCCCTTCGAGGCGGTCGTGAACGCGGTCGCCCCGGCCCGCGAGATCAGCCACGACCCGGTCGTCCAGGTGATGTTCGGCTACGACGACGACACCGAGCTGACACTGAGCCTGGCGGGCGCCGAGGTCGAGCGGGTCCATGTGCCCCTGGACACCGCGAAGTTCGACTTCCACCTCCAGGTGGAACGCTGGGGCGAGGATCTCGCCGCGTATCTGATCCACCGCAGCGCCCTGTTCGAGTCGGAGACGGTACGGCGATGGGTGCGGTGCTTCGAGACGCTGCTGGAGGGGCTGCTGGAACGTCCGGATGTTCCTCTGTCGGCCATAGACATGGTCCCGTCGGACGAGAGGGAGTGGCTTCTCACCCAGGGGACGGCGACGCCGCCAAGGGGCGCGGGGAACTGCGCGACAAGCCACAACGAACCCGCAGCCGCCCGACAACACAACGTGGCACATCCTGAGGCGCGCCCGGTCCCGAACCTCGTGGCGGACCGAGCCGCCGAACAACCGGAAGCCACCGCCCTGGTCTGCGGCGACCTGCGCCTCACATACCGCGAACTACTCAAGCGCGCCGACACCCTCGCGGCCCATCTACAGGCACGCGGCGTCCGACGCGGAGACCGGGTCGGCCTGCTCCTACCCCGCGGCGCCGACATGGGCGTCGCCGCCCTCGCGGTGCTGCGTGCGGGCGGCGCCTACGTACCCCTGGACCCGGCGCATCCGGCCGCCCGCCTGGCCTACATGGTGAACAACTCGGGCACGTCCCTGCTCCTGACGGCAGAAGGGACGACAGGCCTGACGGCGACGGACGTCCCGGAACTACGCGTGGACGAGACCACGGACGAGGTGCCTGCGCTCGCCCCCGTGGCATGCGCCCCCCACGACCTCGCCTACGTCCTCTACACCTCCGGCTCCACCGGCGTCCCC
Source organism: Streptomyces sp. SD31 (assembly GCF_052068475.1). Lineage (NCBI taxonomy): Bacteria > Bacillati > Actinomycetota > Actinomycetes > Kitasatosporales > Streptomycetaceae > Streptomyces > Streptomyces sp. SD31. Next base: position 132,503 of record NZ_JBQHCX010000013.1, on the reverse strand, counting down.
AAGGGCGTCGCCGTCGAGCACCGCGCCCTGCTCAACCTCGCGGTGAACGTCCGCCCCGTGTTCCCGGTGACCGAGACGGACCGCGTCCTGCAGTTCGTGTCGTTCGGCTTCGACGTGGCCGTGTCCGACCTGTTCTTCCCCTGGGTCGCGGGCGCGGAGCTGCACATCGCGCGGGAGGACGAGCGGCTGGGCGAGGCGCTCCAGGCGCGGCTCAGGGACTCCCGCATCACCTACGTGTTCCTGCCGCCGTCCGCCGCCATGACCCTGCCCCGCGCCCCGGGCGCCCTGCCCGAGCTGCGCACGCTCGCGGTCGGCGGCGAAGCCTGCCCGGCCGAACTGGTGGAGCGGCTCGCCGAGGAGGGCCGCCGGATCGTCAACGCGTACGGCCCCAGCGAGGCCACGGTGTACTCCACCACCGCCGATCTGCACCCGGGCGAGCCGGTGGTGATCGGCAACGCCGTCCCCGGCACCCGCGCCTACGTCCTGGACCGGCGTCTGCGCCCCGTCCCGGTCGGCGTGACGGGCGAGCTCTACGTCGCCGGCGCCTCCCTGGCCCGCGGCTACTTCGGCCGGCCCGGCATGACCGCCGAGCGCTTCGTCGCCGACCCGTACGGGCCGCCCGGCAGCCGGATGTACCGCACCGGGGACCTGTGCCGCATCGACGCGCACGGCGTACTGCACTACCTCGGCCGCGGCGACTCCCAGGTGAAGCTGCGCGGCTACCGCATCGAACTGGGCGAGATCGAGGCGCTGTTGGCAGGCCATCCCGACGTCACGGTCGCCGCGGCGGCGGTGCGCGGGGAGGGGGCCGAGCAGCGGCTCGTGGCGTACGTGGTCGGCGAGGACACGGGTCCCTCGGACGAGGCCCTGCGCGCCCATCTCACCCGACGGCTCCCCGGCTACATGGTCCCGGAGGTCTTCGTACGCCTGCCGGACCTGCCCCTGAACCGCTCCGGAAAGATCGACCGGGCCCGGCTGCCCGAACCTCCCTCGTCACGCCCCGAGTTGACGGAGTCGTACGCCGCCGTGAGCACCGAGGCCGAGCGACGCGTGGCCCGGGTCTGGCAGCGGGTGCTGACCCTGGACCGGGTCGGCGTCCACGACAACTTCTTCGACCTGGGCGGCAATTCGGTACGGCTGCTGGCCGTGCTGGCGGCGCTCCGGGAACACCCGGAGTACCGGGACCTCACCCTGATCGACCTCTTCCGGCACCCGACGGTCGCCGCCGTGGCGGCCCACCTCGACAGTTCGGCCGAGGAGCCCGCACGCCACGAGGAGGCAGCCCGGCGAGGTGGCGATCGCCGTCGACGCCAGGCAGCCATGCAGAAACTCCGTTCCAGGAAAGGCACGACGTGATGACGAACGAGGAAGCCGCACCGCACGACCTTGATTCCGCGGTGGCCGTGGTGGGGATGAGCGGACGCTTCCCCGGCGCCCCCGACCTCGACACGTACTGGGCCAACCTGCGCGACGGCGTCTGCGCCATCTCCACCTTCACCGAGAAGGAGCTGCTGGCCGACGGAGCGGACGCGGCGGAGCTGAGCAGTCCCGCGTACGTCGGCGCCCAGGGCCGCCTCCCGGACGCCGACCGCTTCGAGGCGGACCTCTTCGGCTTCAACCGCACGGAGGCGACGGCGCTGGATCCGCAGCACCGCGTGCTGCTGGAGACGGCGTGGTCCGCCCTGGAGGACGCGGGACACGCCCCGCTGCGCGCGCCGTCCCGCACCGGCGTGTACGTGGGCGGCAGCCCCACGGAACACGCGCTGGCGGCGGGCACGGACCCGGCGCTCGCGGCGTCGATCGGCGCCCTTCAGGTCCGTATCCTCACCGACCGCGAGTTCCTGGCGCCCTGGATCTCCTACCGCCTCGGCCTGGACGGCCCCAGCATGACGGTCCAGACGGCCTGCTCGACCTCGCTGACGGCGGTCCACCTGGCCGTCCAGGCGCTCCTCCTCGGCGAGTGCGACATGGCCCTCGCGGGCGGCGTGGCCATCGGCAGCGTGCGCAAGCAGGGCTACGTCCACTATCAGGGCGGGATCTTCTCCCCCGACGGCCGTTGCCGCCCCTTCGACGAGAAGGCGGCCGGCACGGTGCCCGGCAGCGGGGTGGGCGTGCTGGTGCTGCGCCGGCTGGAGGACGCGCTGGCCGACGGTGACCCGGTGCGCGCGGTGATCCGGGGTACGGCGGTCACCAACGACGGTTCCGGCAAGGTCGGTTTCACCGCGCCGGGGGTGGACCAGCAGTCGGCCGCGATCACGGAGGCGTGGGCGGCGGCGGGCCTGGAGCCGTCGGCGGCGCAGTATGTGGAGGCGCACGGGACGGGGACCGAGCTCGGGGACCGGATCGAGCTGGAGGCGGCGAGCGCGGCCTTCGCGGGCGGGGCGGGCATCGGCCTCGGCTCGGTGAAGTCGAACATCGGGCACGCGGACGCGGCGGCCGGGGCGGCGGCGCTGATCAAGACGATCCTGATGCTGGAGCACGCGACGCTGGCCCCGACGGTGGACGTCACGAGCCCGCTCGCCGCCCTGCGCGAGTCACCGCTGCGGCTGGTGACCGCGACCGAGGAGTGGCCGAGCCGTTCGGGCCTGCCCCGGCTGGCGGGCGTGACGTCGGTGGGGATCGGCGGCACGAATGTGCACGTGGTGGTGCAGGAGGCGCCGGCGCGACCGGCTCCGGCGGACGACGCCGTACGACCGCTGCTCCTGCCGCTGTCGGCCCGGACCGAGCCGCAACTGGCCGCCGCGGCGGAGCGGTTGGCCTCGGTGCTGCGCGCACCGGACGCCCCCTCCCTGGCCGCGGTCGCGCACACCCTGCGCACGGGCCGGGTCGCCATGGCCGTACGGGCGTATGTGGTGGCCTCGGATGCGGCGGAGGCGGCGGAGAAGCTGACGGCACTGGCCCGGGGCCGGGTTCCGCACGGCACGCCCGACCCGCTGGGTGAGGCCTGGGTGCGGGGCGACGAGGTGACGTGGCCGGCCCCGGGCAGGAACGTGCGCAGGGTGCCTCTCCCGACGTACCCGTTCGCGGGCGAGAGCTACGGCGCGCTGACGCTGCTCAGGTCTGCGGCGCAGGACCCGCGGGTGGAGGCGGCGCCCGGCGCCACGGCACCCGCCCCGCAGGACGAACTCGAGGACAAGGTGACCGAGCTGGTGATCGAGGCGCTGGACCTGAACAGTGCCGCCGATCTCGCGCAGACCTACTTCGAGGCGGGCGGCGACTCGCTGACGGCCGTTCACCTCGCCGGCCGGCTCCGCGACGAGCTGGGCATCGACGTGCCGATCCAGCTGTTCCTCGAACCGATCACACTGAAGGACATGGCGATCAGCATCTGCGAGATGAAGCGGAACGGGGACGCGGACGGCGCCCTCGACGCCCTCCTCGCCGAGTTCGAGGCGGAGTCGTGACCATCCGGGACATCAGGACCCGGTGGTTCAGGGGCGTGAGCGCGCCCGGCGCGAGGATCCGCCTGCTGTGCTTCCCGCATGCGGGCGGAGCGGCGGTGGCCTTCCACGACTGGGCCGCGTTCGCCCCGCCGGAGATCGAGGTCATGGCGGTGCAGTACCCCGGCCGCCAGGACCGCCTGTACGACCCGTGCGCGGGCACGATGGAGGAGCTGGCGGACACGATCACGACGGCCCTGCGGCACGAACTGACCGGCGACCTGCCGTTGGCCCTCTTCGGCCACAGCATGGGTTCGTCGGTGGCGTACGAGGTGGCCCGCCGCCTGGAGGACGACCCCGGACGCACCCTCACCCACCTGGTCGTGTCGGGCCGGCACCGGCCCCGCGTCCCGCAGGAGGAGGCACCCGGCCCGGCCCCGACCGACACCGAGGTCCTGGACCGCGTCCGGCTGCTGGACCCCGAGGGCGCCGCCCTCTACGACCACCCCGACCTGCGGCCCGTGATCATGCCGGCGCTGCGTGCGGACTTCGGGCTCCTCGCGAAGTACCGTCCGGCTCACCTGCGCCGGCTGGGAGTTCCGGTCACGGTGTGCGGAGGCGACCGCGACCCCGTGTGCACGGTCGAGGACCTCAAGTCCTGGTCGGACGTCACGACGGAGGGGCTGGACCTCCGGGTCTTCGAGGGCGGCCACTTCTATCTCCAGCAGCGGAAACGCGAGTTGCTCGCGTTCGTCGCCTCGCAGCTGACATGAGAGGGCGCATCGAACGGACGTGCAGGACCTGAGGAATCTGGGCATGTTTTCCTTTCAACCACCTAAGGGGGCATGCCCGGATGAGCGAGTCCGCCGCGTCCGCACCGCGAAGAGTCGTCGTGACCGGGCTCGGGGCGGTCACGCCCCTGGGCGTCGGGGCCGAGGCGTTGTGGCAGGGACTGCTCGACGGGCGCCACGGCATACGGGAGTTGGCGGATCCCGAGTTCGACGGGTTACCCGTGCGGGTGGCGGGCGTCGTACCCGTGGACCCCGGTCGGCTACTGCCCCGGCCCGTCGCCCGGCGGATGAACCGGGCCGCTCAGTTCGGGGTGCTGGCCGCCCGGGAGGCGTGGTCCGACGCCGGGTTCGTGGCGGGCGGTACCCGGGAGAGCGGTATCGATCCGGAGCGGGTGGGGGTGAGTCTCGGGGCGATCCTCGGTGACGCGTCCGTGCTCGTGGGCGGGGACCGGCAGCTGCGGGAGAAGGGGCCCCGGGCCGTCTCGCCGCTCACCACTCCCATGACCGTGCCCTCGCAGGCCGCCTCGCAGGTCTCGCTCGATCTGCACATCACCGGCGAGGCTCGCACCGTGACGAGCGCGTGCGCGTCGGGGACCGAGGCCATAGGGCAAGCGATCGACCGCATACGGTACGGGCGGATCGACGTCGCTCTCGCGGGCGGCGCCGAAGCCGTCGTCACGCCGGCGATCATGGCGTCCTTCGCGGCGATGCGGGCCCTGGCCGACGGGGACCCCGCCGACGGTTCGCCCTCGCGGCCCTTCGCCAAGGACCGGTCCGGGTTCGTCAACGGCGAGGGCGCCGGGATCCTCGTACTGGAGGCGGAGGAGCACGCACGGGCCCGGGGAGCGCGGGTCTACTGCGAGGCCGCGGGCTGGGGACTCTCCGCCGACGCCCACCACATGGCCGCCCCCGACCCGTCCGGCAACGGCATCGCGCTCGCCCTGCGACGGGCCCTGCGGGACGCCGGGGGCCACGTCGGGGACGTCGCCCACGTGAACGCCCATGCCACCGCCACGGTCGAGGGCGACCTCGCGGAGGCGGGTGCGCTGCGGGCGGTGCTGGGACGACGGTCCGTACCGGTCACCGCGCTCAAGGGGCACCTCGGGCATCTGCAGGGGGCGGCGGGCGGGGTCGAGGCCGTCGCCGCCGTCCTGACGCTGCATCACGGGGTGGTGCCGCCGACGGTGGGGTGCGGGGAGGTCGACGACGCGATCGACCTGGATGTGGTGACGGGGGCGCCGCGGACGTTGCCGGAGGACGGGGACCTGGCGCTCAGCAACTCGTTCGGGTTCGGAGGGCACAACGCGGTGCTGGTGCTGCGCCGGTCGAGGTGAGGCTCCGGGCGCCCCCGGTCACGCGGTCCGCTTGCGGGCCGCCGTCTTCTTGGCAGTCTTGGCGGTCTTGGCCGTGGTCTTCTTCGCCGTGCTCTTCTCCGCGCCCTTGGCCGTGCTCTTCGCCGCCGTCCTCTTCGTCCCCTGGGCCGTCTTCGACGTGGACTTCTTGGCCGACGCCGTCTTCTTGGCCGCCGCACTCTTCGTCGCCGTGGACTTCTTGCCCGCCGCCTGCTTCGGGGCCGCCCTGGCCGCCTTGCGCTCCGGCAGACGTCTGACCTCCGCCGGCTCCTCGCCGCGCGACTCCTTCGCCGCGCGCACGCTGCTCTCCAGGGCCGCCATGAGGTCGAGAACCTTGCCTCCGGTGGCGGGTTCGGGCGCGGAGGGCGGGGCCTCGCCGGCCGCCTTCGCGGCGATGACCTCCTCGACGGCCTCGCGGTACTCGTCGTGCAGATCGTCGAGATCGACCTCGCCGAGCGTGTCCATCAGGGCGTCCGCGAGGTCGAGTTCCTTGTCACGGACGGTGACACTGGTGTCGGGGGCGACGCCCTCCGGGGCGCGGACCTCATCGGGCCAGAGCAGGCCGTGCATGGCGATGGCGTCACCGACGACCCGGAGCATGCCCAGCCGTTCCCGGCCGCGCAGCGCGAACTTGGCGATGGCGACCTTGTTGCTGCGCTTGAGCGCCTCGCGCAGCAGGGTGTACGGCTTGGCGGCCGGGGCGCCGCTCGCGGCGAGGTAGTACGCCGCGTCCATCTGGAGCGGGTCGATCCGGTCCTCCGGGACGAAGGCCACGATCTCGATCGTCTTCGCGGTCGGGATCGGCAGCTCGGCCAGGTCCTCGTCGGAGATGGGGATGATCGAGCCGTCCGCGTCCTCGTACCCCTTGCCGATCTCGCCCTGGGTGACCTCGCGGTCCTCCAGTTCGCAGAACTTGCGGTAGCGGATCCGGCCGCCGTCCTCGGTGTGGATCTGGCGGAAGGAGATCGAGTGGCTCTCGGTCGCGTTCACCACCTTGATCGGGATGCTGACCAGGCCGAAGGAGATGGCGCCGTTCCAGATGGATCGCACGTTCAGCACCTTTCGAGGCGGTTCCGACCTATTTCATGTGATTCTCATCGTATGACGCCGATCACAGAGGTGGAGGGACGGCGGCTCGCGCTCAGCAACCTGGAGAAGGTGCTGTATCCGGCAGCCGGGTTCGCCAAGGGCGAGGTGCTGCACTACTACGCGACCATCGCCGACGCACTGCTGCCGCATCTGCGCGACCGGCCGGTGTCCTTCCTGCGCTACCCGGACGGCCCGGACGGACAGGTGTTCTTCACCAAGAACGTGCCGCCGGGTACGCCCGAGTGGGTCACCACCGCCGAGGTGCCCCGGGTGGAAGGACCGGCGCGGATGGTGCTGGTGCAGGATCTGCCTTCGCTGATGTGGGCTGCCAACCTCGTCACCGAGTTCCACACGCCCCAGTGGCTGATCGACGCGCCCGGCGAGGCCGACCGGCTGGTCTTCGACCTCGACCCCGGCTCGCCCGCCACCGCGGTCGAGTGCTGCGAGGTCGCCCTCTGGCTACGGGAACGGCTGGCCGCCGACGGCATCGAGGCCTACGCCAAGACCTCCGGCTCGAAGGGCCTCCACCTCGCCGCCGCCATCCGGCCGGCCCCCTCCGAGCAGGCCACCGAGTACGCCAAGGAACTCGCCGTGGAGGCCGAGAAGGCCATGCCCCGGCTCGTGATCCACCGGATGACGAAGAGCCTGCGCCCCGGCAAGGTCTTCGTCGACTGGAGCCAGAACGCCGCCCGCAAGACCACGGCCACGCCCTACACCCTGCGCGCCCGCCGCGACCCGACGGTGTCGGCGCCGGTCACCTGGGAGGAGGTCCAGGACTGCCGCTCCCCCCGGTCCCTGACCTTCCTCGCCCCGGATATGGCCCCACGCCTCCAGGACTACGGCGACCTATTGGCTCCGCTCCTGGACGCGAACCGGGCGGGCGCGCTGCCAGGTATTTAGCCCGTCCGGCGATTGAGGACGAGGCCCGCCAGGGCCGAAGCGGGGGTCTGGGGGCGGCAGCCCCCAGGGACGGCCGGCCCAGCCAACCTGTACCCGTTCAGCCGGGGGCACCCCACACCCGCCGGTCCCGAGCCATCGCGTGCAGCGCCTCCACATCCGCCGGCTTCAGCAGCCCACCCAGCCGACCCAGCCCCTCCACCTCCGCGTCCCTGAACACCCGGACCTCCCGCAGCGGCCCGGGTATCGCCACGTCGGCCGGCCCGACCAGCACGAGCACCGGGCGGACCTCCGCGGTCAGGGCGTATGAGGCGCGGTCGGCGTCGGCACGGACGCGGCGCAGCAGGGGATACGGTTCGCGGCGCCCGAGGGAGACCATCGGATCGGCGACGGTCACCTTCTGCTTACGGGCGTACAGGCTGTGCAACACGAACAGCCCACCCGGCCCGATCACCAGATGGTGGATGCGGTCACCGCCGGGAAGCGGAATGGAGTGCAGCGCGTGCCAGCCCGCGCCGTCCAGCCGGTCCAGCGCCTCGCCGACCGTCTGCTCCGCCGTCAGCGCCCGCAGCCGCGGGTCGGGGCGGCGCAGCCGGTGGGAGCGGGCGGGATCCCGGTCGAGGGAGACGATGAGCGCCTCGCCGGGGCGGTTGGGCGCGAGGTCGTCGTCCGGGTGCAGGGACAGCCGGGCCAGCTCGGCGGGCGTGGGGACCGGCGGCGGGCCCACCGTCACCGGTCCGGTGATGAAGGGGCCGAGCGCCTCCAGCACATCCTCCCTGCGGTCGTCGCTGAGCAGGTTGATCCTGGCGGCCTCACGGTCGTACCAGGCGAGGTTGCGCCCGTCCGTGAGGCAGACGTAGAGCCGCTCCCGGCCGTGCCGCCAGGTCGGTATGACGCGCAGTCCGCTCATGCACCATCACCCCACTGACCATGGGAACAGGCGGGGTGCCGCCGGGGCAAGAACCCGGTTACCTTTGCCAGGAGTTGGGCAAACCCCCCGGGAGGGGTGGTTGGGGAGGCGCCGTTGCGTACCCGCAGGAAGCAACCCGACGTACCGGCTCCGGACAGCCCGTGGAGCGAGATCGTGCCCGGCCTGTGGATGGGCGGACACGAGTTCCGGGGGTCGTCGGGGCAACTGGAGTTCGTCGTCGTACAGGACGAGTTCGATCTCGTACAGACTCTGCTGCGCCTGCCGGGGCACGGGCCCGATCCCGGGGTCGAGCACCATGTGTGGCCGATTCCCGACGGGCCGCTGGACGGGACCCAGCTGGCCGGGGTGATACGGCTGGCGGAGGCGGCGTGCGAGGCGCTGGACGAGGGCCGCAGGGTCCTCGTTCGCTGTTACCACGGGTACAACCGCTCGGGGCTGGTCATCGCGCACGCCCTGATCCGCCGGAGCCACTCCGCCGAGCAGGCGATCCGGCTGATACGCTCCCGCCGCTCTCCGTGGGCTCTGCACAACGACCTGTTCGTCGACTACCTCCGAGCCGGCCTGTCGACCGCCCGGCTCCTCGAGGAACTCGCCGAGTAACCGTTTCGCCCGTCCGCCCACCGGGTGCGCAAAAAGGACTTCCGTACGAATAGGGTGTACGGGCCTACGACTGTCCCAGCCCCAGGAGAACCGTGCCTCGCAGCCGCCCCACGCGCTTCCTCGCGCTCAGTGCCCTTGTCGCACTGCTGCTGGCGGCGGCGACGGCCTGCGGTGACGCCGGGGGGCTCCAGGGGGCGGGCCCGACCGAGACCGCGGTCAGCCCGGACAAGCTCTGGCCGGAACTGACGCCGGCGTCCAGTCCCGCCTATGAGATCGGCGAGGTGAACAGGGAGACCGTCAAGGGCGTCACCCTCCCCGGCGGCGACATCCGCGATGTGGACCCGGTGGCGGTCGTACGCAAGGAGATCGCCGGGAGTCCGGACGACTACGCCGGCAAGGACGCGACGTACCGGCAGACCGGCCGTCTGATGACCGAGTGCGCCAAGGGCGCCGGGCGCGGCAGGTGCCCGGTGCTCCAGCCGTACTACCGGGATCTGACCGGCGACGGGCACCCCGAGCTGACACTGGGCTTCCGGCTGATGCCCGGCAACACCACCGCGGTGCGCGTCTACACCGTCGAGAAGCGCAGGCTCGTGCAGGTGATGGGGTGGGACGACGCCCTCAGCGGCGTCGAGCTGGCCGGCCGGTCGGTGATCCTGCGCTCGCCGTCCGAGGTCGCGGGGTACGAGTACCGGCTGCAGTGGACCTGGGACGCGGACCAGAAGGCGATGCTGCTCACGCACGACGAGATGCTGCGCACCGGCCACCGCAAGAAGACGCCCCACCCGTCGCCCTCGCCCTCGCGTTCCGCCTCCCCCTCCCGGTCCGCCTCCCCCTCGGCGAGCACCCCATGAGGCTCACGCTCCCCCGGTGGGCCGGCCCCCTCGCCGTGAAGGCCGCCGTCTTCATCACGGTGATGTGCTGCGCGCTCGCGGCGCTGCTCGGCATCCTCGTGCACGTTTCGGTGACGAACCAGACCGTCGGCCAGGCCCGTGACCTCGCGCTGTCCCGACTGGAGGACGCGACGGCGGCGTTCGAGGCCGGGGACCCGCTCGGGCCCGGCGTCAGCCTGGATCCGCCGGAGCTGCCGGAGTCCCTGCGGGAGCTGGCGTGGGCCGGGGAGCGCGGCACGATGGTCGCCGACCACTACGGCCGCCCCACGATGTGGGCGGCGGGACCGGTCGACGGCGAGCGGGCCCTCGCGGTCGAGGTCGACTACTCGCAGCAGGCGCGCACCATCGAGGGGCTGGACCGGGCGATCCTGTGGTCGTCGGGGCTGGCGATCGGGGCGACGCTGCTGGTGGGCGCGTTCGCGGTGACCCGGGTGACGCGGCGGCTGCACGCCACGGCCCGGGTGGCCCGGCGGATCAGCGGCGGCGACCTGGACGCGCGGGTCGGCGATCCCCGTACGCAGGATCCGACCAGGCGGCAGGACGAGGTGGCCGCCGTCGCCGCCGCCCTCGACTCCATGGCGTCGTCGCTGCAGAGCAAGCTGCTGTCCGAGCAGCGGTTCACGGCGGACGTGGCGCACGAGCTGCGCACGCCGTTGACCGGACTGCACGCGGCGGCCGAGCTGCTGCCGCCGGGGCGGCCGACGGAGCTGGTGCAGGACCGGGTGGCCGCGTTGCGCACGCTGACCGAGGATCTGCTGGAGATCTCACGGCTGGACACCGGGCGGGAGCGGCTGGAGTCGGACACCGAGCCGCTCGCGGCGCTCGCGGAGCGGGTGGTGCGCGGGTCCGGGACCGACACGGAGGTCGTCGTCGTACGGGACGCCGTGGTGGAGACCGACCGGCGGCGCCTTGAACGGGTCCTGGGGAATCTGGTGGCGAACGCGCACAAGCACGGGCGGCGGCCGGTGTCCCTGACCGTGGACGGGCCGGTGGTCACCGTGCGGGATCACGGGGCCGGCTACCCGGAGTACCTCCTCGCGCATGGGCCGCAGCGGTTCCGTACGGAAGGCGGAGCCAAGGGGCACGGGCTGGGGCTGACCATCGCGCTGGGGCAGGCGGAGGTACTCGGCGCACGGCTGACGTTCGCCAACGCGGCGGACGGCGGGGCCGTGGCCACGCTGACGCTCCGCTAGGAAGCACAGGGAACGGGGCGGTGGCTGCCCCTGCGGTCCGCTACGGCCTCCCACGGCCTCCTATGGCCCAGCGTGGCGCGCGGCGTTACCGTGGCGCTCTTAATGTGGCGGTTAGTCAGGTTTGCCCTCTTTCCTGGAGGTTCCCATGGCCCTGCGCTCGCGCCTCGCCATATCCATAGCTGTCGGCGCTCTCACCGTCGCGGCCTTCGCCACGCCCGCTGCCGCCGATGACGAGTGGGGGTCCGGGAGTGACTCGGGCGCGTCCCAGGGCGGCGACTGGGGCGGATCCCAGGGCGACGGGGGTGGGGCCGAAGGTGGCGACGGGGGCGGGGCCGGGGGCGACGGAGACGAGGACGGCCGACGTTTCGCCACGGGGCGCGTGACCGCGAACACCCTGCTGCTGCGCAGTGCGCCCAACCGACGCAGCCAGGTGATCCGGGTCGTCCACAAGGGCGACATCGTCAGGATCTTCTGCAAGACGCCGGGCCAGCGGGTCCAGGGCAACCCCCTGTGGTACCTGCTCGCAGACGGCACCTGGGCCTGGGGTGCGGCCCGGTACATCGAGAACATCGGGCCCGCGCCGCGCTGGTGCTGAGCCGTAAGGCACACAAGAGGGACTATTTGGGTAGGTTCCGGGCATGACCAAGGCCGGAACCACCGGAACCACCCTGGTGGCAGCGGACGCGCCCGCTCCCGCCGCACGTCTCCCCCGGCGCCGTGGCATCGAACTGTCCCTGATCGTCGTGGCCGTCCTGCTCTCCGTGTACGGCTACTGCGCGGTCGGCCTCGCCAAGAACGGCACCGTCCCACCCGGTGCCGCCGGTTACGGCGCCGGGCTCGGCGTGCTCGCGCTGGTCGCCCATCTGGCGGTGCGCCTGCGCGCCCCCTGCGCCGACCCCCTGCTGCTGCCGATCGGCGTACTGCTCAACGGCCTCGGCCTGGTCCTGATCTACCGGCTCGACCTGGAGACACCGGACGACCACGCGGCACCCGCCCAACTCATCTGGTCCACGCTGGGCGTGGCGCTGTTCATCGTGGTCGTGCTTCTGCTGCGCGACCATCGCGTACTCCAGCGCTACTCCTACGTCTGTGTCGTGGCCGCCCTCGTTCTCCTCACCCTGCCGATCTTCTTCCCCGCCGTGAACGGCGCCCGCATCTGGATCCGGATCGCCGGATTCTCCATCCAGCCCGGCGAGTTCGCGAAGGTGCTGCTGGCGGTGTTCTTCGCCGCGTATCTGGCCGCCAACCGCAGTGCGCTGGCGTACACGGGCCGTCGCGTCCTCGGGCTCGAGCGACTGCAACTGCCCACCGGGCGCGTCCTCGGCCCGATCGTCGCCATCTGGCTGCTGAGCGTGGGGGTGCTGATCCTCGAACGCGACCTCGGCACCTCACTGCTGTTCTTCGGCCTGTTCGTGGTCCTTCTCTACGTCGCCACCGGCCGCACCGGCTGGATCGCGCTCGGCCTGCTGCTCGCGGCGCTCGGCGCGGTGGCCGTCGGCCACCTGGAGCCGCATGTGCACAGCAGGGTCGAGGACTGGCAGCACCCGTTCGCGTCGATCGACGCGGGCCATGGCCCCAACCAGCTGGCCCAGTCCCTGTTCGCCTTCGCGGCGGGCGGCTTGTTCGGCACGGGACTGGGGCTCGGCCACTCGATCCTGATCGGCTTCGCGGCCAAGTCCGACTTCATCCTGGCGACGGCCGGGGAGGAGCTGGGCCTGGCGGGCCTGTCGGCGATCTTCCTCCTCTACGGCCTGCTGGTGGAGCGCGGCTACCGGGCGGGCCTCGCCCTGCGGGACCCGTTCGGCCGGCTGCTCGCGGTGGGGCTCGCCTCGATCCTGGCGCTCCAGGTGTTCGTGATCGCGGGCGGGGTGACGGGCCTGATCCCGCTGACGGGCATGGCGATGCCGTTCCTGGCCCAGGGGGGCTCGTCGGTGGTCACCAACTGGGCGATGGTGGCGCTGCTGATCCGGGTGAGCGACCGGTCGCGCAGCCGGCTCGGCGTCCCCAAGGGCGAGGAGACAGACCGTACGACGGCGTACGACGGCCATGCGGAGGCCGCCCGATGACCCGGCACATCCGGCATGCCGCGTTCTTCTGCGCCCTGCTGCTGATCGCGCTGCTCGTGAACGCCACCCGCCTGCAGGTCTTCGAGGCCTCCGGCTACGACGACAACATCGCCAACCGCCGCGCCACCTTCGCCCGTTACGGGCAGCCGCGCGGCGACATCCTGGTCGGCCGCGAACCGGTCACCGGCTCCCACGACACCGGGGAGCACCTCCGCTACGAACGGACGTACGCCAACGGCCCGATGTACGCCCCCGTCACCGGCTACGCCTCACAGGTGTACGGCACCTCGCTCCTGGAGCACAGCGAGGACGGCGTCCTGTCCGGCACGGACCCGCTGCTCTCGCCTTTCCCGTTCTGGAAGGGTCTCGCCCGCGGCCGGAACCCCGGCGGCGACGTCGTCACCACCCTGCACCGGGGCGCGCAGGAGGCGGCGTACGAAGGGCTGGCCGGCCGCAAGGGCGCGGTCGCGGCGATCGAGCCGGCGACCGGGCGGATCCTGGCCCTGGTGTCCGCCCCGTCGTACGACCCGTCCGTGCTGTCCGGGAACGGCTCGTCCGTGACCCGGGCCTGGAAGTCGCTGAACGACGACGCGGACAAGCCGATGCTCAACCGGGCGGTGCGCAAGACGTATCCACCGGGTTCGACCTTCAAGGTGGTGACCGCGGCGGCCGCGTTGGACTCGGGCGTGGTCCAGGACCTGGACGAGCCGACCGACTCCCCGGATCCGTACCGCCTCCCGGGCACCAGGACCTCGCTGACGAACGCGTCCGAGGGCTGCGAGGACGTTCCGCTGCGGAAAGCCTTCGAGTGGTCGTGCAACACGGTGTTCGCCAAGCTCGGTGTGCGGGTGGGGGCGAAGCGGATGGCGGCGACGGCGGGGGCCTTCGGTTTCAACGACGCGGACCTGAGGATTCCGTTCTCGGTCGCCGAGTCCACCTTCGACCCGAAGGTGGACCGGGCTCAGCTCGCCCTGTCGTCGATCGGCCAGTACAACACGCGGGCCACTCCACTGCAGATGGCGATGGTCGCGGCGGCCGTGGCGAACGGCGGCAAGGTGCGCTCGCCGTATCTGGTGGAGCGCACGACCCGGGCGAGCGGCGGCACGGTGTCGACGGCCGGGTCACGCCCGACCCGGCAGGCCATGCACCCGTCGACGAGCGTTCACCTGAAGGAGCTGATGGCGGACGCGGTGCGCGAGGGCACCGGCACGAACGCCTGGATCCCGGGCGCGACGGTCGGCGGCAAGACCGGCACGGCCCAGCACGGCCTCGGCAACTCCGGGACGCCGTACGCCTGGTTCGTCTCCTGGGCGCAGGGCGACCGCGACCTTGAGCCCAGGGTCGCGGTCGCGGTGGTCGTGGAGGACGCGGATGCGGACCGGGGCGAGATCAGCGGGGGCGGGGACGCGGCGCCGATCGCTCGGGCGGTGATGCAGGCGGTGCTGAAGTCACCGTCGCAGCACGGTGGTTGACGTCGGTTCCTCAATCAGGACGGCCGGCAGGGCGACGTACGCGGTGACGCCCGTGCCCTGGGTGGGGCGGAGCTCGACATGGGCGCCGAGGCGGGCGGCGAGGGCGCCGACGACGTGGTGCCCGAGGAACCGGGTCGGGGCGGTGTGCAAGGAGTCGCCCTTCCCCGACAGCACGGCGTTGGACGCGGCCATGCGCTCCGGGGTCATCCCGATCCCCCGGTCCACGACGGCCAGGCAGTACTCGGCGCCGTCCCGCCAGCCGTAGACCTCCACGGGCTGCTTGGGCGGGCTGAACATCAGGGCGTTCTCCACCAGCTCGGCGAGGAGGTGGGACAGCTCGGCGACGCAGTGGCCGCGCACGCGGCACTGCTGGATGTCCACCGCGGCCACCCTGCGGTACTGCTCGACCTCCGACACGGCCGAGCGCACCACGTCGGCGACGGCGACCGTGCCCTTCCAGGACCGGGCCGGCGACTCCTCACCGGCGAGCACCAGCAGGGACTCGGCGTTGCGGCGCATCCGGGTGGCCAGGTGGTCGAGCTCGAAGAGCTCGGCGAGGGCGTCCGGGTCGAGCTCCTGGCTCTCCAGGGTGGTGATCAGGCCGAGCTGCCGGTTGAGCAGGCTCTGGTTGCGGCGGCCGAGACTGGCCAGGGACTCGGTGCTGGTGCGGCGCAGCACGGCCTGCTGGGCGGCGAGGCCGACGGCGGTGTCCTCGACTCCCCGCAGGGCGGCGGCCAGACGGCTGATCTCCCGTGCGCCACCGGGCAGTTCGGGCCGCTCGGGCTCCGGCGCGACCGGGTCGTCGGGGCCGGCCTCCTGGATCCGCCGGACGGCCTCGGGCAGCCGGCTCCCGGCGACGGCGTCCGCCTCGTCGGCGAGGGCGCCCAGCGGCCGGGTGATGGAGCGGGCCGAGAAGACGGCGAGCGCGACGGCCACGGCGAGGATCAGCGCCGCGAGCGCGAGGAAGCCGCCGAGCTGACGGGTGGCGGCGGAACCGGCCTCGGCGGCCCGCGCACGGACGTCGTCCCCGACCGCCCGCTGCACGTCGTGCAGATCGTCGACGAGGGTCGTCATGTCGGCCCACCAGCGGCCGGGGGCAACGGCGAGAGGGGACCCGTCGGCCCCTCGCTCGGCCCGCGCCTCGTACCCGGCGACGCGGCGCGCGGCGGCCGTAGCGAAGGCGCCGTCGAGCGCGGACTCCTCGCCGTCCCCCGCCAGTTGCCGGAACTGCCCCAGGGCGGCCACCCGGGTGGCCCGCACCTCCGTGAAGTCGAGGTACTCACCGGCCCGGAACCGCCCGGCCGCGAACACCCCGTTGAGGGAACCGCGTTCGAGAGCGACCGCCTCCGTGGCCCGGCCGAGCGCCTGGAGCGCCTGCACGCCCTGCGCGATTCGCCGGTCGCCGTCCGGGGCGCCGGCCGACTCGGCGTCGATGAGGGCGGTGACGGCCTTGGTGTACGTCCGCAGGGTGGCGGCACGGTCGGCGGTGCCGGCGTCGACGGCCTCTCGAGTCGCGGTGAGGGCGCCGAGGGGAACATCCGCGGCCCGCAGCGCGGAGACCGCGGCGTCGGGCAGCGCACCGCTCTCCTCGTCGAGCGCGCCGCGCAGGGCGTCCCATGCCTCGTCGGTACGGCCGCGCTGCGCGGCGACGTCGTCGCGGTATCCCTCTTCACCCGCCAACAGCCCGTTGGTCAGCCCGCGTTCGCGCTGCGCCTCCCTGACGAGCCCCTGCGCCCGCAACAGCACCCCGACATGCGCCTCGGCCCCCCGGGCGGCGGACCAGTCAGCGGCACGGTCGGCGACGCCGAGCCCGATCAGGGCGAGCAGCAGGCAGGTCGGAACGGCCAGCACGATGGCCATCCGGCCGCGGATGGAGTTCCAGCCCGGAAGGCCGGCCGGGCGGCGGACGATGGAGCGGAGGGTGGTCAGTACATTCCCCGTCATGCCCCGCGAGGCTACGGGCGGGCCGGTCAGGGTGTGGTTTCCCGCCCGTAAGGCGCTGGTGCACAGATGCTCACGCGCCCACCGCCCCGCCTGTGAAAGAGGGGCATGTGCCCACGTACTGAGACGCCCCCTGGGCCTGCGGCTGTGCCCCGACCTATCGTTCGGTCCATGACGACATCAGCCGCCCCGGAAGCCGCCTACGAACTGGCCCAGGTCAACATCGCCCGCCTCAAGGCCCCGCTGGATTCTCCGCAGTTGAAGGACTTCGTCGACAACCTCGAGCCCGTCAACGCCGACGCCGATGCCGCCGACGGCTTCGTCTGGCGACTGAAGGGCGACTCCGGCGACGCGACCGACGTGAGCGTCTTCGGCGACGAGTGGCTGATCATCAACCTGACGATGTGGCGGGACACGAACGCCCTGACCGCGTACATGTACCAGGGCCGCCACCGCGAGATGCTGGCCCGCCGCCGGGAGTGGTTCGAACGGGTGCAGGAGGCGATGACGGCTCTGTGGTGGGTCCCCGCCGGCCACCGCCCGACGGTCGCGGAGGCGGAGTCCCGCCTCCTGCACCTGCGCACGAACGGCCCGACCCCGTACGCCTTCACCCTGCGCACGTCGTTCCCGCCGCAGGGGGCGGAGCCGGTGCTGGGCGAGGTGCCGGACGACCTGGGCTGCTCGGTCTAGCCCTCGCCCCCGGCCTCGATCGCCCCCTCCACCTCCGCCACCCGCTCCCGCTCCTCCACCACGAACCGCTCGGCGTCGAGCTTCTCGGCGATCTCCTCGTCCTGAGCCATCAGCAGGTCCAGATTCGAGTCCCCCATCTCGAACACCCCCATGTCCACATAGGCCTGCTGAAGGCGCTCACCCCACAGCCCGATGTCTTTCACACAGGGGACGATGCGGGAGAAGAGCAGCCGGCGGAACAGCCGCAGAAATTCGGACCGCTCACTGAGCTGTTCCGCCTCGGCCTTCGGAATCCCGAAATTCTCCAGGACCTCCACGCCCCGCAGCCGGTCGCGCATCAGATAGCAGCCCTCGATGACGAACTCCTCGCGCTCACGGAGCTCGGCATCGGTCAGCTGCTTGTAGTAGTCCCGCAGCGCCATACGCCCGAAGGCGACGTGTCGCGCCTCGTCCTGCATCACATACGCCAGGATCTGCTTGGGCAACGGCTTGTTGGTGGTGTCCCGGATCATCCCGAAGGCGGCCAGCGCGAGCCCCTCGATCAACACCTGCATACCGAGGTACGGCATGTCCCAACGACTGTCACGCAGCGTGTCACCCAGCAACGACTGAAGGTTGTCGTTGATCGGGTAGGCCATCCCGATCTTCTCGTGCAGAAAGCGACCGTAGATCTCGGCATGCCGCGCCTCGTCCATCGTCTGGGTCGCCGAGTAGAACTTCGCGTCCATGTCGGGCACCGACTCCACGATCCGCGCCGCACAGATCATCGCGCCCTGCTCACCGTGCAGGAACTGGCTGAACTGCCAGGAGGCGTAGTGCTTGCGCAGCTCGCCCTTCTCCCGCTCGCTCATCTTCGCCCAGTACGGCGTCCCGTACAGGGCCATCGCCTCTTCCGGCGTACCGAGCGCGTCGTACGGATCGACCTCCAGGTCCCAGTCGATCCTCAACTGCCCGTCCCACTGCTTGTCCTTGCCCTTCTGGTACAGGGCCAGCAGCCGTTCACGGCCGTCGTCGTACTCCCAGCTGAAACGCGCCTCGCCGGTCGCCGGCACCTGCCACAGAGGGCCCCCCGGATCATTGGCGTACACATCGAATGTCGGCATGTCCGGGAGGCTCACACGCAGTAGACGTCGGGTCAACAAGTCCTGCGCGAGGGATTGACTGCCTTGCTGACAAGCAGTCTCATAAGACGCGGATGACGTACCCCCGGTAACGAGGTGAGGGACCGATGACGACCCTGACGGACGCCGACGCGCTCGATGGCCTGCGCGACGCACTCGGCCTGCTCAAGGACCGCGAACAGGTGGCCGAGCGCCTCCTCGCCTCGTCCGCCAAGCACTCCTTCGACCCCGACACGGAGCTGGACTGGGACGCGCCCTTCGAGGAGGGCAAGTGGTTCTGGCCGCCGGAGCTGCTCTCCCTCTACGACACCCCCCTGTGGAAGCGGATGAGCGAGGAGCAGCGCCTCCTCCTCTCCCGGCACGAGGCCGCCGCGCTCGCCTCCCTCGGGATCTGGTTCGAGATCATCCTCATGCAGCTCCTGGTCCGCCACATCTACGACAAGTCGGCGACCAGCGCACACGTGCGCTACGCACTCACCGAGATCGAGGACGAGTGCCGCCACTCCAAGATGTTCGCCCGCCTGATCTCCCACGGCGACACCCCCTGGTACCCCGTCAGCCGCACCCACCAGAACCTGGGCCGCCTCTTCAAGACGATCTCCACCACCCCCGGCTCCTTCACCGCGACCCTCCTGGGCGAGGAGATCCTCGACTGGATGCAGCGGCTGACCTTCCCCGACGAGCGAGTACAACCCCTGATACGCGGCGTCACCCGCATCCACGTGGTCGAGGAGGCCCGCCATGTGCGGTACGCCCGCGAGGAGCTGCGCCGCCAGATGCTGACGGCACCGAGGTGGTCCCAGGAGTTCACGCGGGTGACCTCCGGTGAGTTCGCGCGGGTGTTCTCGGTGGCGTTCGTGAATCCCGAGGTCTACACGAACGTGGGGCTGGACAAGAGGGAGGCGATGGCGCAGGTGAAGGCGAGCGGCCACCGCCGGGAGGTCATGCAGACGGGGGCGAAGAAGCTGACGGATTTCCTGGACGACATCGGGGTGCTGCGGGGGGTTGGCAGGCGGCTGTGGAGGTCGTCCGGACTACTGGCGTAGGGGTGGCTGGGCGGGGGTGGGCCGCACAACCCGGCGCTACGGGTCAGCCGACGGCGCTGCGGCGCCCTGAGGGGCGCGGGGCTGTACCGATATGCGGCTCCGCCGCGTGGGCACGACCAGCCACAACGGACCCACAGCCGCCCAATCCAGCACCCGCACGGCGACTAGGCTGCCCTCATGACCCCCGCCGCCCCCGCCTACCGCCGCCTCAGCGTCGAGGAGCGCCGCAGTCAGCTCCTCGACGCCGCACTGAGACTGTTCGCCCACCGCGCCCCCGAGGACGTCTCCCTGGACGACGTGGCAGAGGCGGCCGGCGTCTCCCGGCCCCTGGTGTACCGCTACTTCCCCGGCGGCAAGCAACAGCTCTACGAGGCCGCCCTCCGCTCGGCCGCCGAAGAGCTCCAGCGTTGCTTCGACGAACCCCCGAACGGCCCGCTCCTTCCCCGCCTCGCCCGCGCCCTGGACCGCTACCTCGCCTTCGTGGACGAGCACGACGCCGGATTCAGCGCGCTGCTCCAGGGCGGCAGCGTCGTGGAGACGTCCCGTACGACGGCGATCGTCGACGGCGTACGCCGCGCGGCGGCCGAGCACATCCTCAGCCACCTGGAGGTCACCGACCCCGGCCTCCGCCTGCGCATGACCGTACGGATGTGGATCACCGCGGTGGAGGCGGCCTCCCTCATCTGGCTCGACGAGGACAAGCAGCCCCCCGTCGAGGAACTACGGGACTGGCTGGTCGACCAGTTCGTCGCCGTACTCTCCGTCACGGCGGACCGGGACCCACAGACCGCGGCACTGACGCAGAAGCTTGCGGCGGATAGCTGAGACTGGTGCCGTGAAGAGCGAAGAGACCCCCTTCGAGGGCGGCCCCATGGACGGCCGCGTACTCCCGGTGCTCCTGGGCATCACCGGCCACCCGCCCAAGACGTACCGCATCCCCGTCCCCGACCCGCACGGCGGCCCGCCGACCGTCCTCGTCTACCACCGCGTACCCCGCACACCGGGCGCCCGCATGGGCCTGTCCCAACGCTGGAAGTACGAGTACGACCCGGAGGGGAAGCAGTCCCGCCGCCTGAACTGGCCGTGGTCCAAGCCGGACGCCACGCCGCAGAGCAAGCCGGACGACTCCGACGGGTGACCGGATTGCGCCGAACCGCGCACATCCGCCATACAAACCCGCCACCCCGGTCTAATCCTCACGATGCGGAGCAGAGAGCCTCTCCGCACCGGAGGTGATGACGTGTCAGGAAGATTTCTGCGTCTGGCATGCATGGCGGCGGCGACGGCGACCGCCACGACGGCCGCCACGCTCCTCCCACCGGCACCAGCTGCGGCCGCCCCGGCCCCTGAACCCCGAGCACGCTCCACCGCCGAGCTTCTGACCGACCTTCAGCGCCTCTACCGCAAGGCCGAGCAGGCCACGGAGACCTACAACGCCACCGAGGAGAAGCTGAAGAAACAGCGCACCGAGGTGGCCCGCCTGGACGCCGCCCTGGCCCGGGCCCGCCTCTCCCTGCGCGACAGCCGAGGAGCGGCCGGCCGCCTGGCCCGCCAGCAGTACCAGAACACCACCGACATCTCCCCGTACGTACGCCTGCTCCTGGCCCGCGACCCCCAGCACGCCCTGGACCAGGGCCACGTCATCGGCCGGCTGGCACGCGAGCGCGCCGAGACGGTGGGCCGCCTGACCGGCATGGAGAAGAAGGCCGACGAGCTGGCCCGGCAGGCCCGCAAGGCGCTGGACGCCCAACTCGCCCTGGCCGAGCGGCAGAAGAAGGACCGGGACGCCGTACGAAAGCGCCTGAAAAAGGTGGAGGAGCTCCTCGCCTCCCTCACCGCCGCCCAGCTCACCGCCCTGGCCGAGTTCGAGAAGCAGGGCATCGCCAAGTCCCAGAGGGCCTTCATGGCGTCCGGCGCCCTCGCGAAGGACGACCACAAACCGTCCCCCGAGGCCCGCCGCGCCATCCGCTACGCCAGGAAGCAGCTGGGAAAGCCGTACAAGTGGGGCGCGGAGGGCCCGAAGTCGTACGACTGCTCGGGTCTGACGTCAGAGGCATGGGCCCACGCCGGGACGCCGATCCCCCGCACCAGCCAGGAGCAGTGGGCGCAGCTCGACCGTGTCCCGCTGACCGAACTGCGCCCGGGCGACCTGGTCGTCTATTTCCCGGACGCCACGCATGTGGCCCTGTACCTCGGCAAGGGCAAGGTGGTCCAGGCCCCGCGTACCGGCGAGAAGATCAAGATCTCGCCGATCGCGTCGAACCCGGTCCTGGGAGCCGTACGCCCGGAGGTCAGGACCCAGAAACCTCAGCGAGGTAAGCCGCGGCCTTCTCCGGCTCATAGAAGTAGTTCTCGAAGTCGGCCGGGTCATTGAACCCGTTGGCGAACCGGTCGGCGACGGGCGGCAGCTGACCGGCCGCGCCGATGAGGTTGAGGATGTGCTCCGGCGGCGGCGCGAGCATCGCGTTCGTCCACTTGGTCACGTGCTGCGCGGTGGCCCAGTACCGGTCGAAGGTGGCGCGCATCCACGCCTCGTCGAACTCCTTGTCGCCGTGCTCGACGATCGAGGCGAGGTAGGCGGCCGCGCACTTGGACGCGGAGTTGGAGCCCTGCCCGGTGATCGGGTCGTTCGCCACGACGACGTCCGCCACACCCAGCACGAGCCCGCCGCCGGGCAGCCGCCCGATGGGGTTACGAACGGTCGGCGCGTACCGGCCGCTCAGCACACCGCCGGCGTCCGTGAGCTCGACCTTGGTCGCCCGCGCGTACTCCCACGGGACGTACCTCTCCATGAGTTCCAGGGTCAGGGAGAGGTGCTCCGCCGGATCCTTCACGTCGTCGAAGACGTCGAGCGGCCCGCCGGGTATGCCCTCCCAGAAGAGGATGTCCGCCCGCCCGGAGGTCGTCAGACACGGCATGACGAACAGCTCGCCGACGCCGGGGACGAGATTGCAGTGGACGGCCTCGGTGTCCGGGTGCTCCGGACGCGGGCCCAGGCCGTGGACGTACGACACGGCGAGCGCTCGCTGCGGCTCGCTGTACGGGGACCGCTCCGCGTCCCGCCCGAACATCTGGACGAGCTCGCCCTTGCCGGCCGACACCAGCACCAGGTCGTACGTACGGGAGAAGTAGTCGAGGTCGCCGACCGCCGCGCCATGGATGACCAGCTGGCCGCCGCGCTGGGCGAACGTCTCCATCCAGCCGGCCATCTTCACCCGCTGGTCGACCGACTGCGCGAACCCGTCGAGGTGCCCCACCCAGTCGATCGCCCGCGCCGCCGGGCCCTCGCTCCACGAGCCGGGGGCCGCCACCGAGACGCCGAGTCCTTCGATCTTCGGGGCCTGGGACTCCCAGAAGTTCAGCTGGAGATCGCGCTCGTGCTGCAGTGCCGTGTGGAACATGCACTGGGTGGACATGACCCGGCCGGAGCGGATCTCGTCCGCCGTCCGGTTGGACATCAGGGTGACCTCGTATCCCTGCGACTGGAGTCCGAGGGCTATCTGGAGTCCGGACTGACCGGCTCCGACGACGAGTATCTTCCGCATGCGGGTGGTGTCTCCTACGGGGATCGGGGACTACTCGGGGGTGACGTCGAGTGCGTGGCCGACGAGAGACAGCAGCGTCTCGATCACCGAGATCCGCCGCCGCGCATCCATGATCATTACAGGTATGTGCGCGGGGATCGTCAACGCCTCCCGCACGTCCTCCGGTTCGAAGCGCTCACTGCCGTCGAAGTGGTTGACGGCGACGACGTACGGCAGTCCGCAGCTCTCGAAGTAGTCCAGCGCCGGGAAGCAGTCCTTCAACCGCCGGGTGTCGGCCATGACGACCGCGCCGATCGCGCCGCGCACCAGGTCGTCCCACATGAACCAGAACCGCTGCTGGCCCGGGGTGCCGAACAGGTAGAGCACCAGGTCGTCGTCGAGCGTGATGCGGCCGAAGTCCATGGCCACGGTGGTGGTCAGCTTGCCGGGCGTCGAGGTGAGGTCGTCGGTCTCCTCGCTCGCCTCGGTCATCAGCGCCTCGGTCTGCAGGGGCGTGATCTCCGAGACGGCGGTGACCAGCGTGGTCTTGCCGACGCCGAAGCCGCCGGCCACGACTATCTTCGTGGCGACGGGGGCTCGGGTGCGGTCCGTCTGCCAGGGCTGTACGGGCCCCTCTTCGGCGAGGAACGAGTCGGGGCGGGGGGAGACACCACGAGCGGCGTCAGAGACGACGGAGTCCACTGAGCACCCTTTCCAGCAGCGCGCGGTCCGGACGGCCGGTGCCGTGACCGGTTCCGGTGCCGTACACACGGATCTTTCCCTGGTCCGCGAGGTCGCTGAGGAGCACGCGGACCACGCCGAGCGGCATCTTCAGCAGCGCGGCGATCTCGGCCACCGTGCGCATCCGGCGGCACAGTTCGACGATGGCCCGCATCTCCGGCATCACCCGGGTGGTGAGGGAACCATTCGTCAGTTCCCGGCGCTCCTGCGGAGCCTCCAGCGCGGCCGTGCTGCTGACGAACGTCTCGACGAGGAGAACGTGGCCGAAGCGGGTACGGCCGCCGGTGAGCGAGTACGGCCGCACGCGGGCGGGCTTGCGGTCGCCGCTGCGGACGGGGAGCTGGGGCCGGTTCTGCGGGGCGTTGCTCATCGGGTACTCCCTGCCGACGCGGTCTCGAGGGACTTCCGTAGCTCGCTGCGGAGTTCGGGAGTGAGGACGTGGCCGGCGCGGCCGACGAAGAGCGCCATGTGGTAGGCCACCACGCTCATGTCGCAGTCCGCGGAGCCGTGCACGCCGAGCAGCGAGCCGTCGCTGATGGACATCACGAACAGGCTGCCCTCGTCCATCGCGACCATCGTGTGCTTCACCCCGCCGAACTCCATCAGCTTGGCGGCGCCGATGGTGAGGCTGCCGATGCCGGAGACGATGGTGGCGAGGTCGGCGGAGGAGCCGCGGGGGCCGGTGGGCTTGCCGTTGCCGGCTTCCCGGGCCTGGGCGTTGCGGGCGTGGTCCGAGGAGAGCAGGAGCAACCCGTCGGAGGAGACCACCGCGACTGACTGGATGCCCGGCACCTCCTCGACCAGATTCGTCAACAACCAGTGCAGGTTGCGGGCTTCACTGCTCAGTCCGAAGGTACTGGGCGCGGTCAACTGCTTGCCTCCTCGACTGTGCCCCCCGTGGCTGCGTCGGATTCACTGCTGAGTGTTTTGTTCTGGCCGGTCTGTTCGGCGATCTCCGTTTGTACGTCGCGGTAGCCGGCCTCCGCGCCACTGCGGAAGCCACCCAGCCTCCTGCGGAGGGCTTCGGCGTCTACGCCGGTGGTCCGCTGGCGCGGGGCCTGGGCGGGGGCGGTGATCTTCGGGGTGCGTTTGGGGAGGCCCTTGTCGGTGAGCAGGTCCTCGGGCTCGTCCGGGACGCGTTCGTGTTCCGCCTCGGCTTCGCCTTCGGCGGGTTCGTCGGCCGCGGGATCGGCTGCCGCTCCGGGATCGCCGACCGCGGACTTCACACTCTCGGGCTCGGCGACCGCCGGCCCGCCAGGAGTCGACTCACCCGTGGACTGTGCCGGGATCAGGAGTTCCATCGTGGTCTCGGCAGGATGCTCCCGCTCCTGCTCGGCCTCAGGTGTGCCCGGCTGCTGCCGCTCTGCCGTCTCCCGTACGGCCTCGTCCGCGGCCTCCGTCTCCCGTACGGCCTCGTCCGCCGCCTCCGTCTCCCGTACGGCCTCGTCTGCGGCTTCCGTCTCCTGTACGGCCTCGTCCGCCGTCTCCGTCTCCTGTACGGCCTTCTCGGCCAGCGCGACCAACGGGTCGCCGTTCTTCGTGCGGCCGCGCAGGACGTTGGAGTTGGCCTCCGCGTCGGCGCCGGGCAGGGAGAAGGCGTGGGTGCCAGTGTGGTGCGGTGAGTCCGAGGGGACCGCGGCCGCGGGGGCCGCCGCCAGCAGGCCCCTGGGCAGGACCGCGACCGCCGCGACCCCGCCCTGCTTCTGCTCGCGGAGCTGGACGCGGACGCCGTGGCGGTGGGCGAGGCGGGCGACGACGTAGAGGCCGAGGCCCAGGCCGTCGTCGCCCTCCTGGTCGTAGGTGGCCTCGGGGTCGAAGTCGGCGAGGCGGGAGTTGAGGCGGGTCAGGCGATCGCTCGTCATCCCGATGCCCTCGTCGTGGACGGAGAGCATGACCTCGCCGTTCTCCAGCAGCCAGCCGGAGACCTCGACGGGCAGGTCGGGCGGGGAGAACGACGACGCGTTCTCCATCAGCTCGGCCAGGAGGTGGGAGAGGTCGTCGGCGGCGAAGCCCGCCACATGCGCGTGCGGCGGGAGCGCGGCGATGCGGACCCGCTCGTAGCGCTCGATCTCGCTGATCGCCGCGCGGACGACGTCGACGAGCGGAACCGGTCCGGCGTGCTGCTGGACGTGCTCGGTACCGGCCAGGACGAGGAGGTTCTCGCTGTGCCGGCGCATGACCGTGGCGAAGTGGTCGAGCTTGAAGAGCGTGGCGAGCCGGTCCGGGTCCTGCTCGCGCTCCTCCAGGCTCTCGATGACGGTGAGTTGGCGCTCGACCAGGCCGAGGGTGCGCAGGGCGAGGTTGACGAAGGTGGAGCCGATGGTGTCCCGCAGCCGCTCCAACTGGGCGGCGGAATCGGCGAGTTCGCTGCGCAGCTCGTCGCGGGCGTCGGCCATCTTCTGGCGCTGTCCGACGAGGTGCTTGCGGTCGGACTCCAGGGTGGCGATGCGCTCGTGGAGGGCGACGGCGTGCGCGTGCAGGGCGTTGACGGAGTTGACGACCTGGGCGAACTCGTCCTTGCGGCCGGTGAACTTGACCGGCTCTTCGGCCGCCGGGTCCTCGGCCTGGGCGAGCCGGGCGGAGCCGAGCCGCAGCACGGCGAGGGGCCGGGTGAGGCTGCGGGCCATGCCGGTGGCGACGCCCACGGCGAGCAGCATCAGCGCGCCGAGGATCGCGATGCGGATCTCCAGTGCGGTGACGTCGTCGTCGCGGAGCTGTTCGAGGGCCTTGGTGCGGCGGTCGTAGAGGGCGGACTCGACGCCGCGCATGGCGTCGACGCGGGCGGAGAGGGCGGCCTCGGCGCGCTGGGTGTTGGTGGCGAGGTCCCGGTCGGAGAGCGTGGCCTGGTCGGTGAGGGCGGTGAGATACCGCTCGGCGGTGCTGATCTCGGGGCCGGTGACCGTGGAGTCGTACGAGGTGCGCGCGCTCTTGGGGGCGGTCTCGTGGAAGTCGGTGAGGGCGGCGTCGGAGCGCAGCCGGGCCTGCTGGGCGGCGGCGCTGAGGGTGGCGCGCTGCTTGGCGTCGGCGTCCGAGGAGGTCTTCTGGGTGGTCGCGATGCCGGTGATCGGGTCGATCACGGTCTCGGTGGTGGTCGGCACGCTGAGGGCGGCGAGCAGCAGCCCGCGGGCGGCGGCGGCCTGCTGTACGGC
Source organism: Streptomyces sp. SD31 (assembly GCF_052068475.1). Classification (NCBI taxonomy): domain Bacteria; kingdom Bacillati; phylum Actinomycetota; class Actinomycetes; order Kitasatosporales; family Streptomycetaceae; genus Streptomyces; species Streptomyces sp. SD31. The sequence goes on along the minus strand of NZ_JBQHCX010000013.1, from coordinate 105,627 downwards.
GGAGTCCAGCTCGGCGAGGGCGTAGGCGCCGGCGCCCGCGCGGGGCGGCATCTGCTCGGCCAGCTGCTCGGCGAGCCGGTGGAGTTCGGTGATGGTGAGCGAGTAGGCCTCGTGCGCTTCCAGCGCGGTGCTCTTGCCGGTGAGCGCGGCCCTGCGCACGGTCGCGATGCCGTCGAGGTCGCCGCGCAGCGCGGCGGGCGTGTCGGTGTCGGCGCGCAGCTCCTCGACCTGGCGGTCGACGCGGACGCTGCGCTGCTCGCTGGGCGCCTTGGACTTGGGCCGTCCGGCGGCGATGTACGAGGTGACTTCGTCGCGCTCGTCGGCGAGGGAGTGGGCGAGTGTGAGCGCGTCCTCGGTCTGTTCGGCGAGGGTCACCAGCCGCTGGGAGTCGTGCAGTTGCCCGGAGGCGGCGACGACCGAGGGGACGCCGGCACCGGCGATGGCGGCGGCCACTACGGCCACGGCGACGATCAGCCGGTTCCGTACGTGGGTCGGGCGCCCCTTGCCGGCGGGTGTGACGTCGGCCGTCGTGCCGTTCGTGGTGCCGGGCGTGGACTGCGCGCCCCCTGCGGAGGACGTCTGCTTGCCTGAGCGACGAGGCCGCATCTTCTGCACCGGTGCTCGCATTCCTGACTCGTGATACCCATGGGTCCGAGTGACGCTCCGTCAACTACTGCCGACTCTACGTACACTCGATGCGGTTCCCGACCCTCCCAGTGCCGGTGGGCAGCGGCCGCGCATCACCTGACCCGCCACCCGAAGGAGTGAACCTCGGAGGAGAGTTGGCGGGCAAGTTCCTCTGGCGCGTGCACATGCCTTGCACGGCGGGCCGGTTGGACGTCTGCGGCGGGCGATGGCAGTATTCGCCGCCACGCCCCGCCGGAGTAAACCATTCCAGCCCAAATCAGGCGCCTGACCTGCGTCGCCGCATGCATTCGGCGGCCAATGCGGCCCCTTCGCGAACCTTGTGAAGGCCTCGTGCAGACTGGCCGAATGCGAACAGAGCTTGTTTCGGAGCCCGGTGACCCGGCCCGCCCCAACGAGGACTTCGCGAGTGTCGCTGTTCCCGCCTCGGGACAGGGCGGCGCACTGGTGGTCCTGGATGGAGTGACCCCTCCGAGGGGTGAGACGGGCTGTCTGCATTCCGTCCCCTGGTTCACCGCACGACTCGGCGGGACCCTGACCGAACTGACCGTTTCACTCCCTGATGTTCCCCTCGTCGACGCCTTGGCCCGCGCCATCGCACGTACCGCTGAGGCCCACGCCGAAACCTGTGACCTTTCTCACCCACGCACCCCACAGGCAACGGTGGTTCTGGCGCGGTGGTCGGCGCATGCGGTGGAGTACCTGATCCTGTCGGACTCGGCCCTGCTGGTGGAGTCCCCGGACGGCGCGATCACGCCCTACCTGGACGACCGCCTGTCCCGCCTCCCCCGCGCGTCCCTGGCCACGGACGCCATGATCGACGCCCACATCCGCAACAAGGAGGGCGGCTTCTTCACGGCCGCCGCGGATCCGTCGGTGGCGGGGCGGGCGGTGACGGGGGTGCTGGCTCGGGGGGAGGTGCGGGCGCTGGCCGCGCTGACCGATGGGGCGACCCGGTGGGTGGAGAAGTTCCGGGAGGGCGACTGGGGGGACTGCTATCGACTCCTGCGGAAGGAGGGGGCGCGGGAGTTGGTGGATCGGGTGCGGGGGTTGGAGCGGGGTGACGCGGAGGAGCGTACGTATCTGGGGCGGAGTAAGACGCATGATGATGCGACGGTGGTGTTTGCGGAGTTGTGAGCCACCTATTCCGGGGGCGACTCGTCCTCATCGGCGCTCTCGGGCGACGGAAGCGTTACCGACATGACCGCTTGTGCGTTCTTCTCGGCCAGGTGAGCGCGGAGCTTGTTCTCGAAGGCATCGTCACCCACAAGGGCTCTCTGTCTTTTGAGCCAGTAAATGTCCGTACCGACCGAGACTCCCATCTCCAGACGTAGAGCGAGCGCCTGAAGGTTGAGGGGAATGCCTTGAGCCGGCTGATTCAGCTTTGTTCGCAATATGCCAAGTTGACTGATGGTGGCGGCGATGCCGGCTCGGTCACCGATTCCCTCACTGATGGCCAGCGACTTGAGGTAGTAGCCCTCGGCCACCCCATAATCCTCACGCATTTCAGCAACGATGCCGAGATGGTGGTAACTGGCACCGATCCCAGCCCGGTTGCCGCGTTCCTGACTGATGGCGAGCGAACTGTTGTGGCACTCTTCGGCAAGGTCATAATCACCTCGATATTCCGCTACGCCACCGAGTTGATGATAGCTGGTGGCAACGCCCACTCGATCGCCAAGGTCCTCACTGATGGCCAGTGACTTCCGGTAATATTCCTCGGCTACGTCATACTCTCCCCGCATTTCCGCAACCGACCCGAGTTGGTGGTATCCGGCACCGATCCCAGCCCGGTCACCGCGCCCTTTCTTGATGGCCAGCGATTTTCGACAGAGCTCTTCAGCTTTGCCATAATCTTCCCGCCTCACTGCGAGGATGCTGAGTTGGTGATATGCGAGGGAAATGCCGGCTCGATCGCCGCGTTTCTCACTGATGGCGAGCGAATTTCGGTAGTACTCTTCGGCCGTACCATATTCCCCCCGCGCATCCGCGATCGTGCCCAGCTCGTGGAGGAAGCCGGCAGCGGCCCGGGAGCCGGCGGGATTCCAGGAGAGACTTTCCTTGAGTAGCCGCTCTTCCCAGTCCCACGCACCCCAAGTGTGCAATTGCAGGCACACATGGAGGGTGACAGCGTTCGCCTGATCGAGGTCATCGGCCTGGTAATGATGATGGCGGGCTTCAATGACGTCGATGATGGCGGCGGCCTTCTCCTGCGGCCATACCTCGGCGCGCCACCGCCAGTAGGCAGCAGCCCGGCGATGAGCCGCTGTGAGGACATCAGGGGCGCTCCGGTTCCGGAGGGCGTCACCGGTCCAGCGGTGGACCAGCAATCCGCTGGGCCGACTGCCCGGCTCGTCCTGCGACGTCGGCGCGGGGGAGACCAGACCCAGTTCCAGCAGAAGACGCAGGGCTCCCTCGGCATCGTCGTCGAGTGCGACCGGAGGCCGGGCCAGCTCCCTGAGATCGTGTCCGTACTGGGCCAATACCCCCGTAGGAAGACCCCAGCCTTCCTCCGCCACGGCTCCCTCGGCCTCGGCTTCCCCGATCTGTTGGCTCAGTGTCCGGAGCCGTTCCAGCAACGCCGGATCAACCTCCGGTGCCGAGGTCAGGTCGGACAGTTGCCAGGCCGCCCCCGTCCGGTCGACCGGCGCGCGATAGACGGCAAGCCCGTCCAGCAGCGACCGCGCCCCCGGCACACCGTCCAACTGCCCCAGCAGCGTGTCGAGCAGCACGTCGTCCACCGCCAGCGTGACGGTCTCGGCCAACGCCTTGTCCAGGTCACCGGCGATCCCGGCCAGCCACCGCTCCGGGTTACGGATGCCGCGTCGCTCCAGTGCCTCCTCCATGCGCTCGGCGATGTCGGGGAACCGTGCCTCGCCACCGCGCAGCAACGCGTCCAGGTACTCCAGTGCCCGCGGATGCCCGCCGACATCGGCGTAGGCGCGTTGGAGGTCCTCCTTGCCGAGGGTGTCCAGGCCGGGCAGCCGCCAGATCAGCTTGCGGGTTTCGGCAAGCGACAGCGGGCCGAGGTGATGCATCGTCAGGCGTCGGTGCATCCGGTTCGGCAGGCTGAACGGATACCGGCTGGTGACCAGCAGTCGAGCGCGAGGCGCGGCAGCCGCCCAGGCGGCCAGCAAGTCCGCCAGGTCGGGATCGGCCGGCTGCCAACCCCCGTCGGACTGGACCAGGAGGTCCTCGGCGTTGTCCAGCACGAGCAGGACCGGCAGCCGTGGCAGGACGACCTGCTGGATCAGTTCCCACCGTTCCCGCCACGACGGCGTGGCATCGGCGAGCATGGCCGCCACCCGGCGCAGCATGTCGTCCTCGGCAAGCCCGGCGGACACGCAGCGCACGACGAGACGTTTGCGCAGGGTCTCCAGCACCGAGTCGACCGTCGGGGCCGTAGCGGCCGGGACGGGCACCACCAACCCCGCTTCGGGCCCCAGATGGTGCAGCAACTCCGCGGTGAGCGTCGACTTGCCGACGCCGCCGATCCCGTGGATCAGCACGCCGCCCCGGTCGGAGTCACGCAACACGCCCAGCAGCTGCCGCAACTCCGCCCGACGCCCCACGAACTCGCCGACCTTGCGCACCACCATCCCCTCTTCCAGCACCCTCTCGGGCATCGGTGCCACTCGCTCGACGCCTTGCCCGGCGTCGAACAGCGGCAGGGGCGGCCCCGCGAGGAAAAGGGACGGAGTGGACCACTCGGGCCAGGCGCCCCTCGGATCGCCGGCCGGGAGCTGCTGCCGTGCGGCCTCCAGCCGTCGCCGCGCCCGCGAAAGCGCGGCCAGCGGGACGGGATGCTCCGCCCGGGCCAGATCCTCGTACACGAGGGCGGCCAGCTCGGTGGCGTACCGGTCGGTGACCGCCTCGGTCATGGCCAGCACGCTCGGAACCCCTCGGCCCAGAAGCTCCCGCGCCAGTCCCGCACGAGCCTCGGCGGCGGCGTCACCGGCATCGGCCTGTGGTGCCTGTGCCGTGGAACAGCCGGACAGAACCACCAACGGCACCCCACGTCCCGGCGGCAGCACGTCATCCATGAACCGCCGGGCGTCCACCTTGTCCAGCCCGCCGTCATCCTTCTCCAGGAACAGCACCCCCGGGGCGGCATGGCACGACAGATGCAGTACGTGGAACCGCTCCTCCTCCAGAGCGGCGCGAATCTCGGCGACACTCCCCCAGTTCAGTACCCGGACATACGCCCCCTGCTTGGTCCGCGCGGAGCCCACCGCGTCCAGAATGCGCGCCAACTCCCGCTCGTAATCGAGCAGTTCACCGGCGCCCGCCTCCGGACTCGCCACCACGGCAAGAATCCGCAGCGGCCCCGGGATCGGCATCGCCACCGGCGGGGTCTCCCGCCGTACCTTGCGGTACAGGTCGACGCGCTCGGACAGCACCAGCGGCCCCGGCGCACCGGGCACCACCAGGCTCTCCCAGGGCAGATCCCGCCACTCGGCCGCGTCGACGCTCAGCCCGATCCGCAGCGGAGCATTGCAGTCGCGAGCCAACGCCGCCTCGCGCCGCAACGCGGCCCCCACCTCCCCGTTCACGAACCGCTCGCCCAGGGTCCGGCCGACGGCGGCCAAGGCACCGTTCACGCCACCGGAGATCACCGGCGAGTCCGTCGTGGGCGCGGTCCGGGTCACGTGATCCCCGCGCACTCGCTCCCGCGCACGCTGCAACGCCCGAACCCGCTCATCCAACCGGCGGTCCAGCTCGGCCGCCGCACGCCCGTCATCCGCGCCGAGCGGAGCGCCGGACACCTCGGCTCCCTCGGTCGAGAACACCACCGCCCCCGCTCCGACCCGTAACTCCGCGTGGATGGGCCCGTCCGGCCGGTACTCCAGGCCCTGCGGCGGGACCACCGCACCCGTGGCCGCCGGCCGCTCCGAGTCCGCCAACCCCCGTACGGCCCGCACGAGTTGCCGTACCTTCGCCTCGTACTGGTCCGGCGCCGCCACCGTACGAAAGTCGACGAACAGCCGTGACGCGATGAAGGGCGGAACGGTCGCCACATCGCCCCAGAGGACCGGGATCACCCGCTGCCGCCCGGCCGTCGAAGCCGTCATGGCCGCCGCGAACTCCTCGTTGCACCACTCGGAGGCGATCCACAGCGGAGTCACCACGGCCACCAGAGCTTCCGCGTGTGCCAAGCCCTCCTGCAACCGCGTGGCCACCCGCTGCCCGGCAGCCAGTTCCCACCGGTCGAACCACACCCTCAGCCCGAGCCGCTCAAGGTTCTCCGCCAGGGCGACGGGCCAATCACCGTCCCTGAAGGCGTAGGAGAAGAACACATCGAATCGCTCGGCCCTTGATCCGGCCCCTGATCCGGCCGCAGACCCGGCCCCGACCCCGGCTCCGTCCACACCGCACCCCCGTACGCAGCACCCCCGGAGCCGGCGCCCAGACAGCTACCCCGAGGTTGAGGAAATGCAAGGATGCCAGGGCTCACCGCCCGTGACAGCCATAACAGCCCATTTCCCCGCGACCGTCGCCTTACTTCTCCATCCCCCGGTTCAACTGATTCAGCAACCGAGCCAGCTCCGCCACCTCACCCCGATCCCAGTGGGACAGCTGCGCGACATAGCGAGCCCGGCGGGCCTCCCGCACCTTCGCGACCCGACCGCGCCCCTCCTCCGTGAGGTGCACCAGCCAGGCCCGCCCGTCGGCGGGGTCCGGCTCGCGGGCGACCAGGCCCAGGTCCTCCAGGGCGCGCAGCTGGCGGGACATCGTGGCCTTGCCGACGCCGATGTACGCGGCGAGTTCCGTGGCCCGCATGCGGCCGGACTCGTCCAGTCGGACCAGCAACCCGTACGCCGCGGACTCCAGGTCGGGATGGACCTCGCGAGCCATCTCGCCCTGCTTGGCCCTGGCGCGCCGGAAGAGGACGGTCAACTCGCGTTCCAGGTCGAGGAATTCGGGCTGGTCCATACCGCCGCCGGACACTCCCCCAGCGGGGCCACCCCCAGGTTCGACTCTCCGCCCGTCGCCGTTTCCGTCTTCGTGCACGTCAGCCCCTGCCTCGATTTCCCGGTCCGGAAAACTTCCGTCACCCGCCGTCATTGCCGCAGCTCCGCCAGTATTTCGCAGGCGTAGACCAACGGCAGCCTCCGGACCCCTTCCACCTGCCGAGGCCCTCACCCACCGCGGCCCGACCGGAGCCGCCCAGCCCTCCCCCATCACCCGACCGCAGTCACGCCCCCGGCCCGTTTTCCCACCGAGCGTCACCGAGCCGTCGGAGGCACGCTATGCCCGTGCTCAGATCCGAACTACTCCGCTCCCGGCACCCCCGCCTCGCCGGCTTCCTGCTCGCCGTCGTCCTCTCCCTCCTCCTCTCCCTCCTCGCCGTCCAGCCCCCTCCCGCATCCGCCGACGACGACCCGCCGCGCGGCTCCGCCCACATGGGCATGGGCGTCGCAGTACACGACGGGGTGCACGACGGCCCCGCCCAGACCCTGGCCGCTCAGACGGAAGGCGTGGACGTCTCCAGCCACCAGGGCGACGTCGACTGGCCGAAGCTGTGGGGCAGCGGGGTCAAGTGGGCCTATGTGAAGGCCACCGAGGGGACGTACTACAGGAACCCCTACTTCGCCCAGCAGTACGACGGCTCCCACGACGTCGGCATGATCCGCGGGGCGTACCACTTCGCCACCCCGGACACCACCAATGGAGCAACCCAGGCCGACTATTTCATCGATCGCGGCGGCGGCTGGTCCCGGGACGGCAGGACCTTGCCCGGCGTCCTCGACATCGAGTGGAATCCTTACGGAGACGCCTGCTACGGCAAGACACCGAGCGCGATGGTCACCTGGATCCGCGACTTCCTGAACCGGTACCGGGCCCGCACCGGCCGCGGCCCCGTCATCTACACGGCCACCAGCTGGTGGAAACAGTGCACCGGCAACCACAGCGGCTTCGCCTCCGTCAACCCGCTGTGGATCGCCCGGTACGCGACGGCGGTGGGCGAACTGCCGGCGGGTTGGAAGTACTACACGATGTGGCAGTACACGTCCTCCGGGCCGACCGTCGGTGACCACAACAGGTTCAACGGCGCGCTGGATCGGGTGAAGGCGTTGGCCAACGGCTAGTCCGACGCGCGCCCCACGGCGAAGGCCCGGTCTCCCTCACGGGAAACCCGGGCCTTGCCTTTTCCGGTCACGTCCGTCACGCCGCGACCGGAACCTCCGGCGCCACGCCGCTGGTGGCCGGCGACAGCGCCAGCTCCAGGACCTGGCGGACGTCCGTCACGGCATGGACGTCGAGCTTGTCCAGCACCTCGGCGGGGACGTCGTCCAGGTCGGGCTCGTTGCGCTTGGGGATGATCACGGTCGTGATGCCCGCCCGGTGGGCCGCCAGCAGCTTCTGCTTCACGCCGCCGATGGGCAGGACCCGCCCGGTCAGGGAGAGTTCGCCCGTCATCGCCACGTCCGTGCGGACCAGCCGTCCGCTGAGCAGCGACGCCAGCGCCGTCGTCATCGTGATGCCCGCGCTCGGGCCGTCCTTGGGCACCGCGCCCGCCGGGAAGTGGATGTGCACGCCCCGGTCCTTCAGGTCGGCGACGGGCAGCTCCAGTTCGGCGCCGTGCGAGCGGAGGAAGGACAGGGCGATCTGTGCGCTCTCCTTCATGACGTCACCCAGTTGGCCCGTCAGGGTCAGGCCCGCCGCGCCCGTCTCCGCATCCGCCAGCGACGCCTCGACGAACAGCACGTCGCCGCCCGCGCCGGTCACCGCGAGCCCCGTCGCCACGCCCGGCACGGCCGTACGGCGCTCCGCCGGGTCCTGGGCGGACTCGGGCACGTGGTGCGGCCGGCCGATCAGACCGCGCAGGTCACCGTCCATGATCGTGAACGGCAGCTTCCGCTCACCCAGTTCGTGCTGCGCCGCGACCTTGCGGAGCAGCCGCGCGATCGAGCGCTCCAGGTTGCGGACGCCCGCCTCGCGCGTGTACTCGCCGGCGAGCTTGCGCAGTGCGCTCTCGTCGAGCGTCACCTCGTCCTTCTCCAGGCCCGCCCGCTCCAGTTGGCGCGGGAGCAGGTGGTCGCGGGCGATGACGATCTTCTCGTCCTCGGTGTAGCCGTCGAGGCGGACCAGCTCCATACGGTCGAGCAGGGCCTCGGGGATGGCCTCCAGGACGTTGGCGGTGGCGAGGAAGACCACGTCCGACAGGTCCAGTTCCACTTCCAGGTAGTGGTCCCGGAAGGTGTGGTTCTGGGCCGGGTCCAGGACCTCCAGGAGCGCGGCCGCGGGGTCGCCGCGGAAGTCCGAGCCCACCTTGTCGATCTCATCGAGGAGGACCACCGGGTTCATCGATCCGGCCTCCTTGATCGCGCGCACGATACGGCCGGGCAGCGCGCCCACGTACGTACGGCGGTGGCCGCGGATCTCGGCCTCGTCGCGGACGCCGCCGAGGGCGACCCGGACGAACTTGCGGCCCATGGCGTGGGCGACGGACTCGCCGAGCGAGGTCTTGCCGACGCCGGGCGGGCCGACCAGGGCCAGTACGGCACCGCCGCGCCGGCCGCCGACGACACCGAGGCCGCGGTCGGTACGGCGCTTGCGCACCGCCAGGTACTCGGTGATCCGCTCCTTCACGTCCTCCAGACCGGCGTGCTCGGCATCCAGCACACTCTTCGCGCCCTGGATGTCGTACGCGTCCTCGGTCCGCTCGTTCCAGGGCAGTTCGAGGACGGTGTCGAGCCACGTGCGGATCCACGATCCCTCGGGCGACTGGTCGCTGGACCGCTCCAGCTTGTCGACCTCCTTGAGCGCCGCCTCGCGGACCTTCTCCGGCAGGTCGGCGGCCTCCACGCGGGCGCGGTAGTCGTCGGACTCCTCGCCCTCCTGCTCGCCGTTCAGCTCGCGCAGTTCCTTGCGGACGGCCTCCAGCTGACGGCGCAGCAGGAACTCGCGCTGCTGCTTGTCGACGCCCTCCTGGACGTCCTTGGCGATGGTCTCGGCGACGTCCTGCTCGGCGAGGTGGTCGCGCAGGTGCCGGGTGGCGAGCTTGAGGCGGGCGACCGGGTCGGCGGTCTCCAGGAGTTCCACCTTCTGTTCGGTGGACAGGAAGGGCGAGTAACCGGAGTTGTCGGCCAGGGCGGAGACGTCGTCGATGGCCTGGACGCGGTCGACGACCTGCCAGGCGCCGCGCTTGCGCAGCCAGGCGGTGGCAAGGGCCTTGTATTCCTTGACCAGTTCGGCGACCTGTCCGGGCAGCGGTTCGGGCACGCTCTCGTCGACCCGCGTCCCCTCGACCCACAGTGCCGCACCCGGTCCGGTCGTCCCGGCGCCGATCCGCACGCGGCCGCGACCGCGGATCAGGGCACCCGGGTCACCGTCGGCCAGCCGGCCGACCTGCTCGACGGTGCCGAGCACACCGGTGCTCGCGTACGTACCGTCGATGCGCGGCACCAGAAGCACCCGTGGCTTTCCGGATTGCGAGCGGGCGGCCGCCTGCGCGGCCTCCACGGCGGCGCGCACATCGGCGTCGTTCAAGTCCAGCGGGACCACCATTCCGGGCAGCACGACCTCATCGTCGAGCGGCAGCACAGGCAGGGTGAGCGGTGTGGACGTCGAAGCCATGATCTCCCCTTCGGCAGTCAAGTTGAGTTATGTCGACTCAATGCATGGGAGGGCTCGAATGTTCCCAGGCCTTCGTTCGCTGTCAGCGATCACCCGCGGGCGCCGACTGTGACCTCGGCTTTCACCCATAAACGGTTGCCGGGGGCCTGTTCCTTCCCCCACCGTCTCCCCGTGACGGACACCGCGACAGACACAGAGACCCTTCTCGCCGCCTACGACGACCAGATGCGCGGCGCACCCCCGAACCCGCCCGCAGGTGTGACGTACGAACAGGACGGTCCCCTGCTGCGGATCGTCGGCGGATTCCGGGGCCTCGTCAGCGGCCCGCGCTCGCTCGGCGTACGCGGCGCCGAGCTCGACCGGCTCATCGCCCGCCAGCGCGACTACTTCGCGGCACGCGGCGAGGCGGTGGAGTGGAAGACGCGGTCCCACGACGACCCGGCCGACCTCACCGACCGCCTGCACGAGGCCGGCTTCCTGCCCGAGGACGCCGTATCGCCGCGATGGAGTCGGTCGTGTGGGACGAGGACCGGAGCTGGCTCGCCGACGATCTCATCGGCCGTGTCGCGTCCGCCCCGGACGAGATCGCCGTGTACGTCGCCGAAGCGGACGGCCAAGTCGTCTCCGCGGCGTGGCTGGTGTTCCGCGCGGGGACCGGGTTCGCGAGCCTGTGGGGCGGGTCAACGTCGGCCGAGTGGCGCGGTCAGGACATCTACCGGGCGCTGGTCGCCACCCGCGCCGCCCTCGCCGTCGCGCGCAGGGTCGGCCACCTGCACGTCGACGCCTCCGACGACAGCGCGCCCATCCTGCGGCGGCTGGGCTTCGAGGCGGTGACGACGACCACGCCGTACGTGTGGTCGCCCGTGGCCGGCTGAAGCCGGGGCGTACCAGCGGCGCACCACCGGCCACAGCGCGATCCCGATGACCAGGGAGATCAGATGCCCCCAATTGGTCATCGGATCCGTGAGATTGAGCAGGCCCTGGACCAGCATCCCGCCGAACAGCACCAGCACCGGCCACCGCAGCCACGGCCGCAGCAGCCCGGCCAGCGCGCCGACGCTCGTGGCGACGCCGAAGCTGATGCCGTAGTCGAGGCGGTGCAGCGAGCTGTCGGGGAGGTGGCCGACCAGCACCGCGATCCCGACCGGGACCTCGGTCGCGAGGGTGGCCAGGACGTGCCCGAGCAGGAAGACGACGGCCGTGCGAGCGGCGCCGATACGCCGCTCCAGCGCGGTGAGCACGAGCAGGAAGCCGAGCGTGTACGGCGTCGTGATCCCGCCCGCGATCCACAGCGCGCTGGTGACCAGCACCAGCACGGGCGTCCGCACGAGGTGCGCCACATCGGTGCTGGAGCCCTGGTGCAGGGCGTGGACGAGGGCGGGATCGGCGTAGGTGGCGATCAGTGAGGTGACGGCCAGGACGGCGGCGTAGGCGCAGGTGACGGGCGTTGCGGTGGGGGTGGGGAGCAGACGCCAGGGGCGGAGGGCGGGGGTTCGGGGTGCGGTTGCCGCAGCAGTCGCGGCGGCCTCGGTGGCGCCGGTCGCCCCGGTCGCCTCGGCGATCTCCGGCGCCGGGGACGGCGCCGGAGCGGCGCTCAGTGGTCCGCGCTGGCGCGGCATCCCGTCCAGCAGCCCGGCCACCTCGGGCAGGCTCGCGTCGCCGGAAGGGCCAGTCACAGTTCGTTCCACGGTGAAGCGCTCCTTCCGTTTGCCCCACCCTCAGCCCGCCCCTCACCCATGTCTGTGACCAGCGCCACATGACAGCGGATTCTCAGCAACCTCTCAAGAAGATCCCGAGGTCACCCACTGGTGGTATTTCCCTCGGCCGTCCCCGCCCGACCTGCCAGGATGGCCGGATGCCCACTTCGTACGACATCCCCGAAGTCCTGGACCGTCGCGAAGGCCCGTACGGCGAGATCGTGTTGCGGCGGCACGGCGAACTGCTCCAGATCATCGCCAACGGCTGCTTTCTGATGGACACCTCCGACGGGCGCTCGGAGCGGCTGCTCGTCGACGCGGCGCTCGGCGCGCTGGGCGGCCGGCCGGAGCCGCACGTGCTGATCGGCGGGCTCGGCGTCGGGTTCTCGCTCGCACACGCCGCCGCCGATCCGCGCCCGAATCGGATCACCGTCGTCGAGCGCGAGCCGGCGATTATCGGCTGGCATCTCGACGGGCCGTTGTCCCACTTCTCCGCCCGCGCCCTCGCCGACCCGCGCACCCGGATTCTGGAAACGGATCTGGTGGCGCACGTACATGAGACTTACGACACGTATGACGCCCTGTGCCTCGACATCGACAACGGGCCCGGCTGGACCGTCACCGAGGGCAACGACAGCCTGTACTCCCCGGCCGGACTGACAGCCTGCGCAGGGGCGTTGAGACCGGGCGGAGTGCTGGCCGTTTGGTCCGCCCGACCATCTCCGGAATTCGAAGAAACCTTGTGTAATGCCGGATTCCAACAGGTGCGTACCGAAGAGATCCCCGTTGCCCGGGGCGTTCCGGACGTCGTACACCTCGCCGTACGACCTGGATAGCCGTGGCACGGTGACTCCCCGTACTCTGCTCACCTGACGCGGATCATTCAAGCGTCAATCGCAAGCATGCGCAGGCATAGCCAGTTAGCGGGATCACCCCACGGATTCCGGAAAGCAACTTTGGGGCGGGCGATGGAGCAGACACACACCTCCCACAACGGCACGGCGGCGACTCCCGGCGCTCAGCGCCGGGTCCTCGTGGTCGAGGACGATCCGACCATCGTGGACGCCATCGCGGCCCGTCTGCGCGCCGAGGGTTTTCTCGTGCAGACCGCGGGCGACGGTCCGGCGGCCGTCGACACGGCCGAGGCCTGGCAGCCCGACCTGCTGATCCTCGACATCATGCTGCCGGGCTTCGACGGCCTGGAGGTGTGCCGCCGGGTGCAGGCCCAACGGCCGGTACCGGTGCTGATGCTGACCGCGCGCGACGACGAGACCGACATGCTGGTCGGGCTCGGCGTCGGCGCCGACGACTACATGACCAAGCCGTTCTCGATGCGGGAGCTGGCGGCCCGCGTGCATGTGCTGCTGCGCCGCGTCGAGCGGGCCGCACTGGCCGCCACGACGCCGCGCTCGGGCATCCTGCGCCTCGGCGAGCTGGAGATCGACCACGCGCAGCGGCGGGTGCGGGTGCGCAGTGAGGATGTTCACCTCACCCCGACCGAGTTCGACCTCCTGGTGTGCCTGGCGAACACCCCGCGCGCGGTGCTCTCCCGTGAGCAGCTGCTCGCCGAGGTGTGGGACTGGGCGGACGCCTCCGGGACCCGCACGGTCGACAGCCACATCAAGGCCCTGCGCCGGAAGATCGGCGCCGAGCGGATCCGTACGGTGCACGGCGTGGGCTACGCCCTGGAGACTCCGACGCCATGAGCGACGGGCCGGCCGCACGGAGAGGCCCCGGGGAGCCCTGGGGCGGCGTACGTCCGTTCTCGATCAAGACCAAGCTGGGCGCGCTGGTCATCATCGCGGTGCTGATCACCACCGGCCTGTCCATGATCGCCGTGCGCACCCAGACGGAGCTGCGCTTCATCACGGTCTTCTCGATGATCGCCACCCTGCTCATTACGCAGTTCGTGGCGCATTCGCTCACCGCGCCGCTGGACGAGATGAACGCGGTGGCCCGGTCCATCTCGCACGGCGACTACACGCGCCGGGTGCGGGAGAACCGCCGGGACGAGCTGGGCGACCTGGCCGAGACCATCAACCGCATGGCGGACGAGCTGGCGGCCCAGGACCAGCAGCGCAAGGAGCTGGTGGCGAACGTCTCGCACGAGCTGCGCACCCCGATCGCGGGCCTGCGGGCCGTCCTGGAGAACGTGGTCGACGGCATCGCCGAGGCCGACCCGGAAACCATGCGTACGGCGCTGAAGCAGACCGAGCGGCTGGGCCGGCTCGTGGAGACGCTGCTGGACCTGTCCCGGCTGGACAACGGCGTCGTACCGCTGCGCATGCGGCGCTTCGAGGTCTGGCCGTACCTGTCGGGCGTGCTGAAGGAGGCCAACATGGTCGCCTCCGCCCGCGGCGGCATGGCGTCGGGCTCCGGCAGCCACACCCGCACCGACGTCCATCTGCACCTCGACGTCTCCCCGCCGGAGCTGACGGCGCACGCCGACCCCGAGCGCATCCACCAGGTCGTCGCCAACCTCATCGACAACGCGATCAAGCACAGCCCGCCGCACGGCCGCGTGACGGTCAAGGCGCGGCGCGGGGCGTATCCGGAGTCGCTGGAGCTGGAGGTCCTGGACGAGGGTCCGGGCATTCCGCGCTCGGACTGGCACCGGGTCTTCGAGCGGTTCAACCGGGGCGCCGTGATCCGGCCGCACGGGCCGGGCAGCGACGGCGGTACGGGGCTGGGGCTGGCGATCGCACGCTGGGCCGTCGATCTGCACGGCGGCCGGATCGGAGTGGCCGAATCCGAGCGGGGCTGCCGGATTCTTGTCACACTGCCGGGGCAGCCATCTGTGCCAAGTTGACGTAAAGTTCGAAGCGGAGCACCAAGATCCACGTGCGTCCTGGCTGACGGACACGTGTGATCAGGCAGAGCCCCGCGCCCTCGGCGTGCCGGGCCGCGGTCTCCCCTTCCCAGCTGATGCGGAACCACGCTTGTTTCCCGCCATTTCCCGGCACGAAACACGCTTTCCGATGTGACTTACGCGACGATGACCTTGCTCAGCCTGACCATCCCGGCCATAGGGGCGTAGCCTTTATTCCCGCTGTCCATCACCTTGTGAAGCGGAAGAGGGCGGTTGCCGCCGTGTCGCCACAGTCCCCCAGTAACTCGAGCATCTCGACCGACACCGACCAAGCGGGCAAGAACCCCGCGGCCGCGTTCGGTGCGAACGAGTGGCTCGTCGACGAGATCTATCAGCAGTACCTCCAGGACCCCAATTCGGTAGACCGAGCCTGGTGGGACTTCTTCGCCGACTACAAGCCGGGGGCGCCCGCCGCCCCGGCTCCGGCGGGTACTGCGGCCGCGGGGGCCGCAGAGACCACCACGGCTCCAGCGGCTCCCGCCGCCCCGGCTGCTCCCGCCGCCCCGGCTGCTCCGGCCGCGCCTGCCGCTCCGTCGGTCCCCGCGCCGGCTCCCGCGGCCCCGAAGCCCGCGGCCGCCGCGCCTGCCGCCCCGGCTCCGGCCGCGGCGAAGCCCGCCGCGCCCGCGCCGGCCGCGAAGCCCGCTCAGCCGAAGAAGGCCGAGCCCGCCGCAGCCGCCGACGGTCCCGAGTACGTGACGCTGCGCGGCCCGTCCGCCGCGGTCGCGAAGAACATGAACGCCTCGCTGGAGGTGCCCACGGCCACGTCCGTGCGCGCGGTCCCGGTGAAGCTGCTCTTCGACAACCGCATCGTCATCAACAACCACCTGAAGCGCGCCCGGGGCGGGAAGATCTCCTTCACCCACCTCATCGGCTACGCGATGGTGCAGGCCATCAAGGCCATGCCGTCGATGAACTACTCCTTCGCGGAGAAGGACGGCAAGCCGACCCTGGTCAAGCCGGAGCACATCAACTTCGGCCTCGCCATCGACCTGGTCAAGCCCAACGGCGACCGCCAGCTCGTGGTCGCGGGCATCAAGAAGGCCGAGACGCTGAACTTCTTCGAGTTCTGGCAGGCCTACGAGGACATCGTCCGCCGTGCCCGCGACGGCAAGCTGGGCATGGACGACTTCACCGGCGTGACGGTCTCCCTGACCAACCCGGGCGGCCTCGGCACCGTCCACTCGGTGCCGCGTCTGATGCCCGGCCAGTCGGTCATCATGGGCGTCGGCTCCATGGACTACCCGGCGGAGTTCCAGGGCACCTCTCAGGACACCCTGAACAAGCTCGGCATCTCGAAGGTCATGACGCTCACGTCGACCTACGACCACCGGGTCATCCAGGGCGCCGCCTCCGGCGAGTTCCTGCGGATCGTCGCGAACCTCCTCCTCGGCGAGAACAACTTCTACGACGAGATCTTCGAGGCCCTGCGCATCCCCTACGAGCCGGTCCGCTGGCTCAAGGACATCGACGCCTCGCACGACGACGACGTGACGAAGGCCGCGCGCGTCTTCGAGCTGATCCACTCCTACCGGGTCCGCGGCCATGTCATGGCCGACACCGACCCGCTGGAGTACCGCCAGCGCAAGCACCCCGACCTGGACATCACCGAGCACGGCCTCACCCTGTGGGACCTGGAGCGCGAGTTCGCGGTCGGCGGCTTCTCCGGCAAGTCCCTGATGAAGCTGCGCGACATCCTCGGTGTGCTGCGCGACTCGTACTGCCGCACCACCGGCATCGAGTTCATGCACATCCAGGACCCGAAGCAGCGCAAGTGGATCCAGGACCGCATCGAGCGCCCGCACACCAAGCCGGAGCGCGAGGAGCAGCTGCGCATCCTGCGCCGGCTGAACGCGGCGGAGGCCTTCGAGACCTTCCTGCAGACGAAGTACGTCGGCCAGAAGCGCTTCTCCCTGGAGGGCGGCGAGTCCGTCATCCCGCTGCTGGACGCGGTGCTGGACTCGGCCGCCGAGTCCCGCCTGGACGAGGTCGTCATCGGCATGGCCCACCGCGGCCGCCTGAACGTTCTCGCCAACATCGTCGGCAAGTCGTACGCCCAGATCTTCCGCGAGTTCGAGGGCAACCTCGACCCGAAGTCGATGCACGGCTCCGGCGACGTGAAGTACCACCTGGGCGCCGAGGGCACCTTCACCGGCCTGGACGGCGAGCAGATCAAGGTCTCGCTCACCGCCAACCCCTCGCACCTGGAGGCGGTGGACCCGGTCCTGGAGGGCGTCGCCCGCGCCAAGCAGGACATCATCAACAAGGGCGGCACGGACTTCACCGTCCTGCCGGTGGCCCTGCACGGCGACGCGGCCTTCGCGGGCCAGGGCGTGGTGGCCGAGACCCTGAACATGTCGCAGCTGCGGGGCTACCGCACCGGCGGCACGGTCCACGTGGTCATCAACAACCAGGTCGGCTTCACGGCCGCCCCGGAGTCCTCGCGCTCGTCGATGTACGCCACGGACGTGGCCCGCATGATCGAGGCCCCGATCTTCCACGTGAACGGCGACGACCCGGAGGCGGTCGTGCGCGTCGCACGTCTGGCCTTCGAGTTCCGCCAGGCGTTCAACAAGGACGTGGTGATCGACCTCATCTGCTACCGCCGCCGCGGTCACAACGAGTCGGACAACCCGGCCTTCACCCAGCCGCTGATGTACGACCTGATCGACAAGAAGCGCTCGGTGCGCAAGCTCTACACCGAGTCCCTCATCGGTCGCGGCGACATCACCCTGGAAGAGGCCGAGCAGGCGCTGCAGGACTACCAGGGCCAGCTGGAGAAGGTCTTCACGGAGGTCCGCGAGGCCACCTCGCAGCCGGCCGCCGCGGAGCCCTCGGACCCGCAGGCCGAGTTCCCGGTCGCCGTGAACACCGCGGTGACCTCGGAGGTCGTCAAGCGGATCGCCGAGTCCCAGGTCAACATCCCCGACCACATCACCGTCCACCCGCGTCTGCTGCCGCAGCTGCAGCGCCGGGCGTCGATGGTCGAGGACGGCACCATCGACTGGGGCATGGGCGAGACCCTCGCGATCGGCTCCCTGCTGCTGGAGGGTGTCCCGGTCCGCCTGGCGGGTCAGGACTCGCAGCGCGGTACGTTCGGCCAGCGCCACGCGGTCATCATCGACCGTGAGACGGGCGAGGAGTACACGCCGCTGCAGTACCTCTCCGAGGAGCAGGCGCGGCTGAACGTCTACAACTCCCTGCTGTCCGAGTACGCGGCCATGGGCTTCGAGTACGGCTACTCGCTGGCCCGCCCCGACGCGCTCGTGATGTGGGAGGCCCAGTTCGGCGACTTCGTCAACGGCGCCCAGACGGTCGTGGACGAGTTCATCTCCTCCGCCGAGCAGAAGTGGGCCCAGACCTCCGGTGTGGTCCTGCTCCTCCCGCACGGCTACGAGGGCCAGGGCCCGGACCACTCGTCCGCCCGCCCGGAGCGCTTCCTGCAGCTCTGCGCGCAGAACAACATGACGGTCGCCATGCCGACGTCGCCGTCGAACTACTTCCACCTCCTGCGGTGGCAGGTGCACAACCCGCACCACAAGCCGCTGGTCGTCTTCACCCCGAAGTCGATGCTGCGTCTGAAGGCCGCCGCGGCGAAGGCGGAGGAGTTCACGACCGGGCAGTTCCAGCCGGTCATCGGCGACGCGTCGGTCGACCCGGCCGCCGTCAAGAAGGTCGTCTTCTGCGCGGGCAAGGTCTACTACGACCTCGACGCCGAGCGGAAGAAGCGCGGCGTCACGGACACGGCGATCATCCGCATCGAGCGCCTGTACCCGCTGCCGGGTGCCGAGCTCCAGGCCGAGATCGCCAAGTACCCGAACGCCGAGAAGTACCTGTGGGCCCAGGAGGAGCCGGCGAACCAGGGTGCGTGGCCGTTCATCGCGCTCAACCTGATCGACCACCTGGACCTGGCGGTCGGCGCCGACGTCCCGCACGGCGAGCGCCTGCGCCGTATCTCGCGGCCGCACGGCTCGTCCCCGGCCGTCGGTTCCGCCAAGCGGCACCAGGCCGAGCAGGAGCAGTTGGTGCGTGAGGTGTTCGAGGCCTGAGCCTCTGACACCGGGTGACCGAACGGAATCGGCCCCGACACCTCGTCCGAGGTGTCGGGGCCGATTCCTTGTCCCGGCCGTCTCAGAAGAGGGAGTGCCCGAGGGGCGGGTCGTAGAGGACCGCGAGGCCTCGGGCCCAGGCGTGGGCGGGGTTGTCCTGGTCGGCGCGGAGCAGGCGGACGCGTTCGAGGAGGTTCGCCACCGTACCGGCGGTGGACACCAACTCCGCGGCCCGGGCATGGAACTCCGCGCAGTCGCGGTGGCCGTCGCCGCGCCGCCACAGCATCAGTCCGTACCCGTTGCCCAGCGCTGCCTCCAGCGCGCCGATTCCCCTGCCGGTGCTCAACGTTCCGCAGTGGACCGGCACAGCCCCCAGGGGCGCGAACAGCAGCTCGCTGTGCGGGTCCCGGCCGGACTCGTGCAGCAGGGAAAGGGGCCGCAGCGGGCCGTTGCTGACACCGGCCCAGCGGAATCGCCGTGATGCCTCGTCGTCCTGGTGGAACAGGTTCTCCCGTTCCAGCGCCACACTGACCCGGCAGCGCTGCCCCAGTCGCTCGTGTGCGGTCTCCCATTGCTCGAACGGCTGGTCGAGCAGGGGACCGGGCGGCACGACGAAGACGACGTGTCCCCGCTCACCGTGCGCCTCGCTGAACCTGACGGCCGCCTCGAACTCGCTGTGACGGTACGCCGACAGGGGCGAGGGCCATGCGCCGGTGCTCTCCTGAACGGTCCGCAGGACCTCCCCCGCCCGGCGGCACAGCCGCCAGCCGTGTCCGCCGGGGGCCTGGACCAACTCGACGAAGATGTCCGAACGGGCAAGTGACCGGCCCTTGTCCAGGACGTCTAGCACCTGTCGCCGTGCCTCCCCGTCGAGACACCTGAAAGCCACATCCTCCGTCCACCCCCGCAGTTCGACCAGCGCCCGGTGGTCCTCCTCATGGCCCGCCCCGAGGCGATGGGCCCAGATGTGCGCGGCGCACAGGGCGATGACCTCCAGTCCTCGGCCGTACGCGGCCAACAGCCGCAGTCCGTCCCCCCAGCCGCGCGGCGCCTCGCCCACCTCTACGCCGGCCAGTGCCAGCGGGCCTCGCGCCTCATCGTGGCCGGACGGTGGGGTGAGGGCCGCCACGATTCCGTACAGGCGGGTGCGCAGCGCCGGGGTGAAGGCCGCGGGGCTGTCCCCCGTTTCCTGCGCGAGGCTCTCCTGGAGCGCGGGCCAGCTCCCGGCGTGGTCCAGGCGGCCGAGGTGGTACCGGTCGTGTGCGCGCATGATGTCGTGCCACAGGCGTGCCGTCGGCTCGGATGCCTCGAACCGGGCACGCAACGCCTCCATGGACGCGAAGACCATGCTCCGCGGGGGGCCGGGCGGGCCCAGCCAGGCCAGGCCGACGGCCGTCCCGAGATTCCGGTCGATGACGGGGCCGCCGACAGCGGACGGCGGCAGGTCGATGCCGGGCACCCGGAACCCGGGACCGAACGCCTCGGCCACTTCTCCCGTGCCGGTCCAGCGCGCCAGCCGCATCGGCAGGGCGCGCAGCCCCTGCACCAGTACCTCGCTCGGCCGCGGCCCCGGATCGGCGAGCCACACGCATTCGTGCTCGACCCCCTCGGGGAGCCGCACGAGCGCCGGTCGGGGTTCGACGGGCCCGGCCGTGTCATGGACCAACTGGCCGGGTAGCCGACGTCCGTCGTCCAGGGTGACCACGACCGTGTCCTCTTCGCCGAGCACGTCCGCCGCGGTCAGCACCCATCCCGGCGCCACCAGCACACCGCAGCCGGTGTGCGTCTCGGCCGTGCCGTCGGCGCTGAGGCCCACCACACAGCGGTGGGTCATTGCGTCCAACCGGTGCACGGGGCTCACGTACGCGGTCGGCACCGGCGCCCGGTCCACCGCCCGTGCCAGGGCCGCCGGATGGTCGGCACAGGCCTGGGCCTGCGCCTCGGCCTCCCCCCGGGACACGCGCAGCATCCGCATGAGGTAGGCGACGGAGTCCTGCCGGGTCAGGGCACCGACGGAAACGACACGGCAGCGAAGCGAGTCGGGCACCGCTCGTGCCGTGACCAGCACGTGGGTGTGCGCGGTGAGTTCGGTCAGGGCGTCGAGGTCCTGGCCGTCCCAGTCGTCGACGACCCATAGGAGGCTGTCCGGCTTCGAGCGCCGCCGCACGGATCCGGGGTGGTCGCCCGACGCCGTCCACCGCACCTCGTCGTAATCGTCCCCGAACCGATGCACGTACTCGACCGCCATCGCGGTCTTGCCGACGCCCGGTTCGCCGCTCAGGACGAGGACGGCGCCGGCCCGCCGGGCCTGCCGCAAGCGCTCGGGCAGGGCGTGGAGCTGGTCGCCACGTCCGGTGAAGTACGGGTCTCGCGAGGGCACCTGCGCCTCGTCGACCCTCATCGCTCGGGGGAATCGCGTCGCCGACGTCCGACGACGTGTGACCGCGACCCCGACGTCGAGGGCGAGCGCCTCGAGCAACAACTCCTCGGCCTCCACCTCACCGACCGCGTCCAAGGCCGGGGGGAAGCCGGGCCAGTTCTCCTCCGACAGCCGCATGCCCAGGGCGACCAGGGCGAAGAGGCCTGGCCTTCCCTCCCCGACCAGGTACAGCGCGTCCCACCACTCGTCAGGTCGACGGACACCGGGCTGGAGCAGCGCCTCACTCAGCATCACCAGCACCCGGCCGGCGGGCGGACGCGTCACACCCAGGTCGCGCACGGTCGCCAGGGCGTCGACCAGGTCCCGGTACGGCCCCGGATCCCACCGCGTCTCGACGACCTCCATGCCGTACGAATTCAGCACCCGCCCGGCCCAGGCCGCCCACGGCCGGTCGTAGCCCGCGTAGAGGATGGTGCAGCGCACGGGAGTCACGGGCTCCTCCAGAGGTGCCGTCCTGCGTTGCCGCTCCTCCGGCACCGCCACCTCACCCCCGTACCGCCGCACCACCATCCGCGACACCTCGGCGAACGCCCCCGGTACGCCCGCCTCGGCACCTTCCGGCGGCTCGCCGCCGGTGAGCAGGGCGTGGGCCAGGGCGGGGAAGTTGCGGGCCCGGCGGCCGAAGTGCCGGTCGACGTAGTCGCCGCAGTGCTTCAGCACGAGCAGGGCGTCACCGAGGGGCAGCAGGTCCAGAAGCTGTTCGCGTGCCCCCGGCAGGAACTCGTACCAGTCGTCCTGCCCGCCTCTGCGCAGCAGCCCGCTCAGCAACACCTCCGCGAGCACGGCCGGGCCGGTCGCGGGCAGCATGGCACGCTGGAGGAGCTGCATCACCGGGATGGTGAGCGGTACGGCGGACAGGAGCACGGCGAGCTCGACGGCGTGGTGGGAAGCGGTCGCCCGGAAGACGGTCAGCGGCTCCTCGGCCGGCTCCCGGTGCGCCGCCGGGTCACGCTCGGCTGCGGTGTGGTCCGCGCGGACCCAGGCCGCGGCGGCCGGCAGGGTCACTCCCGTGCTGCCGGACAGCAGCCTGGCCCAGGTGCCGAACGCCGCGCCGGTCAGGCCGAGCACCGGCACGGGCAGCGCGCCGGCCGGCGCGTGGGCGGGGGTGAAGTCCATACGTGCGCCCAGGCCTTCACGGCGGCGCAGGGTTCCCGGGAGCGCGGGCAGGTGGGTGCGCTGCCACATCCGCTGCGGCAACGGCTGGACCACGGCGACCGGCGCCGCCTGCGCCCAGTCGTGGAGGAGTCTCTGCATACGGCCGTCGCGCCAGAGCGGTCCCGCGCAGTCGCTGAGGACGAGGGTCAGCTGATGGCCGGTCGGGTCGCGCAGTTGCTCGGCGGGGCGCGGCGCACGGTCGGGGCGGCGCGAGGGGGCGACGAGGAGGGAACCGTCGGGGCCTTCGTGGACGTAGTGGACGAGCACCTCGCGGAAGGCGCCGGTGCCGGCGCAGATCTGGCTGAGCTCGCTGAGGGCCTTGTCCCAGACGGGTGTCGATGTCGAGGCGTCCATCAGCAGGAGCAGCCGGGCCTGGCGGCGGACGACGGGCGTGCGGACGGGCAGCAGCAGGCCGGTCTCCGCGGCGCGTTCCGCGGTGGCCTGTTCGTCCAGCCGGTGGGCGACGGCGCGGACCGGTGGGTGGTAGCGCTGGAGCGGCCGAAGGGCGCGCTGGAGTCGGAGGGAGCGGGGCAGGGCAGGGGCCGCGGGGACGCGCACGCGGACGTAGGAGTCGTCGAGCGGAGGCGTCGTGGCGCGCGGGCCGGAGGGCGTGGGGTCCGGATACAGGCGGGCCCGGTCGGACTCGGAACCGGCGGGACCCTGCTGTTCCGGAGTCGGTCGCCGGGCAGGCGGGGGCTCGGCGTCCGCGGGGGCCGGGCGGGGCCGCGGGGGTGGTTCGGGCCGGGCCGCCGGCTCGACGGGGGTCACATGGCGGGCCAGCCACAGGGCCTCCGCGAGCTCGCGGGCGGAGGGCTCGGCGCCCAGTGCGCGCAGCCGTTCGGCCAGCCTGCCGATCGCGCCCCCGGCACTCATCAGCGCGCTCCGTGGTCGCCGTGGTCGAGCGGGCGCATCAACAGCTCCGCCAGCCGCTGCCGGTCGGGGTGGGCGGCGCGCAGTGACTGCTGGGTCAGGTAGACGGCGTTGAGGAGCTGGTCGGCGGCGCGCAGGGAGCCGGGGCTGCTCTGCAGGAAGTGCTGGATCAGCGTCTCGTACTCCGCCGCGTCGCCGTCGCCGAAGTGAGCGCCGACCATGGCGGCCAGGCGGTCGGCGCCCGCGCGGTCGTTCGTCGGCGAGGGCAGATCGAGGTGGACGCAGCGACGCAACAGCGGGGCGGGGAAGTCCCGTTCGCGATTGCTCGTCATCACGACCACCGGGAAGGCGCGGCAGCGTACCTTGCCGTCGGTCACCGCCGCTCGGCCGCCGTCGTCGGTGAGCACCTCGGCGGTCGGTTCCACGCGGGCGATCCGCTGCAGCTCGGGGATGGTGAACTCGCCTTCCTCCAGCGCGTTCAGCAGGTCGTTAGGCAGGTCGATGTCGCTCTTGTCGAGCTCGTCCACGAGCAGCACGCGCGGCCGCTCGTACGGAAGCAGGGCGGTGCCCAGGGGCCCGAGGCGCACGTACTCCCCGATGTCCGTGCCGGCCCGCTCGCCGAGTTCCCTGGCCATCTGGATGTCCTGGAGCCGGGCGATGGCGTCGTAGCTGTACAGACCGTCACGCAGAGTGGTCCGGCTGACGATGGGCCAGTGGAGCACGCGGCCGAGGCCGAGTTCATGGGCGAGGGCGTGCGCGAGGGTGGACTTGCCGGAGCCGGGGTCGCCGGTGACGAGCAACGGCCTGCGCAGATGCAACGCGGCGTTGACCAGGTCCAGTTCCTCGGCGCGCCAGGCCGGGGCGCGGGTGCCGTGGCTGCCGAGGCGGCGGGTGGACTCGGTGCCCAGGGGCGGCAGGTCGGTCAGCGGCGGGCCGCCGTCGAAGTCACGCCAGGGCGGTGGGGCGGGTAGCCGGGTGATGCCCGCGTGGGGCTCGCCCGAGCCTGTGAAGACGTACCAGTCGGGGGTTGTCACGGGCCCTCCTCGGGCTGTTCGTGTCGGTTCAGGGCGAGTTCAGGGGCTCGTCGCAGCGTGGGACGGGGCGCTGCGGATCGTCGTAGAGGAGGGCCAGCGGCTCGGCCCACTCCGCTTCCTCGTCGCACTCGCCTATGCGTTCGCGCAGTCGGCGCAACGCCTCGGGGAGCGCCACGGCGCGGCCGGTGCGGCGCAGCAGCTTGGCGGTGTGTTCGTGCAGGTCCACACATTGCTGCCCGCAGCCGTACGTGTGCTGGACGCCGCGGGCCCACAGGGCGAGTCCGTAGCCCGCGTCGATCGCCTCCTCAAGGGCCTCCAGGCTCTCGGCCGCGGTCCTGCACAGCACGGGCACGGCGGGGCCGGGGGCCGACTCCAGGGTGGTGCGCGCGTACGCGGGCGGGTTCAGCGGAAGGGCCTCCAGGCCGCCTTCGTCGAGGGCCCGCCAGCGCTCCCGCCAGGCCTGCGCGGACAGGCCGCGGCTGTGGCCGAGGTACCGGAGCACGACCTGCCGGTGCACGCCGAAGGGACGCTCGGCGGGGTGCAGGCGGTAGCTGCGGACGGCGGCCTGGGGCCGCCAGAAGTCCACGTCCACGTCGAAGTGCTCGACAGGCAGGGCGACTTCGAGCCGGGCTCGCCGGTGGGGGGAGTCGAGCAGCTGGAACGCCTTGCCCAGGGGCTCCCTCAGCTCGTTCTGCAGCGCGGTCAGCGGTACGCCCTCCATGCCGTCGGACTCGGCCAGGGAACTGGTCGTCCCGGAGCCGCCGGGCCAGATCCACACCCGCCAGTGGAACCGGTCGGCGGGGTGGAAGGCGTCGGGCTCCAGTACGACGGTCACCACCGGGTTCCGCCCGTCGTCGCCCTGGGACCGAGGCGGGGGTGCCGCCGCGCGCTTCGGCGTCCGGCCGCCCGACAGCTTGTCCTTGAGCAGCCCCCGCTCGCCGTCCGGCAGCGTCTCCACCCGTTCCCGCAGCCAGTCCTCCAGGGCGGCGACAGGGGCCGGGCAGTCCTGGGCGCACCCCTGGGCCACGAGGGTCAGATAGTGCAGGAAGGCGATGTCGGCCCGCTCGCTGCGGTCGTACAGCCAGCCGTGGCCGTCGCGCCAGTCGCGCGGCGGTGGCGCTCCCCGCCAGTGCGGCTCGACATCGAGGACGACCTTGATGAGCCGTTGGAGGGTGTCCGTCCCCTCGGGCAGCGGCAGATCCGCCAACAGAGCGCAGGCGGTGGCGCCGTCCGACGGGCGCCACACGCGCGCGTGCGGCGCGGCCAGCCGCTCCTGCGCGGCGACCCAGCAGGTGCGGCGGGTCGCGTGGTCCCGATGGCGGTTGTGGTGCCACTGGTCGTGGGCGCGGATGAGGGCGTGGTACGGGTCGGGGCCCAGTTCGTCCCCGCCGTCCAGGGCGATCGCCTCGCCGAAGCCGCGCAGGGCGGTGGCGGCGACGGCGAGGCCACCGTCCCGGCCCCTGCGGCGGGCCTTGACGACTCCGGCGACCACCCCGTGCAGCCGGTCCAGGACGGGGCCGCCGGAGGCGCCGTGCGGTATCTCGCTCTCCGGGCCCAGGGTGACGCCGTAGTCGCCGTCGGTGCCGCTCACGAGGCAGCGGCCGCTCCATGTCTCGGGGCCGCCCGACCGTGCGCGCCAGCCGAACGCGGTGATCTCGTGCGGCCGGTCGTAGCGGTCGGTGAGCCGCACGCATGCGTGCGGCACGTCGTCCAGCAGCCGGAGCAGGACGAGGTCCTGCTCGGGGTCGACGCGGGAGCCCAGCCAGTAGGCGGGGCGGGCGCGGGCCGCTCCGTGCTCGCCCGAGACCCGTAACAGCCCCTTCCGCTCGCCGTCCTCGCCGAGGCGCAACACGTGCGCACAGCTGAGCACCCAGCCGGGCGCTACGAAGAACCCGCTGCCCCACAGCACGTCTGGGTCACCGGCCGGCCCCAGGCGTACGGTGGCCCCGCGTGTCAGGTCTTCCAGTTCGGACACGGTCAGGCTCCGCCGGCGCCGGTCCCTTCTCCGCTCGCTGTGCCGTCTCCGGTCCGCTGTGTGCCGCGTCCGTTCAGGTGCCAGGTCAGCGTCACCGAGATCGCCGCCTTCGCCTCGCCGTCCGCGAGGAGGGCCACGGCCTTGCCGGGCTTGGCGGCGAGTTCGACGCCGAACGTGGCGCTGATCTCGTCCGGCCCGGCCTCCCGGCCCGCCGCGAGGACGGCACTGCCGACGCCCGTGACGAGCTCGTTCAGCTGCTCCACCCGGGCGGAGAGCTGATCGAGGGCGCCGACGTCGTCGTAGCCGAACTCGTCCTCGTCGCCGGGAATGTCGTCGGCCCTGAGGATTCCGACCCTGGCGAGCACCGTCTGCCCTCCGGGCAGCTCGATCTCCTGGATCCTCCGCTCCATGGCTCCCCCGCACTCCGGGGCAACTCCCCTGCGCCCCTGACTGGTTGGCGCTTTCTTCGCGCCTGCGGACATTGTGCCCGCCACGCGCCCGTGGCGTGCGGAAACGCAGTGGTACGACCCGGGTCCCGGGCCACATAACCTGGAGACGTACGACCGGTGGCCACAGGCCCAGCCCCAGGAGAGCATCCGTGTACTTCACCGACCGAGGCATCGAAGAACTGGAGAAGCGGCGCGGCGAGGAGGAGATCACCTTCGAGTGGCTGGCCGAGCAGCTGCGCACGTTCGTCGACCTGAACCCGGACTTCGAGGTACCGGTGGAGCGGCTGGCGACATGGCTGGCTCGGCTGGACGACGAGGACGACGACGTGTAGGAGCTCGGCCGACCCCCTCGACATGAGGGTGCCGCTCCAGGGGCGTCCCTGGCGGACGCCTCTGCCCGGGCGCCCCGATGCGGGGCGCCCTTCGCGTTGTACGGCCGTCCGAGCGGCCGCTGGCCGTGTTGTACGGCAGCCTGCGCGGCCGTACGGCCTCTGCTCCGGCCGGACCCCGCCGCAGAACCCTCAGTCCAGCGGCCACACCGCGTTGTACACCAGCCCCAGCGCCCCGTGGACCAGCAGCACCGCGCCCGCCACGGTCCAGCCCGCGCTGCGGCGCCGCAGCCCCCAGGCCGTGACGGGCAGCCCGGCCGCGACCTGGGCGATGGCGAGCCGGTGGGACTGGGGGCCGCCGGTCCAGGGCAGCAAGGGGCCGAGGCGGCTGTCTTCGACGGCGTCGAGTTCCGCGCGGAGGGCGTTGCGCCAGCCCGCCGCCCCCTCGACGCGGACGTGCGGGTGGTTGTTGGCGGCCTCGTGGAGGCGGTCGGCGCTGTCGCCGGGGATGAGGCCGGCGGGCAGGGACACGCCCGCGCGCGTGAGGACGGCGAGCAGGCCACGCATGCGTGCCCGTGCGTCGGCCGCGGGGTCGGGTTCCGTGAGTGCGTCGAGGGCCTGCACGTCCAGCACCGGATCGAGGCCCAGGCGGCCGGCGAAGGTGTGCATGGCCTCGCCCTCGCCGGCCGGGGTGCCGTTGGCGAGCCAGACGTAGCCGACGGGGCGGCGGAAGCCGGAGGCGAGGGTGTATCCGGCGCGGTCGGCGTCCCACCAGAGGGCGAGGGCGGGCCACGGGGCGCCGACGGCGAGGGCGGTGGCCCAGCCGGTCAGGACGCGGTCGATCGGTTCGCCGCCCTCCAGCCAGGGCCTGCCCTCGGGGACCAACACGCTCCACTCCGCGCCGGCCGACGCGAGCAGCATGTGCTCGCGCAGCAGCTGGGCGGCGGGGGCGACGGACTCGGGCTCCGCGCGGCAGAGCAGCAGGGCGCCCGGCGCGGGACGGGCTTGGCGAGCGGCCCGGGACTCTTCCGTCGGCATGACAACACGCTAGGCCCATTTGTCCACCTCGCGTGATTTGTGATCACCAGAACGAGTGTCTTGACTTACGACGGCCACGATATATCGTGTTTCACGGAAGACGCGATATGGCGTGTCGTGTTCCGGTCCGGCCGTGCGGCCGCGTCCGTCGCCCAGGAGGTCCGCAGCATGTCCGAGTGGTCCGTCACAGAGCCCAGGAAGCTCACCTTCGACGAGCCGGTGAGCGAGCTCCACGTGCGCATCGTCAATGGCACGGTGAACGTGGTGGGGACGGACGAAGGTTCCGCCCGCCTGGAGGTCTCGGAGATCGAGGGCCCGCCCCTGGCGGTGACCCAGCAGGGCGGCACGCTGACGGTGGCGTACGAGGACCTGCCTTGGAAGGGCTTCCTCAAGTGGCTCGACCGCAAGGGCTGGCGCCGCAGCGCGGTGGTCTCCCTGGCGGTGCCGGCCGACACGCGCGTCGAGGTGGGCGTGGTCGGCGCCGGTGCGGTGGTCTCCGGGATAAGCGGCCCGTCGGTCGTCAAGGGCGTCACCGGCGACACGACACTCGTCGCCCTGTCCGGCCCCGTCCGCGCCGACACGGTCTCCGGGAACCTGGAGGCCCAGGCCGTCACCGGCGACCTCCGCTTCAACTCCGTCTCCGGTGACCTCACGGTCGTCGAGGGCTCCGGCTCCTCGGTGAAGGCCGACTCCGTCAGCGGCTCGATGATCGTCGACCTCGACCCGGACGGCCCGACCGACGTCCGGCTGACCAGCGTCTCGGGTGAGATCGCCATCCGCCTGCCGGCCCCGGCGGACGCGGACGTCGAGGCCAACACGGCGAGCGGCAGGATCGCCAACGCCTTCGAGGGCCTGCGGGTCCACGGCCAGTGGGGCGCCCACAAGATCACCGGCCGCCTGGGCGACGGCACCGGCAAGCTCCGGGCGACGACGGTCTCCGGCTCGATCGCCCTGCTGCGCCGCCCGCCCAAGGAGGACGAGCCGTGGGAGGCGGAGGCCTGGGAGGAGCCCGAGCCCGCCACGCCCACCTCACCGACCTCACCCACGGACTCGACGACCGACCCGGTGAACAGCGCACAGGACGACTCGGGGGACAATTCCGTCTCCGGCCAGGGCGGTGGCCCCACCACCGCCCCGGCCGACGGCACGACCGACAAGAAGGTGCTCTGACATGCCTCCCGTCTTCGCCCACGGCCGCCTCCGCCTCTACTTGCTGAAGCTGCTGGACGAAGCCCCGCGCCACGGCTACGAGGTGATCCGCCTCCTCGAGGAGCGCTTCCAGGGGCTGTACGCACCGTCGGCCGGCACCGTCTACCCCCGCCTGGCCAAGCTGGAGGCCGAGGGCCTGGTCACCCACACCACCGAGGGCGGCCGCAAGGTGTACGCCATCACGGACGCCGGACGCGCCGAACTGGCCGACCGCAGCGGCGAGTTGGCCGACCTGGAGTTGGAGATCAGGGAGTCGGTCGCCGAACTCGCCGCCGAGATCCAGGCCGATGTGCGCGGCGCGGCGGGCGACCTGCGGCGCGAGATGCGGGCGGCGGCATCCGAGGCCCGCCAGGGGAACGGCGCCGGGGCGGAAGCACCCTTCGGTGACTTCTCGGACTACACCGACAAGGAGGCGTGGCGTGCCGCCAAGGAGGAGATGCGCCGGGCCAAGCAGGAGTGGAAGGAGCAGGCCCGGCGCGCCAAGGACGAGAGCCGCCGCGCCCGCGACGAGGCGCAGCGTGCCCGACGCCAGGCCAAGGAGGCACAGGACCGCGCCCGGGCCCAGGCCCAGGAGGAGGTCCAGCGCATCGCGCGCCGGGTCCAGGAGCATGTACAGGACCATTTCGCGCGCGGTGACTGGCCGACGGGCGTGCGCGAGGGCCTGACGGAACTGGCCAAGGAGTTCGGCGACTTCGGCAAGGACTTCGGGAAGGAGTTCGGCCGGGACTTCGGCTTCGGCCGCCCCGGCACCCCCAAGTCGGCGCAGCAGCACCCCGACTACTCCGACACCCCTCAGGACTTCCCCGCCGACTACGAACCCACTTGGGCCCACGAGCCCCCCACCGGCGACCCGGCCCGCGACCTGGACCGCCTGCTCGACCGCTTCCGCGACGACATCCGTGACGCGGCGAGGGACCATGGTGTAACAGCCGACCAACTCCGCGAAACCCGCCGCCACTTGTCGACGGCGGCGGCGCACATCGGAGCGCTGCTGCGCACGCCGAAGCACTGAGCCCACTCACCAGGGCAGTGCGACCACCAACTCGGCGCACTGCCCGGGGCCGGACGCTACAGGCCTTGCGTACGCCCTTCTCAGCCGGCCTTGGCCTCTCCCTCGCCGTACAGCACCCTCGTCACGGACTCATACGTCACCCCGTGATCGGCGAGGACCTCGGCGGGCACGCCTGGGCGGCTGGTCAGAGCCAGCAGGATGTGCTCATCACCGATGTGCCGATCCCGACGGGCGACGGCCACACGCAGCGCCCGCTCCAGCACGTCCTTGGCACCCCGGCTGAACGACCGCCGCCCCGACCACCACCCCTTGTCCTTCAGGTCCCCGGACAACGCCCCCACCCCGTGCGCTTCCTCCACCCGGGCGACGATCTCCCCCACATCGATCCCCAGCCCGGCCAGCGCCTCGGCCTCGGCCTGCGACAGCCCGCCCCGGCGCCGAGCCTCACCCAAGGCCTGCCGTACGGACTCCAGCCACTGCCCGCCCCCGAGCGCGGCGAGCGCGAACGAGGCCCGGCTCCCCTCCCGATCGAGCACCGCGAGCAGCATGTGCTCGGCATCGACGGTCTGCGCCCCACCCGTCTCGGCGTGCTCGACCGCGCCCGTCACCACCGCGCGGGCGTCCTTCGTGAACCGCTCGAACATCAACGCCTCCCGTACTTCTTGTGCACGGCCTGCCTACTGACCCCGAGTTCCGCGGCGATCTCCTGCCACGACCACCCCTGATTGCGCGCGCTGCGCACCTGCACCGCCTCCAACTGCTCCAGCAGTCGGCGCAACGCGGCAACGGCCCGCAGCCCGACCCGCGGATCGCGATCACCCGCCCGCTCGGCGAGATCTGTTGCTTCGGTCATGATGTCAACGTAGGTTGACATGGCGGCTCACGTCAACCCCAGTTGACAAAAGAACGGCGGGCCCGAGGCAAAGCCCCGGACCCGCCGCAAGCGCGTGGCAAGAACCGTCAGTTGGTGAGCACGATCTTCCCGAACAGCTCCCCGGACTCCATCCGCTCGAAGCCCTCACGGGCGCGGTCCATGGGAAGCACCTCGTCGATGACAGGCCGCACACCGGTGGCGGCACAGAAGGAGAGCAGATCCTCGAGCTCGTCCTTGGTGCCCATGGTGGACCCGACGACCTTCAGTTCCAGGAAGAAGATCCGCGTGAGCTCGGCGTGCGAGGGCCGGTCACCACTGGTGGCACCGGAAATGACCAGCGTGCCGCCCGGCTTCAGCGACTTCACGGAGTGCGACCAGGTAGCGGCTCCCACCGTCTCGATCACGGCGTCCACCCGCTGCGGCAGCCGGGCCCCCGACTCCACGGCCTCCACCGCCCCCAGCTCCAGGGCACGCTTGCGCTTGGCCTCGTCCCGGCTGGTGGCGAAGACCCGCAGCCCCGCGGCCTTGCCGAGCGCGATGGCAGCCGTGGCGACCCCGCCCCCGGCTCCCTGTACGAGCACGGAGTCACCGGGTCGCACGCCCGCGTTGGTGAACAGCATCCGATAGGCCGTCAGCCAGGCGGTCGGCAGACAGGCGGCCTCCGCGAAGGAGAGCTCCTTGGGCTTGGGCAGGATGTTCCAGGTCGGCACGGCGACCTGCTCCGCGAACGTGCCCTGGTACCGCTCGGTGAGAATGGAACGGGGCTCCTTGGGTCCCACCCCATGCCCGCTCTGTCCGATCACGGAGTGCAGGACGACCTCGTTGCCGTCCTCGTCGACACCGGCGGCGTCACAGCCGAGGATCATCGGCAACTTGTCCTCCGCGAGGCCCACACCCCGCAGTGACCAGAGGTCGTGATGGTTGAGGGAGGCGGCCTTGACGTCGACGGTGCTCCAGCCGGGGCGGGCCTCTGGGGCCGGACGCTCCCCCAACTCCAGCCCCGCGAGCGGCTCGTCGCGGTCGATTCGGGCGGCGTAGACAGCGAACATGACCTTGACGATAGGTGCCCACGCCGACCGACGGAACCGCTGCGCCCTGTGACACACACCCTCTTGCCAGGGCGCCCGGCATGAGGCCGGACGGACAGGCGCCACCCGCACCCCGCAGCCGCTCCCGCCCACCCGCACGGTCCGCCGCCCCCACACACGGCACACCCCACCGAACCCGCCCTGAACCACCCGAACAGCCCACCCGCAGGCAAAGAATCGGCCCCGCCCATACCGGACGGGGCCGATCAGTCGACACTCACGTCAGCGCCGGGCGACACCCTCCGCCCGCGCCGCGGCAGCGACCGCCGCCGTGACCGCCGGAGCGACCCGCTCGTCGAAGGGCGACGGGATGACATAGTCCGCGGCGAGGTCGTCCCCCACCACGCCCGCCAACGCCTCCGCCGCCGCGATCTTCATCCCCTCGGTGATCCGAGAGGCCCGCACCTGCAGCGCGCCGGCGAAGATGCCCGGGAACGCCAGGACGTTGTTGATCTGGTTCGGGAAGTCGGACCGCCCGGTCGCCACGACCGCCGCGTACTTGTGCGCGACCTCGGGGTGCACCTCGGGGTTCGGGTTGGCCATGGCGAAGACGAAGGCGCCCTCAGCCATGGAAGCCACCGCCGCCTCCGCGACCGTACCGCCGGAGACGCCGATGAAGACGTCCGCACCCTCCAGGGCCGCCTCCAGCGACCCGGTGATGCCGGCCTTGTTGGTGAACCCGGCGAGTTCCCGCTTGACCGGAGTCAGGTCGTCCCGGTCGGCCGAGACGACGCCCTTGCGGTCCGCGACGGCCACGTCGCCGATGCCGGCCTCGACCAGCATCTTGGCGATGGCGACACCGGCCGCGCCCGCGCCGGAGATGACGGCCCGCAGGTCCGCGATGGATCGCCCGCTCAGCCGCGCGGCGTTCCGCAGGGCCGCCAGCGTCACGACCGCCGTGCCGTGCTGGTCGTCATGGAAGACCGGGATGTCGACCCGCTC
Source organism: Streptomyces sp. SD31 (assembly GCF_052068475.1). Taxonomy (NCBI): domain Bacteria; kingdom Bacillati; phylum Actinomycetota; class Actinomycetes; order Kitasatosporales; family Streptomycetaceae; genus Streptomyces; species Streptomyces sp. SD31. Next base: position 72,373 of record NZ_JBQHCX010000013.1, on the reverse strand, counting down.
CTGGAGCTTTCGCTCGATCTCGAAGCACCGCGGTGCCGAGATGTCCTCCAGATTCACGCCGCCGAAGGACGGGGCGAGGCGCACCACCGTCTCGACGATCTCGTCCACGTCCGTGCAGTCGAGCGCGATCGGGACCGCGTCCACGCCGCCGAACTGCTTGAACAGAATCGCCTTGCCTTCCATCACCGGAAGGGAGGCCTCCGGGCCGATGTCCCCGAGCCCGAGCACGGCCGTGCCGTCGGTGACGACGGCCACGACGGACGACTTCCACGTGTAGTCGTGAACGAGCTCCGGCTGCTCGGCGATCGCGGTGCACACGCGCGCCACGCCGGGTGTGTATGCGAGGGACAGGTCGTCCTTGTCACGGACCGGCACGGTGGCCTGCACAGCCATCTTGCCGCCGCGGTGCAGCGCGAACGCCGGATCGAAGGAATCGAGGGGCTCGGCCCCGCCGTCCTGATCCGTATTGCTGTCGCTGCGAGGATTGACGATCTCCGCTGCCACTTTGTCTTACCCCTTAGATCTTCATTGGTTGAGGGTGGCCACTCCTGGTGAGGGGTGGGCGGGACCGCGCATGCCCCGATCTGTTGATGCGTACGGGTCATACGCGACGGGCGCGCCGCACACGCGCCCTGAGCCCCGGATGAGGGGTGTAAAGAACCTTCTTACCGGACGGACGGCATCGACGACGAGCCCAATACGTGCAAGGTCACATGACGTGAAGGGAAACACGTATGCCGACGACACGGATCGAACACGGCCGGGCAACGACAGCGGTGCGATTCGCGGCGAAATAAGCGGACAATCGACACCGTAGGCCGCAAAGGGCGTGGGCCCCCGCAAACTCCACGCCACACTGATCCATATCCCGAGATACGCCGAAGATCTTCCGGTCGGGAGGCCAGATCCCCGTAGAAGGTGCGGTCAGGATGTACCGACCTGAGGCGGTTCGGGGGTCACCCGTTATCCGATTTTGACATGGCGAGCGTCCTGAATGGCTCAGACCGAATGGCAAGATGCCGTAATCACACGAGGTCGCGACACTCGAAGACGTGTGTTCTCGTCGACCCCCGCAGTGCCGAACCCATCGGCAGCTGTACGCCCCATCGGCAACTCCACCCATCCGCCGGAGGAACCCACCATGACCGCACGCTCCACCCGTCGTACGACCGCCGCACGCTCCCGGCTGGCAGCGGTCGGCTCGATCGCGGTCGCAGGCGCACTGATTCTCACCGGCTGCGGTGACCAGACGAACGGCGGCGGCAACGAGGGCACCAACGAGACGGGGAAAGCGAACACCGCCCCGCTGTTCGACAAGCTGCCCAAGAAGATCCAGGACGCGGGCGTCATCAAGGCCGGCACGAACGCCGAGTACGCCCCGATGGAGTTCCAGGAGGGCGGCAAGATCGTCGGCGTCGACCCCGACATCGCCGCCGCGCTGGGCGAGAAGCTGGGCGTTGAGGTCCAGTTCACCTCCGGCTCCTTCGACGGTCTGATCACCGCCCTGAACTCCGGCCGCTACGACATCGCCATGTCCTCCATCACGGACAACAAGCAGCGCCAGGAGGGCCTGGACGACAAGGGCAAGAAGCTCGGCCCGGGTGTCGACTTCGTCGACTACTTCGTCGCCGGCACCGCCGTGTACGTCCAGAAGGGCAACCCGAAGAACATCAACTCGATCGAGGACCTCTGCGGCCAGACGGCCGCCGTGCAGCGCGGTACGACGTACGAGAAGGCCCTCCAGACCCAGTCCAAGGCCTGCACGGACGAGGGCAAGAAGAAGATCGACATCGAGCCGTTCGAGAACGACACCGAGGCCCAGACCCGTGTGAAGTCGGGCGGCGCGGTCGCCGGCGTCAACGACTACCCGGTGGCCGTCGACCTCGCCCGCAAGGCCGACGGCGGCAACGCCTTCGAGGTCATCGGCGAGCAGGTCGACGCCGGTCCGTTCGGCATCGCGGTGAACAAGGACAACAAGGAGCTCACCGCGGCCCTCGAAGAGGCCGTCAACGCCATCATCGAGGACGGCACGTACAAGAAGATCCTCGAGAAGTGGGGCGCCGAGACCGGCGCGATCGACAAGGCCGCGATCAACGGCGGCAAGTGACCGTCCCGGTGAGTACTGAAGGGCAGTCACAGTGACTGACAAGTTCGACAAGGAGCCGGCCGACGCGAAGCCGTCGGCCGCCGTCTCCAAGGAGGGCGGGGCCCTCCCGCCCGAGGCGATCAAGGCCATTCCCGTCCGGCACTACGGCCGCTGGGTCAGCGGTGTCATCGTGCTGGCCCTGGTGGCCCTGCTCGTCAACGCCTTCGCCACCGCCGAGAAGATCCAGTGGAACGCCGTCGGCGACTACGTCTTCGATTCCACGGTCCTCGCGGGCGCCGGCCGCACCCTGCTGATCAGCGTCCTCGCGATGGTCATGGGCGTGGTCCTGGGCGTGATCCTGGCCGTGATGCGCCTGTCCAAGAACCCGGTGACGAGCTGGGTGGCCTGGGTCTACATCTGGTTCTTCCGCGGCACGCCGGTCTACGTCCAACTGCTGCTGTGGTTCAACCTGGCGCTGATCTTCCCCGTGCTGAATCTCGGTCCGATCTACAAGGACGAGATGGTCGACGTCATGACGCCGTTCATGGCCGCCCTGCTGGGTCTGGGCCTGAACGAGGCGGCGTACATGGCCGAGATCTGCCGCGCCGGTCTGATGGCCGTCGACGAGGGCCAGACCGAGGCCTCGCACGCGCTCGGCATGAGCCAGGCGAAGACGCTGCGCCGGATCGTGATCCCGCAGGCGATGCGGGTCATCGTGCCGCCGACCGGCAACGAGTTCATCAACATGTTGAAGACCTCGTCGCTGGTGTACGCGGTGACGTACAACGAACTGCTGCGCGCCACCTCGACGATCGGCTCCACGTCGTACGCCGTGATGGAGATGCTGTTCGTGGCGTGCATCTGGTACCTGGTCATGACCAGCGTGTTCAGCGTGTTCCAGTACTACCTGGAGCGCCGCTTCGCCCGCGGCTCGACGCGGAACCTGCCGCCGACCCCCTGGCAGCGGATCAAGGTCAACCTGATGGCCTTCAGCAGCGAAAGGGGCGTGTGAGATGACCGCCATGGTGAAGGCCGAGGGCGTCCACAAGTCCTTCGGCCCGGTCCAGGTCCTCAAGGGCATCGACCTGGAGGTGCAGACCGGCGAGGTGTTCTGCCTCATCGGCCCCTCCGGCTCCGGCAAGTCGACGTTCCTGCGGTGCATCAACCACCTGGAGAAGATCAACGCCGGTCGGCTCTACGTCGACGGCGAGCTGGTCGGCTACCGCCAGAAGGGCGACAAGCTGTACGAGCTCAAGGACAGCGAGGTCGCGCAGCAGCGCCGGGACATCGGCATGGTGTTCCAGCGGTTCAACCTGTTCCCGCACATGACGGCCGCAGAGAACGTCATGGAAGCGCCGATCCAGGTCAAGGGCGTGAGCAGGGTGCAGGCCAGGGAGCGGGCGCGGGAGCTGCTCGACCGCGTCGGCCTGGCCGACAAGGCCGGCAGCTACCCGGCACAGCTCTCCGGCGGCCAGCAGCAGCGTGTGGCCATCGCCCGGGCCCTCGCGATGGACCCGAAGCTGATGCTCTTCGACGAGCCGACCTCGGCCCTCGACCCGGAGCTGGTCGGTGACGTCCTCGACGTCATGCGCGACCTCGCCGAGTCCGGTATGACGATGGTCGTCGTCACCCACGAGATGGGCTTCGCCCGCGAGGTCGGCGACAGCCTGGTCTTCATGGACGGCGGCGTGGTCGTCGAGTCCGGAGACCCGCGCGAGGTCCTGACCAACCCGCAGCACGAGCGGACGCAGGCGTTCCTGTCCAAGGTGCTCTGACGGTACGACGGTGAAGGGGCGGTACGAGATCCTCGTACCGCCCCTTCACCATGCCCGCCCCCTACGGCAACAGCTCATGGGACATCACCACATCCCGCAGCTGGTCCGCCGTCAGCGGCGGGGCGTCGAGCCGTGGCCCCGGCGCCGCCTTGCCCTCGAAACCGCTGTTGGCCGTGATCATGACCAGGTAACCCTTCGTGAACAGCCGTACGGACCGCTTGGGACCGTAGGTGTTGCCGTACCCACGGCTCTCCCGCGCCAGCTCGGTGGATTCGCGCTGATCGCCGTTCGGCAGCGTCTCGGGGACGCAGGTCGCCGCCGTCCCGGGGGTGTACGACGAGCACCGATCCCCGACCGGCACCGGCCAGTCCTGCCGCCGGCCCGGAAGGACCTGGATGTTGAGATACCCGACGCCGCCGTCCTTGTGGACGGCGTAGAGCCCGTCGTACGGCCCTTCGCCCACGACGTGCTCGACCTCACGGATCTCGCCGATCCCGGGCGGCAGCAGCTTCGCCAGCCGGTCCGCCCTGGACCCGGGCGTTGTGCCCGTGACTCCCGTCGCCTCCCGGCCGTTCCCCGGCAGCACCCCGGTCACGGCCAGGCTCACCGCGACCACGGCAGCCGCCACCCCGGCAACCACCCCCCGCCGACGCCACCGCACCCGCGCGGCCCGCGCGAACACCGCGTCCGAACCGGGCCCCGACGGCATCGGCACACCCTGGAGGGCCCGCCCCAGCAGCACCGTCGCACCCTGCACCCCGTCCACGTCGCCCTGACTCATACGTGTTCCTCCCGCACCGCGGCCCGCAGCGCCGCGAGCCCCCTCGCCGTGTGGCTCTTGACCGTGCTCTCCCGCATGCCGAGCAGCCCGGCGGTGTCGGCGACGCTGAGGTCCTCCCAGTAGCGCAGCACCAGCACGGCCCGCTGCTTGGGCCCGAGCTGCGCGAGCGCGGCCCGCACCATGACCCCGGTGTCGCTGTCCACCGACTGCCCTGGCACGTCCGGCACCTCGCCGTACGCCTGCTCGCGGCGCCAGAAACGCCGACGCGCGGCGATGAAGGTGTTGACCAGCGTCTTGCGCGCATACGCGTCGAGGTTGTCCAGCCGCCGGTGCCTGCGCGCCCCTAGGACGACCTTCACCAGCGTCGTCTGGACGAGGTCCTCCGCCTCCTCGCGATTGCCGCACAGCAGATAGGCGCTGCGGAACAGCGCCGTACGTCTGCCCTCGACGAAGGCGTGCAGAGCCGCTTCCGCGCTCCGCGTCATCCTTCCCCCTCCCCGGTCCGCCGGGTGACGGACCGTCTCACCCTTCCAGTGCGGTGGGACAGCCGTCAGGACGCAGAAGAGGCAGTACGAATTTCTCGTACCGCCTCTTCCCGTCGTACGGCCTCGTTCGAGGCCCTGGCTACTTCAGCGCGAGCAGCAGCGTGTCGGAAGGCGAGCACCACACCGGCCGGGCCTCCCCGAAGCCCTTCTCGCGGAGCACACGCGCGTGCCACTCGGTGGACGGCATGTCGCCGTCGGCATGCTCGCCGTAGATCGCGAAGCGCCTGGCCGTCGGCTCCGCCAGGACCGGGTCCGTGGCCGCCAGCTGCCACCACTCGGACCAGTCGAGGGCACCGTCCTGCTTGGCTTGATCCATGCGGGCGTGGCGCAGGGCGCGCTCCGCCGCGTTGATCCGGGGCGTCGAGTCGTCGATCATGTGGTCCGCGTTCAGGAAGACACCGCCGTCGCGGACGAGCTCCGCGACCTGACCGTAGAGGGCCGCGAGGGGTTCACGGTGCAGCCAGTGCAGGGCCGTGGCGGTCAGGACGGCGTCGTACGAGTCGTACGGCAGCTTCGCCGGCCAGTCCGGTGTCTTCAGGTCGGCCGTCACGAAGGAGACCCGCTCGTCGTTCGCGAAGGTGCCTTCGGCGATGGCGAGGAGTGCCGGGTCGAGGTCGACGCCGGTGCTGACGGCGTCCGGGAACCGCGCGAGCAGCCGGGCCGTGATACTTCCCGTACCGCACGCGAGGTCGAGCACGCGCGGGGCGGGGCCGACGAGGGCCTCGACCATGTCGAGCATGATCCGGAAGCGTTCCTCACGGTCGGGCATGTACCACTCCTGCTGCCGGTCCCAGCTCTTCTGCCAGGCGGCCCAGTCGGTTCCGGCCGTGGTGGTGATGTCCGTGTCCGTCATCGAACCCCTCCGTAGCGCACGTCACGTAATACCCTGGAAGCACGATCAGCTGTTACCCGACCGCACGACGACGATAGAACGCCTCCGTAAGGACTACAAGTGGAACTGGCCTATTACTCGGATTACGCCGTACGTCTCGTCAACAGCGAGGACCCGGCCCGGGGCAAGGACTCGCTGACCTCGGTCGAGGCCGTCCGCGATCTGTTCGGCGTCAGCCAGGAGGCGGCCCGCCGCGCCACCGATGGGGACGTCACCCGCTTCCGCTCGGTGCGCGCGCGACTGAGGGCGGTCTTCGAAGCGGCGGACCAGGGCGACGAGGCGCTGGCGGTGAACCTGCTGAACGCCCTCCTCCTGGAGTTCCCGGTGAGCCCGCAGATCTCCGGCCACGACTTCCGGGACGACGACGGCCGCCCCCTGTGGCACATGCACCTGGCGGACCACCCGTCGAACGCGACCGCCGGCTACGCGGCCATCGCGGCGATGGGCCTGGCCTTCCACCTCACCGAGTACGGCGTGGACCGCCTGGGCCTGTGCGAGGCGTCCCCGTGCCGCAACGCCTACCTCGACACGTCCACCAACCGCTCCCGGCGCTACTGCTCGGACCGCTGCGCGACCCGCGCCAATGTGGCCGCCTACCGCGCCCGCAAGCGCTTGGAGGCCGACCGGTCGGCGAAGACGGGCCGCACGGCCGACACCGCCCAGCGCGCCAGCGCGAACGGCGAGCGCTGATCGGGCTTGCGCGGCCGGTACCGGAAGCGGACCTTGCCCAGAATCAACTCATCCGGCACCACTCCATAGTCGGTGCTGTCCCCACCCGCGTACGCGTTGTCGCCGAGCACCCACCAGCCGCCCTCACGGCGCTCCGCGGCACGCTTGACGACGAGCAGGTCCTGCTGGAACGGGTGCCGCAGCACCACCACGTCCCCGGGCCTGATCCGGCCCCGGTGCCACACCACGAGCAAGTCGCCGTGGTACAGCGTGGGCACCATCGACGGCCCCGTCACCTCGGCCCACCCGAAGGGCTGAGCGGCCCGCCCGCGCTCGGCGTCCTGCGACAACTCCGGCATCCCCGGCACCTCCCCGGTACTGTCCTCCACCAGTCTCAGTCTGACCCTGGACTTTTGCCCTAAGCCCATGGGGGCACTCGCGAAAACCCGTCTTGCAGGGAGTAATGTCCCACCTGAGAAGACGATCACGAGGAAGGAATGCTCCATGCTTTCCCGCCTGTTTGCCCCCAAGGTCAAGGTCAGCGCACACTGCGACCTGCCCTGCGGTGTGTACGACCCGGCCCAGGCCCGCATCGAGGCGGAGTCGGTGAAGGCCGTGCAGGAAAAGATGGCCGCCAACGACGACCCGCACTTCCAGGCGCGTGCCACCGTCATCAAGGAGCAGCGCGCCGAACTCGCCAAGCACCACGTCTCGGTGCTCTGGAGCGACTACTTCAAGCCCCCGCACTTCGAGAAGTACCCGGAGCTGCACCAGCTGGTCAACGACGCCCTGAAGGCCCTCTCGGCCGCCAAGGCGTCCACCGACCCGGCCACCGGGCAGAAGGCTCTGGACTACATCGCCCAGATCGACAAGATCTTCTGGGAGACCAAGAAGGCCTGATCTCCGATCACCTGGCCCACTTGACCGCACCCGGCCCTCAGGCCGCCGAACTCGGCGTCCTTTGCGGTCCGGGTGCGGTTTTGTATGCCCGGCCACGTCGCGCATCACCTGCCCCCCCCCGCAGCTCAACCCAGTTCCCGCGCCCCGTACATCGCGCTGCCGACGGTCCCATTCAGCGGTGGCCACTCACCGGCTCCCGGTACCGCCGTCACCTCCCGCTGCGTTACGGCATCGCCTGGTGCAAGCCGCAGGGCTGAGCACCCCGCACGGAACCGGCAATCAATAGTGAACCGGCGTAAATAGACAGCTCGGCAGGCTCAAGGTTGCCTGCGTGCGCCGTGATTGTGTTCACGCGCCGGACGGTGGCCGCAGATCATCCCCGTCCCGTAACTTTTTCTGGGTTCACGGGGGAAGCACGCAACGCTCCGATCCGTCCCCGTCTCGGCCCACGCCCCGCGCGGCCGTGGCGAGGTCCGGCGTGCTCGACCACGAGCGGGCGAGTGGGGACCACATCACCCGGCAGTCGTCCCCCGCCGTACGGAATGTCGATCTCTCTGGAGAAACCCCTGCGCCGCCGCCCGCCCCTCTGGCCGATCCCCCTGCTGTGGACCCTCGCCCTCGGTCTGTGGGGGCTGTCCCGGCAGCACAGCGTGTGGCGGGACGAGGCCGCGACCTGGCAGGTGGCCCGGCGGTCCGCCGGCGACATATGGCACATGCTGGGGCAGGTCGATGCCGTGCATGGGCTCTACTACCTGCTGATGCACGCCCTCTTCGAGTGCTTCGGGCCCGGCACCACGACCCTGCGGCTGCCCTCCGTACTGGCCATGGCGGTGGCGGCGGCCTGTGTGACGGTCATCGGCCAACGGCTGGCCGGGGCTTGGGCGGGCCTGGCGGGAGGGCTGGCGTTCGGGCTGCTCCCGGCCGTGCAGTTCTACCTCCAGGAGGGCCGCCCGTACGCACTGATCGCGGCCGGGGCCGGGATCTCCACCCTGTTGCTGGTGACCGTCCTTCAGGGGCGCGGCCGAGGGGTGCACTGGGCCGCGTACGGGGGCACGGTGGCGGTGTGCGGGCTGCTGAACTGGCTGTCGCTGCTGATCCTGCCCGCGCACCTGGCGACCCTGCTCTGGACCCGGGCCGGGCGGCGGACATGGCTGCGGTGGGCGGTGGCCGCGACGGTCGCGGTGGTGGCTGTGCTGCCGTTGATCCTGTTCAGCCGGCGCCAGTCCGCCCAGGTCTCCTGGATCCCGCCGCTGACCTGGCACATGATGATCGGCCCCGCGATCCTGCTGGCGATCGGTGCCCTCGGTGCCCTGCTGGACCGGCCGCGCGCGGGCCGGCTGTCGGTGGCCGCCGTAGGGCTGCCGCTGCTCGCGGTGCCGCAGCTCGGCCTCCTCGGGCTCTCCCTGGTCCGGCCGCTGTTCCTGGACCGCTACGTCCTGTTCAGCATGCTGGGGCTGGCCCTGCTGATCGGCACGGCGCTGGGCACGGCCGTACGGGTGGCCGGGCGGCGGTTCCCGAGAGCGTCCAGGTGGCTGGTCCCGGTGGTGGTCACCGTGGCGGTCGTGGCGCTGTTGCCGCAGTCGCTGGCCAAGCGGTCTCCGGCCAGCCGGGTGGACGATGTCCTGGCCGTGGCGGCGGACGTGCGGCGGCTGAAGCAGGCCGGGGACGCGGTGGTCTTCATACCGGCGGCCCGGCGCGACACCGCCCTCGTCCGCCCCGCCGACTTCGCCGGACTGCGGGACGTCGCGCTGGCGGAGAGCCCCGTGGCGTCGGGGACGTTGAAGGGCGAGGAGGCGGGGCCGGGCCGGATACGGAGCGCGATGTTGGCACAGCGGCGCATACTGCTGGTCACCGACGTGCCCGGGGTGGCACGGCCGGTGTCGGCGGAGCGGGACAAGACGAAGACCGCCGTGCTGAGGGAGCACTTCACGGTGGTGGCGGACGTGCAGGTCCGCGGGCGGCGTGTGACGGCGTACGAACGGCTCGGAACAGCGAACACCGGCGACTTGAGCGGCTAGAGCGGCTAAGGGCCCGGCCGCCACTCCCCCGGCCGGGCCGCGTCAGCCGTCAGCCGACCCCGTCAGCGGAACTTCAGTGCAACTGCGGCACGATCAGATAGATCCCGTACGCCACCACCGCCGCGCAGGCGGCAAAGCACAGCCCGGCCTGGGCGGCGGCGAGGGTGGACGTGCCGCCGCCCTCCTCGCGGGCCCCTTCGTGGCGGGCCAGGCCCAGCACGCCGAGAGCGAAGACGGTGACCACGGCCACCGTGACGGCGAGGCTCACCGCGGCGACCTGGCCGAGTGCGGTCCAGTCGAGGTTCATGATGTGAACTCCCCTTGTCTCATACGGCCGATTCTCAGGCGGCCGCGTCTCAGGCGGCCGTGCCGACCTTCGTCGGCTCCTCGGTGCGGATCGTGACCTCGTGGGCGTCGTTGACGTTGTGCGCGGACACCGGGTTGCGGCGGGAGGCGAGCACGATGCCGCCGGCCACCGCCGCGCCCACCAGCGCGACCACGGCCGTACCGATGTCGCCGCCACGCTGGACCACGCTCGCCGAGACGCCGCCGACCAGCGCGGCGGCGGGCAGGGTGATCAGCCAGGCCACGACCATGCGCCCGGCCACACCCCAACGGACCTCCGCCAGGCGGCGGCCCAGCCCGGCGCCGAGGATGCTGCCGGAGGCGACCTGCGTGGTGGACAGCGCGAAGCCCAGGTGGGCCGAGGTCAGGATCACCGTCGTGGACGCGGTCTCGGCGGCGAAGCCCTGCGGGGACTGGATCTCCGTCAGGCCCTTGCCCATCGTGCGGATGATCCGCCAGCCGCCGAGATAGGTGCCGAGGCCGATGGCCAGGCCGGCCGAGGCGATCACCCAGAGAGGCGGGCCCGCGTCGTGGCCCAGCGCGCCCGCCGAGATCAGGGTCAGTGTGATGACGCCCATCGTCTTCTGCGCGTCGTTGGTGCCGTGGGCCAGGGAGACGAGCGAGGCCGAGGCGATCTGGCCGACGCGGAAGCCCTTGGTGACGGACTGCTTGCGGGCGCGAGAGGTGAGCCGGTACGCCAGGTACGTGGCCAGCAGCGCCGCGACCCCCGCCACCAGCGGCGAGGCCACCGCCGGGATCAGCACCTTTTCGACAACCTTGTCAAAGTGCACGCCATGCGACCCCGCGCCCACCCAGACGGCCCCGATCAGCCCGCCGAACAGCGCGTGCGACGAGCTGGACGGCAGCCCGACCAGCCAGGTGAGCAGATTCCACAGGATCGCCCCCACCAGGCCCGCGAAGATCATGCCCGGGGTGACGAGTGCGTCGTCCACGATGCCGCCGGAGATCGTCTTGGCGACCTCGGTGGAGAGAAAGGCACCGACGACGTTCAGGACGCCGCTGATGAGTACCGCCGTCTTCGGTTTGAGCGCCCCCGTGGCGATGGATGTGGCCATCGCGTTCGCCGTGTCGTGGAATCCGTTGGTGAAGTCGAAGGCGAGGGCCGTCACAATGACGACCGCCACCAGGAACGTGATGTGGTCCATTCCCCAATGCAAACAAGCGCGGACCAATTCGCGGGGAACCCACGGCAAAGCGTGTCCCAGGAGCCGACGCGCGATTGGTAAGGGTCCTGCAAAGCCAACGTGGTGAAGCTCCAGCGCGTCAGGGGCGTTCAAGGCGTCGCTACGGCTGCCGCAGGCCCGTGGCCGCATCGGCGGATCTACGATCGCCCCATGAGCATCCGCTGGACCTACGCCTTCGTCGACCGCCCCGCCGCGTCCTTCGCCCGGGCCCACGCCTTCTGGACTGCGGTGACGGACACGCAGCTGTCCGAATTCCGGGGCGAGCAGGGGGAGTTCGTGACCCTGGTGCCGGGTGGCGGGGCCGACGCCTGTGTGAAGGCCCAGGGTGTCGACTCGGGCGCCGGTGGGGCGCATCTCGACTTCGCCGTGGACGACGTCCCGGAATTCGTGGAGTCGGCGCTTCGGCAGGGCGCGGGCAGCGCCGCCGAGCACGAGGGCTGGGCCGTGCTGCGCTCACCCGCCGGGCAGTTGTTCTGTGCCGTGCCCTGGTACGGGGAGTCGGTGCGGCCGCCCGTGGTGCGCGGCAGCCGGCTCGACCAGGTCTGCCTGGACGTACCGCCGTCGCTGTACGACGCCGAAGTCGCCTTCTGGAGCGGCCTGTTGGCGGGCTGGGTGTCGGCGCCCGGCTCCCGCCCCGAGTTCCATGTGCTCAGGCCCCCGGCCGGGCTGCCCGTCCGCATCCTGCTCCAGCGGCTCGGCGAGGAGCGGCCCGCCTCAGCCCACCTGGACCTCGCCTGCGCGGACATCGCGGCGACCCGCGCCCGGCACGAGGAACTGGGCGCGACGTTCGTCGCCCAGGGCGCCCGCTGGACGGTGATGCGCGATCCGGCGGGCGGCGTGTACTGCCTGACGGGGCGTGACCCGGAGACGGGCGGGCTGCCTATCGGACCTTGAGCACGCAGGCGTAGGCCACGGTCCCGCCCGGTTCGGGCGTGGGGCGGGGGCAGTCGCCGCCATCCGTCGGCGCCGTCGCCATCGACGTCGGCATCGGGCTGCGCCCCTCCCCGACGTACGGCGCCCGGGCCCCGACCGAGTCCTGAATGAACAGGGTCAGCCCACCGCCGACGGCCACGAGCACCATCCACACCCAGACGACCCACCGCCACACCCTGCGCAGCCGCTCTCCCACGGTCACCCCCACCGCTCCACATCCACCACCGCGTCCACCCGAATGGGCCCGTACACATGCGGGAACGCCTCGCCCCCGGGCTCCGGCGCCTCGTACTTCAGCGGCACATCGAGCCGCGCGGGATCCACGACCAGCACCACCAGTTCGTCGGGGCCGTCGTAGGAGCCGTACAGGAAGTCCGCCACGGTGGGGAGTTGGGCACGGGTCGAGCAGTGGATGAAGCCCTCGTCCCGGAGCGTGCGGCCACGTGTCGAGATCTCGTACGTGCCGTGCTCGCGCGCCGCGTCCCACAGGGAACGTTCGGTGATGTGAAGGATGTACGTCTGTTCGGGCATGGGATCACGCTACGGCCCGAGCCGTGCCGCCCGCGCGTGCAGATAGCGCTGCTCCGGCAGGCTCAAGGTCTTGGCGGCCGCGGCCTCGTAGGCGGCGCGGGCCTCGTCATGGGCGCCCGCCCGCTCCAGGAGGTGGCCGCGGACCGCGTCCAGGCGGTGCCCGGCGCCCAACTCGTCGTTCAGCACGGCCAGTTCGGCCAGACCCGCACGCGGGCCCTGGACCATGGCGACGGCCACCGCCCGGTTGAGCCGCTCGACGGGTCCGGGGACGAGGCGTACGAGGACGTCGTAGAGGCCGAGGATCTCCTGCCAGTCGGTCGCCTGCGCGGAGGGTGCCTCGTCGTGGACGGCGGCGATGGCGGCGCGCAGCTGGTACGGGCCGGCGCGGCCCCGGGACAGGGCGCGGGTGACCAGGGCGACGCCCTCCTCGATCGCGGCCTTGTCCCAGCGGCCACGGTCCTGTTCGTCGAGGGGGACGAGCTCGCCGTGCGGGCCGGTGCGCGCGTCGCGGCGGGCGTCGGTGAGCAGCATCAGGGCCAGCAGGCCGGCCGCCTCGCCGTGGTCGGGGAGGAGCCGGTGGACCGCGCGGGCCAGCCGGATCGCCTCGCCCGCGAGGTCCCGCCGCGTCAGGCTCGTGCCCGAGGTCGCCGTATAGCCCTCGTTGAAGATCAGGTACAGGGTCTGCAGGACCGCGGGCAGCCGGTCCTCCCAGTTGTCCGGGCGCCCGAACCGCACGCCGCGGACCTTCTGCTTGGCCCGGCTGATGCGCTGGGCCATGGTCGCCTCGGGCACCAGATACGCGCGGGCGATCTCCGCCGTGGTCAGACCGCCGACGGCTCGCAGGGTGAGGGCGATCTGGGCGGGCGGGGTCAGGTCCGGGTGGCAGCACAGGAAGAGCAGGGTGAGGGTGTCGTCCTCGCGGGGAGAACGGTCCGCCCCCGGCTCCGGTGCCGTGAAGGCATCCCGTGGCGTCAGCGCCGCGGCCTTCTCCTCCCGGGCTCGGCGCGCCTGCTCCGCGCGCAGGGCATCGGTCAGCCGGCGCGCGGCGACCTTGATCAGCCAGCCGCGCGGATTGTCCGGGACGCCGGCCCGCGGCCACTGCTCGGCCGCGGCGAGCAGTGCCTCCTGTACGGCCTCCTCGGCGGTGTCGAAGTGGCCGTACCGTCGCACCAGCGCGCCGAGGACCTGCGGCGCGTGGCGGCGCAGCAGGTCCTCGGTCTCGGGTGTGGCGCTCATGTACGGCTCAGCAGATGTCCCCGGTGCCGTCCAGGATGGGCCGGATCACCACCGGGTACACGGGGGCCCCGGCCGGCTGGGGGCAGCGGGCGACGCGCTCGGCGATCTCGGTGACCCGCTCCAGGCTCGCGCAGTCCAGCACCCAGTAGCCGGCCAGCAGCTCCTTGGTCTCGCTGTACGGCCCGTCGGTGATCACCGCCTTGCCGTCGGCGACCAGGGTGACGTGCCGGACCTTCGCGGGCTCGGCCAGTCCCTGTCCGTCGATCATCTCGCCGGTCTCGGCGAGGTCGTCGTTGATGGCCTGCATGTAGGCGTACATCGCCTGGATCTCCTCCTGGCTCCAGGCCACGGAGTGCTCGGACGCCTTGCCCTGCATCGCCTCGTAGTCCGCCTGTGTGCCCTGCACCATGACCAGGTACTTCATCGGTCCGCTCCTTCGGTTTCCGTCGGCTCGGGCCGCCCTTGGCGGGCGGCTCTCACAGGGGACGTCGGAGCCGGGCCGGGATTCTCGACACGGGGTTCAGGAATTTTTCGCGGTGGGTGTCTCAGGCTGCTCGGGCTGTTCGTCGCGCTTCGGCTCGTGCTTCGGCTCATGCCTCTGCGCGTGCTTTTCCTCGTGCTCGCCGTCGTCCTCGGTGTACGCGCCGCACTCGGGGTTCCGGCAGGGGCCGGGCACCCATGTGGGGACCCACGCGCCCAGCGTCTTGTGGCGCCGGACGACCGTATCGACGGGCTGTCCGCATTCGGGACAGACGTGCTCTTGGCTGCCCATGTCCTCAGGGTAGGGCGGTATACCTCTCAGCGCTTCCTGCTGTACGTACGGATCACGGCGCCGTTGCCGAACGCCCGCACCCCGTCGAGGGTGAACTCCGTGACGGCGAAGTCCGAGCCGAACATCGGCATGCCCGTGCCGTACACGATGGGGTAGGACTTGATGACGAGCTCGTCGATCTCGTCGATCAGTTCACCCGCGATCTGCGAGCCCCCGCACAGGTAGATTCCGAACTCGCTGTCCTCGTCCTTGAGTTCGCGCACCTTGGCGACCAGGTCGTCGCCGATGATCTCGACGTTCGGGTCGGGCGACTCGGTCAGGGTGCGCGAGGCGACGTACTCGCGCAGATGGGCGTAGGGGCTGGTGTTTCCCTCCTTCAGGGCCAGGTCGTAGCTGCCCCGGCCCTGGATGATCGTGTCGAACCTCTTGTTCTCCAGGTCGTCGAGGCCGAGCGCCCGACGGCCAGGGGTCGGCAGGGTCTCCGGGTATTCGCTCTTGAGGAAGGCGAAGTACTCCTCGTCGACGAAGGCGAGCATCGCCGACGCGTCTCCGCTCGGGTCCCCGATGAAGCCGTCGAGGGAGCAGGCGATGAAGTAGGTGAGCTTTCGCAAGCCGGTCTCTTTTCGTAGGCTGGTCAACCACTCCGGTTGTAGTGCTTCATTTGTAGTGCTTCACCTGTAGTGGTTGCAAGGGTATTTTGGGGCCGGCTGGAAGTGAGAGAGGGGATTCCGTATGGCGGGCAATCCGGAGCGCCGGGCCGCCCTCGTCGACGCGGGCGTCGAGGTGCTGGCCCGTGAGGGGGCGCGCGGGCTGACGTTCCGTGCGGTGGACGCCGAGGCCGGGGTGCCGGTCGGCACCGCCTCCAACTACTTCACCGGGCGCGACGACCTGCTCCGCCAGATCGACGCCCGGCTGCACGTGCGGCTGGCGCCCGACCCGGAGGTGACCGCCGGGCTGATGACCCGGCCGAAGGACCGCTCCCTGGTCGCCGCCTTCATGCACGACCTGATGGCCCGCGCCACCCGCGACCGAACGGGCTATCTGGCCCTGCTGGAGATGCGCCTGGAGGCCAACCGGCGCCCCGAACTGCGCTCCTCCTTCACCAAGTCGGTGCGCGCCGACCTGGAGGAGGGCATGGACTTCCACCGCAACGCCGGGCTGCCCGGCGGCGACGAGGTCGTCACCGTGCTCTATCTCGCGATGCTCGGGCTGCTCCTGGAGCACCTGACACTGCCGGACGTGCTGGACGGCGTCCTGCCCGGGGTGAGCGTGCCGGACGGGCTGGTCGAGCGGATCGTGGAGACGGTCGTACCGGAGGAGGCGTAAGCAGGGCTGCGGAGGTCGGCTCAGCCGCGCGGCTCGCGCCACATCGGCCACATCCGGGGGCCGCCCGGGAGGTCGAGGGGATGGCCTTGGGGTTCGAAGCCGAGGCGCTCGTACAGCTTCCGGCTGCGCTCGCTGCTCGCCTCCAGATAGGCGGGCCGGCCGTCCCGGTCGCAGCGGTCGAGGACCGAGTTCATGAGCACGGTGCCGAGCCCCTCGCCCTGGCGCTCGGGTGCCACGGCGATCATCCACAGGTATTCGTGCGCACGGCCGGAAGGATGGATACCCGCTGTCAGGCGGCCGATCAGCTCGATACGCTCGTTCTCCGGGTCGACGGCCTCGCGCAGCCGCGCGGGCCCTTCGTCGTCATGGTCCTGCTCGTCGGCCGGCACCGACATCCACAACGCGCACGCCGTGCCCTCCTCGGTGAGGTCGATACGGCCGACGGAGAACACGATGTCGGCGAACGCGGCCATGAGCTTGGGATGGGCGCTACGGCGGTGCTCCTCGCCCGGAAACACCCAGCCGCTGACCGGATCGTCCTGGAAAGCCGCGTCCAGCAGCCGGACCACCAACTCCCGGTCCTCCGCGCCCGCCGTCCGGATCCGCACGCCCATGTCCACCCGCTCCTTCACGTCAACCGGCCTTGATCGTAGGGCGATCGGAGCGGGCGTGCCGTCCGCGGAACGACTTTGTCGAGATCTGTCCGGTACACCGGGACGGCACGCCGGCCGGTACGCGCACCGGCACACAGGAACGGGCCCCGCACACCGTGGGGATGTGCGGGACCCGCCGGTCCGGAGCCGCCCGGCGGCCGTACGGGGTCAGGAACCGTACGGCCCGAGGGCTCCGGGGTCTCGACGACCGTCGGCCGCCGCGGCCGGACGATGCGGACTTCGGCTGCCGCGGCCCTCAGTTGCTGCGCCGCGTCACGTACTCCGCGAGGGCCAGCAGTCCACCCGCCCGCTCCGGGTCGGGGACCGCGCGGGCCAGTTCCTGCATGGCGCGGGCCATCCGGTCGGCGGCCTGGGCCTGCGCCCAGTCACGGCCACCCGCCCGCTCGACGGCGAGGGCGGTCGACTGCAGGTCCTCCTTGTCGTATGGCATCTCGTACAGCGCGGCCAGTTCCGCCGCCGCCGGACCGCCGGAGGTCAGCGCGGCGACGACCGGCAGCGACTTCTTGCGGGCGGCGAGGTCCGCGCCGGCCGGTTTGCCGGTGTGGCTCGGGTCGCCCCATATGCCGATCACGTCGTCGATGAGCTGGAAGGCGAGCCCGGCCTCCCGGCCGAACGCGTCCAGCGCCGCCACGTCCTCGTCCGCCGCGCCCGCGTACAGCGCGCCGATGGCGCAGGCGCACCCCAGCAGCGCGCCGGTCTTGGCCTCGGCCATGCCGAGCACCTCGTCCAGGCCTACGTCGCCGGGGCCCCGCTTCTCCATCGCCGTGTCCGCGTGCTGGCCGGCGCACAGCTCGACGACGCAGGACGCGAGGCGGGCGGCGGCGGCCGTGGACGCCGGGTGCGGGTCCTCGGCGAGCAGCCGCAGGGCCAGCGCCTGGAGCGCGTCCCCGGCGAGGATCGCGTCGGCGTCGCCGAACACCGTCCAAACGGTGGGCCGGTGCCGACGGGTGGTGTCCCGGTCCATCACGTCGTCGTGCAACAGCGTGAAGTTGTGCACCAGTTCCACCGCCACAGCGGCCCGTACAGCCGCCGCGCGTGCCTCCGGTCCGCCGAGCGCGGCGGCCGCGGTGAGCACGAGGGCGGGACGGATCGCCTTGCCCGCGTTGTCCGCCGCCGGGGTGCCGTCCGGGTGCTCCCAGCCGAAGTGGTAGCGCGCGATCCGGCGCATGGAGGGCGGCAACGACTCGATGGCGGCACGCAGTTCGGGGTCGACCGACGCCCGGACGTGCTCCAGGATCACCGCCGCCTCGGGCCCGTCGAGCGGACCCGCCCCGCCGTCCATGTCGGTCGTGATCGGCCTTCGCCTTTCGCGCGTCTCGGTGGACGGCCGCGCCCCGGCGGGGCGCTGCGCGGTCTCCGTCATGAACTCATACACGGCATCGCCTCGGAGAGTCGGCGGACGGTGGCCCTTCCACTACGGCTGGGCGCCTACCCCGAGGGCGTACCCACGCGGAGAGCGCGGGACACGACGTACGAGCGGCGGCACTTCGGGCGGAGAGGGGCCGGGCGGGACAGGTCACCGCCAGCGCCCGATCTCGACGTTCTCCAGCACGCCGAGGGCGTCCGGCACCAGGACCGCGGCCGAGTAGTAGGCCGTCACCAGGTACTTGATGATGGCCTGTTCGTTGATGCCCATGAAGCGGCAGGACAGGCTCGGCTCGATCTCGTCCGGGATGCCGGCCTGCTGGAGCCCGATGACACCCTGCTCCGCCTCGCCGGTACGCATGGCGATGATCGAGGTCGTACGGGCCTCGGTGACCGGGATCTTGTTGCACGGGTAGATCGGGACACCACGCCAGGTGGGGATGCGGTTGCCGGCGATCTCGATGGTCTCGGGGACCAGCCCGCGCTTGTTCAGCTCACGCCCGAAGGCGGAGATCGCGCGCGGGTGGGCGAGGAACAGTTTGGTGCCGCGCCGCCGGCAGAGCAGCTCGTCCATGTCGTCGGGGCTGGGCACGCCGTCGTGCGGCTGGAGCCGCTGGTCGTACTCGCAGTTGTTGAGCAGCCCGAACTCGCGGTTGTTGATGAGCTCGTGCTCCTGGCGCTCCTTCAGGGCCTCCACGGTCAGCCGGAGCTGCTGCTCGGTCTGGTTCATGGGCTGGTTGTAGAGGTCGGCCACGCGTGTGTGGATGCGCAGCACGGTCTGGGCCACGCTCAGTTCGTACTCACGGGGCCTGGCCTCGTAGTCGACGAAGGTGTGCGGGATGTCGGGCTCGCCGCTGTGGCCGGCGGCGAGGTCGATCTCCTTCTCGCCGTACTTGTTGGTGCGCTGTTCGGGGATGGCCCGCAGCTGTTCGAGGTGCTCGCGCAGGGAGTCGGCGCGCTCGGCGATCTGCTCGACATCCTGGCGGGACAGGACGAGCACCGTGCACGCGGTGACCGCGCGGGCCGTGTACTCCCAGATCGCGTCCGAGTCGAGCAGCGCCTGCTCACCGAGGTAGGCCCCGTCGGCGAGGACCCCCAGGGACTCGTCCTCCCCGTACGGACCGGTGCCGATCTTCTCCACCCTGCCGTGCGCCAGGAGGTACACCTCGTCGGTCTGGCTGCCGAACGAGGCGATCAGGTTCCCCGCCGCGAACTCCCGCTGCTGGCAGCGCTGGGCGAGCTCGGCCAGCACCTCTTCGTCCTCGTACGACCGCAGCGCGGGCAGTTCGGTCAGCTCGGCGGGGATGACCTCGACCCGGTCGCCGGTCTTCACGAACGTGATACGGCCGTCTCCGACGGCGTAGGTCAGACGCCGGTTCACCCGGTACGTGCCGCCCTGCACATTCACCCATGGCAGCATGCGCAGCAGCCAACGGGAGCTGATCTCCTGCATCTGCGGCGCGGACTTGGTGGTGGTGGCCAGGTTCCGCGCCGCCGCTGTGCCCAGACTCTGCTGCGGCTTGTCCTGCTCCGTGCGGACCTCTTCGCCTACCGACATAAGGAATTGCCCTCCCGGTCGTGCACCGACGCCGATCTGGCGCCACGCATCGCGATCTGCACGTCCGAGCCTTCCATCACGGAGGGGGCCAGTGCTATTACACGAAAGAGCGGGAATGGATCAACGGTTTGCTGGGCAAATAGTGGGCTCTCGTCCACTCGTGGAACCCGCGGCGGCCGCCCCGCTCAAGCTGCGGAGATGTCCGAAATGACTCGCACGCCGTGCGATTCGAGGAGTCCCGTCTGCCCGTTTTCGGTAAGTCACCGATACGAGCCGGCCGCGCACGGCGGCCGACGCACGGCACGAAGGAGGCGGTCATGGCCTCACCCATGTCCGCGAGCAGATTCCTGGAGAGACTCCGGGCGGAGGGCGCGACGGTCGTCGAGGTCGGCGACTGGGAGCACCACAACCGCAACCACGTCGGCCCGTGGGGGCCCGTCCACGGCGTGATGATCCACCACACGGTGACCAAGGGCAGCGCGCACACCGTGGAACTCTGCCGCAACGGCTACGAAGGGCTGCCCGGCCCCCTGTGCCACGGCGTCATCACCAAGGACGGCAGGGTCCACCTCGTCGGCTACGGCCGCGCCAACCACGCCGGACTCGGCGACGACGACGTACTGCGCGCGGTCATCGCGGAAAAGGCCCTGCCTCCCGACAACGAGGCCAACACCGACGGCAACCGCCATTTCTACGGCTTCGAGTGCGAGAACCTGGGTGACGGACAGGATCCGTGGCCGGAGCCCCAACTGGAGGCGATCGAACGGGTCTCGGCAGCCGTTTGCCGCCATCACGGATGGACGGAGCGGTCGGTGATCGGGCATCTGGAGTGGCAGCCGGGGAAGGTGGATCCGCGGGGATTCACGATGGCGTGGATGCGGGAGCGGATCCGGGAGCGGCTGAAGTAGGACAGGCTGCGGGAGCAGCGCGAACAGGGCAGCCGTACCGCCGGGGCCGGGCGACAATGGCCAGGTGACCGGCCCCGACCTCAGCGCACTCCGCCCCCGGCTCCCCTCCCCCTTGCAGGAGGCGGCCGACGGGCGGTTCACGCGTCGTGGCGTCCGGCTGCTCCTCAAGCGCGACGACCTGATCCACCCGGAGCTGATCGGCAACAAGTGGCGCAAGCTCGCGCCGAACCTGACGGCCGCGGCCGGTCGCCCGATCGTCACCTTCGGCGGCGCCTACTCCAACCACCTGCGCGCCACCGCCGCGGCCGGCCGACTCCTCGGCGTGCCCACGGTCGGCGTGGTGCGCGGCCAGGAACTGGCCGAACGGCCACTGAATCCATCGCTCGCGCGGTGCGTGGCCGACGGTATGCGGCTGCATTTCGTCGACAGGTCGACGTACCGCCGCAAGACCGACCCTGAAACGCAGACGGCCGTCCTGCGCGCGGCGGGCGCGGAGGAGGCGTACGTCGTCCCGGAAGGCGGTAGCAACACCCTGGCCGTACGGGGGTGCCGAGCGCTCGGCGAGGAGCTGCGCGGTCAGGCCGACGTCGTCGCGATCGCGTGCGGCACGGGCGGGACGCTGGCCGGCCTCGCCGCGGGGCTCGACCCCGGTCAGCGGGCCCTCGGCATCCCCGTCCTCAAGGGCGGCTTCCTCGGCGACGACATACGGGGCCTGCAGGCCGAGGCGTTCGGCGGTCCGCGCGGTGACTGGCGGCTGGACGAGCGGTTCCATTTCGGCGGGTACGCCCGGACGTCGCCCGAACTCGACGCCTTCGCGGAGGACTTCGAGGAACGGCATGGGGTGCCGGTCGAGCGTCTCTATGTCGCCAAATTGCTTTATGGGTTGGTGGCGTTGGTGGAGGAAGGGGCGTTCGGGGTGGGGGACGTGGTGGTTGCCGTGGTGACCGGGGCGCCGTTCGGCGGTGACTAGCGGGACTTTCTCCTGAAGCGACGCTGCGTCGTCTTCTTCGCTGTCAGTTTCTGGGCTTTGCGATGCAGCCCCATTTGCCTGTACGCATCCGCGAGGGATCGGGTGGTGGCCTGGGTGTCTTGGTGGTCGTCACCGAGAATGCGGCGCTGACGGGTACGCACGTCGTCCAGCAACTCCGCGCCCTCTGCGGGAGAGCGCAGCTGGCACATGGCGACGCCTAGGACGCGAGCCGACTTGAGGGTCTCGGGGTGGTCCTCGCCAAGGACGCGGCGACGCCGGGCGACAACGTCCGCGAGCATGCGATGGGCTTCTTTGTAGTCACGCAACCCCTGCTGGGAAAGAGCCAGGGACTCCACGGAGTTCAGGGTTTCCGGGTGATCCGGCCCCAGAACGCGGCGCCGCCAGGCGACAACGTCCGCGAGCATGCGGCGGGACTCTTCGTAGTCACGCATCATCCTCAGGGTGACCGCGAGAGCATAGGCGGTCATGAAAATGTCGGGGTGATCGTTGCCGAAGGCACGACGACGCCGGGCGAGGACGTCCTCGAGCATGCTCCGAGCCTCGCTGTGGTTGCCCATGAGATTCAGGGTGATGGCCAGCCACTGAACAGCGTTAAGGGTCACGGGGTGATCGTCGCCCAGAGTGCTCCGGCATCTGTCCCGCGTCTCCTCCTGCAGTCGGCGGGCCCCGGTCACGTCGCCGAGCCCACGGCGGGCTTCGGCGACATTCAGAGCGCACTGGAGTGTGGCGGGATGGTCGTCGCCGAGAGCTGCACGCCTGCGCGCCAGTGTGTCCTCGTGCAGGTCGCGTGATGCGACGTACTCACCCAACCTGGCGAAGGCCACAGCCAGATTACTGGCGGACTGAAGGGTCTCGGGGTGCTCGTCACCAAGAACACGGCGCCGACGGGCCAGCGTGTCCTCGGCGATGGCCCATGCCTCCCGATACTCACCGAGGAAGGAGAGAATCACGGCGAAGTCGTTGGCGGACTGCAGCGTGTCGGGGTCGTCGTCTCCCAGCGTCCGACGGCGGCGCACGAGGGCGTCCTCGATGATCAGCCGGGCCCCTTGGAGGTCGCCGAGGTCCGATGTCGCGTGGCCAAGGTACTGCGTGCAGGTCAGCACGTCGGGATGGTCGGGGCCCGACTCCGCGGTCCACGCCTCTCGCAGGGTGGTGGCGAGCTCGGCGGCGGTCCGCGGCTGGGCGCTGCGTATCAGGAAGTTCACCGCGTTGCGGAGCACCGGGCGCAACTCGGTCCGGTGGGTGACGTCGAGGTGCCGCGACCAGAGGTGCGAAGTCAGGCTCGCCCAAGTCGGCCAGTCGGCCGGCGATTCGGGATCCCCCGGATCGACTTTTGCCAGGACGGCCGCCGCGTCGTCGTGGATCGCCTCGGCCCGCGCCGGGTCGACCTGGTCCCGCAGGACGGCCTGGGTCAGGCGATGGAGCTGCAGGGCCTCTCCATCGATGCGGGCGAGGCCGTAGCGGCGCAGCGGTTCCAGCGCGGCCCGCGTCCATAGCGGGTCGTGGGGATCTCCCGGAATCGTGGACAACCGCGGCCGCGCGTTCACCAACCACTCGGTGGGAATCGGCTCGGGCCCGAGGAACGCCGCGATCCGGAGCAGCGCCGCCGCGTCGGGGTGCCGGTCGTCGAGGCCCTCGACGGCGATGCCGACCGCGGCGGCCAGCGGCACCGGATAGTCGGGGACGTCACCCTCGCGCAGGATCCGGCTCGTGCTGTCGTTCAGGAGCCGCCGATAGTGGTCAACGGGCGTGCCGGTCTCGATCACGCCGGCGGCCTGGGCGAGCGCCAGCGGTAGGTCACCGAGGTCCTGCGCGAGGGTGTCCGCCTGTATCTCGGTGATACCCGAGATCCGGGTCCGCAGGTACGCGAGCGAGTCCGCCCGCGAGAACACGTCGAGCGCCGTCGGGCGGGCCAGGCGGCGCCAGTTGGGGTTGCGTGAGGTGATCAGGACGTGTCCGGGGCCCTCGGGCAGCCACGGCTCGATCTGGTCGGGGTCCTCCGCGTTGTCGAGGATGATCAGCCAGCGGGGCCGGGTACGCAGATGGTGCAGCAGCATCCGGGCGTTGTGCTCGGCACCGGCCTCGGGCAGGGCGACGCCGATCCGGTCGGCCAGCTCCGTGTAATGGATCGGGATCTGGTCACTCTGCTCCGCGTCGATCCACCACACCAGGTCGTACTGGCTGGCGAACCGGTGGGCGTACTCCAGGGCGATCTGCGTCTTGCCGATCCCGCCCATGCCGTGCAGCGCGTACACGACGGACTGCCGCCCGCTGAGCAGACCGTCCCGGAGCTCGACCATCTGGGCCTCGCGCCCGGAGAAGTCGCGGTTGCGGCGGCGTACGTTCCACACCTCGGGCTCGTCACCGTCGCCGGGCAGTGCCGGCCTGGGCCCCTCGGGCACCGCGGGCTCGGCAGATCCGTCCGGCGCGTCGGCGAGGCCCCCCGGAAACGCCGGACGCTCGGTCGGCCGCCCCTTCCCGCTCACCGCGGCCCGCAATGCCTCGATGGCCGCGGCCTCGTCCAGCCCGTGCAGTTGCGTGCGCACCTTCGCGGCGAACATGGGATCGACGTCGTGGTTGGTCAGGGGTTCCACCGCGAGCGGAAGAACCCGGTCCCGGCGGGCAACGACCGCGGACCGCTCCTCCTGGGTCCAACGCCCGTCCTCGAAGTACGACTTGGAGAACAGAGCGACGACGGCGTCCGCCTTCTCCAGCCCGTCATCCATCCGCTGGACGAAGTCGTCCCCGGTCCGCCAGTCCCACACGTCGAGCTCGACGCGATGGCCATCCCGTTCGAGATGCCACCCCACCCACTCGGCCCACAGCCGGTCCGCCCCCGCGTAACTGATGAAGAACCGCTGTGAGGTGCCGGCCATCGAGCCCCCCGAGTCACCCAGTGCCGATCGTGTCCCTCCTATGATCCACCGTCAGAGGCGCACGCGGGTAGGGAAATGCGTACGCCGCCCTCCGGCCGCTCACCCTGCTTCCCGATAGGCCGCCGCCTCCTCCAGGTCCAGTCTGCGCAGCAACGTCCGCAGCATCTCGTCATCGATATATCGACCGTCCCGCAGCTTCACGAACACCGCGCGCTCGGCGCCGATCACCTCACGGGACAGCCGCCGGTAGGTGTCGTCGACGGACTCTCCGGTGACCGGGTTGGCCTGGCCCAGGCGTTCCCAGACGGAGTTGCGGCGCCGTTCCAGGACGGCACGCAGGCGGTCGGCCAGCGGGCCCGGGAGGGCGTTGCGTTCGTCGGAGAGGAGTTCCTCCAGGCGGAGCTCGGCGACGCGGGAGGCCTGCGCCTGGGCGTTCGCCTCCGCGAGGGTCTCGGCCTGTGCGTCCCGGCCGGGGAGTCTCAGCAGGCGGATCAGCGGCGGCAGCGTCACGCCCTGGACGACCAGCGTGCCGATGACCGTCGTGAAGGTCAGGAAGAGGATGAGGTTGCGCTCGGGGAACGGCTCGCCGCCGTGCACGGTGAGCGGGATCGAGAAGGCGATGGCCAGCGAGACCACGCCGCGCATCCCGGCCCACGAGATGATGAACGGCCCCTTCCAGGTCGGGTTGTCCTCACGCTCCCGGATCCGCGCCGACAGCATGCGTGGCAGGAACATCGCCGGATACACCCACACGAACCGCGAGACGACGACCACGGCGAAGACGACGACCGCGTACCAGGCGGCGCGCCCGCCCTCGTACTCCCCGAGGCCCTTGAGAACCACCGGCAACTGCAGTCCGATGAGCGCGAACACCGCCGACTCCAGCACGAACGCGACCATCTTCCACACCGCCTCCTCCTGGAGCCGGGTGGCGAAGTCGACCTCCCACGCGCGGTGCCCCAGGTACAGCGCGACGACCACGACCGCCAGCACTCCGGAGGCGTGCACCTGCTCGGCGGCCGCGTACGCGACGAACGGGATGAGCAGCGAGAGCGTGTTCTGCAGCAGCGCTTCCTTCACATGCGTGCGCAGCCAGTGGAGCGGCACCATCAGCACCAGCCCCATCCCGATGCCGCCGAGCGCCGCGAGCAGGAACTCGCCGATGCCGCCGGCCCAGGTGGCGCCCTCTCCGACGGCGGCCGCGAGCGCCACGCGGTAGGCGGTGATCGCGGTGGCGTCGTTCACCAGGGACTCGCCCTGCAGGATCGTGGTGATCCGGGACGGCAGCCCCACCCGGCGCGCGACCGCCGTCGCCGCGACCGCGTCCGGCGGCGCCACCACCGCGCCCAGCACCAGCGCCGCGGTCAGCGGCAGATCCGGCACGACGAGATACGCGGCCCAGCCGACGGTGAAGGTCGCGAAGAGCACGTACCCCACCGACAGCAGCATCACGGGCCGCATCTGGGCCCGCAGATCGAGATACGAACTGTCCGTCGCCGCGGTGTGCAGCAGCGGAGGCAGCACCAGGGGCAGGACGATGTGCGGGTCGAGGGTGTAGTCGGGCACGCCCGGGACGTACGACACCGCGAGGCCTGCGGCGACGAGCAGCAGCGGCGCCGGCACGGGGGACCGCCGGGCGGCCGCGGCCACCGCGGCACTGCCCGCCACCAGCAACAGCAGCGGCATCACGTCCATGCTTCTCGCCCGCCCTCGTCCGTCACGGTGCCCACGCGCGCGTGCACCGCGGCACGGCCGCCCCCGCCCCTCGTCGTCCGCACGCGCACGTGTGCCGCCGTCTTCCGCCCGCGCTCGCTCATGGTCTGCGCCCGCCCCCGCTCATCCGTCGTGGACCGCACTTGATCATCGCCGTACGCCCGCCCTCGTTTTTCCGCGCGGCCATCCTCGCGGCCGTCGTAACCTGGCAATCATGAAACAGTGCACGCACGCCGACGCGCTGCCGCACCCGGAACCCGTGGCGCTGAACGAGACGTGCCCGGAGTGTCTGGCGGACGGCATGCACCCCGTACAACTGCGGCTCTGTCTCAGCTGCGGGCATGTCGGCTGCTGCGACTCCTCGCCGGGGAGGCATGCGACGGAACACCACAAGAAGTCCGGTCACCCGGTGATGCGGACCTTCGAGCCGGGCGAGGAATGGCGTTGGTGCTTCGTGGACCACGTACTCGTGTGACCCTGGATCCGGACGGTTCGACCGTCTGACGTCTGGGTACGTCAACCCGGCGCGCGCTCTTCCCAATTGGAGCCGCAGACCCCTAGACACGGAGCGTATCCACAGGTTTACTGTGAGTGACGGCAAGGGGTTGGGGTCCTGGGGACAGGAAAGTTCAGAGCGCGATAGCGTCACCGCTGAACCACACATCGCGTTACCCCGGGGGGCGACCCTCGGCCCCGAGAAGCTTGTACCACCTTGGAGGTGAGGGTGTCCCAGATCGCAGGCGAGCCCGCGACCCAGGACTTCGTGGAAGTCCGGCTGCCGGCCGCGGGTGCCTACCTGTCGGTGCTGCGTACGGCCACTGCCGGCCTCGCGGCCCGTTTGGACTTCACCCTCGACGAGATCGAGGACCTGCGCATCGCGGTGGACGAGGCGTGCGCGATCCTGCTCCAGCAGGCCGTGCCCGGCTCGGTGCTCAGCTGTGTGTTCCGGCTCGTCGACGACTCGCTCGAGGTCACCGTCTCGGCCCCGACCACGGACGGCCACGCGCCTTCCAGGGACACCTTCGCCTGGACCGTGCTGTCCGCCCTCGCGGGCAAGGTCTCCTCCGCCGTGGACGAGGACAAAACCGTTTCGATCAGCCTCTACAAACAGCGCGGCGCGGGACCCGGGCCGGCGTGAGGAACGGGGACGGGCCGGTGCGGGACGAAGAGCGCGGCACACGAGAGCTGTCGGACGGCACTCCCCCCTGCTCGGACGGAGCCGAGAGCCTGGGGGTGGGCCCGAGCGGTCCGAGCGGTGCCCGGCGCGTGGTGGGCGGCATCGACGGCATCCCCGAGCAGGCCCGGCCACACCCGGAGGACGACTCCGCGGAGGCCGGCTTCCTGGACGGCGGTCGGGATGACGAAGGCTCCGTGCAGGGCGCGCCTCCGGGCGGCGGGAGCGGGGTCTCCCCCGTCCGTGCGGAGGCGAGGGCTCGGGAGAGGGCAACGGGCGGGACGATGAGCGAGCACGAGCGAAACGCCGGGGACGAGGCGATGGGCGCGCACAGCGTGCAGGCCACGCAGCACGACCATCAGGACCGCAGCGGGGCGCGCGCCATGTTCGTCGAGCTGCGCAAGCTGCAGGACGGCAGCGCCGAGTACGCGGAACTGCGCAATCAGCTGGTCCGTATGCACCTGCCGCTCGTCGAGCACCTCGCGCGCCGCTTCCGCAACCGCGGTGAGCCGCTGGACGACCTCACCCAGGTCGCCACCATCGGCCTGATCAAGTCGGTCGACCGCTTCGACCCGGAGCGCGGCGTCGAGTTCTCGACCTACGCGACCCCGACGGTCGTCGGCGAGATCAAGCGGCACTTCCGGGACAAGGGCTGGGCGGTGCGGGTGCCGAGGCGCCTGCAGGAGCTGCGCCTCGCCCTGACGACGGCCACGGCCGAGCTGTCCCAGCAGCACGGCCGCTCTCCCACCGTCCATGAACTCGCCGAGAAGCTCGCAATCTCGGAGGAGGAGGTCCTGGAGGGCCTGGAGTCCGCCAACGCGTACTCCACGCTGTCCCTGGACGTCCCCGACACGGACGACGAGTCCCCCGCGGTCGCGGACACGCTGGGCGCGGAGGACGAGGCGCTGGAGGGCGTCGAGTACCGCGAGTCACTCAAGCCGCTGCTCGAAGACCTCCCGCCGCGCGAGAAGCGGATCCTGTTGCTGCGGTTCTTCGGCAACATGACCCAGTCGCAGATCGCGCAGGAGGTCGGGATCTCCCAGATGCACGTGTCCCGACTGCTGGCGCGGACGCTGGCGCAGCTGCGGGAGAAGCTACTGGTGGAGGAGTGACGGTCAGGCCGGAGTACTACTCCTGATCCGGGGCGCTGCCGGGCCCCCGGATTCCGAGGGCCCGGGTCGTCTCCTGGTTGATCAGGAACACGAGCGTGGCGATCGCGGCCGCCGCGATCGCGATGCCCGCCGGGATCGCGATGCTGTCGGCCTGGAGCAGGCTGTAGGCCACCGGCAGGGCCAGGATCTGCGTGATGACGGACGGCCCCCGACTCCAGCTGCGCTGGGCGAACAGGCCCCGCGCGGCGAGCAGCGGCAGCAGCGCGAGCACGATCAGGGTCACGCCGAGGGTGACGGCCTGCTGCCGGTCGTCCGGATCACCGGCAAGACCAAGGACGAACACCCAGACGCCCCCGACGGCGAGCGCCAGCCCTTCGAGTGCGGTGAGTACCGCCGCGTACGTCAGCCGCCGCGGGCGCGGACCGGCGGTTTCCGGGGTGGTGGGGGTCTGCTCCTTGGTCACCCCTGAAGGGTAGCCCTCCGCCACATCGCCCCCGCCGCCCCTACCCGCCCCATCCTGGAGGGGCTCTGCCCCCTGGGCCCCCGCTCCTCAAACGCCGGGGGGCTGAATTTCAGCCCGTCTGGGGGTGCCCCGTCTGGGGGTGTCCCCTCTGGGGGGAGTTTGAGGACGAGGCCCGTTCAGGGCCGAAGCGGGGTCTGGGGGCCTCAGGCCCCAGCAGGGCCGGCGCCGACGCCGCTCACCTCGCAGCGGACGGCATCAATACACGCGGCCCAACCGACGGAGTCCCCCGTGTTGAGACTCACGCGCGATGTCTTACTTGATCCCTACCTCGCCCTGTGCCCGGTACCCCCCAGTAGGTACGCTGCAACTCATGCGTGCACTTCTCGTGGTCAATCCGGCAGCAACCACCACAAGCGCACGTACGCGCGATGTCCTGATCCATGCGCTCGCCAGCGAGATGAAGCTCGAGGCGGTCACCACCGAGTACCGCGGCCACGCGCGCGACCTGGGCCGGCAGGCGGCGGACAGCGACGACGTCGACCTGGTGGTCGCCCTCGGCGGCGACGGCACGGTGAACGAGGTCGTCAACGGACTGTTGCACAACGGCCCCGACCCGAAACACCTCCCCCGCCTCGCCGTGGTCCCCGGCGGCTCCACCAACGTCTTCGCCCGCGCACTCGGCCTGCCCAACGACGCCGTGGAGGCGACCGGCGCCCTGCTGGACGCCCTGCGCGAGGGCAGCGAGCGTACGGTCGGCCTGGGCCTGACCTCGGGCACGCCCGGCACCGAGGACGAGGCCGTGCCGGGACGGTGGTTCACCTTCAACGCGGGCCTCGGTTTCGACGCCGGCGTGGTCGGACGGGTCGAGCAGCAGCGCGAGCGCGGCAGAAAGTCCACACACGCGCTCTACGTCCGACAGGCCCTGCGCCAGTTCTTCGGCGAGGCGCACCGCAGGCACGGGACGATCACGCTGGAGCGGCCGGACGCCGAGCCGGTGACCGATCTGGTGCTTTCCATAGTCTCGAACACCTCTCCGTGGACCTTCCTGGGCAATCACCCGATGTACGCGTCACCTAAGGCCTCGTTCGATAAAGGCCTCGACGTACTCGGTCTCAGCCGTATGACGACAGGCGCGGTTGCCCGGTATGGCACCCAGTTGCTCACTTCGTCCCCCGAGCGCGGACCCCATGGAAAGCACGCCGTCTCACTCCACGACCTGGACCGCTTCACCTTGCATTCGAAGGTCCCCTTGCCCCTTCAGATGGACGGCGACCATCTGGGGCTGCGCACGAGCGTGACGTTCACAGGCGTACGCCGTGCACTGCGTGTGATTGTGTGAGCGGAACGGGCTAAAGTCCTTTCACTCGAACGTTTAGGCCAGGATCCACCCCATGGAAGTACGGCTGTGACCTAGTCGACACCGAGGAATCAAAAAAAACTTTCCGGAAGGGGTTGTATCCGCCGCTGAGGTTTGCGAGTCTCTACGTGGCGATCGGGACAGCCCGCAACACCGGCTCCACAGATCACCGGAACCCCTCTTCAAATCACAGGACCTCGCCAGGGAACCTGGCGGTCGGCCCTTCACTTGTTGAGGGATTCGTGAAAGCGTTCACATTCACAAGCAACTTGCACGTAATACACAAGGAGAGGTAGCAGCCATGGACTGGCGTCACAACGCCGTTTGCCGCGAGGAAGACCCCGAGCTCTTCTTCCCCATCGGCAACACCGGTCCTGCGCTGCTGCAGATCGAGGAAGCCAAGGCCGTCTGCCGTCGCTGCCCCGTTATGGATCAGTGTCTGCAGTGGGCGCTCGAGTCCGGCCAGGACTCCGGCGTCTGGGGTGGTCTCAGCGAGGACGAGCGCCGCGCCATGAAGCGCCGCGCCGCCCGCAACCGGGCCCGTCAGGCCTCCGCCTGACAACACCCGCCCCGCAAACAGCCTGAGCTTGGCGGCGCGTACAGCGAGTACGCATCTCCCGCCCCCGAGCCGCAGCGCGCAGTACCCCCGATGCGCAGCAAATGCTGGCAACGAGCATGTTGAGCCCCAGCCCCCTGAACGGGCTGGGGCTCTTTGCTGTCCGGGAGCCGGTGGAGATCAGGCCGTTCACATGTGGTGGGCGTGTGCCGTGCACCACCCTGCCACCGTGGTGCACGGCACACGCCCTCTGCCGACGCTTACTTGTGCGCCCGCACCGGGAGGTCGAGGATCACCCGGGTCCCCCGCTCCGGCGCCGGCACCATGTCGAACGTGCCGCCCAACTCGCCCTCCACCAGCGTCCGTACGATCTGAAGGCCGAGGTTGCCCGCGGTGTGCGGGTCGAAGCCCTCGGGCAGACCCACGCCGTCGTCCTGGACGGTGACCAGGAGGCGGGCCTGCTTCGTCGTGCCGCCGCGGACCGCCGAGACCTCGACCGTGCCGGTGTCGCCCTCGCGGAAGCCGTGCTCCAGAGCGTTCTGCAGGATCTCGGTCAGGACCATCGACAGCGGGGTGGCGACCTCGGCGTCCAGGATGCCGAAGCGGCCGGTGCGCCGGCCGATGACCTTGCCGGGCGAGATCTCGGCGACCATGGCCAGCACCCGGTCGGCGATCTCGTCGAACTCCACACGCTCGTCCAGGTTCTGGGAGAGCGTCTCGTGCACGATCGCGATCGAGCCGACCCGTCGTACCGCCTCTTCGAGGGCCTCGCGGCCGCGGTCGGACTCGATGCGCCTGGCCTGGAGACGGAGCAGGGCGGCCACCGTCTGGAGGTTGTTCTTGACGCGGTGGTGGATCTCCCGGATGGTCGCGTCCTTGGTGATCAACTCACGCTCGCGGCGGCGCAGTTCGGTGACGTCCCGGAGCAGGACCAGCGAACCGATGCGGGTGCCCTTGGGTTTGAGGGGGATCGCCCGGAACTGGATGACTCCGTCGTCCGACTCGATCTCGAACTCGCGGGGCGCCCAGCCGCTGGCGACCTTGGCGAGCGCCTCGTCCACCGGCCCGTGGGTCGGGGCGAGTTCGGCGGTGGTCATGCCCAGGTGGTGGCCTACGAGGTCGGCGGCGAGGCCGAGACGGTGGTAGGCGGACAGTGCGTTCGGGGAGGCGTACTGGACGAGGCCGTCGGCGTCGAGGCGGATCAGGCCGTCGCCGACGCGCGGCGAGGCGTCCATGTCGACCTGCTGGTTGGCGAACGGGAACGAACCGGCCGCGATCATCTGCGCGAGGTCCGAGGCGCTCTGGAGGTAGGTCAGCTCCAGGCGGCTCGGGGTGCGCACGGTCAGCAGGTTGGTGTTGCGCGCGATGACACCCAGGACGCGCCCGTCCCGCCGTACGGGAATCGACTCGACGCGGACCGGCACCTCCTCGCGCCACTCGGGGTCGCCCTCCCGCACGATCCGGCCCTCGTCGAGCGCGGCGTCCAGCATCGGGCGGCGGCCGCGCGGGACGAGGTGGCCGACCATGTCGTCCTGGTACGAGGTCGGGCCGGTGTTGGGTCGCATCTGCGCGACGGACACATAGCGGGTGCCGTCGCTGGTGGGGACCCACAGGACCAGGTCGGCGAAGGAAAGGTCGGAGAGCAGCTGCCACTCCGAGACCAGCAGGTGGAGCCACTCGAGGTCGGAGTCGTCGAGGGCCGTGTGCTGGCGTACGAGTTCGTTCATGGAGGGCACGTGGCCGAGCGTACCTGGCGGTACGGACATGGCTCGAAACCAGCCACTTCAAGGGCTCGCGGGGGCCGAAAACACCCGCGGGCCGCGGCGCCTGGGAGGGACCCTCAACCCTCCCGGCACCGCAGCCCGGAGCAACATCGGCCGTGGGGTGTGCGGTCCCGGTCGGCCGAAGGATGAGGAGCCGGGGCAGTCAGGGCAGAGAGCTCCGGTTCCTCGGTCCGCCTTCCTGTGCGGGGAAGACGGAAGTCGGTGCGTTCTTCTCCTACGCACTCCTTCGCATTGTGGACTAGACCACTCCGGTGTGTCCATGCGTTGGAGCCTGTTTGTTGTTGACGCTTCTTCGCGGGCTGGCGGGCCAGTCGGAGAACCAGTGGGACGCCCCGTCGTCCACCACGCAGCCTAACCCGTGTGGGTTCATGTGCGGGGCCAGTTGGCCATGGCAATTTCCGCGAGCGCCTCCAGTTCCTCCCGGCTCGCCCCGTCGCGCGCCTGTTGTGACATGCCCTGGATCATCGCGCCGGTGTGCCGGGCGAGGGCGGCGGCGTCGGCGCCGGGCGGGAGGGCACCCGTGGCGAGGTCCGCTGCTATACGGCTCCGGATGGCCGCGATGGTGGAGTTGCGCCGGCTCCGTAGCGACTCCTCCACCTCGGGCGTGGAGCAGTTGGTGGCCGCATGGGCAATGAGACAGCCGTGCGGATGGGCCGGATCGGTGTACTCGGCGGCGGCCTCGCGCAGCATCCGCGCCACGGCCGCACGGGCGGTGGGCTCCTCGGCGAGGGCGCGATCGACGAAGGAGCCGTACCGCACGTCGTACGCGCGCACGGCCTCTTCGAACAGGGACTGCTTGTCACCGAAGGCGGCGTACAGGCTGGGGGCGCCGATGTCCATGACGCGTGTGAGGTCGGAGACGGAGGTCGCCTCGTAGCCGTGCTCCCAGAACGCGAGGATCGCCTTCTCCAGGGCGGTCTCGCGGTCGAAGGAGCGGGGGCGGCCGCGGGGTCTGGCCGCCGGGCGGGGCTTCGCTCCGGTCGCCTCGCTCTCCTTGTTGCTCACCATGGGATGCATTTTATAGCGGACGCTAGACAAATGTCGGCGGGGTGATCTACGGTTATTTTTGTAGCGACCACTAGGGAATGTTTCGTCTACCTGGGCCTTGGGACCCCGCTCTGTTAGATTGGTCTAAACCACATGCCCCTTTAGGGTGCCCTTCGAGTCCCTCTCCAGATCGGCAGGCCCAGCGTGGAAGTTGTCATCGTTTCGGACGCCAAGGCGGGTGGCGAGCTGATAGCCGAGGCCATGGCGCGGTTGCTCCGACGCAAGCCCGACGCCGTGCTCGGTGTGGCCACCGGGTCGACGCCGCTGCCCATCTACGCGGCGCTCGCGGCCAAGGTGCGCTCCGGTGCCGTGGACGTCTCACGGGCCCGGATCGCGCAGCTGGACGAGTATGTGGGGCTGCCCGCCGAGCATCCGGAGTCGTATCGGTCCGTGCTGCGGCGCGAGGTGCTGGAGCCGCTCGGGATCGGGATGGACGCGTTCATGGGGCCCGACGGTACGGCCGAGGACGTGCAAGGGGCGTGTGAGGCGTATGACGCGGCGCTGACCGATGCCGGGGGCGTCGATCTGCAGTTGCTCGGGATCGGGACGGACGGGCACATCGGGTTCAATGAGCCGTGT
Organism: Streptomyces sp. SD31; assembly: GCF_052068475.1. Classification (NCBI taxonomy): domain Bacteria; kingdom Bacillati; phylum Actinomycetota; class Actinomycetes; order Kitasatosporales; family Streptomycetaceae; genus Streptomyces; species Streptomyces sp. SD31. The sequence goes on along the minus strand of NZ_JBQHCX010000013.1, from coordinate 38,202 downwards.
TCGTCGCTGGCGTCGCGGACGCGGATCAAGACGCTGACGGAGCAGACGCGGGTCGACAACGCGCGGTTCTTCGACGGGGACATCGAGCAGGTGCCGCATCACGTGATCACACAGGGCATCGGCACGATTCTTGAGGCGCGGCATCTGGTGTTGCTGGCCACGGGTGAGGGCAAGGCGGATGCGGTTGCGGCGACTGTGGAGGGGCCGGTCGCTGCGGTGTGTCCGGCCTCGGCGTTGCAGTTGCATCCGCATGCGACGGTTGTTGTGGACGAGGGGGCGGCGTCGAAGTTGAAGCTTGCCGATTATTTCCGGCACACCTATGCCAACAAGCCGGAGTGGCAGGGAATTTAGGGGCGGTTCCGTCTGCCGGGTTCGGCTTGTCGCGGGCTGCGGGTAGTGGTGGGCTGGTCGCGCCCGCGCGGCGGAGCCGCATATCGATACAGCCCAGCGCCCCTAAAGGCACTTGAGGCGCCGGTCCCCTTTCAAAGGACCGGCGCCTTCCTCGTCGTAACCGCTACTTCCCCGCGATGACCTCCGCCGCCGCCCGCCCGCACACGCGAGCCGCGCCGTGCGTGGCGAGGTGCAGGGCGCCTCGGGGTGGCGCCTGGGGGACGCCCATTTCGACCACGATCGTGTCGGGGCGGGCCTCCAGCAGGGTGTCCAGGGCACGCCGCATCCAAGGATGCCGGTGTTCGTCGCGGACCACCGCCACGATCCGCAGGTTCCCCGCCGCGTCCAGTGCTTGCCGCCCCGCGTCCTCCCCCGTGAAGGTGCCCGTCTGTGTGCCCGGGAGCAGTCGGGCCAGTTCCGCCGCCACGCCCCAGGGCGTCTCGTCGCCCACGGCGATGTTCGCCACCGGGGTGAGGGCGACGACGTAGGGCGCTTCGGTGAGCGGGGTGAAGTCCGCGGCGCCAGTCGCCTTCAGGGCCCGGCGGGCTGCGACGAGGCCCACGTCCGTTCGGCCCTCGGCGTCGGTCACCGGTGTGGCGGTCGCCGTCCAGCGGGCCAGTTCGCGGACCCGTTCCGCGGCCTCCGCCAGGCGTTCCTCGGGGAGTTCGCCGGAGCGGACCGCCTCGACCAGGGCGTCCCGCAGGCGGCGTACCGTCTCGTCGTCGGCCAGGCCGCCGCCCACGCAGATCGCGTCGGCGCCGGCCGCGATGGCGAGGACGCTGCCGCGTTCGATGCCGTAAGTCGCCGCGATGGCCTGCATCTCCATGCCGTCGGTGACGATCAGGCCGGTGTAGCCGAGGTCGCCGCGCAGGAGGTCGGTCAGGACCGGGCGGGAGAGGGTCGCCGGGTGGTCGGGGTCCAGGGCGGGGATGAGGATGTGCGCGCTCATCACCGCCCGCGTGCCGGCGGCGATCGCCGCGCGGAACGGGGAGAGTTCGCGGTCCGTCAGCACGTCCAGGGCCGCGTCGATGCGCGGGAGCGCGTGGTGGGAGTCGACCGCCGTGTCGCCGTGGCCCGGGAAGTGTTTCGTGCAGGCCGCCACGCCTGCCGACTGGAGGCCGGTGACGTAGGCCGCGGTGTGGCGGGCGACCAGGGCGGTGTCGGCGCCGAAGGAGCGTACGCCGATGACCGGGTTCGCCGGGTTGGAGTTCACGTCCGCCGAGGGGGCCCAGTTGAGGTTGACTCCGCAGGCGGCGAGGCGGCGGCCCAGTTCGGACGCCACCTGCCTCGTCAGCTCCACGTCGTCCACCGCGCCCAGGGCGTGGTTGCCGGGGAAGCTGGAGCCGCACCTCACCTCCAGCCTCGTCACATCACCCCCCTCCTCGTCGATCGCGACCAGCACGTCGTCCCGTTCGGCGCGCAACTGGGCTGTCAGGGCCGCCAGTTGCTCGGGCGAGGCGATGTTGCGGCCGAACAGGCCGACGGAGGCGAGGCCCTCACCGAGGCGGCGCAGCAGCCAGTCGGGGGCGGTCGTGCCGGTGAAGCCGGGCTGCAGAACGGTCAGGGCATCGCGCGTCAAAGTGTCGGTGGCGCTGGCGATTGTCGTCATCGGGTGGCGTTATCCCTTCACGGCGCCGGCCGTCAGGCCGCTGACAGCCCTGCGCTGCAGGAAGACGAAGAGGATCAGGATCGGGATGGCGAAGAGGGAGGACGCCGCCATCGTCGCGCCCCAGTCGTTGCCGAAGGCGGTCTGGAAGCTGGACAGCCACAGTGGCAGGGTCTGCGCCTCGGTCTCCTTGTTCAGCACCAGCACCAGGGGGAATTCATTCCATGCGGTGATGAAGCCGAACAGGGACGTGGACATCAGGCCGGGTGCCAGCAGCGGCAGGATGACCTTGCGGAAGGCCTGGGCCCGGCTGCAGCCGTCGACCATCGCGGCCTCCTCCAGGTCCCGGGGCACCGCGGCGACGAAGCCGCGCAGGGTCAGGATGGTGAAGGGCAGGATCATCATCATGTAGAAGGCCGTCAGCGGCACGAGGCTGTTCAGCATCGACGCGTCCCGCACGATCATGTACATCGCGATGATCATGACCTCCCAGGGTGCCATCTGGGCCAGCATGAAGCCGATGACGAAGCCGCGCCGCCCCTTGAACCGCATCCGGGCCAGGGCGAAGGAGCCGGCCAGCGCGATGACCAGGGCGAGGACGACCGCGCACAGCGTGACGACCAGCGAGTTGGTGACGTACGTCCAGAAGTGGTCGACGCCGGTCGCCCGCTTGAAGTGCTCGAGGGTGACGTCGGTCGGGAACCAGACCGGGTCCTCGGAGATGATGTCGCCGGTCGGTTTGAACGCCGTGGCGAACATCCAGTACACGGGGAAGACGAAGCCGATGAACAGGACGACGGCCGTGACGTTGGGCCACAGGCGGCCGAAGAGCGAGCGCTTCACAGCCCGGCCTCCTCTTCCTCTTGCTTGAGCACGATCCTGAGGTAGTAGGCGGTGATGCCGAGCAGGATCAGGATGGTCAGGACGGCGATCGCCGCGCCCATGCCGTAGTGCTGGTTGCCGACGCCCTCGATGTAGGCGTAGACGGGCAGGATCTCGGTGAGCCGGTCGGGGCCGCCGCCGTTGATGGTGAAGACCTGCACGAACGCCTTGAAGACCCAGATGATCTCCAGGAAGGTCGTGGCGTAGAGGAAGGGGCGCAGGAAGGGGAGGGTCACCGTGGTGAAGCTCTTCCAGCCGCCCGCGCCGTCGAGCGCCGCGGCCTCGTAGAGCTCGCCCGGGATGGTGGTCGTGGCCGCGTACAGGTTGATCGCGACGAAAGGGATCGACTGCCAGACGATCAGGACCGTGACCACGAAGAAGGTCGACATCTGGCTGCTGGTCCAGCTGTAGTCGGCCATGGCGTGCCAACCGAGCTTGTCCAGGACCCAGTTGACGACGCCGAAGCGCTGGGCGAACAGCCACTGGTAGACGGTGGTCGCGGCGACCACGGGCATCGCCCAGGCCAGCACGAGCCCGACCATCAGGGTGACCCGCATCCGCTGGCCGAGGCGGGCGAGCAGCAGGCCGACCAGCGCGCCCGCGACCATGATCAGGGCGACGTTGACCGCCGTGAACAGGATCGAGCGCAGGGTGACGCGCCAGAAGTCCTCGCCGGTGAGGACCTCCTTGTAGTTGTCGATACCGTTCCACTCGGTGACGTGCTGGATCAGCTGCGCCATGTTGAGGTTCTGGAACGACAGCAGGACGTCCTTCAGCAGCGGCCAGCCGAGCAGCAGCACGGTGGCCACGCAGGCCGGCAGCAGCAGGAGGTACGGGGTGAGCGCGCCGAGGCGCGAGGCGGCTCGGGGTCCCGGTCCGGCGGGGCCGCTCTCATCCCTTTTGGCTGTGTCCACCGGGCCGGAGGGCGGCCGTTCGGTCTGCACGGTCATGCTCGCGATCTCTCTTCTCGACCTACGTACGTAGACCCGCGTGCGGTCGCCGGGGCCGGGGGGGGCGGCATGCCCGTCCCCCCGCCCCGGCGCGAACACCGGCGCCTTAGTGCTGCTGCATTACTGCCGGCACAGTGCGGGCCGCGCTGCCTACTGCTGCTGCGACAGACGCTTGTTGAACTCGTCCTCGACCTGCTTCGCGGCCTCGGCCGGGGACTTGCCGTTCAGCACGGCGGTCATGTACGTCTTGATCGGGTTGGGCGCGTTCTCCACGGCGGCCCACTCCGGGATCAGCGGCGTGGTGCCACCGCCCGCGGCGGCCGGCGCGGCGGCCTCGGCGACGACGTTGCCCTTCAGGTTGGTCTGCAGCGACTCCTTGTTGGGGATGACGCCGTTGAGCTTGGCCAGCTCGCCCTCGTACTTGTCGGACAGGGCGATCTTCAGAAACTCCTTGGCGAGCTCCTGCTTCTGGCTGCCCGCGGCGACGGCGAGGTTGGAGCCGCCGAGGAAGACGCCCTCGGGCTTGTCGGCCGCGGCACCGGGGATGGTGAAGTAGCCGATCTCCTTCTCGATCTTCGGGTTGGCCTTGATCGCGATACCGGCCTCCCAGCCCATACCGATGAAGGCGCCGACATTGCCCTTGCCGAAGACCTCGCCCTGCTGCGGGGTGGCCTCGTCCTTGTCCTTGGGCGCCTTGGACAGCGCCTGGAACTTCTTGTACGTCTCCATGGCAGCGGCGATCTTCGGGTCGGCGAGGTTGGAGACGTACTTGTCGCCGTCCTTCTTCACCAGCTCGGCGCCCTCACCGATGGTCAGGCCGACGAAGTGGTACCAGTTCTGGCCGGGCAGGTAGATCGGCTCGGCGTCGGTCTTCTCGCCGATCTGCTTGAGGTCGGCGTAGAACTCGTCGCGGGTCTTGGGGGTGTCCTTGATGCCCGCCTCGGCCCAGATCTTCTTGTTGTAGAGGACGACGCGGTTGGCGAAGTACCAGGGTGCCGCGTACTGCTTGCCGTCGTAGATCGACGACTCGTTGAGGGACTCGGTCCAGTCGGCACCGATCTCCGACTTGAGGTCGGCGAGGTCGGCGAGGCCGCCGGTCTTGGCGTAGGCCGGGGTCTGGGTGTTGCCGATCTCGAAGACGTCCGGCGGGTTCTCCTCCGACAGGGCGGTGGTCAGCTTCTGCTGGATGCCGTTCCACTGCTGGATCTCGAACTTGACCTTGGCCTTGGTCTGCTTCTCGAAGGCCGCGGCGACGTCCTTCTGCCACTGGTCCGGCGAGGAGCCGTCCATCACCCACACGGTGAGCGTCTGGCCCGCGTATCCGTCCGCCCCGGCCTTGCCCCCGCCGTCGCCGTCGTCGCCCCCGCACGCCGCCAGGGAGATCATCATGCCCGCGACACCGATCGCGGATATCAGCTTGCGCTTCACGCCACCCTCCTCAGGGATGCCCACACCTCCCGCCCATGGGCCGGGACCTGGACCAATGGTGTAGACCAGTAGGGGGGAGCTTGGACCAGACCACGAAGCGTGTCAAGGGTGACCGAATGGCCTCTGACCAGCCGTTATGGGACCTACATATGCAGGAACCTTTAAGTAAGAAGGCAGCGAAAACAGCGGCTCCGGAGTACTCTCGTCCGCTAGACCACTTTGGGGTTGTGGACTAGACCAAAAGAGCGCGGCAACGGTATACAGAAGGGATCACGAGGTGACCCGCATCCGGAGCCGGGAAGGCAGGCCATGAGTACCGACGTCAGCAGTGCGGAGAACGAGGGTGGGGCAGGCGTTCGTACCGCGCGCGTGCCCAAGTACTACCGCCTGAAGAAGCACCTGCTCGACATGACGGAGACACAGTCTCCCGGCACCCCGGTCCCGCCCGAGCGCACGCTGGCCGCCGAGTTCGACACCTCGCGCACGACCGTGCGCCAGGCCCTCCAGGAGCTGGTCGTCGAGGGGCGCCTGGAGCGCATCCAGGGCAAGGGGACGTTCGTCGCCAAGCCGAAGGTCTCGCAGGCCCTGCAACTCACCTCGTACACCGAGGACATGCGCGCCCAGGGCCTGGAGCCGACCTCGCAGCTGCTGGACATCGGCTACATCACCGCCGACGACCGGCTCGCCGAGCTCCTCGACATCACGGCCGGCGGACGGGTGCTGCGCATCGAGCGGCTGCGGATGGCGAACGGCGAGCCGATGGCCATCGAGACGACCCACCTGAGCGCCAAGCGCTTCCCCGCCCTGCGCCGGTCCCTGGCCAAGTACACATCCCTCTACACCGCGCTCGCCGAGGTCTACGACGTCCATCTCGCCGAGGCCGAGGAGACCATCGAGACCTCCCTGGCCACCCCGCGCGAGGCCGGCCTGCTCGGCACCGACGTGGGCCTGCCGATGCTGATGCTGTCCCGGCACTCACAGGACCGGGAGGGGCAGCCGGTGGAGTGGGTGCGGTCGGTGTACCGGGGGGACCGCTACAAGTTCGTGGCGCGCCTCAAGCGGCCCCGGGACTAAGGCCTGTCCCAGGGACCTTCGCAGTACCGCACGCGGTGTAGCGCAACTGCCGCTCCTGCTCTACGGTCCTCCCGTCGCCGCATGGACGGGAGGACTCCCCGGTGCGTACCGCGAACGTCCGATCCCTCGTCATCTGGACCCTCGTCGCGCTCGTCGGTGCCGCGGGCTGGTCCGTGCTCGCGCTCTCCCGGGGCGAGGAGGTATCGGCCGCCTGGATGGTCGCGGCCGCCCTCGGCTCGTACGCCATCGCCTACCGCTTCTACGCGAAGTTCATCGCGTACAAGGTCCTCAAGGTCGACAGGACCAGGGCCACCCCGGCCGAACGCCTCGACAACGGCATCGACTTCCACCCCACCGACCGCCGCGTCCTGCTCGGCCACCACTTCGCGGCGATCGCCGGGGCCGGACCCCTGGTCGGGCCGGTGCTGGCCGCGCAGATGGGCTATCTGCCGGGCACGGTCTGGATCATCGCCGGCGTCATCTTCGCGGGCGCGGTCCAGGACATGGTGGTGCTGTTCTTCTCCACCCGCCGGGACGGACGCTCGCTGGGGCAGATGGCGCGCGAGGAGATCGGCCCGTTCGGCGGCGCGGCGGCGCTCCTCGCCGCCTTCGCCATCATGATCATCTTGCTCGGTGTGCTGGCGCTGGTGATCGTCAACGCCCTCGCCCAGTCCCCCTGGGGCACCTTCTCCATCGCGATGACCATCCCGATCGCCCTGCTGATGGGCTTCTACCTGCGGGTGCTCCGCCCCGGCCGGGTCACCGAGGTCTCCGTCATCGGCGTCGCGCTGCTGCTGTTCGCCCTGATCGCCGGCCGCTGGGTCGCCGAGTCGTCGTGGGCCGACACCTTCACCCTCGCGCCTTCCACGCTGGTCGTCTGGCTGGTGGCGTACGGGTTCATCGCCTCGATCCTGCCGGTGTGGATGCTGCTGGCGCCGCGCGACTACCTCTCCACCTTCATGAAGATCGGCACGATCGTGCTGCTCGCCCTCGGCGTGGTCATCGCGCTGCCGACGCTGAAGATGGACGCGGTGACCGGCTTCGCCTCGCGCGGCGACGGCCCGGTCTTCGCGGGGTCCCTGTTCCCCTTCGTCTTCATCACCATCGCCTGCGGCGCCCTGTCCGGCTTCCACTCGCTCATCGCGTCGGGTACGACGCCGAAGATGATCCAGAAGGAGACGCAGGTCCGGATGATCGGCTACGGCTCCATGCTGATGGAGTCGTCGGTCGCCGTGATGGCGCTGGTGGCGGCGAGCATCATCGACCCGGGGCTTTACTTCGCGATGAACGCGCCCGCCGGGGTCATCGGGGACACCGTCCAGAACGCCTCGCAGGTCGTGGGGAGTTGGGGCTACCAGATCACCCCCGAGGCACTCGCACGGGCGGCGGAGAACGTAGAGGAGGCGAGCCTGCTCTCCCGCACCGGCGGCGCCCCCACCCTCGCCATCGGCGTCTCGGAGATCTTCTCGCAGGTCACCGGCGACGGCCTGCGCGCCTTCTGGTATCACTTCGCGATCATGTTCGAGGCGCTGTTCATCCTGACCGCGCTGGACGCCGGCACCCGCGTGGGCCGGTTCATGCTCCAGGACACGCTGGGCAACGTCTACCGGCCGTTCAAGGACGTCAGCTGGAAGCCCGGCCTGGTCATCACCAGCGCCGTGGTGTGCGGCCTGTGGGGGTACTTCCTGTGGGTCGGCGTCCACGAGCCGCTCGGCGGCATCAACCAGCTGTTCCCGATCTTCGGCATCTCGAACCAGCTGCTGGCCGCGGTCGCCCTCGCCGTCTGCACGACCCTGCTGGTGAAGTCCGGACGCCTCAAGTGGGCCTGGATCACCGGGATTCCGCTCGCCTGGGACGCCACGGTCACACTCACGGCCAGCTGGCAGAAGGTCTTCTCCAGCGACCCCAAGGTCGGCTTCTTCAAGCAGCGTCAGGTGTTCCAGGACGCCATCGACCGCGGCGAGGTCCTGCCGCCCGCCAAGACCATGGACGACATGCACACCGTGGTCACCAACTCCACGGTGGACGGTGTCCTCTCGGCCGTCCTCGCCCTGCTGATCGTCGTCGTCATCGTCGACGCGGCCCGCGTCTGCGTCCGGCACGTCCGGCGCCCGGCACTGTCCACGCTGAGCGAGGCGCCGTACGTCGAGTCGAAGATCGTCGCCCCGGCCGGGCTGTTCCCGACCCGGGAGGAGAAGGAGGAGGCGCGCCATGACGTCGGCACTGCGGCGGGCGCTTAGGGGTGTGCGCTGGTATCTGCGGGAGCTGACCGACGAGTCGGCGTACGACCGCTATGTCGCGCACCTCCGCCGGGACCATCCGCGGGCGGACGTGCCCTCACGGCGGACTTTCGAGCGCATGCGCACCGACCGTCAGGAGCAGGACCCCCGGCAGGGCTTCCGCTGCTGCTGAGCGGCAAGCGCTGTCAGTTGAGTGCTATCCGTTATACGGACGGGGGTTCCATAAAGCGGAAGCGTCGCCTAGATTTCCTGCGCATTGCACAGGTGATCAGTGAGGGGACGGAGCCGCCGTATGTCTGATGCGCCAGAAGTGAGACCACCGGTGGTGACACCCGTGCGTGTGGTCATCGCCCTCTGCCTGATCGCGCCGTTCGTGGCGATGCTGTGGGTCGGCTCGTACGCGAAGGTGGACCCGGCCTTCGCCGGTATCCCGTTCTTCTACTGGTACCAGATGCTGTGGGTGCTGATCTCCACCGCACTGACGATGATCGCGTACAAGCTGTGGCAGCGTGACCAGCGTGCACGCCGTGGGGGTGCCGAGTGAACGACGGCGTGAACGGCGTCGCACTCGCCGTCTTCATCATCTTCTTCCTGGCCGTCACGGTCATGGGCTTTTTGGCCTCGCGCTGGCGCAAGGCCGAGAACGAGCACAGCCTCGACGAATGGGGCCTGGGCGGCCGGTCGTTCGGCACCTGGGTCACCTGGTTCCTGCTCGGCGGCGACCTGTACACGGCGTACACGTTCGTGGCGGTCCCGGCGGCGATCTACGCGGCCGGCGCGGCGGGCTTCTTCGCGGTGCCGTACACGATCCTGGTGTACCCGCTGATCTTCACCTTCCTGCCCCGCCTCTGGTCGGTCTCGCACAAGCACGGATACGTCACGACCTCGGACTTCGTGCGCGGCCGCTTCGGCTCGAAGGGCCTGTCGCTGGCCGTCGCCGTCACCGGCCTGCTGGCGACCATGCCGTACATCGCGCTCCAACTGGTCGGCATCCAGGCGGTGCTGGACGTGATGGGCGTGGGCGGCGGTGAGGACACCAACTGGTTCGTCAAGGACCTCCCGCTCCTCATCGCCTTCGGCGTGCTGGCGGCGTACACCTACTCCTCGGGTCTGCGCGCCCCCGCGCTGATCGCGTTCGTGAAGGACACGCTGATCTACGTCGTCATCGCGGTGGCGATCATCTACATCCCGATCAAGCTGGGCGGGTTCGACGAGATCTTCGGCGCGGCGAGCGAGAAGTACACGGCAGCCAAGGCCGGCGGTCTGATCCCGCCGGAGGCGGGCCAGTGGACATACGCCACGCTGGCGTTGGGTTCCGCGCTCGCGCTGTTCATGTACCCGCACTCGATCACCGCGACGCTCTCCTCCAGGAGCCGTGAGGTGATCCGCCGCAACACCACGATCCTGCCGCTGTACTCCCTCATGCTCGGCCTGCTGGCCCTGCTGGGCTTCATGGCGATCGCGGCCGGAGTCTCGGTCACCAACCCCCAGTTGGCGATCCCACAGCTCTTCGAGGACATGTTCCCGTCCTGGTTCGCGGGCGTGGCCTTCGCGGCGATCGGCATCGGTGCCCTCGTCCCCGCGGCCATCATGTCCATCGCGGCCGCGAACCTCTTCACCCGCAACATCTACAAGGACTTCATCAAGCCGGACGCCACTCCCGCGCAGGAGACCAAGGTCTCCAAGCTGGTGTCCCTGCTGGTGAAGGTGGGCGCCCTGGTCTTCGTCCTGACCATGGACAAGACGGTCGCGATCAACTTCCAGCTCCTGGGCGGCATCTGGATCCTGCAGACCTTCCCGGCCCTGGTCGGCGGCCTGTTCACCCGCTGGTTCCACCGCTGGGCCCTGCTGGCCGGCTGGGCGGTCGGCATGATCTACGGCACGGTCGCCGCGTACGGCGTCGCCTCGCCGACGCAGAAGCACTTCGGCGGCTCGGCGAAGGAGATCCCCGGCATCGGGGAGATCGGCTACATCGGCCTGACGGCGTTCGTGCTGAACGTGGTCGTGACGGTCGTCCTCACCTTCGTCCTGAAGGCGGCGAAGGCCCCCGAGGGCGTCGACGAGACCAGGCCGGAGGACTACACGGCGGACGCGGGCGACCCGGGCGTCCAGGTGGAGCTGCCGCCGGCGACTGCGGGTTCGTCCCACTGAGTACCCGGCATCGACGGGCCGTCGGAGAAATCCGGCGGCCCGTCGGCGTACCCGTCCGCCACACTCACCTGCATGGACATCGTGATCCGGCAGGTGGAACCCGGCGAGTACGAGGCCCTCGGTGAGATCACCGCGCAGGCCTACCTCCAGGACGGTCTGCTCGACTTCGGGGAGAGCGACGCGTACCTCGGCGAGCTGAGGAACGCGGCAAAGCGAGCAGCGGCAGCCGAGGTGCTGGTGGCGGTCGAGAAGGGCCGGCTGCTGGGTGGCGTGACCTTCGTGCCGAGCGGCGGGCCGATGGCCGACATTGCGCGCTCCGGCGAGGCCGAGATCCGCATGCTGGCGGTCGCGCGGGACGCCCGGGGCCGGGGCGTCGGCGAGGCCCTCGTACGCGCCTGCGTCGACCGCGCACGGGCCACGGAGGGCTGCGTACGCATCGTCCTGTCGACCCAGCGCACCATGCACAGCGCCCACCGCATCTACGAGCGGGTGGGCTTCGTCCGCACGCCCGAGCGGGACTGGAACCCGGTCCCGGCCCTCGACGACATCACGCTCCTCACCTATGAGTTGACGCTCTGAAACCACCCCGACACAACATCTGGGGGTGACACGACAGCCCGGCACAAGATGTATGCTCATGCTCGCTGTCGCCGCAGGGGAATCCGGTGCGAATCCGGAACTGTCCCGCAACGGTGTACTCGTACACGTATGCCCGCATGCCGTCGTACGAGAGTCAGTCCGAGGACCTGTCGACAGCGCGCCCCGGCCACCCGGTCGGTGCGCTCCGACGTCCGGGCCTCGTGGAATGGGCCGGTGGACGCGACGCCGCGTGCGCTCGTGTGCTGCCCCCTGCCCTCCCGCAAGGCCCCCGTGCCGAGCGAGGGAGAGCCCCCACGTGACCATCGCGCCAGCAGACCCGGCCTCAGCCGTCCCGACCGTCCCGACGGACGAGGACGCTCCGGGAACCGCCTTGTTGCGGACCCTGACCGAGCTGACCGCCGACCTCCCCGACGCCGACCCCGGCCGGGTCGCCGCCGCCGCGTTGCGCGGCCGGTCCGCCGTCGCGGACGAAGCGGAGCTGCGCGAGCTGGCCACCGAGGCGGCGGCCGGTCTCATCTCCGAGGACCCCGCCTACAGCAGGCTGGCCGCCCGGCTGCTGACCCTCTCCATCGCGGCCGAGGCCGCCTCGCAGGGCGTCACGTCCTTCACCGAGTCGGTGGCCGTCGGCCATCGCGAGGGGCTCATCGCCGACCGGACCGCCGAGTTCGTGCGTCTGCACCGCGCCCGCCTCGACGACCTGATCGACACCGCCGCCGACGACCGCTTCGGCTACTTCGGCCTGCGCACCCTGCACAGCCGGTACCTGCTCCGGCACCCCCTCACCCGAAAGGTCATCGAGACGCCCCAGCACTTCATGCTGCGCGTCGCCGCCGGCCTCGCCGAGGACGACACGACCAGGTCGGTCGACGAAGTCGCCGCGCTCTACGGGCTCATGAGCCGCCTCGACTACCTCCCCTCCTCCCCCACCCTCTTCAACTCCGGCACCCGGCACCCCCAGATGTCGTCCTGCTACCTCCTGGACTCCCCCAAGGACGAGCTGGACTCCATCTACGACCGCTACCACCAGGTCGCCCGCCTGTCGAAGCACGCCGGCGGCATCGGCCTGTCGTACTCCCGTATCCGCTCCCGGGGTTCGCTGATCCGCGGCACCAACGGGCACTCCAACGGGATCGTCCCGTTCCTGAAGACGCTCGACGCCTCGGTCGCCGCCGTGAACCAGGGCGGCCGGCGCAAGGGTGCCGCCGCGGTCTACCTGGAGACCTGGCACTCCGACATCGAGGAGTTCCTGGAGCTGCGCGACAACACCGGCGAGGACGCCCGCCGTACGCACAACCTGAACCTCGCGCACTGGGTCCCGGACGAGTTCATGCGCCGCGTGAACGCCGACGCCCTGTGGTCCCTGTTCTCCCCCGCCGACGTGCCCGAGCTGGTCGACCTGTGGGGCGAGGAGTTCGACGCCGCCTACCGCAAGGCCGAGGAGGCGGGCCTCGCGAAGAAGACCATCCCGGCCCGCGACCTGTACGGCCGTATGATGCGCACCCTCGCGCAGACCGGCAACGGCTGGATGACCTTCAAGGACGCCGCCAACCGCACCGCCAACCAGACGGCCCTGCCGGGCCATGTCGTCCACTCCTCCAACCTGTGCACGGAGATCCTGGAGGTCACGGACGACGGGGAGACGGCGGTCTGCAACCTGGGGTCGGTCAACCTCGGCGCGTTCGTCGACACGGCGACCGGCGACATCGACTGGGAGCGGCTGGACGCCACCGTCCGTACCGCCGTCACCTTCCTCGACCGGGTCGTCGACATCAACTTCTACCCGACCGAGCAGGCGGGCCGGTCCAACGCCAAGTGGCGCCCGGTCGGGCTGGGCGCGATGGGGCTCCAGGACGTCTTCTTCAAGCTGCGGCTGCCCTTCGACTCGGCCGAGGCGAAACAGCTCTCCACGCGTATCGCCGAGCGCATCATGCTCGCCGCGTACGAGGCCTCCGCCGACCTCGCCGAGCGCAGCGGCCCGCTGCCGGCCTGGGAGAAGACCCGGACGGCCAAGGGTGTCCTGCACCCCGACCATTTCACGAGCGTTCGCCTGACCTGGCCGGAGCGCTGGGCCGCCCTGCGGGACCGGATGGCCACCACCGGCCTGCGCAACTCCCTCCTCCTCGCCATCGCGCCCACCGCCACCATCGCGTCCATCGCCGGCGTCTACGAGTGCATCGAGCCGCAGGTCTCCAACCTGTTCAAGCGCGAGACGCTGTCCGGCGAGTTCCTCCAGGTCAACTCCTACCTGGTCGACGAGCTGAAGGCGCTGGGCGTCTGGGACGCCCGCACCCGTGAGGCGCTGCGCGAATCGAACGGCTCGGTGCAGGACTTCGCCTGGATCCCGGCGGACGTACGGGCCCTCTACCGCACGGCGTGGGAGATCCCGCAGCGCGGCCTGATCGACATGGCGGCGGCCCGAACCCCGTTCCTCGACCAGTCCCAGTCCCTGAACCTCTTCCTGGAGACACCGACCATCGGCAAGCTCTCCTCGATGTACGCGTACGCCTGGAAGTCGGGCCTGAAGACCACGTACTACCTGCGCTCACGCCCGGCGACCCGCATCGCCCGCGCCGCCCAGGCGCAGAACCGAGCCACCATCCCCGTTCAGCAGCCGGCGCCCGAAGACGCGGTCGCCTGCTCCCTGGAAAACCCCGAGTCCTGCGAGGCCTGCCAGTAATGTCCCACCAGAACCTGCTCGACCCCGGCTTCGAGCTGACGCTGCGCCCGATGCGCTACCCGGACTTCTACGAGCGCTATCGGGACGCCATCAAGAACACCTGGACGGTGGAGGAGGTCGACCTCCACTCGGACGTCGCCGACCTCGCCAAGCTCAGCCCCGCCGAGCAGCACCTCATCGGCCGTCTGGTGGCCTTCTTCGCGACGGGTGACTCGATCGTCGCGAACAACCTGGTGCTGACCCTCTACAAGCACATCAACTCCCCCGAGGCACGGCTGTACTTGAGCCGTCAGCTCTTCGAGGAAGCCGTCCACGTCCAGTTCTATCTGACGCTGCTGGACACCTATCTGCCCGACCCGGAGGACCGCAACGCCGCCTTCGCGGCCGTGGAGAACATCCCCTCCATCCGCGAGAAGGCCGAGTTCTGCTTCAAGTGGATGGACTCGGTGGAGAAGCTCGACCGGCTGGAGTCCAAGGCCGACCGGCGACGCTTCCTGCTCAATCTGATCTGCTTCGCCGCGTGCATCGAGGGCCTGTTCTTCTACGGCGCCTTCGCCTACGTCTACTGGTTCCGCAGCCGCGGCCTGCTGCACGGCCTGGCGACCGGCACCAACTGGGTGTTCCGCGACGAGACGATGCACATGTCCTTCGCCTTCGACGTCGTCGACACCGTCCGCAAGGAGGAGCCGGAGCTCTTCGACGACCAGCTCCAGCAGCAGGTCACCGACATGCTGAGGGAGGCCGTCGAGGCCGAGCTGCAGTTCGCGCGCGACCTGTGCGGTGACGGCCTCCCGGGCATGAACACCGAGTCGATGCGGCAGTACCTGGAGTGCGTCGCCGACCAGCGCCTGACGCGCCTCGGCTTCGCCCCGGTGTACGGCTCCGAGAACCCCTTCTCCTTCATGGAGCTGCAGGGCGTCCAGGAGCTCACCAACTTCTTCGAGCGGCGTCCGTCGGCGTACCAGGTCGCCGTGGAGGGCACGGTCGACCTGGACGAGGACTTCTGAGCCGTATGTCCGGCCCTACTTCAGCGTGACGGCGTCCCCGGCCGACACGACCCGCGCGGTCGTCGTCGTGCCGGGGAAGTACCAGCGCCAGCTGCCCGCCGAGGTGACGGTCACCTTGGTGCTGAGCTTGCCGTGCTCGCCCGTCCGCACGGTCTTGACCGTGCTGTAGTGGGCGCCGCCGGCGGGCCGGAACTGGAGCTTGACCGCCTGTTGCGTGTACCCGTGGTACTCGAGGTTCTCCCAGTTCGCGCGCGTCAGCTTGCCGTTGACGGTGAGCGAGGCGCCCTTGGCGACCGGCTCGGGGGTCGCGTCCGTCGTGAGCCTGGAGGCGCGCTTGACCTTGTAGAGGCCGATGCGGTCGGAGATCCAGTAGTCACCGTCGTTCGCCTTGACGGTGGCGTTGACCTGCCATTCACCGGCGGCCTTGTTGCTGTCGGCGTCGCTGTAGTGGGGGATCCAGGACGGAGTGATCCTCATCGTGGCCGTGCAGACCGACGTGGTCGACGACTTCTTCACACACGTCGTGTCCACCCACTCGGCGAAGCCGCCCCCTACGGCACTGGACGTGTTGGAGGTGCTGACGCGGTTGAGCCCCTTCACCCCCGAGTCGTCCGTGATGGTGATGGCGATCGGGTACTCGACCACCTTCGTCGTCCCGACGATGACGTTCTTGCCGCCGTTGACGACCGTCTTGGTGACCCGGATGTCACCCTCGCCCTCGGCATGGGCGCCGGTGGCCGTGAGCAGGGTCAGGGCTGCCGCCCCGCCTGCCACGGCCCACAGTCTGTGTCTCATGATCCTCCCCTGTCGGTGCAGGAGAGGTTACGCCGCCGGCGCGAAGCCCTGTTGCCGGGCCCGGTGTTCCTCCGCCTCCCTGATCTGACGGTCGATGCGCCGGTCGCGCACGATCCCGATCACCGAGGGGAGGACCAGCAGGACGAACATGCCGAGAACGGTGATCATTGCGAGCAGTCCTTCTGTCTGTTCCGTAGTCATGACACCACTCTCGCGCCGGACACTCCTTACGAACAGTGGCAGGACTGCCGTAGACCCTCGATTTACTGCCACCGGCGAGGCACACTGGCAGCATGCTGAAGAACGTCGCCTGCATCCTCGTCGACGGTGTGCACCCCTTCGAACTCGGCGTCGTCTGCGAGGTGTTCGGCCTCGACCGGAGCGACGAGGGCCTGCCGGTGTACGACTTCGCCGTGGTCTCGGCCCAGGGGTCGGCGCTGAGCACCCACGTCCCCGGCCTCACGGTCTCGACTCCGTACGGCCTCGATCGCCTGGAGGAGGCCGACCTGATCGCCGTACCGGCCTCGGACCGCAGCGTCACCCGTGACTATCCGCCCGAGCTGCTCGACGCCCTGCGCCGGGCCGTCGACCGAGGCGCCCGGGTGCTCAGCGTCTGCTCCGGCGTCTTCGTGCTCGGCGCGGCCGGGCTGCTCGACGGGCGGCGCTGCGCCGCTCACTGGCGGCACGCCGAGACACTCGCCCGGCGTTTCCCGCGGGCGGTCGTCGAGCCGGACGTGCTGTACGTCGACGCCGACCCGGTGATCACCTCCGCAGGCACCGCGGCCGGCATCGACGCCTGCCTGCACATCGTGCGCAAGGAGCAGGGCCCGGAGGTCGCCAACAGGATCGCCCGGCGCATGGTGGTGCCGCCGCACCGGGACGGCGGGCAGGCCCAGTACATCGAGCGCCCGCTGCCCCGCTCCGAGTGCGACACCGTAGGCGAGGTGCTGGCGTGGATGGAGCGGCACCTCGACGAGGAGGTCACCGTCGAGCAGCTCGCCGAGCGTGCGCACATGTCACCGCGCACCTTCGCCCGCCGCTTCCAGCAGGAGACCGGTACGACTCCCTACCGCTGGATCCTGCGCCAACGGGTGCTGCTGGCGCAGGAGTTGCTGGAGGCGACGGACGAGACGGTGGACGCGATCGCCGGCCGGACAGGCTTCGGCACGGCGGCCGCACTGCGCCATCAGTTCGTACGGGCGCTGGGGACGACCCCGAACGCCTACCGGAGGACGTTCCAGGGGCCTCAGTCGTTCGCGACCACGGGGTAGCGGGGCTCGTTCTCGGCCATCTGCCGCAGCGCGTCCTTGCGCTCCCGCTTGGAGAGACGGTCGATGTAGAGGTAGCCGTACAGGTGGTCGGTCTCGTGCTGCAGACACCGGGCGAAGTACCCGGTGCCGCGCACCTTGATCGGGTTGCCCTTCTCGTCCTGCCCGGTCACCTCGGCGTAGTCCGGGCGGGCCAGCGGCGCGTACGCCGTCGGCACGGACAGGCAGCCCTCGTTGCTGTCGTCCAGGCGGCGCCGTTCGGCGGGCAGCTCGACGAGCTTGGGGTTGCAGACGACGCCGACGTGCTGCTTGCCCTGGTCGTCCATGCAGTCGTAGACGAAGACCTTCAGGTCGACGCCGATCTGGTTGGCGGCCAGGCCCACGCCTTCGGCGGTGCGCTGCGAGGCGAACATGTCGTCGACCAGCTTCAGCAGCTCGTCGTCGAACTCGGTGACGTCCTTGCACTCCTTGTGGAGCACCGGGTTTCCGACGACCGTGATGGGCCGAGAGGTGCCACGCTCGCGGTACGCCTGCTCGCGCTCCTCGCAGTCCTCCGTGTCGATGACGAAGCCCTCGTCGTCGACGGGGAGCACGCCCGCGTGCTGCTGATCGGTGTCCTGCTGGGCCATGACAGACGTATGCCTTCCTGCACAAACAAAAGAGCCAAAGAGGGGATGTGATGCTGATACAGGGTACGGCGAATGCTCAGCAGACCTCTTCGAGATCCCGCCAATCCCGCGAATCCGGACTGTCGGCAACCCACCCGTCCAGCAACCCCCGAACCAGCGCAGCCGGCGCAGCCACCCCGCACTCCCGCTCCGGCACCCACAGCTGCCCGTCCGTGCGGTGCCCCAGCGGCCCGGGGTGACCCGGCTCGCTGTGGTCGTGCGGGTCCAGGTGCTCCCCGTCGCCCTCGTCGGACGGCATCCGCGACTCGGAGCACATCCGGCACAGCAGCCGCACGGACGACGACCAGTCCTCGGCGGCGAATCCGGCCTCGGCCGCGAGCTGCTCCAGGGCGTCCCGGTCGGCCTCGGTGGCGGCCTCCAGGAGGACCACCCAGGTCGGCACCGGCGAGGGCGCCCACAGCTCGATCTCGTCGAAGACGGGGTAGGCGTGCCCGGCGGACGTGGTCCGCTCGCCGTGGGGCACCCCGTCGTGCAGTACGACCTCGCCCCAGCGCCGCCCGGAGGACGGCAGCGGGATCGACAGCACCTCGATGCGGGCGGGGTCGAGCCGCCGCCCCCACACGACCTCGGCCTCCCCCTCGGGGGACAGTCGTACGGCCGCGCTGCCCAGGTCCATCCCGACCGGCTCACCGGACTCGGTCGCCCCGCCGGGCACCCGCAGCCCGTAGGCCTGCCAGGCCCGCCGGGCCAGCGGCCAGTCCTGCAGGGCGGTGGCCGCGATGCCGACGTTCCACCAGTCGGGCGCCCCGGTCTCCCGGTCGAGCAGCGCCACGGCACGCAGTCCGGCGGCGCGGGCCTGCTCCCAGTCGTGCCGGAACTTGTGCAGCAGGGCGAGGTTGAACCAGGACTCCGAAAGCCAGGGCTCCAGATCGGCGGCGCGTGTCAGCAACGCGCCCGCGTCCTCGTACCGGCCGTCGCCGATGAGCGTGAACGCCCGGTCGGTGGCCTGCCGCCAGGAGGCGGAGGGCCGGTGCCGTCCCTTGCCGAAGATCCTCACGATTCCCGCCTGCCAGTTCCGTGGAGTGGGCTGGCTAGTGCTCGCCCCCGGACACCCTCTCATTCGCATCCAACCACGTACGGCTGGAAGGGCGCTCATTACCCATGGGTTACCCAGCCACAGGCCATGTCAGACAGTCTCTGGCCAGCACCCGTGCGAGCGACCCCACCACCTCCGGCGCATAGTCCCCGGCGGTGGCGAGGCGCAGCTCCTCCAGCGCCTTCAGCGCCCCGCCGGGCCCGGCGTCCCGCGCCTTCTCCTCGTAGGCGTTGACGGCCCGCACGATCCGCGCGGCGACCGGCTGCTCCGGGCCGGGGTCGGCGAGCCGTTCCACGACCGTCGCCACCTGCGCGGGCACCCCGGTCTGCCGTACGACGGCCCCGCCGAGCAGCGCGATCCGCCGCTGTTCCGCGACGGGCAGCCCGGCGGTGGCCCCGGCCGGCACCGGGTCGACCAGGCTCAGCTGGCCGATGTCGTGCATCAGCGCCGCGTACTCCAGCACGGTGAGCTCGGCCTCGGACAGGCCCAGGTCCCGCCCGACCTCCCGGCTGAGCGCGGCCACCCGCCGGGCGTGTCCGGCCGGCGTGTACCCGGCGATCTCGGTGGCCCGGGCGAGGGAGGCGATGGTCTGCCGGTAGGTGGTCCGCACGGCGGCGTAGCGGCGCAGTGACATCTGGGTGAGCAGGAGGGGCAGCGAGAAGACGGGCAGCGCCCACAGTCCCACCACGGCGACCGCGAGGGCCATCACCGCGCCCGTCGCGCAGACGGCCGACCCGATCCCGAGCGTCGCCCGCAGCTCGTCCCGCAGCAACGGTCCGAACGGCCAACGGGTGCGGGAGTGCGCCAGCGCGGCGGCGAGCACGGCGTCGCACAGGGCGGTCAGGACCAGGATCGCGAGCAGGAGCAGGGCGTAGCCGGGGCCCCAGCCTTGGAACGTGCCCTGGTTGTACAGGGGTTGGAAGCACACGGCGGCGAAGCCGACGGTGAGCACGCGCCGGGCGAGGTGGTCGAGCACGGGGCGTCCGCGCGCGATGTGCGGCACGCTGCCGAGGAGCGAGGCGGCGAGGACGACGGCACCGACCTGCAGGACCCCGTGATGGGTGGGGTGCCCGCCGGCCTCCCCCAGCAGGGCGTACGACAGCGCCCCGGCGGCGCCGAGCGGGGCGGCCTCCCGGTCCTCCGCGCCGGTCCACCGGGTGAGCTCGCCGACGGTGACGAGGACGCCGAAGGCGAGGGCGATGCCGCGTTCCTCGAGTCCGTCGCCGAGGGTGCCGAGGAGGCAGACCCCGGCGAGGAGGGCCGCGGAGGTGTGGACGAGGGTGAGGAGGAGGGGCGGTTTCCCGGCGGTACAGGGGGCGCTCACCGGTGCGCTCCGGGGACACCGGCGACCGGGGGGCGCGCAGGAGGCGTACAGGATTCGTCGGCGGTCACGGCGGGATGCCATCCGTACTGGTCCACGGCTCGGGCGAGGGCCGTGACCATCCGGGGGTCGAACTGCGAGCCCGCGCACTTCGCCAGCTCCCCCAGGGCGACGGACACGGGCCGGGCCCTCGAATACGACCGGGTCGACGTCATCGCGTCGAACGCGTCCGCGACCGCCACCACCCGCGCCGACTCCGGGATCTGGCTTCCCCTCAGCCCGTAGGGGTACCCGCTCCCGTCCAGCCGCTCATGGTGGTGCAGTACGGCGGCCCGGGCCTCGCCGAGGAAGGAGATCCCCCGGACCATCTCGTGCCCGTACTCGGGGTGCAGCTCGATCACCCGCCGCTCCTCGGGCGTGAGCGGCCCGTTCTTGCGCAGCAGCCGCGTGGGCACCCCGAGCTTCCCCACGTCGTGCAGGATCCCGGCGAACCGCAGCACCTCGACGCGCTCGTCGGGCAGGCCCAGCTCACGCGCGATCATCATCGAGGCCTGCCCGACCCGCTCGCTGTGGCCGCGGGTGTAGCCGTCCTTGATGTCGACGGCCTGGACCAGCGCCCGGATGGTCGCCTGATGAGCCGCGCGTTCCCGGTGGTACTGGGCGAACACCCACCACGACACACACATCGGCAGCAGCACGAGCAGCGCGGCGACCGAGCCGTACGGACTGCGCCACAGCACGGCCATCATCAGCCCGGCCAGACCGTGTACGGCGATGGGCGCGAGCGAGCGCAGGAACAGCCCCCGCCAGGCGCGCGGCACCGGCACGCGCTCGGCCACCGCCAGAATCCCGCCGTCCAGCGCGGTCAGGACCAGACAGAACGTCAGTACCGCGCCCCCGGCCGACAGCAGCGCACACGGGAATTCGCCCGTCGCGACGGCATCGCGCCCGTCCAGCGCCCCGTGCACCCGGGCCGCCGCCCAGACGGCGACGGCGAGCTGGGCGGCCCGCCAGATCCGGCGGGTCCACAGCGGCCGTTGCCCGGTCGGCGACAGCAGGGCACCCGGCACCGCGACCAGCGCGGCGGCGGACGGCGGCAGCAGAAAGGCCCCGGCGAGCAGCACGGGATAGAAGGTGCCCGCGAACCGCCATCGGGCGGCGATCCGCTCACCGGCGGCATACAGCGCGGCGAGCAGGACGACCGCCCACCAGGGCATGGGGGCACCGCCCGCGCCCTCAAGGCCGCGGGGGAGCGCCGCGAGCAACGGCACGAGGCAGGCGAGGGCGCACAGCGCCACACAGGCGACGTACACCCGCGCCCGTGCCGGTATCGCCTCCATCTTCGACGCCTCCCCAACCATGACCTGCTCAGCTCAACGCGGAGCCTAGGTCGGTGAGAGGGGCGGCTGCGGGCTTGTCACGCACCGATTAGCACGTTCGAGTGACGGCAGCCCGTTCCCGGGAGGGGGACTACGACTGGGAGTTCAGGACTCCTGCGGCGTCGCGGTCACGTCGTGGTCGGGCACCGCCTGCCCGGAGCGGATCAGGTCGAGCCGCCCCAGGACCTTGGCGCGCAGGTCGGTCGGCACGTCGTCATGCCCGCAGCAGCGCTTGACCAGCTTCTTCACGGCCTCTTCCAGGCCGTACTTCTCCAGGCACGGCGAGCACTCCTTGAAGTGCTGCTTGAACTTGTCGCGGTCCACGTCCGGCATCTCACTGTCGAGGAACTCGTAGAGATGATCGAGTACCTCACTGCAGTCCGTCTCGTGCGGCTCTCCGCAGCTCATGAGCCCGAACCTTTCACTTCGTTCGACTCTCCGGCGCCCGCCGGGACCAGGCCGCGCTCACGGGCGTAGTCCTCGAGCATGCCGCGCAGTTGACGGCGGCCCCGGTGCAGCCGGGACATCACCGTACCGATGGGTGTCCCCATGATGTCCGCGATCTCCTTGTACGCAAAGCCCTCGACGTCGGCGAGGTACACGGCGATGCGGAATTCCTCGGGGATCGCCTGCAGCGCTTCCTTCACGTCCGAGTCGGGCAGGTGGTCGAGCGCCTGCGACTCCGCGGAGCGCAAGCCGGTCGACATGTGCGACTCGGCGCGGGCGAGCTGCCAGTCCTCGATCTCCTCCGCCGCCGAACGCTGCGGCTCACGCTGCTTCTTGCGGTAGGAGTTGATGAAGGTGTTGGTGAGGATCCGGTACAGCCACGCCTTCAGGTTGGTGCCCTCGCGGAACTGGTGGAAGGACGCGTATGCCTTGGCGTACGTCTCCTGCACCAGGTCCTCGGCGTCGGCCGGGTTGCGCGTCATGCGCAGCGCGGCCGAGTACATCTGGTCGAGGAATTCGAGCGCGTCCCGCTCGAAGCGCGCGCTGCGCTCGGCGGTCGTCTCCGTGGACGTGCCCACGCTCGTGCCCAGGCCCTCGGGCTGCTCCGCCTGGCCGTTGTCGGTCCCTGCGTCGGTACCGGGAACCGGACCCACCTCCTCAAGATTCCGGGCAGGACCGAAGCCGGTCCCGCCTGAATCGGAGGATAGACGACCTGCCGTACCTGCCGCCCCTCGAATAGGAGCGGTCCTGGCCGCGTGCAGCACTGTCCAGTCCAGGTCAGCACGGCTGCCACGGCTCGGGCAGAAGGTCGAACCCATGCGGCGGACTTCCTCTCCTACGACGTCTGCGCTGCTGGTTCAGCACCGCTGTCCGCCACAACAGAGGCCGGGTCCCCGACATTCCCCAACCTTTACCCGAGTGACCCGACCCACTTGACCACCGCGTCCGTGATGACCGACACGGCCTCGTCCTGATCGAGGGGTGCCCGCTTGGGTACGGCGAACCCGTGATCGCCGTACGGCACCTCGACCAGCTCGAAGTCGCCGTCCGGGAACTCCTCCGGCTTCCCGAACGGATCGTTCCCGCCCTGGACGACGAGGGTGGGCACCCCGGCCCCGAGCAGCTCGTCGGCGCGGGACTTCTCGGGCTTGCCCGGCGGGTGGAGGGGGAAGCTGAGGGCGAGTACGGCGTGGGCGCCGAGTTCGACGGCCGTACGGCAGGCGACCCGGGCCCCGGCGCTGCGCCCGCCGGAGATCACGGGCAACCCCGGTTCGGCGAGTGCGGGCCAGATGCCGCGCCAGCCGACGTCGAGGGTCTTCGGGGCGGGTGCCACCTTCTTGCCGGCCACGCGCCAGGGCTGCTCCACGAGGGCGACGGTCACTCCGTGCCCGGGCAGGACCTCGGCCAGCGCCCGCAGGTCCCTGGCCTCGATGCCACCGCCGGCACCGTGGCTCACCGCCAGCACGAGCCGGGGCTGCTTCGCCGGGTGCCAGGTGATGCGGGCGTCCCCCGCGTCCGTGCCAACGATCTCGGTCGTCACATCCGTCACATCACAAGAGTGTGCCCTCTCCGACGTAGGGTGTCCGACTGTGTGACGAGGCCGTCACTCCCCCGGCGGGAGGGAGGGAGGGCGCCCTTCCTTCGCGACCGGGGCAGCGTCGACGAGGGGGATCCATTGACCAGGACGACTGCGCTGGAGCACAAACTCGCGCAGAGTCTCTATGTCATCGCCGTCCAGGACGCCGGCTGGACGCCGACGTCCGTGTGCCGGCGGCTCGGCTGGAGCAGCGAGGAGTACGCGGCGGCCATCCACGTCCTGTCCGGGCTGGGTCTGCTGGTGCGGACCACCGCCACGCCCAGTGGGTGGGCCTGCGTGTCGTCCGAGTCCGCGCTGGATCACCTGCTCGCCGCCGACGCGCGCCGCGTCGCCGAGCTCGTCGAGCAGACCACCCGCACCCGCGAGGCGATGGTGCGGATGCTCACCGACTTCCATCCCATCCACGCCATGCGCCTGTCCGGCACCCAGGCCCAGCTCGTGGAGGGCACGACCAATATCGCGGCCGCCCTGGAGGACGCCGCCCAGCAGGCCCACGACGAGGTCGTCTCGCTGCACCCGGGCCGGGGGGTGCCCGAGCACATGGTGGAGGAGGGTCTGTCGCGCGACCGGAGGGCGCTGCGACGCGGTGTCGCGATGCGCACCGTCCATCTCGCCTCGTCCGCCGCGCAGCCCCATATATGCGCGTATCTGCGGGAGTTGCAGAAGGCGGGCGGGCGGGTGCGTACCGCCGTGACGCTGCCGCACCGGCTCATCGTCGTCGACCAGCACCTGGCGATCGTGCCCGCCACCGGCACGGACGGACAGCAGGCGGCCGTCGTCGTCTACGACCCCTCCCTGGTCGAGGTGTTCCGCAGCCAGTTCGAGTACGCGTGGGCGCAGGCCGCCGCCTTCGACACGGGGGCGCGCTCCGCCGTGGACGAGGTCCCGGAGGGCCGGCCCGACCGGCGGCAGCGGGCGGTCCTGCGGCTACTCGCCGAGGGGCTGACCGACGAGGCGGTCGCGCGGCGCCTCGGCGTCTCCGACCGCACCGTCCGCCGGATGGTCAACGACCTGACGTCGACGCTCGGCGCCACGAGCCGGTTCCAGGTCGCCGTCCTCGCCGAGCGTGCGGGCTGGCTCGCCCCTGCGGGTCTTGAGCAGGACGTGCGCGACGATTCCGGCGAGCAGTCCCCAGAAGGGTGAGCCGATACCGGCGACGGTCACTCCGGAGGCGGTCGCGAGGAAGGTGATCACGGAGGCCTCACGGTCGCGTTCGTCCGCGACCGTACGGGCCAGACTGCCGGAGAGCGCTCCTAGCAGCGCCAGGCCGGCCAGGGTCGCCACGAGCGCCGCCGGCAGCCCGGTGAACAGGGCGACGAGCGTCGAGCCGAAGCAGCCCACGACCAGATAGCCGACGCCGCAGCTCACTCCCGCGACCCACCGCCTGGCCGGATCCCGGTGTGCCTCGGGCCCGGTGCAGATGGCGGCGGTGATGGCAGCCGGGTTGATCGCGTGCGAGCCGAAGGGAGCGAGGAGCGTCGACACGACACCGGTCGTACCGCACACCACGCGCTCGTTCGGCCGGTAGCCGTCGGCGCGCAGCACGGCCATCCCCGGCGCGTACTGACCGGCGAGCGTGGCGACGAGCAGCGGCACGCCGATGCCGATGAGCGCCCCCGCCGAGAAGTGCGGTGCCGTGAGGTGCGGCACGGCCAGGCCGGGACCGGCGATGTGCGGGCTGAGGCCGCCGCCGGCCCAGGCGGCGGCGAGCCCTGCGGCCAGCGCACACATCACCGCGTAGGTCGGCCACAGGCGCTTGGCGAGCAGACAGCCGATCACCATCGAACCCGCGAGCAGCGGGGCCGAGCGCAGCGAGGTGAAGATCGCCGTGCCGAAGGAGAAGAGGATCCCGGCGAGCATCGCCGAGACGATTCCCTCCGGAATCCGGGCGAGGACCCGGGTGAACACCCCCGTCGCGGTCAGCACCGTGGCCGCGACGCCCGCGAAGAGGAAGGCGCCGACGGCCTCGGCGTAGTCGTGCTGCGCGAGAGCCGTGACCACGATGGCCGCGCCCGGCGTCGAGAACGCCGTGATCACCGGGGTACGGCTCCACCAGCTCAGCCCCACGCAGGTCAGGCCCGCGCCCATGGATATCGCCCACACCCATGACGAGGTCTGCGCCGGGCTCAGGCCGGCCGCGTCGGCGGCGGCCAGGACGAGGGCGAGCGGTCCCGCGTAGGAGACCGCCATCGCCACCACGCCGGCGTTGACCGCGGACAAGGACACCGACCGCATCGATCGCACCGATCATCCCCATATGAAGGAGAACAAGGAAACTTCAGACATGGCGGACACCTCCCCCGAAGACATGGCCGCGCCACCCCACATGCTGCCGCACCGCACGGGGTGGTGACGCGCCGGGCCGCGTCCGCATCAGGCCGCGTCCCGAACCGGACAGGTACGAGGTGTGACCGGTGCGGGTCATGGACGTTTCCGGACGGTCAACTTCCCTGGTCACAGCCCTCGTTGGGGCCGAATGATCTCCGGCATGACGACTCATGCGGAACCCCGTTCAGACCTCGCCACGCTCACCCTCGACCCGGGCGACACCGCCCGCCTCGAAGGACTGCTCCACGTCGCGGCGCGCCTGACGGGCCCCCTGGAACAGGCCCTCCAGACCGAGGCGTTCGCCGTGCTCGCCGAGCGGCTGCCGGCCCGGCTGCGCGAGGGCATCGAGTCCTTCCGTGACACGCCGCCGGACCACGGTCTCCTCGTGGTGCGCGGACTGCCCGTCGGCGACATCCCGCCGACTCCGGCGACGTACGGCTCCAACGTCCTCGGCGAGACGCACCCCTCCAGCCTGCTCGTGGCCCTGGTGGCGCACCCGCTGGGCGGGTTGATCGGCTACGAGGACGAGAAGTCCGGGGCGCTCGTGCACGACGTGTACCCGGTCCCCACCGACGCCGCGAAGCCCCTGAACTCCGGCTCCACGCTCTTCGACTTCCACACCGAGAACGTCCACCACCCGGTGCGGCCCTCGCACTTGGGCCTGCTGTGCCTGCGCCCCGACCACGACCGGCGGGCGGCCACCATGGTCGCCTCGGTCCGCGAGGCCGAGCCGCTGCTCTCGGCCGGCGACCGTGAGCTGCTGCGCACCGACCGCTACCGCAGCCGCTTCCCGCTCTCCTTCACCCGGGGTCTCGCCGAGGACGAGAGGCCGGTGACCGAGCCGCACCCGGTGCTCACGGACGGCCCGGCCGGCGCCCCCGGGACGAGGGTCCGGTTCAACATGCACAACACCTTCGGCACGGACCCCGAGGCGCAGGCGGCCCTGGAGCGCCTCAACCGCGCCATGCACACCGTGCACCGCGCGGTGCGGGCCGACCGGGGCGAACTGCTCCTGGTCGACAACCGGATCGTCGTGCACGGCCGCAGCGACTTCACGCCGCGCTACGACGGCGCCGACCGCTGGCTGCGCCGGTTCTACCCGTACCCCGGCGAGCTGCCCGCCGACGTCCTGGTGCGGGCCGGGGGCCGCGTGCTCAGCAAGGACAGCTACGCCCGTGCATGACCTGACCCTCACGGCGGCGGTGCTGCTCTGCGTCGCCGCCGCGCTCGCGGGCTGGGTGGACGCGGTGGTCGGCGGTGGCGGGCTCCTCCAGGTGCCCGCCCTGCTGGTCGCCTTCCCGCACCTGGCCCCGGCATACGCCCTCGGCACCAACAAGGCCGTCGGCGTCGTCGGCACGTCCGCGGCGGCGGTGACGTACGCCCGCCGAGCCGCGATCGACGTGCGGCTCGCGGCCGGGCTCGGCTCCGTCGCGGCCCTGGCGGCGGTGGCCGGGGCGTTCTTCGCGGCCGGCGTGAACAGCGAGGTGCTGCGCCCTGTGATCATGGTGCTGCTGCTCGCGGTGGCCGCCTTCGTCGTCCTGAAGCCGCAGTTCGGGCAGCGGCCGGGCGGCGCCGTGACCCGGCAGCGGGTCCTGACCGCCGTCGTGGTCGTCGGGGCGGGTATCGGCTTCTACGACGGCCTGCTCGGCCCCGGCACGGGGACTTTCCTGGTGATCGGCCTGGTCGCGGTCCTGTCGATGGACATGGTCACGGCGTCGGCGACCGCGAAGGTCGTCAACGTCGGGACGAACCTGGGCGCGCTCGCGATGTTCACGTATCAGGGAACGGTGCTGTGGGCTCTCGCTCCCTTCATGGCGCTGTTCAACCTCGCGGGCGCCTCGGTGGGAGCCCGCATGGCACTCAAGCGCGGCAGCGGTTTCGTGCGGGCCGTGCTGCTCGTCGTCGTGACCGTGCTGGTCGGCAAGCTCGCACTCGACCAATGGGGGACGTGAGATGTCCATCGGAATCCTGGGCGGAATGGGCCCGTTGGCCACGGTCGACTTCTACCGGAAGGTCATCGACGCGACACCGGCCGACATCGACCAGGACCATCTGCCGGTCGTGGTCTGGGCCGACCCCACGGTCCCGGACCGCTCGGCGGCGCTGATCGGGCGCGGCCCCGACCCGACGCCGTGGCTCGTGCGCGGCGCCCACCGGCTCGAAGCCATGGGGGCACGGGTCATCGCGACGCCGTGCAACACCGCGCACGCGTTCCTCGACGAGGTACGGACCACGGTGCGGGCCCCGATGCTCGACATGATCGCGGAGACGGTCGCCGAGATCCGCCACCACCACCCGGACGTGGCGTCGGTCGGGCTCCTGGCCACGACCGGCACGATCCGCGCCGGGCTCTATCAGCGGGCCGTGGAAGCGGCGGGTCTGCGGGTCGTGGTGCCGGGCGAGCTCTCCCAGGGCGAGGCCGTCACGGGCGCCATCCGCCGGGTCAAGGCGGGCGACCTCGGCCCGGCCCCGGTCTCCCTGATCGAGCGGGCGGCCGAGGAGCTGGCGGCCCGAGGGGCGGGCCTGCTGGTGGCGGGCTGCACCGAACTGCCCCTCCTTCTCGGCGATCGCACCGCCGGCCTCCCGGTGGTGGACCCCACGGCCGCACTGGCACGGGCGACGGTACGGGAGGCCCTGACGCCGGCCGGAGCCGTCTGATCGGCCCTGGTCCGGGCGGTCCGCGCGGGTGCGGTCCGGGTGAGTCGGCGTGGCGGCGCCTGTCGGGGCCGCCACGCCTCGCCGGCCCGCGCCTGGGCCGGTCCCTGAGGTGCTCGGGCCGGTCCCTGAGGTGCTCGGCGCATCTCCGCGTTCAGAAGAGTGTGCCCTCTTCGGGGCCGTCCAGCTCCTTCAGCAGCTCCGGGCCGTTGTTGCGGACGTTGCTGACCAGCGTGGAGACGGGGTAGGCGCGCATCAGTCCGGCGGGCGGCGGGTCCAGCAGCGTCCGCAGCTCCTCGGGGTCGGTGCGGGACGGGTCGAGCCAGGTGTCCCAGCGGTCCGGGGTCAGCATCAGCGGCATGCGGGGGTGGATCTCGGCCAGCGAGGTCGGGCCCTCGGGCGGCGTCACCGCCAGCGGGGTCGTCTCCGCCTCCGTCGTGATGACGGAGCAGGTCACCCACCAGGCGTGCGGGTGGTCGTCCGGCAGGGTCTTGTCCCGCCAGAACTCGTACAGCCCCGCCATCGCGAACACCGACCCGTCGGCGGGCAGCACGAAGTACGGCTGCTTGCGCGGCCGTTTCTTCTTCCCCTCCACCTCCAGGTCCCGCTCCTGCTTGCCGGTGACCCACTCGTAGTAGCCGTCGGCGGGGATGATGCAGCGCCGGGAGGAGAAAGCCCGCCGGTACGACGGCTTCTCGTGGACCGTCTCCGCGCGCGCGTTGATCATCTTGAAGGCGGACTCGGGGGTCTTGGACCAGCTGGGCACCAGCCCCCACTTCAGCTTCCGCAGCTGCCGAACCGGCCGGGGGTCAGGCACGTCCTTCAAAGGACGGTCGAGGACGACGTGGACCTCTTTGGTGGGTGCCACGTTGTAGTCCGGCTCCAGGGTCTCCTCGGGCTCCCACTTCTCGATCTCAAAGATTCCTGCGAGATCCTCGGGTCCACGACTCGCTGCATACCGTCCACACATACGTGCCACACTGCCAGATTCCATCCGACCACAGGGAGCCATCGCCTGACATGGACAGCACCGCATCCGCCTCGCTCGCCTCCCTCTGGAACGAGGTCTCCGGTACTCAGCCCGACCCGGATCTGTGGGTGGTGATCGCCGCCCTGGTCGCCGCGCTCGCCGTCGTCGTCCCGCACGTCCTGTGGCGTCTCTCACGCAACGCCATCACCATCGCCCACGAGGGCGGCCACGGCCTGGTCGCGCTGCTGACCGGCCGGACCCTGACCGGCATACGCCTGCACTCCGACACCAGCGGCCTCACCGTCAGCCGCGGCAAGCCACACGGCCTCGGCATGATCCTCACGGCCGCCTCGGGCTACACGGCTCCTCCGCTGCTGGGCCTCGGCGGCGCGGCACTGCTGGCCTCCGGCCGGATCACGCTGCTGCTGTGGCTGGCGACGGCACTGCTGGTGGCGATGCTGGTGATGATCCGCAACGCGTACGGGGCACTGACGGTGTTCGTGACGGGCGGCACGTTCGTGCTGGTGAGCTGGCTGACGGGCCCGCAGGTGCAGGCGGCGTTCGCGTATGTGGTGGTGTGGTTCCTGCTGGTGGGGGGCGTGCGACCGGCGTTCGAGCTGCAGGCGAAGAGGGCGCGGGGTGGGGCGGGCGACTCGGACGCGGATCAGCTGTCGCGGCTGACGCACGTGCCGGCGAGCTTGTGGCTGTTCCTGTTCCACGCGGTGTCGTTGTGCTCATTGATAGGCGGCGGCCGCTGGCTACTGGCGGTATGACAGCCGACCTCCAGGGGCGCGGGGCCGTATCGATATGCGGCTCCGCCGGGTGGGGGCGACCAGCCACAACGGACCCGCAGACGACAAACGGCCTACCCACCCCCCTCCTTATAGAGTGGGGCCCATGGCCCCGAACGACGCACAGCCCGCCCTTTGGCCCGCCCCGCACGCGAGCGGAGCCGTCGACGCGACGGTCCACGTGCCCGGGTCCAAGTCGGTCACCAACCGCGCCCTCGTCCTGGCAGCCCTCGCCTCGGAACCGGGTTGGCTGCGCCGCCCCCTCCGCTCCCGCGACACCCTGCTGATGGCCGGCGCCCTGCGCGCGATGGGCGTCGGCATCGAGGAGGGCGTGGGTCCCGAGGGCACCGGCGAGGCGTGGCGTGTGCTCCCCGCGGGTCTGCGCGGCCCGGTCACGGTCGACGTCGGCAACGCCGGCACGGTGATGCGCTTCCTGCCGCCGGTGGCCGCGCTCGCCGACGGCCCCATCCGCTTCGACGGCGACCCGAGGTCGTACGAGCGTCCCCTGCACGGCGTGATCGACGCCCTGCGTGTCCTCGGCGCCCGGATCGACGACGACGGCCGGGGCGCGCTGCCGCTGACGGTGCACGGCGGCGGTGCGCTGGAGGGCGGCCCGGTGGAGATCGACGCCTCCTCGTCGTCCCAGTTCGTGTCGGCCCTGCTGCTCTCCGGACCGCGCTTCAACCAGGGCGTGGAGGTCCGCCACATCGGCTCCACGCTCCCCTCGATGCCGCACATCCGCATGACCGTCGACATGCTGCGCGCGGTCGGCGCCCAGGTGGACACCCCGGAGTCGGGCGGCGAGCCGAACGTCTGGCGGGTCACGCCGGGCGCCCTGCTCGGCCGCGACCTGACCATCGAGCCGGATCTGTCCAACGCCCAGCCGTTCCTGGCCGCGGCGCTGGTGACCGGCGGCAAGGTGCTCATCCCGGACTGGCCGGCCCGGACCACCCAGCCCGGTGACCGGCTGCGGGAGATCTTCACCGAGATGGGCGGTTCCTGCGAACTCACCGAGTACGGGCTCGTGTTCACCGGCTCGGGCGCGATCCACGGCATCGACGTGGACCTGAGCGAGGTCGGCGAACTCACCCCGGGCATCGCGGCGGTGGCCGCCCTGGCCGACTCCCCCTCGACCCTGCGCGGGGTCGCGCACCTGCGTCTGCACGAGACGGACCGCCTGGCCGCGCTCACCAAGGAGATCAACGAACTCGGCGGTGACGTGACGGAGACGGCCGACGGCCTGCACATCCGCCCGCGCCGGCTGCACGGCGGCGTCTTCCACACCTACGAGGACCACCGCATGGCGACGGCCGGCGCGATCATCGGCCTCGCGGTCGAGGGCGTACGGATCGAGAACGTGGCGACCACGGCGAAGACCCTGCCGGACTTCCCCGAGCTGTGGACCGGGATGCTCGGGGCGTAGGGACTCAACGCCATGCGCCGCTACGGCAAGCACACCGACGAGGACGACATCCGCAGCCGCCCGGGCCGTCGGAACACCCGGCCCCGTACAAGCATCCGGCCCAAGCACGAGGACGCCGCCGAGGGCATGGTCCTCACCGTCGACCGGGGCCGTCTGACCTGCCTCGTCGAGGACCGGGTCGTGATGGCGATGAAGGCCCGCGAGCTCGGCCGCAAGGCGGCGGTGGTCGGTGACCGGGTCGCTCTGGTCGGCGATCTGTCCGGCAAGAAGGACACGCTCGCGCGGATCGTGCGGATCGCGGAGCGGACGTCGGTGCTTCGGCGGACGGCCGATGACGACGACCCCTACGAGCGCGTCGTGGTGGCCAACGCCGACCAGCTCGCCATCGTCACCGCCCTCGCCGACCCCGAGCCGCGGCCTCGGCTGATCGACCGCTGTCTGGTGGCGGCGTTCGACGGCGGTCTGGAGCCGCTGCTGGTGATGACGAAGTCGGACCTGGCACCGCCGGACAAACTCCTGGAGCTCTACGGGGCGTTGGACATCCCGTATGTGGTCACCAGCCGTGAGGAGCTGGAGAACGGCAGCGCGGCGGACCGGGTGCGGGAGCAACTCGACGGCAGGGTGACGGCGTTCGTCGGTCACTCGGGGGTGGGCAAGACGACGCTGGTGAACGCGCTGGTGCCGGAGGAACGGCGGCGTTCGACCGGTCATGTCAACGCAGTGACGGGCCGGGGGCGGCACACGACGACATCGGCGCTGGCGCTGCCGCTGGCGGGGCCCGTGGCGGACGGCTGGGTGATCGACACCCCCGGGGTCCGCTCCTTCGGTCTGGCTCATGTCGACCCGTCCCGGGTGATCCACGCGTTCCCCGACCTGGAACCGGGAACCGAAGGCTGCCCGCGTGCGTGCAGTCATGACGAACCGGACTGCGCGCTGGACGACTGGGTGGCGCAGGGTCACGCCGATCAGGCGCGGCTCTACTCGCTGCGGCGGCTGCTGGCTACGCGGGAGCCCACGGAGGGCGACTGAGGAAGGCGGCTGACCTCCGCGTTGTTTGCCTCCCTGTAGGGCTGGTAAGGGCATAATCGCACCGAGCTGGAACCAAGCCTGACCAAAGCCTGACGAAGCCGATGAAGCCGACGAAGCGGTCACAGAACGCGGGGATACGGGAGGACAGCACATGGCGTGGCTGCTGGTCATCGTGGCGGGGCTGCTCGAAACCGGCTTCGCCGTCTGTCTGAAGCTGTCGCACGGCTTCTCCCGGCTCTGGCCGACCGTCGCGTTCTGCATCTTCGCCCTCGGCAGTTTCGGACTGCTGACGCTGTCGCTGAAGAAGCTGGACGTGGGGCCGGCGTATGCGGTGTGGACGGGGATCGGGGCGGCCGGTACGGCGATCTACGGGATGATCTTCCTCGGGGACATCGTGTCGACGTTGAAGATCGTGTCGATCAGCCTGGTGATCGTGGGGGTCATCGGGTTGCAGTTGTCCGGCTCGGCGCACTGAGGCGGGATTCGCCCGGAGGTCAGCCGGTCAACTGCCGGTACAGCGCGCTGCGTACGAGGTCGGCCACGCCGCCTTGGCCGGGTGGGGCGGCGACGCAGGACAGGGCCAGCCTGACGACGAGTTCGCAGGAGCGGGCGAGGTCGGGGGTGTCGGACTTGTTGACGCCGGGCCCGGACAGGACCGACACGGCCCGGTCGCGGACGATGGCCACGAAGTCGCCCGGGGAGGGCAGGGGGCCGTCCGCCCGTCGCTGTGCCGGTACGGCGGAGGAGGACGGGACGGCCGAGAGAGTCGGTGAGGGCAGGCGCTCGCTCCAGCAGCCGGTGAGCATGGCGCGGACCAGGGCGTTGTCGCGGGCGAGTGCGGCGGTCCACTCCGCGGTGGCGGTGAGGCGCTCACGGGCGTCGCTCTGCGTGGCGAGGGCGCGGTCGACGCCGGCCAGGTACGCGTCGGCCTCCCTCCTGACGAGCGCGCGGGCGAGACCTTCCTTGCTGCCGAACTCGTTGTACAGCGTCTGCCGGGACACTCCGGCCGCCGCGGCCACGTCCACCATCCGCACGGCGGACCATGGCCGGCGCGCCAGCGCCGTGTAAGCGGCGTCCAGCAGTGATTCCCGCGCTGCAGGCATCATCGCCTCCCTGGGCGAGCGGCTCTGCGCCCAGATTTGACGCGCACAGAGGCACTGTCAAGGGGTCGCGAGAGCACGCGTTGCCTCCGGCGGTCGGGCCGGGGATGCCTGCGGCGGCCTGTTGCTGTGGGGTGGGGGTTCGCGTAGCGGGCCTGACGGTTTCGTTGTAGGTCGGGACCGTGCCGCTCAGCCGCGGGCAGTCGTGCCGCTGGCGCGGCACGGGTGGGCGCCGGCGGCACCCCGCCAGCGCCGGGCTGCGCGCCCCCCAGCCCCACGCCGGGTGATGCGCAAGGCGAGCGGCGCCTGTGACTCGGCCCGGCCGACGCAGTCACCCGGTAGCCCCACCCCGACCACGACAGATACGGTTCGTCCCATGCCGGACTACCTCGACGATCTCCGCCTCGCCCACGTCCTCGCGGACGCCGCCGACGCCGCCACCATGGCCCGCTTCAAGGCGCTCGACCTCAAGGTCGAGACAAAGCCGGACATGACGCCGGTGAGCGAGGCCGACAAGGCCGCCGAGGAACTCATCCGCGGGCAGCTGCAGCGGGCCCGGCCGAGAGACGCGATCCTCGGTGAGGAGTACGGCGTCGAGGGCACCGGCCCCCGCCGCTGGGTGATCGACCCGATCGACGGCACCAAGAACTACGTACGCGGCGTCCCGGTCTGGGCCACCCTCATCGCCCTGATGGAGGCCGGCGAGACCGGCTTCCAGCCGGTCGTGGGCGTCGTCTCCGCCCCCGCTCTCGGCCGCCGCTGGTGGGCCGCCAAGGGACACGGCGCCTTCAGCGGCCGCAGCCTCTCCTCCGCGACCCGCCTGCAGGTCTCCCGCGTCTCGAAGCTGTCGGACGCCTCGTTCGCGTACTCCTCGCTCAGCGGGTGGGAGGACCAGGGCCGGCTGGGCGGCTTCCTCGACCTGACCCGTGAGGTGTGGCGTACGCGCGCGTACGGCGACTTCTGGCCCTACATGATGGTCGCCGAGGGCTCGGTGGACCTCTGCGCCGAGCCGGAGCTGTCACTGTGGGACATGGCCGCCACGGCGATCATCGTCACCGAAGCCGGCGGCACCTTCACCGGCCTCGACG
The DNA here is from genome assembly GCF_052068475.1 of Streptomyces sp. SD31. Classification (NCBI taxonomy): domain Bacteria; kingdom Bacillati; phylum Actinomycetota; class Actinomycetes; order Kitasatosporales; family Streptomycetaceae; genus Streptomyces; species Streptomyces sp. SD31. Next base: position 3,281 of record NZ_JBQHCX010000013.1, on the reverse strand, counting down.
GCCGCCCGGGCCCGCACAGCGGTAACGCGGCCGCCTCGAACGGCCTCCTGCACGACGAGTTCCTCGGGTATCTCAACGAGCGCTACTGACGCTCCCGTCGCGCCCCCGTACCAGCCGCACGCGCCCCCTTGTTGACCCGCGCTTTGCCTGCAACCCTGAGAGTCCCCCCACTTGTGAATTTGTGAAACCGTGAACAAGCCGTGAACCAGGCGGCGGGGGGCACACCAGGAGGTGGCTCCATCCATGCTCGTACGTGACGCCATGAGCACCGTGGTCCTCACCATCGGCCCCACTCACACCCTTCGCCAGGCAGCCGCGCTGATGTCCGCCCGTCGGATCGGCGCGGCCGTGGTCCACGACCCCGACGCCGGCGGCATCGGCATCCTCACCGAACGCGACATCCTCAACTCCGTCGGCCTCGGACAGAACCCGGACAGCGAACGCACCCACGACCACACCACCAACGACGTCGTGTTCGCCGCCCCGTCGTGGACCCTGGAGGAGGCGGCCCGCGCCATGGCGCACGGCGGCTTCCGCCATCTGATCGTCCTGGACCACGACGAGCCCGTCGGCATCGTCTCGGTCCGCGACATCATCCGCTGCTGGGCACCCGTACGGCAGCAGGTTCCGGCCTAGGAACGGCCACCAGGGCAACGGCACACGAAACGGGCCGGGCTCCCGAGGAACCCGGCCCGTCCGCCACGGCAAGCGATCGAAGCGGTGGGTCGCCGTACGCGAAGAGGCGCCCCACTCCAGCAGGCACCGGTCCTGGACCCCTGATCAAAGCCAGCCTCGCCCCATGCTGGACTTTGTCCAAATCAAAAGGAGATCCAAAGTCACACCCATTCGGAACCTAGGCATGCTGCTGTTAAGGTGTTCTCCATGAGTGACCTTCTGGAACGGCTGCGCGGACGCGGATGGCGGATGACCGCGCAGCGGCGTGTCGTGGCCGAGGTCCTCGCCGGCGATCACGTCCACCTGACGGCCGACGAGGTCCACGCCCGGGCTGTCGCCAAGCTGCCCGAGATCTCCCGGGCCACCGTCTACAACACGCTGGGCGAGCTGGTCTCCCTCGGCGAGGTACTCGAGGTCTCCACCGACAAGCGCGCGAAGCGGTACGACCCGAACGCCCACCGGCCCCACCACCACCTGGTCTGCGCTCACTGCGGCTCGATCCGGGACGTCCACCCGACAGGCAACCCGATGGCCGACCTCCCCGACTCGGAGCGCTTCGGCTTCACAGTCTCGGACGTCGAGGTGACGTACCGCGGCATCTGCCCCAACTGCGCGAAGGCGTAGCCCCGCGACTCCTTCAAGCCCCGGCACCTATGAGGCGCCGGGGCTTCGCGCTGCGTACGACCTGCGGACACGACCCCGGCGAATACGACCCCTGCGGGCGACCTTCCCGTATCTGACGGCCCGTCATATCGTCGACGGCACCCACCAGTCCGTACCGCACTCCGCGAGGAGCCCCCGTGGGAGAGCCGTATCAAGACCGAGAAGCGAGTGATCCGAAACTCAAAGCCACCGACCTGACCCGCACCTTCGGCCGAACCCCCCACACGCTCGACGCCCTCGGCCCCCTCGATCTGACCGTCGCGCCCGGTGAGTTCGTGTGTGTCGTCGGCCCCTCCGGCTGCGGCAAGTCCACGCTCCTGCGCATCGCCGCGGGCCTGCTGCGCCCGAGCTCGGGCACGCTGGAGATCCGCGCGTCGAGCGCGCGTCCGGCAGCCATGATCTTCCAGGACTACGGCATCTACGACTGGAAGACCGTCCGTGCCAACGTCCGCTTCGGGCTGGACATCCAACGCGTCCCCCGCCGCGAGGCGAACGCGCGCGCCGACGACTGGCTGGCCCGCATGGGCCTGTCGGACTTCGCGGACGCCTACCCGGCCACTCTCTCCGGCGGTATGCGCCAGCGCGTGGCGATCGCCCGGGCACTGGCCGTGCGGCCCGAACTCCTGCTCATGGACGAGCCGTTCGCGGCGCTCGACGCCCAGCTTCGCACGATCCTCCAGGACGAACTCCTGGACATCACCCAGACGCTACGGACGACCACGCTCTTCATCACCCACAGCCTGGAGGAGGCCATCGTCCTCGGCGACCGCGTGCTGGTGATGTCCGCCCGCCCGGGCCGGATCATCGCCGAGCACCGCCCGCCCTTCCCGCGCCCGCGCACCGGCGGCATCCGCGCCGCACCCGAGTTCACCGCGCTGAAGAGCGAGCTGTGGGACTTGCTGCGGAAGGAGGCGGTACCGGCATGACGACACTCACGAAGCCATCCGCGGAGTGGGTCCTGGTCCGCCGCCCGGGCCCGCAGGAACTCCACCCCGCCCGCACCCACCGCCGCAGGCGCGCACTGGAACTGGCGCTGGCCGTGCCTGGCCGACATCCAGTACCAGCAACTGGGCTCGGCCGACGTCCTCACGGCCCTGCAGAACGGCGGCGTCGACTCCGCGTGGCTCCTGGATCCGGTCTGGCGCAAGGTGGACGGCAAGCAGGGGTACGCCTTCCTGGGCGGCCAGCCTCAGGGCGAACCGCTGGGCGGCATGCTCTACGGCCGCGCACTGCTGCAGGACGACGTGGACGCGGGCGTGGCACTGCTCAGGGCCTACATCCGCAGGGTGAACACGTACTTCGCGGCCGACTACAAGCAGGATGCGACCTTTGTCACATACCTCGCCAGACTCCTGAAGTCGGAGGAGTCCATCCTCAAATCCACCCCACCCCTGCGCATGGACTGGGAAATCCGCTCCGGTACGACGACGCGCCTGCAGTCGGCCTACGAGGCCCAGGGCGTGTCGGAGGGCAGCCCACTCCCGGAGTCACGGACGGTGAACCGCACGCTGTACGAGGAGGCGGTGGGTCACGCGCCCTGAAACGCACCTAGGGCCGGGATCCGTGAGGATCCCGGCCCTAGGCCTTCAGTAGCGGGGACAGGATTTGAACCTGCGACCTCTGGGTTATGAGCCCAGCGAGCTACCGAGCTGCTCCACCCCGCGTCGGTGAATGCAACATTACGTCAACCATGCGGACAGAGGCAAATCGCTCGCCCCCAGTCACTCTCTGACACCGGCCGGCAGCCCGTTGGGGGCCAGACCTTGCGACGCCGACCGTCGCTCCTCAGCACCGGCCCGGCCCGCACCACCCAGCCCGCCCGCCCGCCGTCCGAGAGAGGGGGCTTCACCTCTCAGCGCCGGCCGGGCATCACTCAGCCCGTCCGGCGTTTGAGGACGAGGCCCGTTCAGGGCCGAAGCGGGGGTCTGGGGGCCGCAGGCCCC